>CAYYRC010000003.1:0-151011 GCA_964474045.1 uncultured Actinomycetes bacterium
CTGGTGTCCGAGGGGGGACTTGAACCCCCACGCCCTATAACGGGCACTAGCACCTCAAGCTAGCGCGTCTACCTATTCCGCCACCCGGACATGAGCCAGGAGGCTCTGGGTGGGATCAGACTAGCAACGCTGGGGTTCCGGCGTCGCGCGGGTGGCCGCCGGCATCCTCAATCACAGGACCGGCCCTCGCGCTCCCAGGCATTGCGGATGCGTCGCTCGAGGTTGTCCATGTCGACTTTGTCCAGTCGCTTGGCGTATACACAGCCCTTGCCCGCGGTGACGGCGCCCAGGTCGGCCTGCAGCGACTCCAGCGGCTCCACATAGGCGGAGTAGAGGCCGTACAGGCTGATCGCCCCCTTGCGCGGGGAGAACGCGACGATCGGCTCGTCCCCTTCGCGACCGCTGTCGTACTTGTAGTGGTGGGTGCCGAAGCCGATGATCGACGGCCCCCACATCACCGCGGGTGCGCCGGTGACGCGTTCGAACACTTGGAGCAGCTCCATGCCCTCTTCGCGGCGGCGCTCGGTCGGCAGGGCTTGGATGTAGTCCACCACGGCGGCGTCGGTGGGCTGGGTCTTGTTCTCGGCGCTAGCCATTGCGGCTCCCGTGGGAAGGTGGGTCGGGGACGTAGCGGCCTTGCCGCTGGGATTTCCGCGACCGTACCCCCATCGGGCAGGATGGCGCCATGCCTGACCTTCCGCCCTTGCTCGACGAGGACGATGCCCTGGCCGTCATGCGCGCCGATGCCGTCGAGCTCGTGGCACAACTACTGCGAATCGACACCTCCAACCCTGGGGACGACTCCGGGCCGGGGGAACTCGTGGCGGCCCAGTTTGCGGCGGACAAGTTGCGGGAAGTGGGACTGGAGCCAAATGTCTTCACCACCACCGGGCCGCGCCGGGCTGGGGTGTCACTGTTCCTCCCGGGGTCCGATACCGACCGGGCGCCGCTGCTGCTCACCGGGCACCTGGACGTCGTGCCCGCGCCCGAGGAGGGCTGGACGCATCCGCCGTTCTCTGGGCTGATCGACGACGACGGCATCCTCTGGGGCCGAGGCGCAGTGGACATGAAGGACATGGTCGGCATGATCCTGGCCGTCGTGCGGCACTGGGCGCGCACTGGCTATGTGCCGGCGCGGCCCGTCGTGGTGCTGCTCACCCCCGACGAGGAGGCCGGCGGCACCCACGGCGCGCACTGGATCGTGCAGCACCGGCCGGAACTGCTCTACGGCGCGACGGAGGGTATCGGCGAGGTCGGAGGCTTCAGCGTTGAGCTGCCCGGAGGTCGGCGGATCTATCCGATCCAGTCCGGCGAGAAGGGACTGATGTGGGTCACCATCAAGGTGACAGGGACTGCCGGCCACGGCTCTCTCATCCACCACGACAACCCCGTTGAGAAGCTCGTTGCGACACTGCACGAGCTCGCCCAGCATCCGTTCAGCGTGGCGCTGACGCCCACGATGCAGGAATTCGTCGATACGGTCAGCGGCTTGGTGGGCGAGCCGCTGGCGCTAGGCGACCGGGAACTCCTGGCCCAACAGGTCGGGGGACTGTCCCGCGTGCTCGGCGCATGCGTGCGCACCACGCTCAACCCGACCATGCTGTCCGCTGGCTTCAAGCACAACGTTGTGCCGTCGCAGGCTGTTGCCGGATTGGACATCCGCTATCTGCCGGGTACCCGCGACCAGGTCCTCGAGCGTGTGCTGTCGATCCTGCCTCCTGGAGCCGAACTTGAGTTCCAGCACGACGACATCGCCGTGGAGACTCCGTTCGACGGTGGCGTCGCGGATGCGATCGTGAGCGTGCTGGGGGAGCGCGACCCGGACGCTGTGGTCGTCCCCTACCTCATGACCGGCGGCACGGACGCCAAGGCGTTCACCTCGCTCGGCCTGCGCTACTTCGGATTCTCACCACTACGGATGCGGCCCGACATGGACTTCTGGTCCATGTTCCACGGCGTCGACGAGCGCGTGCCGGTCGAGGCCCTGGAATTCGGCGTCGAGGTGCTCGACTCAGTGCTGCGCCGCTGCTGACCCCGTCCGTGCCGGCCCCCGTTGGGCCGTTTGCGCCACTTCGCGTCGTGTGCGCCGTGTCTACCGGCCGCACACGACGCGAAGTGGCGCAAAGGCGGCGGGCAGGCCAGGCCTCCGTGTGCCGGGCGCGAGGCGCGGGTTGGCTGGTAACGCCGGCCTACTCGGGGCCCGCGGACGAACTGCGGCTGTGGACAACCCGCCCGCACCCGTCTTTCGGCCGCAGCATGAGGCGATGTCCAAAGATCCCGATCGTGCCGACCCGCCTGGGCGTGCCGCCGGCCTCGACCTCGAGTCCCTCAGGGACTATGCCGCAGCCAGCCACGACCTGCTCCGTGCCGACGAGCTGCCCGGCGTGGGGCTCAGCAGCCGCGCGCCCGATCGTCGGGCGGCTCGACTCCGCAGCGTTCGCCGCGGCGTCTACACGCTCGAACCTGCAACCTCCCCCGAAGAGCAGCACCTGCAATCAGCACGGGCCGTTCAAGCCACCCGATCCGACACGACACTGAGCCACGTCAGCGCCGCGCTCGTACACGGGCTGCCCGTCGACCGCCGTCGGCTCACCCTGGTGCATGTGACCGCCCCGACCAGGCGCGGCCGCCGGGCCGGGGTCCACTCGCACGGGGCACGCTTGAGCCGCACCGACGTCCAGGTCATCGATGACCTGGCGGTCACCGCGCCCACCAGGACTGTCTTGGATTGCGCGTTGTCTCTGCCCTTGTTCGAGGCCGTGAGCATCGTGGACAGCGCACTCAACGGCGAACTCACCACGATCGGACAGTTGTGGCGCGACCTGACCCGACTGGGTCATCGCCACGGACTCGGGCGGGCGCGCAGGGCGTTGGCTCTGAGCGACGCCAAGTGCGAGAGTCCCGGCGAGACCCGGGTTCGCATCCTTCTGGGGCGGGCGGGTTTCGAACTGGAGTCACAGGTCGTGATTCGCGACGAGTTCGGGGGTTTCGTCGCCCGGGTGGATTTCCGCCTCGTGGGCAGCTCCGTCGTCATTGAGTTCGACGGACGGGGCAAGTACTCGCTCAACGGTGACTCCCACGTGGCGCTCTGGAACGAGAAGCGGCGCCAGGACGCTCTGCACGCGTTGGGCTACGAGGTCGTCCGCATCATCTGGGAGGACCTCCAGCGCCCGGCCGGCCTAGTCGCCAAGGTCAAAGCCGCGATGGCCCGCGCCGACCGGCGCGGCTAGCCCCTCAGTCCCCCTTGGGTGCATCCGATCTTCTGCGTTTGCGCCGTTTCGCGTCGTGTGCGGCCGGTAGACATGGCGCACACGACGCGAAACGGCGCAAACCCCCCGGAGGCGGGGCGCGCGGGGCGCCGGGGGGAGCCGGTGCTAGCGCCGCTGGTTCCAGCCGTGGTCGGGGTAGCCCAGGTCGATGGCCGACACATCGTCCAGTGCCGATCGGATCTCAGCGGGCAGCTCGATCAGCTCGCTGGCGAATGCCTCCCGCGCCTGCGCGAGCGTGCGCACTCCCACGATGGGAGCCGTGACCCCCGGCCGGTCGCGGACCCACGCCAGCGCCAGCTCCGTCGGCGTGACGCTCAGTCCCTCGGCGGCGGTGTGCACGGCATCGACGATCCCGCGCGAGCGCTCGTTGAAGTACGGCTGCACGAACTGCGAGAACGCCGCGCTGCCGCCACGGGAGTCGTTCGGGACGCCGTTGCGGTACTTGCCCGTCAGCACCCCGCGACCCAGCGGTGACCAGGCGAACACTCCGAGCCCGAGTTCCTCGGCCGCAGGCAGGGCCTCGCGCTCCACGCCGCGGTTGAGCAGCGAGTACTCCACCTGGTTGCTGGCCAGCGGCGCGCGCCCAGGCACAGCCGCCTGCCACACCGCGGCCGCCGCCGTCTGCCAGCCGCAGTAGTTCGACACCCCCGCGTAGCGCACCTTGCCCGCGCGAACAGCATCGTCTACTGCGGACAGCGTCTCTTCCAACGGCGTCCAGGGGTCCCAGGCGTGCAGCTGCCACAGGTCCACGTGGTCGGTGCCCAGACGCCGCAGCGACTTGTCCAGCGACGACAGCAGGTGCCCGCGCGAAGCGTCGAAACGCCGCTCGGTGCCGGGACGGGACACCGCCTTCGTGGCGACGACGACCTCGTCGCGGACCTCAAGGTCGGCCAGCAGCCGGCCCAGGATCCGCTCGGCCTCGCCGTCGCTATACACGTCGGCGGTGTCGATGAGATTCCCGCCGGCCTCCAGGTACGCGGTGAGAATCTCGCGGGCCTCGTAGTCGTCGGTGTCCCGACCCCAGTTCATGGTGCCGAGGCCCAGGCGGCTGACGCGCAGGCCCGTGCTGCCGAGCGATCGCTGTTCCACAGCCCCGAATCTACCCGCCCGGTGCGCCCAGCCGCCGGGTTCACCCGCCCGAGCATTCCCGCGGTGGGTCCTACCGGGCGGCAGGCACGCACCCGTGTAGGCTCGGCGCTCGTGGAACTAGGTCTCAACCTCGGTTACTGGGGCATGGGCAATGATGCGGAGAACCTCGCGCTGGCCCGGGAGGCCGACCGGCTCGGCTACGCCGTGGCGTGGGCGGCTGAGGCCTATGGCTCGGACGCCGTGACGGTGTTGGCCTGGGTAGCGGCCCAGACCGAGTCCATCGACGTGGGCTCGGCCGTGCTGCAGATCCCCGGTCGCAGCCCAGCAAACACCGCAATGACGGCAGCGACCCTCGACACGCTGTCGGGGGGCCGCTTCCGCCTGGGCCTGGGCGTGTCCGGCCCGCAAGTGTCCGAGGGCTGGCACGGCGTCCGGTTCGCCAAGCCGCTGGCGCGCACCCGCGAGTACTACTCGATCGTCACCAAGGCCCTCTCCCGCCAGCGCCTGAGCTATGAGGGGGAGTTCTTCACGCTCCCGCTGCCTGACGGGCCGGGCAAGGCCCTCACCCTCACCGTGCACCCGGTGCGCGACCACATCCCGGGCTACCTGGCCGCCATCGGCCCCAAGAACCTGGAGCTCGCCGGCGAGCTGTTCGACGGCTGGCTGGCCATCTTCTACAGCCCCGAGTTCGCCGACGAGCAGCTGGCCAGCATCGCCACCGGCCGAGCCAAGGCAGGCAAGACCCTGGCGGGCTTCGACGTCGTGCCAACCGTCCCGGTGGTCATCGGCGAGGACCTGCAGGCGTGCGCCGCGCCGCTGCGGGCGTATGCGGCCCTGTACGTCGGCGGCATGGGCAGCCGGGAGCAGAACTTCTACAACGCGCTCGCCTGCCGCATGGGCTACGCCGAAGCCGCGGCAGAGGTGCAGCACAAGTACCTGGCCAAGGACACGGCCGGCGCCATGGCGGCGGTGCCCTTCGAGTTCATCGACCGCACCGCGCTCATCGGCCCGCGCGAGCGCATCGCGGAGCGACTGCACGCGTACGCCGAGTCCGGCGTCACCACTCTGACCGTCGCCACCTACGCCGCCACGCTTGACGAGCGCATCGCCACGCTGCGCACGATGGCCGAGCTGATCGATGAGGAAGGTCTGGCATGACCTGGTTCGAGGCTGTCTTCCTGGGAATCCTGCAGGGGCTCACTGAGTTCCTGCCGATCTCGTCGAGCGCCCACCTGCTGATCTTCTCCCAGATCTTCGGGTGGCAGGACCCTGGCGCGGCCTTCACCGCGGTGACACAGATCGGCACCGAGACCGCCGTGCTGATCTACTTCCGCAAGGACATCTGGCGCATCATCACGACCTGGGTGAAGTCGCTGTACACGCCCGAGCTACGCGGCAACCTCGACGCCCGCATGGGCTGGTACGTCATCGTCGGCACGATTCCGATCGCCGTTATCGGGGTGCTGTTCGCCGATCAGATCGAGACCGCCGCGCGCAACCTCTGGCTGGTATCGACGGTGCTCATCGTCTTCGGCATCATCCTGGGCGTGGCCGACAAGGTCGGGGCCAAGACCCGGGGCCTCGAGACGCTGTCGATGCGCTCGGGCCTGGTGTACGGCTTCGGCCAGGCGCTGGCGCTCATCCCCGGGGTGAGCCGCTCGGGCGCGACGATCACGACTGGGCTCTTCATGGGCTTCACGCGCGAGGCCGCGACCCGCTACGCCTTCCTGCTCGCCATCCCGGCCGTGCTGGCCTCAGGCTTCTTCGAGGCGACCAAGATCGGCGACCCGGGCCAGCCGAACGTGGCGTGGCCGCAGGTCATCGTGGCCACCCTGGTGGCCTTCGTCATCGGCTACGCGGTCATCTCGTGGTTGCTCAAGTTCGTCTCCACGCACTCGTACATGCCGTTCGTCATCTACCGCGTCGCGCTCGGCTCGCTCGTCCTGGGGCTGCTCGCCTCGGGCGCCATCGCGGCCAACTGAGCGGGGCCTACAACCAGCCGCTGCGTTTGAACGCGATGTACATGCTGGTGCAGACCGTGAGCATCAGCAGCAGCACGGCTGGGTAGCCCAGGGTCGAGGACAGCTCCGGCATGTGCTCGAAGTTCATGCCGTAGACGCCCGCGATCATCGTCGGCACTGCCGCGATGGCCACCCAGGCCGAGATCTTTCGCATGTCGGAGTTCTGCATCAGGTCCTGGCGTGCTGTGGAGGCCATCAACAAGGCCATGAGGAGGTTGTCGTTGGTCTCAGCCGACTCCCGGACCCGGAGCAGGTGGTCGCGCACGTCGCCGAACAGAGGTCCAAAGACTTTCTGGAAGCTCGACGGCCCGACTTTGGACAGCTCTTCGGCCACACGCGACAGCGGCACCGCAGCGCGACGCAGCTCCAGGTTCTCGCGCTTGAGGCGGTAGACGCTCTCCGGATCCGAAGGCCGCGGCGAGAAGATCTCGCCCTCTAGCGACTCGATGTCGGTGTTGATCTCGTCGGCCACCTCGATGTAGCGGTCCACGAGGCGGTCCATGATCGCGTGCAGCACGGTGGCCGGGCCATGGGCGAGCAGCTTCGGCTTGGCCTCCAGCGCCTGCCGCACGGTCCCGAGCTCGCCAAGGGGACCCAGCCGGATCGTCACGATGAACCACTCGCCGATGAACACGCTGATCTGGCCCGTCTCCACGTCGGACGTGCTGTCCAGATAGGTGAGGATCTTCATGACGATGAAGTCGTAGTCGGTCTGTGGGTCGAGCTTGGTCGGCTGGTGCGGGTTGAGCGAGTCCTCCAGGTACAGGTGCTCCAGGCCGAACATCTGGCCCATGAGCTCGATCTCCTCGATGGTCGGCTGGGACAGGCCGATCCAGGCGAAGGACTCCTCCTCCTCACGGGCGATGTCTGCCATCTTCTGGACGGCCTCCGCCAGACCCGGGGTGCCCGGCAGGTCGCCGTCGACGACGTCGATGCCGTCGATGCGCCGGCCCTGCCGGTACACACCCAGTCCTCGGATCACGCCCATATCTAAACGCCCGGAGTCGATCCTTGCCCGCGAAACCGCCGGATCGGCGCTGGCGTAGCCTGCCGGGCATGACTCGCGTGATCCTGGTCCGGCATGGGCGGACGACCGCCAACAAGTCGGGCATCCTGGCCGGGCGGGCAGACGTCGAGCTGGACGACATCGGTCGCGAGCAGGCCGTGCGCGCGGGGCGACGGCTGGCCGATCTGCAGCTCGCCGCCGTCGTGACCAGCCCCATGCTGCGCACCCGCCAGACGGCGGAGTTGCTGCTCGCGGCCAGGGAGGACCCGCCGGTGCCGCAGCTCGACGACGGCCTGGCGGAGGTCGAGTACGGCGACTGGACCGGCCGCTCGCTGGCCGAGCTGGCCGACGACCCGCTGTGGGGAGTCGTCCAGCAGGCGCCTGCGGCGGTGACCTTCCCCGGCGGCGAGGCGATGGCGGCCATGGCTGCCCGAGCCGTTGCATCGGTGCGCCGTTGGGCGCGGGACCCCGGCGCCGAGGGCGTCGTCGTGGTGGTGTCCCACGGCGACGTGATCAAGGCCGTGCTGGCCGACGCGCTGGGCATGCACCTGGACTCCTTCCAGCGCATCGTGGTCAACCCAGGCTCGATCTCGGCGGTCAGCTATTCCCATGGCCGGCCCTTCGTGGAGCGGGTGAACGACTGCGGCGACGGCTTGGCCGACTTGCAGGCTGCGCCGCCGGAGCAGGCGACGCCGGGCGGAACGACAGGAAGCGGGTAGGGTCGGATCGTGCCCAGAAACATCACCGACCACGGCACCCCGGACCGCTTCGTCACCGGGACCGTGGGGCTCCCCGGCGAGCGCACGTTCTACCTGCAGTCCCGCGTGGGCGCCGACGTGGTCAGCGTCGTGCTGGAGAAGCAGCAGGTGAGCCTGCTGGCCGAGAAGATGGCCGAGATGCTGGACGAGGTCGGCCGCTCAGATGCCGCCGCGGCGGCAGCCGAACCCGGCGCGGAGGACTTGGACCCGTTGGAGATGCCGATCTCGGAGGCGTTCCGGGTGGGTGCCTTCGGGATGGGCTGGGATACCGGAAGCCACCGGGTGGTGCTCGAGATCCACGCCGTCGACGACGAGCACGACGAGGTCCCCGACATCGGCGACGACGAGGCCGACGGCCCCGACTGCCTGCGGGTGTGGCTGCCCCCGGATGCCGCCAGGGCTTTCATCCGCCGTTCCACCGCGGTGGTCTCCGCTGGGCGTCCGCCGTGCCCGTTCTGCCACTTGCCGCTGGACGCCGAGGGCCATATCTGCCCACGGGCGAACGGCTACCGCCGCTGACTCAGGGGCGGCCGATGGACATCGAGACTCCGCTGGACGACCTGGCGGACGGCCCGCTGGAGGTCGTCGGGCGCCTGACGAGCGCGTCCAACGTGGTGCTCCAGTGCCGTACCGGCGCCGGCGACCTGTGCGCCTACAAGCCCGCATCGGGGGAGCGCCCGCTGTGGGACTACCCGGGAGCCGTGCTGGCGCTGCACGAGGTGTGGGCCTTTGAGGTTGACTGCGCGCTTGATTGGGGGCTCGTGCCGCCGACCTTCTGGCGCGAGGATGCCCCCTTGGGGCCCGGCATGGTGCAGGCCTGGGTGCACGCCGCTCCGACGTCCGATGTGGACGTGATGTCGGCGGACGGCGTTCCCGCGGGCTGGCTGCCGGTCCTGCGCGCCGAGGACGAGCGAGGGCGCGATGTCGTCGTGGCGCACCGCGACACCGCGCGCCTGGCGGACGTGGCCGTCTTCGATGCCCTCATCAACAACTCCGACCGAAAGGCGGGGCACTTGCTGGGCGACGGTGCAGCCATCGTCGGGATCGACCACGGGGTGGCGTTCAGCCCGGAGCCGCGGCTTCGGACGGTGCTGTGGGGCTTCGCAGGACGGGACCTGGCGCCTCGCCACATCAGCGCCCTGGGGCGCCTGCTCGAACGGCCGCCGCAGCTGACGACGGACCGCGACGGCGCCGCCGGCGCGGCCCTGCTGCTGCGAGCCCAGTCCCTGCTGTCCGCGGGAACCTTCCCCGAGCCGTCGCCCGGCTGGCCTGTGGTGCCCTGGCCGCTCTGGTAGCCACTACTCTCGCCCTGTGCAGACCTGGCCCTCGCCCTCCATCCCCGCGCTGCCCGGCCGAGCGCCGGGGCTGACGCTCTTCGACACCGCGACCGGTGAGCTGCGGCCGTCGTCGCCGGGGGAGCCGGCGCGGCTGTACGTGTGCGGCATCACCCCGTACGACTCGACGCACCTGGGCCACGCCGCGACCTATACGGCGTTCGACCTGGTGCAACGGATGTGGATCGACGCCGGCCACGAGGTGCTCTATGTCCAGAACATCACCGACGTCGACGATCCGCTGCTGGAGCGCGCCGCTGCCACCGGCGAGGACTGGGAGGCCCTGGCGGCCCGCGAGATCGCCCGGTTCGTCGACGACATGACCGAGCTGCGGCTGCTGGCCCCGGACGAGTGGGTGAGCGTGGTCGAGTCCATCCCGCATGTCGTCCGCGCCATCGAGAAGCTCCTCGCCACCGGCGCGGCCTACGAAGTCGACGGTGACCTGTACTTCGACATCACGGCGGATCCACGGTTCGGTTCGGTGGCGAACCTGAGCGCCGCTGACATGCTGCGGCTGTCGGCGGAGCGCGGCGGCGACCCGGATCGGGCGGGCAAGCGGCACCCGCTGGACGCGCTGCTGTGGCGCGCGGAACGGCCGGGGGAGCCGAGCTGGCCGAGTCCCTTCGGTCCGGGACGCCCAGGCTGGCACGTCGAGTGCGTGGCGATCGCACTGGACGACCTCGGTCCGGCCTTCGACGTGCAGGGCGGCGGTCGCGACCTGGCCTTCCCCCACCACGAGATCGGGGCGTCGCAGGGTCAGGTGATCAGCGGTGAGTGGCCGTACGCCCGGATCTACTGCCACGCGGGGCTGGTCGGCTACCAGGGGCAGAAGATGAGCAAGTCCCTGGGCAACCTGGTGTTCGTGTCCGACCTGCGCGCGCAACACGACGCGATGGCGGTGCGCCTCGTGCTCCTGGACCACCACTACCGGGAGGACTGGGAGTACCGCGACGGCGACCTGGCGGCGGCCGAGCTACGCCTGGCGAGGTGGCGGGAGGCGGTAGCCTGGCCGACCGGGCCCCCGGCCGAACGCCTGCTGGAGCAGGTGCGCGAACGTATGGCGGACGACCTCGACGCGCCGGCCGCGCTTCGCCTCGTCGACCGGTGGGCCGAGGAGCAGCGCGTCCGCGGCGGCGACGACCCCAGCGCGCCCGGGATCGTCAGCCGAATGTGCGACGCCCTGCTCGGGGTCGCACTGTAGGCGGCAGCGGATGAGCGAGCGCCGTCCGGCGCCTGCGTCCTTCGCAGCTGGCGACGCGCCGTCCGAGACCGAGTTCCGGCGCTGGTATTGGACCGTCTCGGACCTGCGCCAGATCGCGAAGGCACTGGGGGTCGCCACCAGCGGGCCCAAGCTTGCCCTGACGGAGCGGATCGCAGCCCGACTGGCGGGACGCCCGGCGCCCGCAGCGCCCAGACGGGGGTCCCGCAACCGCGTGCCGGCGCCCCTGTCGGCCCGGAGCGTGATTCCGCCCGAGGTCATCCTCGACCGAGCGTTGCAGGACTGGTTCCGGGAGCAGCTCGGCCCGGCCTTCCGCATCGACGAGCACCTACGTCGCTTCCTGCGAGACGGGTCGGGCTCGACGCTGGGCGACGCGCTGGAGCACTGGCATGCCACCCGCGACGCCGCCCGTCCGGCGATCGCGGCGCAGTTCCAATACAACCGCTTCGTCCGCGAATGGCGCGCTACCCACCCGGGGGCGGCTCACGATGACGTCGTCCGAGCCTGGCATGCGGCCTGCGACCAGCCCTCCGACGGATCTAGGGCGATAGGTCCCTAGAACCGCATCAGCGTCGTCCACTCCATGATCATGTCCTGCGGGACCGTGAGCACCAGCTGGGGCTGCCGGGCGTTGCGCATGAGGAAGGCGAAGATGTGCTTGCGCCACAGCGCCATCCCCTTGCTGTCCACCGGGAGCGGGTCCACTGTGTGGATGATGATCATGGAGTTACCCTCGGCCACCGGAATCCCATGCGCCCGCAGGGCCGCGATCAGGGCCTTGCCGCTGGGGTACTCCATGAACCCGTAGCGGACCTCGAGCCGCGTCAGGTGCGGTCCCAGCTCGACGAACCGCAGCTGCTCATCGAGGGGCACGGTCGGCACCTGCTGCACCAGAAAGGCCGCCTGCACCGTGTTCGCGCGCAGGTTGCCCCCCTTGCGCAGGTACTCGCCCAGGGCCATCGGCAGCTTCGACCCACCCGTGAGGAAGATCGCGGTGCCGGGGATGACGGGGACGTGGTGGGCGGCGACATAGCCCTCGAGCTCGGCGACGTCCAAGGTCTCGGCGGCCATCCGGGCGCGCAGCAGCCGAAGCCCTGCCGCCCAGCTCATGAAGACGGTGAACAGTACGATCGCGACGGCGAGCGGAAACCACCCACCGTGGAAGAACTTCAGCAGGTTCGCCCCGAAGAAAGACAGGTCGATGAAGCCGAACAGCCCGGCCAGCGGGATCACCGCCCACAGCGGAGCACCCCACTGCTTGCGCGCCACGGCGGTGATGAGGATCGTCGTGATGACGAAGGTCCCGGTCACAGCGATGCCGTAGGCGGAGGCCAAGTTGGAGGAATCCCGGAATCCCAGGATCAGGACCACCACGGCCAGGCACAGCGCCCAGTTGACGAACGGCACATAGATCTGTCCCCTGTGCGCGGCCGAGGTGTGACGTACGCGCATGCGAGGCAGATAGCCCAGGCGGATCGCCTCGTCGGTCATCGAGAACGCACCGCTGATCACAGCCTGGGAGGCGATGACGGTGGCCATCGTGGCGAGGATGATCATCGGCCACATGAGCACGTGCGGGACCAGCAGGTAGAACGGGTTGCCGTCCGCGCTCGGCGTGCGGATGATGAGCGCCGCCTGACCCAGGTAGTTGCAGAACAGCGCGGGCATCACGATCCAGAACCACGACAGCCGGATCGGGCGCTTGCCGAAGTGGCCCATGTCGGCGTACAGCGCCTCGGCGCCGGTGACGCACAGCACGACCGACCCCAGCGACACGAAGGCGACCAGCGGCTCAGAGATGGCCAGCCCGACGGCGTAGGTGGGCGATATCGCCTTGAGCACCCCGGGCGTCTGCACGATGCTCGCGATCCCGAGCGCGGCGATGACCGCGAACCAGACGATCATGACCGGGCCGAAGGCCGCACCCACCCGAGCGGTGCCGTAGCGCTGCGATGCGAAGAGCAGCAGCAGGATGACGACCGCGACGATCTCGACGTAGCTCGACAGCGAGGGCGCCACGACCTCGATGCCCTCGATCGCGCTCAGCACTGACACCGCCGGGGTGATCATGCCGTCGCCGTAGAACAGCGCCGCGCCGAACACGCCCAGGGCCGACAGCAGCGCCAGCGACTTGGCGCTGATCTTCAACCGGTGGATGTAGGCGGTCAGGGCCATGATGCCGCCCTCGCCGCCGTTGTCGGCGCGCATGACGATGAGCACGTACTTGACCGACACCACCAGCGTGAGCGTCCAGAAGATCATGGACACCGCGCCCATCGCGCGATCCGGCTGCACGTCCAGGTTGCGCGGCCCGGCGAAGACCTCCTGGAACGCATACAGCGGCGAGGTGCCGATATCGCCGAAGACGACGCCGATGGCGCCCACGGCCAGCCGTCCCATGCCGCTCGGGGCCTTGGGCCGGCGCGGACGGGTAACGCGCGGTGTGCTCGCGGCGGTGGTCACGACGCGAGGCTACCGCTCGGGCAGGTGTCGGCTAGGACTTCTTGAGCTCGTCGTGGCCGCCGAACTCCTTGCGCTGCGCGGACTGGATCTTGTCCGCGAACAGCGCGTTGCCCTGCGAGGCGAACCTGGAGAACAGCGACGAGGTCAGGACCGGCGTGGGCACCCCCTCCTCGATGGCGGCGATGGACGTCCAGCGCCCCTCTCCCGAGTCCGAGACGCGCCCGCTGAATTCGTCCAGCGTGGGGCTCTTGTAGAGCGCGATGGCGGTGAGATCCAGCAGCCACGAGCCGATCACCGAGCCGCGCCGCCAGACCTCGGCGACGTCGGGCAGGTTGAGGTCGTACTGGTAGAACTGCGGATCCGACAGCGGGGCCGTCTCCGCGCTGGCCGACGGCGGCCGGCTGCCGGCGTCAGCGTTGTGCAGGACGTTGAGGCCCTCGGCGTAGGCGGCCATGATCCCGTACTCGATGCCGTTGTGGACCATCTTGACGAAGTGGCCGGCGCCGCTGGGCCCGCAGTGCAACCAGCCCTCCTCGGCCGGCGCGTAGGGGCCGGTGCGCCCGGGGGTCCGCTCGACGTCGCCGACGCCGGGGGCCAGCGAGGTCCAGATGGGCTCCAGGCGGTTCACCGCGCGGTCGTCACCGCCGATCATCAGGCAGTAGCCGCGCTCCAGGCCCCACACGCCCCCTGATGTGCCGCAGTCCACGAAGTGGATCCCGGTGTCCTTCAGCGACTCCGCGTGGCGGATGTCGTCGCGGTAGTAGGAGTTGCCGCCGTCGATGATGACGTCGTCGGGCTCGAGCACTTCGGCGAGCTGCTTGACCACCGAGTCGGTCACGTCGCCTGCCGGCACCATGATCCAGACGTGCCGGGGGCCGTCCATCTTGGCCTTCAGGTCAGCCAGCGAGTCAGCGCCGACCGCGCCCTCGGCGACGAGTGCCGCCACGTTGTCGGGGTTCGTGTCGAACACCACCGCGGAGTGGCCGTCGCGCATCACGCGGCGCACCATGTTGGCGCCCATCCGGCCGAGTCCGACCATGCCGAGCGTCATCGGGGTGCTGGTGCTCATCTTTCGCTCCTCGCTGCAGGTTTGCTTTCGGGGTCCTGGCGCAGCCTCCCGCGCGGAACAGGAGTCTGGCATGGCTGGGCGCACGATGCCTGCCACGCGGACCTGACCCGCTGGCGCGCCTGCACGTGCTTCGCCGCACTAGATTGACGGGTCTAAGGAGGTTCACATGTCCCTCGGCATGTCCGACCGCCTGGTCATCTTCGGCATCTCCGGTGACCTGGCCTACAAGATGACCATCCCGTCGCTCTACCGGCTGGAGAAGCGCGGCCTGCTGGAGGTCCCGGTGCTGGGCGTCGCCGGCACCGACTGGGGTCCGGACGGGCTGGAGAAGCGCGCCCGCGCCAGCATCACGGAGAACGCCGGTGAGCCCCTTGACGAGTCCGTCTTCGCCCGGCTGATGGCCAAGATGAGCTACATCTACGGCAACTTCGACGATCCGGAGCTGTACGAGAAGGTGTTCGCGGCGCTGGGGGAGGCCCAGGCGCCGACGTTCTACCTGGAGATCCCGCCGAGCCTGTTCGGCATGGTCGCCAAGCACCTGGCTCAGGCGGGCCTGCTGGCCGAGCCGGCCCGGCTGGTCGTCGAGAAGCCCTTCGGACACGACCGTGCCAGCGCGGACGCCCTGGCCAGCGAGCTGCACCAGTACGTCCAGGAGGACCAGCTCTACCGGATCGACCACTTCCTGGGGAAGGAGCCCGTGCAGGACATCCTGCACCTGCGCTTCGCCAACTCCCTGCTGGAGCCGGTCTGGAACCGCGACCACGTGCGCGGGATCATGATCACGATGGCCGAGTCCTTCGGCGTGGCCGACCGCGGCAGCTTCTACGACCCCGTCGGCGCCCTGCGCGACGTCGTCCAGAACCACATCCTGCAGATGCTGGCCCTGACCTGCTTGGAGCCGCCGAGCGGCAGCCCGATGGCCTCGCGCCGGCTGGACTTCTTCCGCGGCGTCGAGACCGTCAAGGTCGAGGACGTGGTTCGCGGCCAGTACGACGGCTACCTGAAAGTCAAAGGCGTGGCGCCGGACTCCACCACCGAGACCTTCGTGGCCCTCAAGCTGAAAGTGGAGTCGTGGCGCTGGGCCGGGGTCCCCATCTTCATCCGGACCGGCAAGGAGATGCCGATGACGGCGACCGAGATCGTCGTGCGGCTGAAGAACCCGCCCGGGGTGGTGTACCCGAGCCGCAAGCGCCCCCCCGGCCACGACGACATCGTGCTGCGCATCGGCAAGAACTCCGGCGTGGGGTTCTCGCTGCGGATCAAGAAGCCGGGAACCGACTTCGACGAGCCGGAGATGGTCAACCTGGACTTCGCCCAGTCCCTCGGCTACATCCCCACTCCCTACGAGCGGCTGCTGACCGACGCCATGAAGGGCGACCACAGCCTGTTCCCGGACCAGGCTGTGGAGGATGAGACCTGGCGCATCGTCGAGCCGATCCTGACCGACCCGCCCAAGATCCAGACCTACGAGCCCGGCACGTGGGGCCCGCGGGCGGCGATCGACATGGCCCGCAGCATCGGCGGCTGGCGGGAGCCGGCCGCCCAGACCGACTGACCGATCCGCCAGCCCGGCGCCACCCATCCCGAGGAGATCCCCATGGTCCAGCGCGGCACCTCGCCCCGCACCGCCCCCGCCTGGGGCGAGCTCGAGCAGCACGTCGGCCAGATCGGCGACACCACCCTGCGGGAGTTCTTCGCCGCCGACGCCGACCGCGGCACCCGCCTGACCGCCGAGGGGGCCGGGCTGTACCTGGACTACTCCAAGCAGCGGGTGGATGACAAGGCGCTGGACCTCTTGTGCGACCTCGCCGACCAGCGCGGCCTGCGCGAGTACTTCGCGTCCATGTTCGCCGGCGAGCACATCAACACCACCGAGGACCGCGCGGTGCTGCATGTCGCACTGCGCATGCCCAAGGGCGAGTCCCTGCTCGTGGACGGCCGCGACGCGGTGGCCGACGTGCACGATGTGCTCGACCGCATGGCCGTGTTCAGCGACAAGGTCCGCGGCGGCGAGTGGGTGGGCCACACCGGCAAGCCCATCAAGAACGTGGTCAACATCGGCATCGGCGGCTCGGACCTGGGCCCCGTGATGGCCTACCAGGCGCTGCGGCACTACTCGCGGCGGGACATGACGTTCCGGTTTGTGTCCAACGTGGACGGCACCGACTTCGTCGAGGCCGTCGAGGGGCTCGACGCCGAGGAGACGCTGTTCATCATCTCCTCCAAGACCTTCACCACCCAGGAGACCATGACCAACGCCAACTCGGCGCGGGAGTGGCTCATCGCCCGGCTGGGCACGCCGGCGGCGATCGCCAAGCACTTCGTCGCCGTGAGCACGAACGAGGAACTGGTGACGGGGTTCGGGATCGACCCGGCCAACATGTTCGGCTTCTGGGACTGGGTCGGCGGGCGGTACTCGATGGACTCCGCCATCGGCCTGTCCACGATGATCGCGATCGGCCCGGAGCAGTACGGCGAGATGCTCGCGGGCATGCACGAGATGGACGTCCACGCCCGGGACACCCCCTGGCGGCAGAACCTGCCGGTGCTCATGGGCCTGCTCAACGTGTGGAACCGCAACTTCCTGGGCACCTCGTCGGTGGCCGTGCTGCCCTACGAGCAGTACCTCGTGCGCTTCCCCGCGTACCTGCAGCAGCTCACGATGGAGTCCAATGGCAAATGCGTGCGCCTGGACGGCGAGCTGGTCGACACCGACACCGGCGCGGTGTTCTGGGGCGAGCCCGGCACCAACGGCCAGCACTCGTTCTACCAGCTCATCCACCAGGGCACGACGGTCATCCCGAGCGACTTCTTCTTCTTCCGCACGCCGGTCAACCCGCTGCCGGCCAAGGACGCCCCGGATCACCACGACCTGCTGGTGGCCAACTGCATCGCCCAGTCCTCGGCGCTGGCGTTCGGCAAGACCGCCGAGGAGGTCGCCGCCGAGGGTGTGACCCCGGATCTGGTGAGCGCCAAGGTGATGCCCGGCAACCGGCCGAGCAACACGGTGGTCGCGGACATCCTCAACCCGCGCTCGCTGGGGCGCCTGGTCGCGCTGTACGAGCAGTCCGTGTTCACCCAGGGCGTGATCTGGGGGATCGACTCCTTCGACCAGTGGGGCGTCGAGCTGGGCAAGGTGCTGGCGCGCAAGCTGACCCCGCTGCTGGTGGACGGCACCGAGGTGCCCGGGTTCGACTCGTCCACCTACGCGCTGGCGGCCAAGTACCGGGACTGACGAGTTGGGCTGGCCCGGCTGACGGGCGCCGGGCGCCGGCGCCGGCGGCCGTGCCTAAGCGCGATGCGACCGTATTTGCGGCGTGCGACCGCCCGTAGCGGGCGCTGTGCGGCACAACGGTCACCTCGCGATCGCGACCCCTTCGGGCCTGGAGGACAATCACCCAATGGAGCCGCCGACGCCGACCAGCAAGGTCGTCGATCCCGAGGGTGAGTGGCGCGCGGCGCGCAGCCGCGATCTGCTCGAGCGGCACCTGCCCGGTGTCATGCTCGTGGTCGCACTCGGCGAGGCGCTCATGGCGCTGCGCAACCTGCTGGTGCTGCAGCACCCGGCGAATTGGATCATGGCGGGCTGCCAGCTGGCGGTCGCAGTGCTGGCGCTGCTGTCCTGGTCGCAGCTTCGCCGCCACGACTACGGGGTGGACGAGCTGCAGCGCCATGCCGCCGCCGGGCTGGCGCTGATCGGCCTGCTCATGCCCCTGGAGATGGCGCTGACCGGGCAAGGGCTGCTCGCCGCCAACACCGCCTTGATGATCGTCGTCGCAGGAGCCACGCTGCTGTCGCACCGGGCCTTTGCGGCGGTGACGCTGCTGCTCATCGCCGGGTGGGCACTCGCGCTCACCACCCAGGGCGCATGGGCCGTGGGTGTGGCGGACCAGGCGACGCTCATGCTGGTCGGCACGTTCGTCGCCGTGTTGGTCCACTGGAACCGCACCGTTGATCGCCGGGCACTCGTTCGCAATGCCGAGCGGGCTCTGGAGGCGGGCCTCCACGACGAGCTCACGGGGCTGTGGAACCGGCGCGGCGGCAGGGAGGTCTGGAGCGTTCTCGCCGCGGGCGCACATGAGGCCGGCATCCCGATGTGGTGCATCTTCCTCGACGTCCGGGGCCTCAAGCGCGTCAACGATCTCATCAGCCACGAGGCTGGTGATCGGCTGCTCAGCGGGGTCGCGTGTGCCTTGGGCGAGCTCTCGCCGCCGGGTGTCGTGGCCGCGCGCTGGGGAGGCGACGAGTTCTGCCTCTTCGGGGCCGGCGACACCCCCGATGCCGTCGAACTGGCCCACGACGTGCAGGCGCGAGCTCAGCAGATGATCGGCCAGATCGACCAGCCGTGGGGCATCACCTGCGGGCTCGCGGTGGGCGATGCCGACCCCGGCCAGGACGCGCTGTGGCGCCTCGTCTCGGACGCCGACGACGACATGTACCGGCGGCGTTCGGGACCGTCCGGGATCGTCGGCTGAGGCGTCGGCAACGCTCAGCCCGGCGTTTGCACGCCACCGCGCGCGCTGGTCAGGATCGTCGCGGGCCCGCCGTACACTGAGGTCCGTCCCGGAAATGCCACCCGTCCTCGGAGGTTCCCCGCCCGTGAGTCAATCCCTGCGCGAAGCCCTGGCCAGCCGCGTCGTCGTGGCGGACGGAGCGATGGGAACGATGCTCCAGGCAGCTGATCCCAGCTTGGATGATTTCCAGGGACTGGAGGGCTGCAACGAGATCCTCAACATCACCCGGCCTGACATCGTCCGCGGCGTCCACGACGCCTACTTCGAGGTCGGCGTCGACGCGGTCGAGACCAACACCTTCGGCGCCAACTGGGCCAACCTGGGGGAGTACGACATCCCTGAGCGCATCCGCGAGCTCTCCCGCGCCGGCGCGGCGATCGCCCGCGAGTCCGCGGACGCATGGAGCACTCCGGAGCGTCCGCGCTGGGTGCTGGGCTCGGTAGGCCCCGGCACGAAACTCCCGACCCTGGGACATGTCGAGTTCGAGACGCTCCGGGAGGCCTACCAGGAGAACGTCCTGGGCCTGCTCGAGGGCGGCGCCGATGCCATCCTGATCGAGACCGCCCAGGACCTGCTGCAGGCGAAGGCGGCCGTCATCGCCGCACAGGACGCCATGGCTGAGTTCGGCACCAGCGTGCCCCTCATCGTCCACGTCACGGTCGAGACCACGGGAACGATGCTGCTCGGCTCCGAGATCGGCGCGGCGCTGAACGCTCTGGAGGCCCTGGGCATCGACATGATCGGGCTCAACTGCGCCACTGGCCCGGCGGAGATGAGCGAGCACCTGCGGGTGCTGTCCCAGCAGGCCCGGATCGGGGTCTCGAGCATGCCCAACGCGGGCCTTCCGCAACTCACCGCCGATGGCGCCTTCTACCCCCTCACCCCGGTCGAGCTGGCAGACGCCCACGAGGTCTTCGTGCGCGACTACGGCCTAGGCCTCGTCGGCGGCTGCTGCGGCACCACCCCTGAGCACCTGCGCGAGGTCGTCGAACGCGTGCGAGGGCTGCAGGTCCCCACCCGCGAGATCGCGCCGGAGCAGGGTGTGTCCTCTCTCTACCAGCCAGTGCCCTTCGAGCAGGACGCCACCTACCTGTCGATCGGCGAGCGAACGAACGCCAACGGTTCCAAGGCCTTCCGCGAGGCCATGCTGGCCGAGCGCTGGGACGACTGCGTGCAGATCGCCCGCGATCAGCAGCGTGACGGCGCCCACGTGCTCGACCTCTGCGTGGACTACGTGGGGCGCGACGGCGCGGCCGACATGAGCACCCTCGCGGGTCTGCTGGCGACCTCGACGACGCTGCCGATCATGCTCGACTCCACCGAGCCCGACGTGCTGCACGCGGGCCTGGTGAAGCTGGGCGGGCGCTGCATCATCAACTCCGTCAACTTCGAGGACGGCGACGGCCCGGAGTCGCGGTACGCCCGCACGATGGCGCTGGTCGAGCGCTACGGTGCCGCGGTCGTGGCGCTGACGATCGACGAGGAGGGCCAGGCCCGCACCAGGGAGTGGAAGGTCCGTGTGGCCGACCGGCTGATCCGCGACCTCGTCGGCAACCACGGCATGGACGTCGGGGACATCCTGGTCGACACCCTCACGTTCCCCATCGCCACCGGCCAGGAGGAGACCCGCCGCGACGCGATCGAGACCATCGAGGCGATCCGGGAGCTCAAGTCCATGCATCCCGGGGTGCACACGACGCTTGGGGTGTCCAACGTCTCCTTCGGCCTCAACCCCGTCGCCCGGCAGGTTCTCAACAGCGTCTTCCTGCACGAGTGCGTCGAAGCCGGATTGGACTCCGCCATCGTGCACGCGTCCAAGATCGTGCCGATGAACCGGATTCCCGACGAGCAGAAGTCCGCGGCCCTGGACCTGATCTATGACCGCCGCGAGTACGACGACGGCGGCCGGATGACCTATGACCCGCTGGCGCGCTTCCTAGAGGTCTTCGCCGACGCAACCGCGACGGCCGGGGCGGCCAGCCGGGCCGAGGAACTCGCCGCGCTGCCGCTGAACGAGCGGCTGCAGCAGCGGATCATCGATGGCGAGCGCAACGGCCTGGAGGCCGACCTGGACGAGGCGCTGGGGCAGATGGCGGCGCTGGACATCGTCAACGACATCCTGCTCGCGGGTATGCGCACGGTCGGCGAGCTCTTCGGCAGCGGCGAGATGCAGCTGCCCTTCGTGCTGCAGAGCGCCGAGGTCATGAAGACGTCCGTGGCGTATCTGGAGCCGCACATGGAGAAGTCCGTCGACGACTCCGGCAAGGGCACCATCGTGCTGGCGACCGTCAAGGGCGACGTTCACGACATCGGCAAGAACCTCGTTGACATCATCCTGAGCAACAACGGCTACACCGTGGTCAACATCGGCATCAAGCAGCCCGTGAACGCCATCCTGGAGGCCGCCGAGGAGCACGCCGCTGACGCCATCGGGATGTCCGGCCTGCTGGTCAAGTCCACGGTGATCATGAAGGACAACCTGGCCGAGATGAACACCCGCGGAATCGCCGAGAAGTTTCCGGTGATCCTCGGCGGAGCGGCGCTGACCAGGGCCTACGTCGAGCAGGACCTGGCGGAGATGTTCGATGGCGAGGTGCGCTACGCGCGCGACGCGTTCGAGGGCCTGAGCCTCATGGACGCCATCATGGCGGTCAAGCGCGGCGATCCCGGGGCCGAGCTGCCGGCGCTGCGGGAGCGGCGGGTGCGGGCGACGGGGTCGCGGGCGGCGCTGCCCGAGGTGGAGGTGCCGGCCCGCTCGGACGTCGCCGCCGATGCGCCGATCCCCGCGCCGCCGTTCCTGGGCGACCGCATCGTCAAGGGAATCCCGCTGGCCGACTATGTGGCGTACCTCGACGAGCGCGCTCTGTTCCGAGGCCAGTGGGGGCTCAAGCCCGGCAAGTCCGACCCCCGCAGCTACGAGGAGGTCGTGGCAGAGGAGGGCACCCCGAGGCTGCGCTCCTGGCTCGACCGGGTACAGACCGAGGGCATCCTGGAGGCCGCGGTGATCTACGGCTTCTGGCCGGCATGGGCGCACGGGGACCAGATCGTCCTGGGCGACCCCGAGCAGCCCTCGCGTGAGATCGGCCGCTTCAGCTTCCCGCGCCAGCAGCGCGGACGCTTCCTGTGCCTGGCCGACTACGTCCGCCCCGGCAACCCCGACGGCACGGCCCCGGAGGAGGTCGACAACGTCGGCTTCCACATTGTGACGATGGGCAATCGGATCGCCGAGGCCGCGAACGAGCTCTTCGAGGCCAACAGCTACCGCGACTACCTGGAGCTGCACGGCCTGTCGGTGCAGCTGACCGAGGCGCTGGCCGAGTACTGGCACGCGCGGATCCGGGCGGACTGGGGGATCGCCGCGGGCGACTCGCCGCACATGGCGCGCATCCTGAAGCAGGAGTACACCGGCGAGCGCTACTCCTTCGGCTATCCGGCGTGTCCGGACCTGAGTCAGCAGCAGCTGCTCTTCAAGCTCTTGCGGCCCGAGCGCGTCGGCGTGCAGCTGAGCGAGGAGTTCCAGCTGCATCCCGAGCAGTCCACGAGCGCGATCATCTTCCACCACCCCGAGGCTGCGTACTTCAACGCCGGCTAGGGGCACGCCTGCCGTCCGCACGCCTTGGCGCGGCATGGATAGTTCCGGCTATGCAACACTGGTCCGCGGCTTGCCCTGCACCCGCGACGACGAGGAGTCCCCTTTGAGCATCATCCGAGTCTGCGCCGCTGGCGCCCTCGCCGCGTCCCTGGCGGTGGCCGCAGGCGGGTGCAGCGTGACCGTCAACGAGGGCGCCAACCAGAGCTCCGCTGCTGCCGCAGCCTCGGCGGGCACGTCTAACTCGGCCGCCTCGGGCAGCTCGTCGGCGAGCGCTTCGGGGAGTTCCTCGGCCAGCCCCTCAGCATCCTCTTCGGCGTCTGGGTCTGCAACTGGCTCGGCTTCCGCGTCGTCGTCGGGCGCCGGCCTGGCGACCGGCCGAATGATCGACATCATCAGCGCCGAGCCTGACCTGAGCAAGTTCAACGCCGCCCTGAAGGCCTCCAGCATTGAGTACATCTACCAACAGCCTGGCCCCTTCACTGGGATGATCGCCACCAACTTGGCGTTCGACTCACTCCCGTCCGGCGTGTACGAACAGCTGCTGCAGCCGCAGAACCAGGCTGTGCTCGACCAGGTCATCGGCTACCACCTGTTGGGCGGGGAGTACGGCTACGCCGACCTAGGAAACTCGCCTGCTCCGACGGTCGAGGGCGCTGACGTGCAACTGAGCGAAGTTGACGGACAGCCCTACGTCAACGGCATCCGCGTCGAGAAGTCCGATCTGCCCGTGACCAACGGGGTCGTCCACAAGATCGAGCAGGTGTTGATACCGCCCGGGGTCGATCTGTCCGCCCTGCAGTAGCACCTGCGCGCGGGACGGACGCGCGTGCCACAATCCGGCCATGCGCTTCGCGATGACGGGGGCCACCGGCTTTGTCGGCGGCGCCCTGGCCCGACTGCTCGTCGACCGCGGCCACACGGTGGTCGCCACCGTGCGCTCACCGGATGCACCGGCGGCGGTGGCACTGGCAGAGGTCGGGGTGGAGCTGGCCACCGCCCACCTGGGCGACCCGGATGCGCTGGCGGCCGCCTTCGCCGGCGCGGACGGGGTGTTCCACGTCGCCGGCTGGTACAAGACCGGCGCCAAGGACTCCAGCGAGGCGTGGTCGGTGAACGTCGACGGCACCCGCACCGTGCTTGCTGCGGCGGCCGAGGCCGGGGATCCCAAGGTCGTCTACACGAGCACCTGCGCCATCAACTCCGATACCGGGGGCGTGGTGCGCGACGAGAGCTTCACCTTCGAGGGCAAGCACCTGACGGTCTACGACGAGTCGAAGGCCCGGGCCCACCGGATCGCCCTCGGCTTCGCCCGCGACGAGGTGCTCGACGTCGTCATCGTGATGCCCGGCGGCATCTACGGGCCGGGCGATACCTCGACGCTCGGCACGATGATGCGAGAGGTCGCGGCGGGCAAGCGCGTGATCGCGCCATCCAGCCTGCGGATGGTGGAGGCCCACGTGGCCGACGTCGCCGAGGGCCACGTCCTGGCGATGGAGCGGGGCCGCTCGGGCGAGTCCTACATGCTCGCCGGCGAGCAGACGAATGCCCACGCGCTGATGACCTATGTGGCCGAGCTCAGCGGCGGACACAAGCCGCTCGACTTGCCCGGACCGGCGCTGTCGCTGATGTCCCGGATCGTGGGCCCGCTCGGGCGGGTGCTGCCGCTGCCCTCGGAGTTCAGCGCCGAGGGGCTGCGGGCGGCGTCCGCCAGCTACCTGGGAACCCCGGAGAAGGCGATCGCCGAGCTCGGGTGGAGCTTCCGCCCGCTGAGCGAGGGCATCGCCGAGACCGTCGCCAGCTACGGGCTGCAGGACTGACACGGCGTAGCTTTGCCCCATGGGCCACGACCATCCGATCTTCACGCGGGTCTACACGCGGCTGTGCCGCCTGGAGGCCCGCGGCGCGGTGGGCCAGGCACGCTCCCGGGTTGCCGCCGGGCTGACCGGGCGCGTGCTGATCGTCGGGCTCGGCCCCGCCAGCGATCTACCGCTCATGCCCCCCGGCGTGACGGAGGTCGTGGGAATCGAGCCGAGCGCCTCGATGCGCCACGAGGCCGCAGCGGCCGTGGCCCAGGCGCGCGACGGCGGCTTGGCCGTCGAGGTGATCGACGCCGTCGGCGAGGACCTGCCGCTTCCCGACAACTCCTGTGACACGGCGCTGCTGGCCTACGTCATGTGCACAGTCGACGACCCGGACCGCACGGCACGGGAGGTGCGACGGGTGGTGCGACCGGGCGGGAACGTCGCGGTGGTCGAGCACGTGGCAGCTCCGGCCGGGTCCTGGCTGCTCCGGGCCCAGCGGGCGGTCGCGCCGCTGTGGGGACGCTGTGCGGGCGGCTGCCACCCCGACCGAGACACCCGGGCCGTGCTCCGCGCCGCGGGTTTCGACGTCTCTGGGCTGCGTGATGAGCGACTGGTGCCGCTGCCGCCGGTGTCTCCGGCGTTGGTGGGCATGGCGGTCGCGCCCTAGCGCCGCCGCGGTCTCATCAGGCGGCCATCGGCCGCCAGCCGGAACGTCGCCGCCTCCTCGGCGGTCTCGGCCATCCCGGCGGCGACAGCCGCTGCGGTGCCGGAGCCGTGGCGCACGCACGCCGCGATCAGTCCGGCGTCCTGGTTGAGCACCGCATAGGTCTCGACCGGGTCCAGGCCCAATACCCCGAGGTAGGGACCGGGGTCGGCCTGGAAGGCCGCCAGCAGCTGCGGGTCCTCTGCCAGTGCCACGATGAGGTCCTGCACGCGTCCGCCGCCGGCATCGCCCGGGGGCGAGTACCAGTCCGGCTCGCTGTGCCCGGGATCATCCGGCGCCGCACCGGTGAAGGGTTGGCCGACCTCCCATCGCGCACCCGGCCCGACGGTGCCGTCGAGCCCCAGCGCGGCCGCCACCTCAGGCCGAAAGGGTGCGTCGTCGAGTGGCGGAATGTAGAGGGTGGACGTGACCGCTGTGCGCACCCCGGCGAGCTCGGCCAGCGGGACGCGCTGGATCAGCGAATCGCACAGTACGAGCTGGGCACCCTGGTAGTGCGTGACGAGGTGGTCTGGCGGGTAGGTCTGCAGCAGGTGATCGACCAGCGGCTGCAGCGGCGACGTCGGCTCGGCGCTGTCGAAGCCCTGCTGGCCGAGCACGCCGATCTGCCAGACCACCACATGCGACGTGGCATCGGGGTGGCGGCCGCGCACGAGCATCTCGGTGGCCTCGTAGGATTCGCTGGCTCCCAGGCCCGGGTCGATCCCCAGGTCGGCGAAGAGGCAGTCCTCGGCCGAGATGCCGGGCAGCATGCGCGCCTCGATGCCCTCCGCTCGGGCGATGGCGACGGCCTGGTGGGAGGGATCGGTGAAGATTCCGGGGTGGCCGTAGAAGGCGCCCACCACGGTGCGCCCGGCTCGGGCGTGGGCGACCAGGCGAGCGGCCATCCGGTCGTAGGTCGCCAGGCGGTTGGCGGACTCGTCGTAGTACACGGCTAGGTCCTCGGCTTGCTTGGCGTTGTCCAGGACCCAGCGCTGGGTCACAGGATCCGCCAATGCATAGCAGACGATATCCGCGGCGCGGATCCAGGCGGCTGCCTCCAGGGTGAGCTGGGCGATGCTGCGAATGCCGGTGCCGACCACGACCAGGCGCCCGCGACTCGCGGGGCCGTCAACCACGGGACCTCATGGGCGGTGAGGCTATCAGCGCGGTGCTTCCGCGAGAATCGCCGTGTGACACCTCCCACGCCGACAACGACCGGGGCTGCCAAGTCACGGCTGCCGACGATCGGGGGAGTCGGGAAGGTGGTCGTCGACCAGCTCCTCCGCTGCCACCACCAGCCGCAACCCGACGGCCACCAGCACGCCACGAGGCTCGTAACTGCCGGGGGAGCAGTGGCCAACATGACGGGGAATGTGGCGGCACATGGGTTCCGCTCGATCTTGGCGGGCTGGGCGGGAGCGGACGACGGAAGCCAGGCGGTGCTCGCGCAACTGGCCGGGTTGGGCGTCGAGCTTCGCGTGGTGCGCCGCGGGCGGGCACCTTTGGCGACCGTGCTGGCCTGGGGCGGTGATAGGTCGATGCTCGTCGACCAGGGCGATTTGCGCGGGCTCGCCGCGGATGTCAGCAGGGGTTGGCTCGAGGGTCTCGACGTCGTCCACATCAACGGGTACGACCTTCTGGACTACGGCTGGCCGGAGGTCATGTTCGGTGTCGTCGAGCTGGCACGCGAGCAGGGCATCGCGGTGAGCGTGGACACGCCGAGCGCGGCGCGCATGCAGGCACAGGGGGTGGAGTCGTACCGGGCCTCGCTGGCCCGGGTCGCCCCAGACGTGCTGTTCGCGAACGCGGCCGAGGCGGCGACGCTGGGATTGTCGACAAGGCGGCCGCCGCCTGAGTGGGCAGGTCTGGCGATCGTGCACGCAGGTATCGCGCCGACTGCGGTGTGCTCGAGGGACCTCGTCGAGTCGTTCGCAGTTCGCGGGGTCGTCAGCAATCCGGAGACCACGGGTTGCGGCGATGCCTTCGCAGCGGGCTTCCTGACTGCCTGGGCCCAGGGGCACGAGCTGGGGGAGGCGGTGGGGCGAGGACATGCCTGGGCGGCCGAGATCGCGGCCGTCGTCGGGGCCCAACCCGGCGGGCCGCCGGCCTAGCGGCCTAGCGGCCTAGCGGCCTTCCAGGGCAGCGCACTCCGAATCGACCCTCAGCCAGCGCGGCCGACGGCGATCACCTGAGAGTTCAGCGCCAGCAGCCGACCGTCGGGGGTCCACAGTTCCCGCGACTCCGTCAGGTAGCCCTGCTGACCTGCGATCCCGCGGCCGATGTGCCAGAGGCCTCGTTGCCACAGCTCCCGGCTAGTTGGTTCGGCGGCCACGGCCGCCCCGGGCTCCGGCCGGGCAGGCGGACAGGGGAACGACAGCGAGAAGTCGAGCGTGGCCACTGGCGGGATGCCCTCCGGCCCGAGTGCGGCGCCGTCGATGCCAGTGATCGACACTGTCCACCACGCATCTGCCAGCGCCGCGATGACCGCCGGGGTGAGGGTGTCGGTGGATTCCTCGCCAAGGCTGATCCAACCTGTGGCCAGCAGATTCCGGGCGCCCGAGAACGGAAAGCCGGCCACCGGCGAGAAGACCAGCTGGGAGGCGAACTCGGGCGCCGGGGGAGTCGGCAGCTCGACGCGCTGGGCCCCCGGCTCCGGTTGCGGGTCGGGCGCACCCGGTGCGACGTCAGCGACCGCGGTGCCCGCTCGCGGCACCCCGAACACGACCACCGCCCGCGTGAGCAGATCGTCGTCGGGACCGGTCAGGGTCACCTCGCGGGCGAGCGTGGCCCGACCCCGCCGCAAGTCCCGCACCTCGCACAACACCTCACCCGCCAGCACCGGCCCGAGCATCGCGATCCAGAGGCTCCGCGGCGCCAGCCGCGGGTCTGGCAGGTCAGCGGTCGCGGCGGTCACGACCTGGCCGGCAACGAGGCCGCCCCAGGCCCCGCGTCCCTGCCGCCAGCCCGGCGGCACCTGCCAGATTCGCTCAGTGGTCCACAGCTGAGACAGGTTCACCATGCCCACGAGCCTAGTGACGGTTGCCCGTCAGGCGATGGCCGCCGCGGGCCTACCTACACTTCGTCCATGGTCGACGACAGCCTGCGCACCCCGCACCCGCCCGCCGCAGAGCGCCGCGCCGCCGGCAAGGCCGTGCGCAAGCGCGTCCCGCGCAGTTCGCACGGGGACTGGACGCCCCCCGCCGGTCGGCCAGACCCGGTGGAGTGGATGCGCGCAACGAGCGAGGGGCGCCTGCCCGACTACATCGGCGTGCGGGTCGGGCGGATGACCGTCAGCCCTTTCACCTTCCTGCGCGGGGCCGCGGACCTCATGGCGCAGGACCTCGTCGGTTCGCCGCACAGCGGGATCTACACGACGCTGATCGGCGACGCGCACCTGGCCAACTTCGGTTTCTACGCCAGCCCCGAGCGCCATCTGATGCTCGACGTCAACGACTTCGACCAGGCTGCGCCAGGTCCGTGGGAATGGGATTTGAAGCGCTTGGCGGCCAGCCTGGTCGTGGCCGCACGGCACAACGGCCTTCCCGACGATGTCGGGCGCGCCGCGGTGAGGGCGTCGATCTCGGCCTATGCCACAGCCATCGACGCGGCCGCGAACGAGGGGACCCTACCGTTCAACCTCGACGTCTTCACCGTCGACCGCCTACGCAAGATTGCGCGCAAGACCGCGATCGCCGACGAGGTCGCGCTCGCCGAGACCAAGGCGCGTCGCAAGACCCACGCGAGCTCCATGCCCAAGTTCACCGGCCGGGGCGCGCAGGGGGATCTGCGCATGATCGACTCGCCGCCGCTGATGGTGGACGTCTTCGATTCCGAGCCGGCCGTGGTCGGGGCAACCGAAGACCAGATCGTCGATGCCCTGGACGCCTACGTTGAGACGCTGCCCTACAACTGGCAGCGGGTGCTGCGCTCCTACACCTTCCGCGACTCGGCCTACCGCGTCACCGGGGTGGGCAGCGCGGGCCTGCGGACCTACGTCGCGCTGCTGACCGGCAAGGACGACGACGACGCCGTCTTCCTGCAGCTGAAGGAGGCGGGCCCGTCGGTGCTCGACGGTCGCGCAGACGGGCCCATCAGCCGCCACGCGCACAACGGCCGCCGGGTGGTCGCCTACCAGCAGCGCAGCCAGGCCGCCAGTGACCCGCTACTGGGATGGACCCAGATGGAAGGGCGCGACTACTACGTGCGACAGCTCCGTGACATGAAGGGCGACATCCCAACGGAGTCCCTGGACGGCGTCGAGATGCCGCTGTACGCCCGGCTGTGCGGCGCGCTGCTGGCCAGGGCACACGCGCGCGCCGGAGACGCGGCCGCGATCAGCGGCTACCTGGGCGGCGGGGGCGCGCTGGGGGACTCGATCGCCGAGTTCGGCGTCAGGTACGCCGACCAGACCGAGCACGACTGGCGCGCTGTGCTGGACGCCGCACTCGCCGGCGAGCTGCCGTACGTCCCCGACGAGCGCGAGTAGCGCAGAGGGTGCGGCGGGCGGCGTCAGGGCCGTGCCGTCAGCAGCACCTGGGCCGAGTCTGGGATGCCGCTGCGGTCGGTCAGGGCGGGGTCGGCCATGTAGGCCCGGATGATCGCCGCCAGCTCGTCGGGGTGCGAGAAGTTGATGGCATGCGCTGCCTTCGGCAGGCGCACCGCGGTCACGTTCCCCCGAGTCTCGAACGCCTCCCGCATGGCCTGCATGCGAGCCTCACTGGGCAGCAGCGGATCGCGCCCGCCCGTCACGAACAGCATCGGGAGGTCGAGGTCCCGCAGCATCCGGACCGACTGGATGGTGGTCATGAGCACGAACATCCGCCAGGCGTTGAGCGTCCCGAAGCGGGAGTAGGCGCGCAGCGCGACCGGCAGCAGCGAAGGCGGCTCCAGGAAGCCATCGAGCGACATGTTCCACAAGGCTCTGGAGAGCGGACGCTGGCTGGGGCCGCCGGCAGGGGCCACCATGATCGCTCGGTCGATCCGGTCGGGGTGGCGGATGGCCAGCCGGGAGATCACCGGACAGCCCATCGAGTTGCCGACGAAGGTCGCACGCTCGATTCCGAGGTCGTCGAGGAAGCCGACGAGGGCGTCGCCGAGCTCGTACAGGCCCAGCGGCGTCGGCGGCCCCGCGCTGCGCCCGTGGCCGGGCAAGTCCGGGACGTAGGTGGCGAAGGAGTCGGCCAGCTTGGCGGCGGTTGGCAGCAGCACATCGCCAGAGATCGCGAAGCCGTGCACATGCACCATGGGCGGGGCGTCCGGACCGGGGGACGCGAACCGGTAGAACAGCCCGCCCGAGCCTCCGGCTGCGCCCGGGCCCCCGGCGGCGTCCCGACGTCCGGGTGCGGCCTCGCTATCGGTCACGCCCCGCCTCCCTTCGTGGGCAGATGCTAGCTCCCCGGCTGCCCGTCCCGTCGCCCATCCGCCGTCGTGCCGACGCAACGCGACGAACGACACACCATGCGGGCACCGCCATTGCGCATCGCTGGGGCCGTGCGATTCTGCTGGTATGGACATGCCCTCGTCGTCGCAGTCGCTGTTGCGCACCGCCCGATCAGCCGCCGGGCGGCTGGCCCACAGCGCCGCCGGACTTGGCGCGGGAGTCGCCGACATCACCGGCGACCTGCGAACCTCGTCGCTCGCCATCACCGGGCCCGGGGTGGCGGTCAAGGGACGGTTCTACCCGGTGCGGACGCTGGCCGCGGAGGACACCGAGACGCTGCTGGACTTCCTGCAGAACGGCATGAGCGAGGAGAGCCGACGACTGCGGTTCATGACCGCCATGCCGTCGGTCCCGGAGTCCGCGGCCGCCTGGTTGGCGGATCGGGACGGCGAGAGCCGGGTGGCGCTGGCAGCCCTCGACCCCGACGATCCGCAGCGACTGGCGGCCGTCGTGGAGTACGCCCTGCTGCCCTCCGGCGAGTCGCCGGAAGTGGCCTTCGCCGTCGCCGACCGCTTCCAGGGCAAGGGGCTGGGATCGACGCTGCTGGCCATGCTCGCCACCATGTCTGTGGCCGCGGGTCAGCCCGAGTGGAGCTGCGACGTGCTGGCGGACAACCCCGGCCCCATGCACATCCTGGCCAAGGTCGGCACCGTGCACCCCGGCGACGTCGTGCGCGGGGTGCGGCACGTCACCGTGGAGCTGGAGCCGACGCTGCTCTTCGGGGCCTCGGCGCGCGAACCCACCGTGGCCGTCACGCGGTGGCGCCGGCGGCGCTCGGGGGCAACGGCTCCGTGAACGTCGCCAGCAGCTCGCCCACGGTGTGGTCGGCCTCGTCGGGGTGGCGCAGCGGGAGTGCGGTGTTGATGGCGTAGCTGTTGCGCCGCCCCACCCGGTGGATCGTGATGTAGCCGTACTCGGCCAGGTCATGCACGATGCCCTGGGCCGCCCGCTCCGTGATGCCGACCCCGGCTGCGATTTCGCGCATGACCGGGTCCGGGTGCCGTGCGAGGTAGACCAGCACGTGTCCGTGGTTGGACAGCAGGGTCCAGGGTCGCCGGGAACCGGCCGCTTCGATCGTCATGGGAGGAATCCTACCCCATTAGCGGAATACGTTTTCATGAACTATGGTTCGTGTATTCACATCCGCTGTGAGGGAGACTTCCGTGAACGTACCGCTTTGGGCCTGGCTCGCCGTGCTCGCCGGCATCCTTGTGATGCTGGCCATCGACCTGTTCGCCCACCGCCGCGCCCACGTCATCGGGGTGCGGGAGGCGGCCGCCTGGTCCGCGTTCTGGGTGGCGCTGGGCGTCGGCTTCGGCGCGCTCATCTGGACGGTCTACGGCGCCGAGTTCGGCGCGCAGTACTTCTCCGGCTACGTCATCGAGAAGTCGCTGTCCGTCGACAACGTGTTCATCTGGGCCATCATCTTCGGCTACTTCGCGGTGCCGCGGCAGTACCAGCACCGGGTGCTGTTCTACGGCGTGGTCGGTGCGCTGGTCTTCCGCGGCGCCATGATCGCCGCCGGGTCGGCGCTGCTGGGCAGCTTCGCCTGGCTGGTCTACGTGTTCGGCGCCTTCCTCATCCTCACCGGAATCAAGATGCTGCGCCAGCGCGACGAGCACGCCGACCTATCCAAGTCCCGCATCCTGCGCTGGTTCCGCAGCCGCGTCCCGCACACCGACGGGTTCCGGGGGCAGCGCTTCTGGGTCCGCGAGGGTGGCGTGCTGCTGGCGACGCCGCTGCTCAGCGTGCTCGTGATGATCGAGCTGACCGACGTCATCTTCGCCGTGGACAGCATCCCGGCGATCTTCGCGGTCACCCAGGAGCCGTTCCTGGTCTTCACCGCCAACGCCTTCGCCATCCTGGGGCTGCGCGCGCTGTACTTCCTGCTGGCGGACCTGATGGACCGTTTCGTCTACCTCAAGACCGGGCTAGCCATCGTGCTGCTCTGGGTGGGCGCCAAGATGATGCTCCACATCTGGGACGTCAAGGTCCCCACGCTGGTGAGCCTGGGCGTGGTGGTCGCCATCATCGGGGCCAGCGTGCTGCTGAGCCTGCGCGCCACCCGGCCTGAACGGCAGGCGGCCGCGGTGGGTCGGGCGGCGAGCGGCGGGGAGGCGGCAGACGGCGGGCAAGCGGAGGCCGCGACGGCGTTGGACGGGTCGCCATCGGACCGACCTGTGCCCGTGGACGCCTCCGGCGCGCAGCCCGGGCCGCGCGACCAAGGCACCGCGGCAGATCGCTGAGAGGTGGGGGTGGTCTCCGGGCCCCGGCGCCCACCCCCACCGGCCGCAGCTACCGGCCGGCAAGGCGGTACGGTCTGCGAAGGCATGGGAAGGAGCGGGGCGATGACGGTCGCGGTCACGGGGGCGGCAGGCCATGTGGGCACCAATCTGGTCGCCGCCTTGACCGCGGCGGGTCAGCAGGTCCGGGTCATCGATCGCCGCGAACCCCCGGCTCCACCGTCGGACGGGGTGGATTGGGTAGTGGCCGATGTCCGCGACCAGGCTGCGATGACCGTCGCCCTGCAGGACATCGACGTCGTGTACCACCTGGCTGCGGTGATCTCGGTGGCTGGTCCGATGTCTGGCCTGGTGGACAGCGTCAACATCGACGGGGTCCGCGCCACCGCCCGAGCTGCTCTCACCTCAGGGGTGCGGCGGTTCGTGCAGTGCTCGTCGGTGCACGCCTACGACCTCATGGCCTGCCGGGGTGCGGTGGTCAACGAGGATTCACCCCGCTCGCTCGACCCCAGGGTGCCGGCGTACGACAGGTCCAAGGCGGCCGGCGAGATGGTGCTGAGGCAGGTCGTCGACGATGGCCTGAACGCGGTGATCATCAACCCGACGGGGGTGGTGGGCCCGCTCGATCCCGAGCCCTCCCGGATGGGTGTGGTGCTGCGGGCGATCGCCGCGGGGCGTCTGCCGGCGACGATCCGGGGGAGCTTCGACTGGGTCGATGTGCGTGACGTCGTCGCAGCGCTGATCGCAGCCTCGGAACTGGGCGCGGTCGGCGAGAACTACCTGATCGGCGGCGATTCGGCGACGGTGGCCGAGATCGCGGACCTGGCGGCGGGCGTCACCGATGCGCGCCGGCCGGCCGTGGAGCTGCCCATGTGGCTCGCTCGCCTGTTCACCCCGGTGGGCGACGCGGTGGCCCGGCGTTACCCGCATCCGATGCTCTACACGACCGACACGCTCAACGCCCTGGCCAGCGAGCCCGACATCGACCACTCGAAAGCCACGACGGTCCTCGGCCACGAGCCGCGGCCGCTAGCACGGACGGTCACTGAGCTGGTGCACTCGCTGCGTGCCGCGTGAAGGCGGCGAGGAGCACGGCGGCCGCCGGCGCCACCATCGTGGTGGTGCGCGGCGACATCACCACCCGGGCGGTTGATGCCATCGTCAACGCCGCCAACCCCGGGCTGCGTCCAGGCGGCGGCGTGTGTGGCGCGATCCACCGAGCTGCCGGGCCCCGCCTCGCCGAGGCGTGCGCCCAGATCGGGGGTTGCCCCACCGGGGACGCGGCGACCACCCCCGGCTTCGATCTGCCCGCCGACTGGGTGATCCACGCTGTGGGTCCGGTCTGGTTCGGGGGGACTGCGGGCGAGGGGGAGGTGCTCGGGGACTGTTACCGGGCGATCCTGCGCGAGGCCGATGTCAAGGGCCTGCGCAGCGTCGCGATCCCCGCTATCAGCACCGGCATCTACGGCTTCCCGCTGTCCGATGCATGCCGCATTGCCGTACAGGCCCTGCGGGCGGGACTGCCCGCGTCGGGGGTCGAGTTGGTCGAGCTGGTGGCCTTCGACTGGGCCACCGAGGCAGCTCTGCGCGACGCCCTGGCAGATCGCACGCAGGGGCCCCTGCGGTGACGTGGCATCGCTTCATCGCCAGCCTGTGGGTCTGGGATGCCCGGCGGGCGGATACCTGGACGTTCGTCACGCTCCCGCCCGACTCCAGCGCCGCGGTCGAGGATGAGGCCCTGGCGCGGGGTCCGCGGAAGGGCTTCGGCTCGGTGCGGGTACAGGTGCGCCTGGGCGGGTCGACGTGGACGACCTCGGTCTTCCCCGACGCCGCGTCGCAGTGCTACGTGCTGCCGATCAAGAAGGCGGTGCGCAAGGCCGAGGGGATCGATGCCGGCGACGAGGTCGCGGTTGAGGTGCAAGTGGTGTGACGGTGTCCTCGGCGGACTCGACACGACCACATCGGAATTGAGCGCGGCGGATTTCGGCTAGGGTTGGCGAATGTCGATCGAGGTCTTAGAGGGTTGGGGCGACTTCTTCGTTGCCGAAGTCGGGGCGACGGGGGCGCTGCTGGGCCTGTTGGTGGTGGCGATCACCATCAATCTGGACAAGATCCTGGAGTTCCCCTGGTTGCCCGGCCGGGCGGCCGAGACAATCGGCATCCTGCTCAACACTCTGATCATCGGCGGCCTCGGATTGATCCCCTGGACCTCTGAGGTGGTGTACGGGTCGACGGTCTTGGTCGTCGCCGTGGCGGCATGGCTGATGATCCTCATCGCCCAGGTCCGCTCGCCCACCGTGCCGACCGAGGGGGTTCGGCAGAACGTGGGCGTCAGAATCGCCATGACCCAGGTCGCCACATTCCCCTTCGTGCTGGCTGGGATCTTCCTGCTGGCGGGTGGACCGGGCATGTACCTGATTGCCATCGGGACGCTGGCCTCGGCGGCGGTCGCCGTTGCGAACGCCTGGGTGCTGATGGTGGAGATTCGGCGCTAGACCTTCTCGGCCAGGGAGGGGGAGTGCACGTGGACCGTGTTCCGCCCGGCCGCCTTGGCTTGATACATCGCTATATCGGCCCGCGACACGCACTCGTCCACCGTCTCAGGGGGCGAGAACATGGCGATACCCACGCTCGCGGTGACGCCCACCTGCGAGCCGACGTCCAGCACGGCTGCACGGACGCGCTGGGCCACCTCGTAGGCACCCGAGGGACTGGTCGCGGGCAGCACGATCAGAAACTCCTCACCCCCGATGCGGCCGACCGCGTCCCCGGCACCGACGGCAGCTCGAATTGCCGAGGCCGCTTCGCAGAGCACCTCGTCACCGCGGGCGTGGCCGAAGCGGTCGTTGACCGTCTTGAAGTGATCCAGGTCCACGAGCAGAAACGCCAGTTCCTGTGCATACCTCATGGCCCCCGACCGGGCTTCGTCGGCAGCAGCGAAGACGCCGCGCCGATTGGCCAGCCCGGTCAGGTGGTCGGTGATCGACATGCCAGCCAATTGCGCGTTGAGCTGTTCCAGGCTGCGGGTGCGGGCCTCACGCACGGTCACATCGATGAACGTCACCGCGATCTCGACGATGTGACCGTCGTCATCCAGGCGCGGAAGGGCATTCGCCTCGACCCATAGGTCCGCCCCGTCGGGACGACGCACGCTGAGCATCAGATGCAGGACGGGCTTGCCGGTGTTGAGCACCTGCATGACGGGAAAGCGCTCGAGCGCCATGGGCGTGAGGTCGCTCTCCAGAAACACCCAGTCGGGGTCAGTCGCGAGGCGCCCGTCGAGTTCCTGCAGGCCGAGGATTTCCCGGGCCCGATCGTTCGCCTCGAGGATGGCGGTGTCGGGGCCGTGGATGACCACCCCCGCGTCGAGAGCAGCGAGCACGGTCTCATAGCGACTGAGCATCGACACCCTCCTCCGCGACGCGGCTCAGTCTAGCCCGTGGCTCCGGACGAGGGCGGCGAAGAATAGTTCGACGCACTCACCCAGCCGGGCTTGGCGCTGAACTCCGAAGTGCACACCTTTGTCATGCAAGATCGGCGAAAAAGGCCAAATCCGGGCGCCTTGTGTGACAAAAGTGTGCGTCGACCCACAACAGGCCTTTGACCTGCACATTCAGGGTGGGCGATACTGGAATCGAACCAGTGGCCTCTACCGTGTCAAGGTAGCGCTCTAGCCCCTGAGCTAATCGCCCGCTGCAGCGGAGTGGTGCTGCGGTACTGCGAGGTGGAGACGGGATTCGAACCCGTGTAGACGGCTTTGCAGGCCGTTGCCTCGCCTCTCGGCCACTCCACCTGATGAAGCCGGTTGGCCTCTCGAGCGGACGACGGGATTCGAACCCGCGACCCTCACCTTGGCAAGGTGATGCGCTACCAGCTGCGCTACGTCCGCGTGCCACCGACAAACGTCCGGGGGCGACGCGAGAACCATACCCAATACGGCCCAGCCAGACATATTGGGGGTCGGGCGTGGCGTGGCGTCGCATGCAGCCGTCACTATGGTCCCGTGCCAGTGCACCCCACCGCCGCCGACGAGGCCGCCGCGTGGTTCGGCACGCCGTCTCACGGCACCCACAACGCAGCCCGCACAAGCGCGCCTGGCATGCTCGCCAGCGGCCTGAGCGATCGGACCGATGACCTCCGCGCGCTCGAGGGGTCGGGCCGCTGGGCCGTCTGCGTGGACTTCGAGGGAGCGGTCACGCTGGCGCGCTTCGAGCACTGGCGCCCTTGCGACGCGTCCACCCTGTCCGGCTCCTGGCGAGGACCAGCGCCGCAGGCGTGGTCCAGCAGCGTGAGCGAAGGTGCCTACACGGAAGCTGTGGGGGACATCCGGGCTGCCATCGCACGCGGCGACGTCTACCAGGCCAACCTGTGCCGGGTGTTGTCCGCCGTGCTGCCCGACCCCAGCAGCTGCGACCCGCTGGCGCTGCTGCGCCAACTCCTGGCGGGCAACCCGGCCCCCTATGCCGGAGCGATGCGCCTGCCCGCCGTCGACTCCAAACCGCCGCTGGCCGTTGCCTGTGCCTCGCCGGAGCTCTTCCTGGCACGAGACGGCGAGGCAGTGCTCTCCCGGCCGATCAAGGGCACCGCCAAGACGTCCGGCGGCTTCTTGGACAAAGACGTCGCCGAGAACATCATGATCGTCGATCTGGTGCGCAACGACCTCTCGCGGGTAGCGCGCACCGGCAGCGTTCACGTGCCGGAATTTCTGGCCGAGGAGGCGCACCCCGGACTCGTGCACCTGGTGTCAGGCGTGGCCTGCGACCTGGCCGAGGGTGCGGGGTGGCCCGAGCTGTTCGCGGCCACTTTCCCGCCCGGCAGCGTCACGGGCGCGCCCAAGTCATCGGCGCTGCGCATCATCGACGAGCTCGAGCCGGTGCCGCGTGGCCCGTACTGCGGCGCCTTCGGCTGGGTGGACGCCGATGCCGGACGGGCACAGCTGGCCGTGGCGATCCGGACCTTCTGGATCGAGCAGACGGCCCCTGTAGGCGACGCGGCCGACGCCCAGGTGCGGCCGGGGGCCGTGGTGCGATTCGGCACCGGCGCGGGGATCACCTGGGGCAGCGATGCCGCGTCCGAGTGGCGCGAGACCGAGCTGAAAGCTGCCACCCTGGTGGCGCTGGCCAGCACAGGCCTGCGGCCGGAGGGCACGCGATGCTGATCTGGTTTGAGTCGGCCGTCGATGGCGGCCAGCGGTTGAGTGGGGGCCTAATGCCCATCGATCAAGCCCGCGTGAGCGTGCTGGACCGAGGGCTGACCATCGGCGACGGCGTCTTCGAGACCATCAAGGTCCACGACCGGACGCCGTTCGCGCTCACGCGGCACCTGGCGCGCCTGCGCGCCTCGGCCGGCGCCCTGGGGATCGCTGCTCCACCCGACGAGCACCTGCGCCAGAGCGTCAGCGCGGTCGTCGATGCGAACGCCGACGCCCTGTTGGGCGGCCTCGGCCGCATGCGTATGACCGTCACCCACGGCCCCGGCACGCCGGCAGACCCCTACCTGGGCACCGACCTCCCGACCCTGGTCATCACGCTCGTTCCCCAGCAGCCGTGGGCACCCACCAGCAGGGTCGCGGTGTCGCGCTTCCGGCGAAACGAGTACTCCGCGCTCGCGGGTGTCAAGAGCACGTCGTACGCCGAGAACGCCATCGCCCTGCGCGAGGCCAAGGCTGAAGGCGCGGACGAGGCGCTGCTGCTCAACACCGCCGGCGACGTCTGCGAGGGAACCGGCAGCAACATCGTGCTGGGTATCGACGGACAGCTGGTGACGCCGGAACTGGCGTCGGGTTGCCTGCCGGGGATTACGAGGCAGCTGGCGATCCTGGCCTGCGGCGTCGTGGAGGCACAGCTCCCTGCGGCAGCGCTGGACGCGGCGACCGAGGCGTTCCTGACCTCCAGCACGCGCGACCTGCACCCGGTGGAGCGGTTGGGCAGCCGGGAGTTCGAGCCCGCGCCGGGACCCATGACGGCGCTGGCGCAGGCCGCTTGGCGGCTGCAGTTCGAGGGGCAGGGCATCAGCGACCCGTGAGGCGTTGCCGCTGACCACCGCACATACGCACCACCGGCGGCCAGTCCGGCCAGACCGGCCGGTCGGGCCAGTCCGGCTAAACCGGCCAGAGAATGTCAGGGGTGATGTCGGCCAACGTCTGCGTTCCCAGCAGCGCCATGGCCATCTCCAGCTCGGTGCGCAGGATCTCGAGCACCTGCTGGGCACCGGCCGCACCTCCGACGGCCAGGCCCCAGATGACCGGGCGCCCCACGAGCACCGCGTCGGCGCCGAGCGCCAGCGCCTTGGCCACGTCGGTGCCCCGTCGGATCCCCCCGTCCACGAGCACCGGCACGCGTCCGTCGACGGCGGCGACCACACCGGGCAGCGCGACGGCTGTGGCGGGCACGGTGTCCAGGTTGCGGGCGCCGTGGTTGGACACGATCACACCGGCCGCCCCGCACTCCACTGCCCGCAGCGCGTCGTCGCCGCGCAGATGCCCCTTGGTCAGCACGGGCACCCCCGCAGTGCCGACCAGCCACTCCAGGTCGTCCCAGGTGATGTCGGGTGCGAGCAGCGGGTTGTAGACGCGGCGGTGCGGTGGAGCGGGATCGGCAGCCATGGGCGCGGAGGCCAGGATCGGATAGCTGGCGCCGTCGATGCGTCCGAGCTGGTTGCGCTTGTCGCGGTCGCGCGCGCCGAGGGTGGGGGTGTCGACGGTCAGGACCAGTGCCCCCGCACCTGCGGCCACCGCGTCGGCGACCAGGTCGGCCGTGAATCCGCGATCGCGCTGGATATACAGCTGGAACCACCAGGGAGCACCCTCCCGAGCCGCAGCCGCCCCGACCTCGTCCAGCGCGGTGGAGCCCAGCGAGCTCTGCACGAAGAGTGCCTCGGCGGCAGCTGCCGCCGCGAGCGTGGCGAACTCTCCGTCAGCTGCGTAGTTGCGGTGCTGTGCGGTCGGCGCCACCAGGATGGGGTGGGCCAGGTCAGTCCCCAGGATCGACGTTCTGGTGTCGATCGCTGACACGTCGCGCAGGACCCGAGGCGCCAGCAGCTGCCGGGACCAGGCGGCCACGTTGTCGCGCAGCGTGTGCTCCTCGCCCGCCCCGCCCCAGACGTAGTCACGCACGCCGTCGGGGAGCAGCTCCGAAGCGGGCCGCTCGAAGAGCGGCACCGATACGAGATCTTGCAGGCGTGCGACGGGGGACTGGTTCACAATCGGCAGTGTGGCAGCAGCGGACCCCGACCTCGACTCCGGCAGCTCCGCCGACGCCGGCAGCTCCGCCGACGCCGACCGCGACGTCCCGCGCTGGCTGGTGCCGGCGCTGCTGGTGGTGGCGGCCGTCGAGATTCCCTGGGCCATCTACCTCGTCGTCTCGCAGGCGGACGAGGCCAAGGCCGGCTACCTGAAGTGGGCCGCGGCCGGGTTGGCCCTGGGCGCCTGGGCCACCGGCGGAGCGGCCGCCGCGGGCATCGTCCGGAGGCGGCGGTGGGCCGCCGTGCCGGCGGTGATGAGCGTCACCCTTTGGCTGGGCGCCGGGGTCAACGGCCTGATCGCCGCCCCGATCGGAAACGCCCGCACCTTCCCGGCGCTGAGCATCCCCATAGCCCTGGCGCTCCCAGCGGCGGTGGCGTCGGCCACGGTGGCGCTCGGCCTGCTCGTCGGCCATGGGTCAGGTTCCTGGCGGGACGGTCGGGCACGGACGCTTGCGGCCGTCGCGCTACTGGTCTTCCCAGCGCTGCTCACGTTCATCGCGCTCACGGCACCGCACATGCCCAACCGCGCCCGCGTCCCCAATGGCGCCGTCAGCTGGGACGTGCTCGATGCCGTGGAGATCGCCGCGCTGCTGGCGCTCGCCCTCGCGCTGTGGCGTCGCGCCGCCCGGACGGCGCTCATCGCCGGATCAGCCGGCCTCATGCTCTTCATCGGCGACGCCTTCTTCAACGTCGTGCTCACCCGCGGGGAAGCCTTCGACGAGTCGCTCCTGTTCCTCTTCGTCGGCGAGTTGCCAACCTCGATCCTGTGCCTGCTGGGCATCAGGTCAGCGCTGCGGATGCTCGAGCATGGTGAGCGCAGGGTCGCGCCTGCGGGGAAGACCCATGTCCACCCCGACCCAAAAGGCCACATTGCGTAACCATCTGCCCTAGTGTCACGCGCATGGACATCATCATCCTGGTGCTGCTCTTCGTGGTGGCACTGCTGATCCTCAAGGGCGCCAAGCGCGGCCTCATTATCGGTCTGTGGTTGCTGGCTCTCGTGCTGACGCTGGCGCTGTTCCGCTACCACGTCACCTCGACGCTGGATCTGAGCTTCTGATGGCCGCGGCGAACGACACCACCAAGACCACCGCCGACGGCGGCGAGGGCGCGGCCGCAACTGCCGGCGCGGGCGAGGCCACGTTCCCCGCGGACCACCCGAGTCCGCTGTTCGGGAAGATCATGTTCTGGGGTCTCATCGTGTGGGTCCTGGGCTACTGCGGGGTGCTGCTGGGCGCGTTCAGCGTGCAGTTCCTCGAGGGCGAGTTCCCCTGCCCGCTGTGCATGGTGCAGCGCTACGCCATGATCCTGTCGTCGCTGGCGGCGCTGTGGATGATCATGCAGGCACGGCGTGGACAGCTGACGCCGCTGCGCTACGCACAGGGGCTGGGCATGGCCATCGTCGCCGCCATCCTGGGCTCGTGGGAGTCCACGAGGCAGATCCTGCTCCACATCAAGCCGGGCGACCCCGGCTACGGCGGCGCCGTCCTGGGCATGCACCTGTACACCTGGGCGCTCATCACCTTCGTGATCGTGATCCTCTACTGCGGCGTCGCGCTGATCCTGGCGCCGGCCGCGGTCCCGATCGCGCCGAAGCACGGCATCGGCTCGATTCTCACGATGGTGGTGGTGTGGCTGTTCATCGCCGTCGTTGCCGCTAACGTGGTGGCCATCATCTTCTTGGAGGGATTCGCCTGGGTGCTGCCCGACGACCCCACCAGCTACAACCTGATCGACCAGCTCACCGGCAAGTAGCCGCCGACCCGCAGGAGACCCGTGACTGCCGAACCCGCCGACGGTTCCGACCAAGCATCGACGGCGGCGGGCTCGGGAGTCGCGGACGCGAAGCCCGACAAACCGCGTCCGCCGCTCTTCACCTACCTGCTCATCCTCATCGTCGCGCTGCCGGTGGGGTACGTGCTCCTCACGATCATCCAGGAGCTCGTGCACCTGATCTGGATCGAGGGTGCCAACGACCTGAGCGGGCCACCGAAGTGGCTGCTGGTCCTCGGGCTTCCGACGGCGGCCGGCGTCGCCGTCGCCCTGCTGCGGCGGTACGGCCGGGAGGGTCACAACCCGCTCGACGGACTCGCCACCATCCCGGTCTGGTTCCGGCACTACCCGTCCCTCATCGGAGCCATCGTGGCGAGCCTGATCGGCGGCCTCGTGCTCGGCCCGGAGGTCGCGCTGGTGACGACCGGCTCCCTCGTCGGCTGCGAGATCGGCCGCTGGCGGAAGGTCGCCGACCTGCACCAGGCCATGATGGTGGGAATCCTGTCGGCCATCCTGGCGCTGTTCGTCGGGCCCCTGACCGGGGGCTCCTACAGCGTGGAGCCGAACTTCTCGTTCAAGCCCCAGTACCTGGTCGGCTCGGCCCTCGTGGGCCTCGCGGTGGGCGTCGTGCTGCTGGTCGGGAGGGTTCTCGCCGTGGGCCTCACCGCCCTGCGCGGCGGCGACCGGCCCGCCGTGGTGCCGATGGCGATCATCGGCCTGGTGGTGGGCGGGGTGGCCTTGGCCTATAGCGAGTACAGCGGGCACGAGGTCGGGCTCATCCTCACCAGCGGCGAGGAGATGGTCAAACCGCTCCTGGCACTGGGAACGGCCGGAGCCATCGGCCTCGCCGCGCTGGCCAAGTGGTTCGCCTACTCCCTCAGCATGGGCGGGGGCTTCCGCGGCGGACCCTACTTCCCGGCCCTCTTCGTCGGCGCCGCCGTCGGGCAGATCGCGGAGCTGACCTGGCCCTCGATGGCGGGCGGCGCCGCATCGGCCGGCATCGTCGCAGCCTTCGCCGTGATCATGCACGGCTCCTGGCGGGCCACCCTCATCCTCGGCGTGGTCATCGGGTTCCTGGTGGGCACCTGGCAAGTCGTCGCGCTCACCGTCGTCGGCGCCCTATTCGCCAGGCTCATCCCCGGGCTCAAGCTGCCCAAGAAGCTGTCACCCCCGCCCGACCGACCGGACCCCCGGCACGACGCGGCCCCGGCCGTCACGGCGCCTGCGGCGTAGGCCCAACCATGACCGCCCAGGCTCGACGACACCCAGACCGGATGACGCCCGGGGAGTCCCTGCAGGCGGTCCTGTGGGACATGGACGGCACCCTGGTGCGCACCGAGGAGTTGTGGATGGCCGCCGAGGAGAACACCATGGCGGCCTTTGGCGGACACTGGGACGCCCAGGACCAGGCGGTCGCGGTGGGCGGTCCGGTGGACAGGGTCCTGGAGTACATGGCTGAGCGCGTCGGGCGCCCCGTGGACGAGGTTGGCGCCAAGATCGTCGGCGAGATCGAGCACCTGATGCGCACCGAGCACATCCCGTGGATGCCTGGTGCCCGCGAGCTGCACCGCGAGCTCACAGCGGCGGGTGTCCCGCAGGCCCTGGTGTCGAACTCCTGGCGCGGCCTGATGGACACCGCGCTGCAGGAGCTTGACACGAGCTTCGACGTGGTCATCGCCGGCGACGAGGTGGAGCGGCCCAAGCCCGACCCGTTTCCCTATCTGCATGCCTGCGAGCGCCTGGGCGTCGATCCCGCGGCGACGGTGGTGCTCGAGGACTCGCCCACGGGCGTGGCGGCAGCAATTGGCGCGGGCTGCTGGGTGGTGGGGATACCGCACGTCAGCGACATCGCCCCGGGCCCGCGCCTGGTGCTGGTGGACTCGCTCGTGGGACTCACCGCGGACGGTCTTGCGCAGCTGGTCGGCCAAGGCCGGCTGCCGGTCAGTGGGTGACGCCGTCGCTCAATCCGTGGCGATCGCCCGGAGCACGTTGAGCCGCGAGGCGCGGAAGGCCGGCCACAGGGCCGCCACCACGCCGCCCAGGGCGGAGATCACGAGGAAGAACAGCAACTGGCCGGCGCTGATGCCGAGTTCGCTGATGCCCTGCTCCGCCAGCACCCGCTGCAGTCCGATCCCGTAGAGCACTCCGATGAGCATGCCCAGTGCGCTGCCGAGGACGGCGATGAGCACAGACTCGACCAGGATCATGCGCCTGATCTGCGATCGCGTGGTGCCGACAGCGCGCAGCAGTCCGATCTCGCGGGTGCGCTCGAAGACGCTCAGCGCGAGCGTGTTGACGATGCCGAGGAAGGCGATGAGCACCGCGAGCACCAGCAGGGCCACGATGAACGCCAGCAGCTGGTTGATCTGATCCCGGATCTGGGCCTTGAACTCGGACTGGTCGCTGAGCGCCACCACCGGGTAAGCCGTGAGGACCTGCTCGATGCTGGCGCGCACCGCGGCCTTGTCGGCCCCCGGGGCGACCTTGACATAGACCGCCGAATCCTGGTCCGGAGCGCCCAGCACCTTGGCTGAGGCCATGCCCGCGGCCCAGCCGGTGAAAAAGCCGGCGGGCTCGTACAGCCCGACGATCGTCATCGGGATGGGGCCGGTGAGCGGCGTGATCGTCGGTGTCGATCCCAGGCCGAAGCCGGTCTGCTCCGACGTCTTGGTGTCGACGATGACGGTGCCGGGGGTGTTGAGGGCATTGAGGGTCCCCTGCGTCACGTCGAAGGTGAGCACTTCCTGGATCTTGGCGGGGTCCACCAGCGTGATCACGGTGACGCCGCCGTCGGCGCTGGTCGAGCCGGGAGCACGGGCCACGGCGGACTTGACCGGGGTCGACACCCCGACTCCTGGCAGCGCGGCGATCTGCTCGGCGATCGTCGTCGGGAACGGCTGGAAGCTCGAGCCCAGGATCACGAAGTCGGCGCCGATCACCTTGTCCACCACCGCGTCGGTGGACTTGATGGTGGACGACGCCAACACACTCAGGGCGCTGATGAGGGCCAGGCCGATCATCAGCGCACCGGCGGTCGCGGCCGTGCGGCGCGGGTTGCGCCGAGCGTTCTCGATCGCCAGCCTGCCGACGGCGGATCGGCGGAAGGGCAGTCCGATGATCGGCACCAGCAGGCGAGCTGCCAGCGGTGCCAGGGCAAGTGCGGCGAAGATGGCCGCCAGGGCGCTGGCCCCCAGGATTTGGGCTGCCTTGGTGCCGCCGCCAGGTATGGAAAGCGCCCAGGCGCCCATGCCGATGGCGACGAGCAGCAGGATCGTCCCCACGATCCCGCGCCGTCGCAGCGACTTGGCCGCCGGCGTGGCATCGGAGCGCATGGCCGCGACAGGGGCGATGGAAGCTGCCCGCTGCGCGGGGATGAGGGCGCTGATGAGGGTGACGACGAGGCCGATCCCGTAGGCCACCGCAAAGGTCCGTGGGAGCAGCACCAGGCCGGTGCCCGGCAGCGGCGCGCCCAGTGCCGCGAACAGCCCGCGCAGGCCCTGGGACACCCCGATCCCCACCAGTAGCCCCACCGTGGCGGCGACGATCGCCACCACCAGCGCCTCGACGAGCACCGAGGTGCGGACCTGGCGCCGCGTCGCCCCGATCGCCCGCATCAGTGCGAGCTCTCGGGTGCGCTGAGCCACCAGGATCGAGAACGTGTTGTAGATCAGGAACGCCGACACGAAGAGCGCGATCAGGCCGAACACCAGCAGGAAGGTGTTGAGGAAGCCCAGGCGCTCATTGAGGCTGCGGGAGAGGTCGCTGGAGGTTTGCTCGCCGGTCTGGGAGGACACGTCAGGCGGCAGGATGGCCATGACCTGCTGCTGCAGGTCGGCCTGCGAGACGCCGGGCTTGGCAGTCACCCGGATCGACGTGACCTCACCGGGCTTGGTCAGCAACGACTCGGCGGTGGCCAGATCCCAGAGCACCGTGGAGCCGCCCGAGCCGAGCGCCGACAAGGTGCCCTCGGCCAGCCCGCTGATCGTCGGTTTCTGGATGGTGCCGTTGGGCAGCAGGACCTCAACCTGCTGCCCGACCTGCAACCCCGCCTTCTCAGCCGAAGTCTGGTCCAGCACGACCTGATCGGGCGCGGCCGGCGCTGCACCGGAGGCCAGCTTCCACAGCTGCAGCGACGGCGCCGTGGTCCAGCTGTCGCCGGTCCCGACGCTACCGGGTCCCATCTGCGCCATGACCGGCTTGCCGTCGGGGCCCAGTACCGTGACGTTGCGCACCTGGACGACTCCCGCGGCCTCGGCAGTACCCGGCAAGGCGCTGATGGTGTCCACCAGGCTCTGCGGCAGCGTGCGCACCGTGGTGTCCGCGCTCATGCGGGTCTGGAAGGCCTGCTGCGGTCGGACGACGAGGTCGGACTGGCCGGCCTTGGTCAGATCACTGAAGGCCTGCTTGAGCGAGTCGGTGAAGATGAACGTGCCCGCGACGAAGGCCACGCCGAGCACGATCGACAGCGCCGACAGCGCGAGGCGCACCTTGTACGCGAAGAGGGCCCGCAGGGTTGCGCGCAGCATGGGTCAGCCGGCCTCGGGCGCGGCGGCCTCCGCCGACCAGGTGGCATCAACCACTTCCGCCACGACCTCCGCCTCGCCGTCGGCCGCCTGCGAGGTGTCCAGGCTCTTCATCTTGTCCAGCACGCCCTCGGCTGTGGGCTTGCGGATCGAGTCGACGATCTGGCCGTCGCTGAGGAAGATCACGCGGTCGGCGTAGGCCGCGGCGCTGGGCTCGTGGGTGACCATCACGATCGTCTGGTGGAACTCGTCGACGCTGCGGCGCAGGAAGCCCAGCACCTCGGCCGAGGCGGTCGAGTCAAGGTTTCCGGTGGGCTCGTCCGCGAAGATGATCGCCGGTCGGCTGACCAGAGCCCGGGCACAGGCCACGCGCTGCTGCTGGCCGCCGGACAGCTCGCTCGGACGATGCGTCAGCCGGTCGCGCAGGCCGACGGTGTCCACGACCGTGTCGAACCAGCCGGGGTCGGGCTTGCGCCCGGCGATGTCGAGGGGGAGTGTGATGTTCTCCGCGGCGGTCAGCGTCGGGATCAGGTTGAAGCTCTGGAAGATGAAGCCGACCTCGTCGCGGCGCAGCTGCGTGAGCGCCTTGTCGCCCAGCGACGAGAGCGCGGTGTCGCCCAGGAAGACCTCACCGCCGCTGATCGAGTCGAGGCCCGCCAGGCAGTGCATGAGCGTGCTCTTGCCGCTGCCGGAAGGACCCATGATCGCGGTGAACTCACCCTGGACGAGCGACACCGAAACCGACCTCAGCGCAACGACCTCCATCGCGCCCTGGCCATAGATCTTGGTCAGGTTCTCGGCTCTCGCTGCTGGCTTGGGCATGAGTAGACGCTACCTGACCTGGCCCGACGTGCCACCCGCTCGGGCGTGCGCGGGCAGCGGGAGGGCCTCGCCGCCTTGCGCCGGGCACACCGGGGCGAAGGAGCACCAGCGGCACAGCGGCCCCGGTCGTGGCGTCCAGCCCTCGGACTGCATCACCGCGACCATCGACGCCCACAGCGCCCGCAGCTTGCCCTCGAACGCCTCGAGGTCCTCTGGGTCCGGCTGGAACCGGAGCACCTCGCCCGACCCCAGGTACGTCAGCTGCAGCAGCCGCGGCAGCGTCCCGGTCATGCGCCAGACCACCAGCGCGTAGAAGCGCAGCTGGAACATCGCCTTCTGCTCGTAGGCGGGGCGGGGGGCCCGGCCCGTCTTGTAGTCGACGATGCGGACGCCGGCGCCGGGGGCGATGTCCACCCGGTCCACGAATCCGCGCAGCAAGGGCCCGTCAGGCAGCTCGTACTCGACGTGCAGCTCGCGATGCGCCGGTTCCAGCGCCGTCGGATCCTCCATGGTGAAGTACGTGGCGAGCAGCGGCTCGGCGGTGGCCAACCAGGCGGCGACATCCGTTGGCTTGGGGTCGCCCTCCGGTGCCAGCAGCCGCAGCGTCTCGGGGGAGTCGGCGGCGATCTGCTCCCAGGAGTCAGGGAGCAGGCCGACAGCCCGCTGCATCGTCCGCTGCGGCGCAGGCAGGTCGAACAGCTGCTCGAGCACGGAGTGCACCAGCGTTCCGCGCACCATCGGCGCCGAGGGCTGCTCGGGCAGCCGATCGATTGCCCGGTAGCGGTAGAGCAGGGGGCAGGTCGTGAAGTCGCCGGCGCGCGACGGCGACAGGGCCCCCAGCACCGGATGTCCGGGCCGGCGCACGGCGACCCACGCCTCCGGCGACGGCAGCCGCAGGTGGGCGTCGGTCGCCGGCGGCAAGTGGAGTCCAGGTCGCGGCGCCGGGGCAGAACCCCGCTCGGGGGCGGACGCAGACGAAGGACCGGTTGCAGGCACGCCACGACCCTACGACGACCCTCCGACGCCTTCGCGTTTGCGCCACTTCTCGTCGCTCGCGCCCGGTAGACACGGCGCAGACGGCCGCAAGTGGCGCAAACCCAGGCGGGCGATAGGGGGCCGCTCAGGCCAGCGCCTGCTCCACATCGGCGATGAACAGCACGCCGTAGATCGCCCCGGCGCCGTCGTGGACGAGCACGGCCGGGGCGCCGGCGGCCTGCAGGGCGGCCACCAGGTCCTCGCCGGACAGTGCCGCGCTGACGGCAGCCGCCGGCAGCGGCGTGGCCAATGCGCCCACCGTCACCCAGGGCCGTCGGTCGGCGGGTGTTGCGGCGGCCGCGGTGGCATCCACCACGCCCGTCGGCCGGCCATCGTCATCGACGACGACGATCGCCCCCGCCTGCGCCTGCGTCATGCGCTGCTCGGCGAGGGCCAGCGACTCGGGCCCGCGGGCCGGCACCGCCCTTCGAGCCAGGGCGCCGGCCTGAAGACCCGGAATCTTGGCCTCGAACGTCGCGGCCCGCAGCGACGCGGTGGCGCCCACCCAGACGAAGACCCCGAAGACGCAGGCCACCAGCACGTTGACGAGGTCCAGCCGCCCGCCCAGGGCCAATCCGAGGGGCACCCCCACGCAGACCAGCGCGATGATGCGCCCGAACCATGCCGCGACCACGGTGCCGCGGTACTCGCTTCCCGTCAGACCCCACACCGCAGCCCGCACGATGCCGCCGCCATCCAGGGGCAGCCCCGGGAGGAGGTTGAGGATGCCGAGCAGCAGGTTGGTCCAGGCCAGCGCCTTGAGCACCACGACGACGACGCCCGGCACCTGCCCCAACAGCAGGTTCGCGCCGAGTTCGCAGAGCCCGGCCACGCCCAGGGTGGTCAGCGGCCCGCTGGCCGCGATGAGGCCTTCGCGCATGGCGGTCAGCCCGGCCCGCTCATAGACGGTGAACCCGCCGAGGATCCACAGGGTGATGCCCCGGACGCCGTGGCCGAGCCCCCGGGCGGTCAGGCCGTGGGCCAGCTCGTGCGCCAGGATCGACGCGTACAGCCCCAGCGCGAACACGATGGCCGCCCACACGCCCGAGCCCGCCACCGAGAACGTCGGCGTCCACAACCACGCGACCAGCGCCACCCCCGCCAGCCCCGACAACGGCACCCGCACAGGCATGCCGAACAGGCGGAAGCGCAGACCCGAGCCTGATTGCCCGTCGTCCTGCGCGTCAGCCATGGGTGCGACCCTACCCGCGCCCGGGTGAGCCGTACGCTCGTCGCCATGACGGCCATCGGTGCATCGGCGCGGCGCGGACCGCTGCGGGCCGGGGACCGCGTCCAGCTGACCGACCCGAAGGGCCGCCTGCACACCATCACGCTGATCGCGGGCAAGCAGTTCCACACCGCCAAGGGCGCGCTCGCCCACGACGACCTGATCGGGCGGCCGGAGGGGATCGTCGTCACCAGCAGCAAGGGCACGGCCTACTTGGCCCAGCGCCCGCTGCTGGGGGACTTCGTGCTGTCGATGCCGCGCGGCGCCACCGTGATCTACCCCAAGGACGCGGCCCTGATCGTGGGCCTCGCCGACGTCTACCCAGGCGCCCGGGTGGTGGAGGCCGGCGCCGGGTCGGGGGCGCTGACGTGCAGCCTGCTGCGGGCGGTCGGCGACACCGGTGCGGTGCACTCGTTCGAGCGGCGCGAGGACTTCGCCGCAGTGGCCGCCAGGAATGTGGAGACATTCTTCGGCGACGAGCACCCGGCCTGGCGGCTCACTGTCGGCGACCTGGCCGACCAGGTGGAGGGCGGCGCCGTCGAGCGGGGCTGGGCCGACCGCATGGTCCTGGACATGCTGGCGCCGTGGGACTGCGTCGGCGCGGCCGCCCACGCGTTGGCGGCCGGCGGCGTGCTCTGCGCCTATGTGGCCACCACCACGCAGCTGTCCCGGGTGGTCGAGACCCTGCGGGCCGACGGGCGCTGGACCGAGCCGCAGTCCATGGAGCTCATGGTGCGCAACTGGCACGTGGAGGGGCTGGCGGTGAGGCCGTCGCACCGCATGGTCGGGCACACCGGGTTCCTGGTCTTCACGCGGCGGCTGGCCGACGGCACCGAGCTGCCGGCGCGCAGGATCCGACCCGCGAAGGGAGCCTACGGCGACGACTGGGTGCCGCCGGCCTGACGCCGGACTACGTCGAAAGAGTGGCAATTCCCCGTTCGCTGGGTAGGGTCTTCGCACGGGCGCGCATCCCCAGCGCGGTCGGCTGGACGAGCACGGAGGCGGATGTGGACGACGGCAACCCGACGACGCCAGGGGCCCAGCCCCCCGGCGGCTTCCCCGACACCGCGACCCGCCGCACCGATGCCCAGGTCGCCCGTCTGACCGCCGCCCTCGCCACCGCCCGGGAGTCCAACGAGCGCCTCGCGGACACCCTGCGCGACGCCCGAGACCAGATCATCGAGCTGCGGGCCGAGCTGGAGCGCATGGGCCAGCCGCCGAACGGGTACGGGGTCTTCCTGGAGCTGCACGGCGAGGGCGCGGCGGACATCATGCTCGCCGGCCGCAAGCACCGGGTGGTCGTCAGCCCGGAGGTCGACGCGGATTCACTGGTGGCGGGCCAGGAGGTCATGCTCAACGAGTCCATGGCGATCGTGGCGGCCTGCGCGTTCGAGCAGTTGGGCGAGATCGTCATGTTCAAGGAGGTGCTGCCGCCCGGCGACCGGGCGCTGGTCCTCGGGCACACCGACGAGGAGCGCGTGGTGAGGCTGGCGGACCCGCTCGTGGGCACGCGCCTGCGCGCCGGCGACTCGCTGCTGCTCGACCCGCGGTCGGGCTATGCCTACGAGCGCATTCCCAAGGCCGAGGTTGAGGAGCTCGTGCTGGAGGAGGTCCCGGACATCGGCTACGCCGACATCGGCGGCCTGGCCAACCAGATCGAGCAGATCCGCGACGCCGTGGAGCTGCCCTACCTGCACGCCGACCTCTACCGCGAGCACCGCCTGCGGCCGCCGAAGGGGATCCTGCTCTACGGCCCGCCAGGCTGTGGCAAGACCCTGATCGCCAAAGCTGTGGCGGCGTCCCTCGCGCGCAAGGTGGCCGACCGCACCGGCGAGGCCGAGGGCCGCTCGTACTTCCTCAACATCAAGGGTCCGGAGCTGCTCAACAAGTACGTCGGCGAGACCGAGCGCCACATCCGGCTGGTGTTCCAGCGGGCCCGCGAGAAGGCCAACGACGGCACCCCGGTGATCGTCTTCTTCGACGAGATGGACTCGCTGTTCCGTACCCGCGGCAGCGGCGTGTCCAGCGACGTCGAGAACACCATCGTGCCCCAGCTGCTCAGCGAGATCGACGGCGTGGAGGGCCTGGAGAACGTCATCGTCATCGGCGCCTCCAACCGGGAGGACATGATCGACCCGGCAATCCTGCGCCCCGGCCGTCTGGACGTGAAGATCAAGATCGAGCGGCCCGACGCGCAGGCCGCGGGCGACATCCTGAGCAAGTACCTGACCGCCGACCTGCCGCTGCACCCCGACGACCTGGCCGCCAACGCCGCCGACGCCGACGCGACCGTCCGGGCGATGATCCAGCGCGCCGTCGAGCGGATGTACTCCGAGGACGATGACAACAGATTCCTGGAGGTCACCTACGCCAACGGCGACAAGGAGGTCCTGTACTTCAAGGACTTCAACTCCGGGGCGATGCTGGAGAACATCGTCGCCCGGGCGAAGAAGTCCGCGATCAAGGACTTCCTGGCCACCGGCCAGAAAGGCATCCGGGTGCAGCACCTGTTGGCGGCCTGCGTCGACGAGTTCCGCGAGAACGAGGACCTGCCCAACACCACCAACCCGGACGACTGGGCGCGGATCTCGGGCAAGAAGGGGGAGCGGATCGTGTTCATCCGCACCCTCATCAAGGGCAAGACCGGCGGCGAGCCGGGACGGTCCATCGACACCACGGCCAACACCGGCCAGTACCTCTAGCCCGCCGCGGCGGGCCACAGGGGTGTGGCGGAGGACGTAGGCTCTGCCCCGTGAGCGTGCGCCGGGTGATGGGGATCGAGACGGAGTACGGCATCACCGCGCCGCGCCGACCGGGGGCCAACGCCGTGGTGCTGTCCACCCACATCGTCAACGCGTACGCCTCGGCGATCGGGCTGAGCGGGCAGCGAAGCGCCCGCTGGGACTATCAGGAGGAGTTCCCGCTGCGCGACGCGCGGGGGTTCGACATCAGCAGGGCAGACGCCGACCCCACGCAGCTCACCGACGAGGACCCCGGCCTCGCTAACGTAATCCTGCCCAACGGCGCGCGGCTGTATGTCGACCATGCTCATCCCGAGTACTCCGCGCCGGAGGTGACCGGCCCACGCGAGGCGGTCGTCTACGACCGCGCCGGCATGCAGGTCATGGCGCAGGCGGCAGCCTTGGCCTCGGCGATACCCGACGTCGGACCCATCCAGCTGTACAAGAACAACACCGACAACAAGGGCGCCTCCTACGGCACCCACGAGAACTACCTGATGCACCGGACGACGCCGTTCGCTGACATCGTGCGGCACCTCACGCCGTTCTTCGTCTCGCGACCGGTGGTCTGCGGTGCCGGCCGAGTGGGAATCGGCCAGGACGGCCGGGTGGCAGGCTTCCAGCTGTCGGCCCGGGCTGACTTCTTCGAGACCGAGGTCGGCCTCGAGACCACTCTGAAGCGGCCCATCATCAACACCCGCGACGAGCCGCACGCAGACCCGGAGCAGTATCGGCGGCTGCATGTCATCGTCGGCGACGCCAACCTGGCCGAGCTGTCGACCTACCTCAAGCTGGGCACCACGTCCCTGGTGATCGCCATGATCGAGGCCGGCTGGCCGCTCGCCGAGCTCATGCCCGCAGCTCCCGTATCGGCGCTCCACACCATCAGCCACGACGTGTCCCTGCGCGCCGGGGTGGAGCTGCGGGACGGGCGCACCCTGAGCGGCCTGCAGCTGCAGCGGGAGTTCGCCGACCAGGCTGCGAAATTCGTCGACGACGCGTACGGCGCCGATGCCGACGACCAGACGGCGGACGTACTGGCTCGATGGCAGGGGGTGCTTGACGCCCTGGAGCGAGACCCGGCTGAGCTCGCCGACCAACTGGACTGGCCGGCCAAGCTGCGCCTGCTGGAGGGCTACCGCCGCCGCGACCGGCTGGATTGGGATGCTGCCCGCCTCGAGCTCATCGACGTGCAGTACTCGGACGTGCGCGCTTCGAAGGGGCTGGCGCTGCGGCTCGAGGCTCGCGGCGAGCTGCAGCGCCTCACCAGCGACGAAGAGGTCGCGGCAGCCGTCGCACACCCCCCACACGACACCCGCGCCTTCTTCCGCGGCGAGTGCATCCGGCGCTACCGGGAGTCCGTGGCCGCGGCCAGCTGGGACTCGGTCATCTTCGACGTGCCCAGCAGCGAGCCGCTCATCCGCGTCCCCACGCTCGACCCGCTACGCGGCACCAGGGCACATGTGTCCGACCTGTTGGATCGGTGCTCTGATGCCGCATCATTGGTTTCGGCCCTTTCCGTCGGACCCGCCGACTAGGGTCTGACAACGGCGCGGGCCGCAGCAGAGCCGCGGTTCAGCTCAGCCCCGCGTCGACGCCACCACGTCAACAGCACCGCGTCGACAGCACCGCGTCGACAGCACCGCACCCGAAGGAGGCAGCCATGGCTGGTCAGGAACACGTCGCCAAGCCCACCCGCGACACCCAGGACTCCGAGGACGCCTCGCCCCAGACCAGCGCCGACAGCGAAGCCGAGGCGCGCAATGCGGCGGTGGACGATCTGCTGGACGAGATCGACGATGTCCTGGAGACCAATGCCGAGGAGTTCGTCGCCGCCTTCGTGCAGAAGGGCGGCCAGTAGGTGACGGCAGAGAGTGCGCCAGGGTTGCCGGACCCTCGCACCTCGGTGGGCGGCGCATCCTTCATCGACTTCCTGGCCGGACATGATCCGCTGGCGCTGCCCGGCGCCTCGGCGCGCCCAGGTACTGCCGCGGCCGGGCCGACCCAAGTGACCGCCATCGCTGAGGCGGCGCCGCACGGCACCACCATCGTGGCCAGCACCTACGACGGCGGAGTGATCATGGCCGGGGACCGTCGCGCGACGATCGGCAACATCATCGCCCAGCGCGATATCGAGAAGGTCTACCCGGCAGACCAGTACTCGGTGGTGGGGATCGCGGGCAGCGCCGGGATCGCCATGGAACTGGTGCGCATCTTCCAGCTCGAGCTGGAGCACTACGAGAAGATCGAGGGCGTGCCGCTGAGCACGGTCGGAAAGGCCAACCGGCTCTCCACCCTGATCCGCTCCAACCTCGGCCTCGCCATGCAGGGCCTCAGCGTCGTACCCCTGTTCGCCGGCTACGACCCGACGCACCAGGCCGGTCGCATCTTCAGCTATGACGTCACCGGTGGGCGCTACGAGGAGCACAACTTCTACGCCGTGGGATCCGGGTCGCTGTTCGCCCGTGGCTCGCTGAAGAAGCTCTACCGCCCCGAGCACGACCGCACCGCCTGCGCCCAGGTCTGCGTCGAGGCCCTATTCGACGCCGCCGACGACGATTCCGCCACGGGCGGCCCGGACCTGCTGCGGTCGATCTACCCGATCGTCGCCGTGGTCGATGACTCAGGTGTCCACCTGCTGGGCGATGACGATTGTGGGGCGCTGGTGCGTGCAGTCGTGGGCGCCCGGGGGATCAGCCCGGACGGACCGAAAGCCACACTGCCCACCCTGGGCTCAGGTGATGTCGCATGAGCATGCCCTTCTACGTCTCGCCCGAGCAGCTGATCAAGGACAAGGCGGACTTCGCCCGCAAGGGCATCTCGCGGGGGAAGTCCGTGGTGGTCCTCAGCTACGCCGACGGCATCCTGCTGGTGGCCGAGAACCCGTCCAAGGCACTGCACAAGATCTCCGAGATCTATGACCGGATCGCCTTCGCCGCGGTGGGCAAGTACAACGAGTTCGAGAACCTGCGTGTCGCCGGCATCCAGTTCGCCGACCACCGCGGCTTCACCTACGACCGCTCCGACGTGACCGGCCGCAGCCTGGCCAACGCCTACGCCAAGACCCTCGGCGCCGTGTTCACAGAGTCGCCGAAGCCCTACGAGGTGGAACTCGTGGTGGCGGAGGCCGGCGCCGACCAGGGCGGCGATCAGCTGTACCGGATTGGCTTCGACGGCTCGGTGGCGGATGAGCGCGGCTACGTCGCCATGGGCGGCGAGGCTGAGCCCATCGCGACGGCCCTGCGCGAGCGCTGGTCGGACGGGCTGGCCCTCGGCCCGGCGACGCGGCTGGCCCGCGACGTGCTGTCCGGCGAGCGGGAGGAGCCGTTGGCCGCCGCTTCGCTGGAGGTGGCGGCGCTCGAGCGTGCCCGCCCCCGCCGCGCGTTCCGCCGGATCACCGGCGGCGACCTCGAATCGCTGCTGAGCGGCTAGGCCATCGTGGAGCGGCGGATCTACGGCATCGAGACCGAGTACGGGGTCACCTGCGCCTTCCGGGGGCAGCGACGACTATCACCGGACGAGGTTGCCCGATACCTGTTCCGCCGGGTCGTTGCCTGGGGACGCTCCTCCAACGTGTTCCTGCGCAACGGCTCACGGCTGTACCTGGACGTGGGCAGTCACCCGGAGTACGCCACGGCCGAGTGCGACGACATCGTGTCGCTCGTCACGCACGACAAGGCCGGCGAGCGGGTGTTGGAGGGTTTGGTCGCCGATGCCCAGAACCGGCTGGCGGAAGAGGGCGTCGGCGGCGAGATCTACCTGTTCAAGAACAACACCGACTCGGCCGGCAACTCCTACGGCTGCCACGAGAACTACCTGGTGACGCGTGCGGGGGAGTTCGCCAACTTCACCGACTCGCTCATCCCGTTCCTCGTCACCCGCCAGTTGATCGCCGGCGCCGGGAAGGTCCTGCAGACCCCGCGCGGCGCGGTGTACAGCCTGAGCCAGCGCGCCGAGCACATCTGGGAGGGCGTGTCCAGCGCCACCACGCGGAGCCGGCCGATCATCAACACCCGGGACGAGCCCCACGCCGACGCCGATCTGTACCGCCGCCTGCACGTGATCGTCGGCGACTCCAACATGAGCGAGACGACCACCATGCTCAAGGTGGCCAGCACCGACCTGGTGCTGCGCCTGCTGGAGTCCGGCATCGTGATCCGCGACCTGGCCCTGGAGAACCCCATCCGCTCCATCCGCGACATCTCCTACGACCTGACCGGGACCCGGCCGGTGCGCCTGGCCAACGGCAGGCAGCTGAGCGCGCTGGAGATCCAGGAGGAGTACTACAGCCGCGCCGTCGGCCATGCCGACCGCATGGGCTGGCTGCAGCCAGGCTCGCTGGCCTCCCGCGCCGCCGAACTGTGGGAGCGCACGCTGCAGGCGATCCGCAAGGGCGATCCGACGCTCGTGGATACGGAGATCGACTGGGCGATCAAGCAGCGACTCATCGACCGCTACATGGCCAAGCACGGACTGACGCTCGCTGACGCCCGCGTCGCCCAACTGGACCTGGCCTACCACGACGTCACCCGCAGCCGGGGCCTGTTCTACCTGCTGCAGCGCAACGGTCTGACCGCGCGCGTGACCGACGACGTCCGCGTCTTCGAGGCCAAGACCGTGCCGCCGCAGACCACCCGGGCCAAGCTGCGCGGCGAGTTCATCCGCCGTGCTCAGGAGCAGCGACGTGATTTCACAGTGGACTGGGTGCACCTGAAGCTGAACGACCAGTCGCAGCGCACGGTCCTGTGCAAGGACCCTTTCCGCTCGGTGGACGAGCGCGTGGAGCGACTTATCGCGAGCATGTAGCAAGCTGGCGGCGTGCAAGCAGGCCGCCGGCCCAGCCGACGCGCCGACCGACCTGCACCGGCCTTCGCGCGCCCCGCACTACAGTTCCACCATGTCTATGACGCCTGCGCGCCGACGGGTGCGAGTCATCGGCCTGACGTTCGTGGCGGCCGCGACCTCCCTTGCGCTGATGGCCTGCGGCTCGTCGGCGGACTCTCAGGGCGGCACAGCGTCAGCGCCCTCCGCATCTGCGTCGACTGCCGGCTCGGCGGCAAGCGCGTCCGCCGGCGCGTCCTCAGCGTCGCCGCAGGCGTCGGTCGAGGGCAGCGGCGAGCCCGCCCCCCCGGTGACCACCAACGGGGTGACCGTGACCGGCAACAAGGGGGAGCAGCCCACCGTCAAGGTGACCCCAGGCGAACCCGCACCAACCTCCCTGGTCGTGAAAGACGTCTACGACGGCACCGGCACCGCCATCCAGAAGGGTGGCGTCGGGACCTTCAACTACGAAGGCGTGCTCTTCAGCGACGGCGCCATCTTCGACTCCTCCTGGCAGCGGGGCCAGCCGATCACCTTCGGCCTCGACCAGGTCATCCCCGGCTGGCAGGAGGGCCTGGTGGGGATGAAGGTGGGAGGCCGCCGGCTGCTCATCATCCCGCCGGACAAGGCCTATGGATCCAAAGCCCTCCAGGGCATCCCGCCCAACTCGACCCTGGTTTTCGTCGTCGACCTCTTGGATGTGCAGAAATGAGCGAACTCCAACCCCCCGTCATCGACTTCCCCGCCGGCGACCCGCCCACCGAGCTCGTCATCCGCGACATCGTCGTGGGCGAGGGCAAGGAGGCCAAGGCCGGCGACAAGGTGCTGGTGCACTACGCCGGCGTCGACTTCGCCACCGGCGAGGAGTTCGACTCCTCCTGGCGCCGCGGCGAGCCCATCAGCTTCCCGCTGGCGGGCCTGATCCAGGGCTGGCAGGACGGCATCCCCGGGATGCGCGAGGGCGGCCGGCGGGAGCTGGTCATCCCGCCGCGACTGGCCTATGGAGAGTCCGGCGGCCACCGCCTGGCCGGATGCACGCTGATCTTCGTGATCGACCTCCTCCAGGTGGGCTAGGCCGGAGAGCCTGCGGGTCGGCAGCGCCAGGGCCTCAGGGTCGGTCGCACGAAGTGCGGCATTCCCAGGACACCCGTCCCCGTCGTGCACCACACTGTCGGCGTAGTCGACGGCGCACATCCGCGCGCCGTCTTGCCGACGGAGGTGCGCAGCGTGACGACGATCAAGGTGACGTGCCCCGACTGCGGCGACATCGATTTGGAGCCCGCCGACCTCGAGCTCAGCGTGACCCCGTCCTGGGCTACCTACACGTTCCTGTGCATCGACTGCGGCGAGGCCGTCAGCAAGCCGGCCGACGCCGAGGTGGTGGATCTGCTCTCGAGCGCGGGGGTCCGCACCGTCACGATCCCAGCCGAGGCGCTGGAGCCGCGCTCAGGCGCCGCGATCAACTACGACGACGTCCTCGACTTCGCCCTCGCCCTGCGCGACGACGCCCGGATCCACCGGAGCCTCGGCCACCTCGGTGGCAGCGGTGCTCCGGGCGAGTCCGCCGCCCCCCGGCGCAAGCGCCGCCTACGCTGGTAAACCGCCCACCGCCCGCACGGGCATTGGGGTGTGACGTCCGCCGTCGTATCCTGGGCTGAACGGGCCCCCGCACCGCGCGGGAGGCGTGACTGGAAGGCGTGCCATGGCTAACCTCCGCGGCTGGGAGATCATTGTCCTGATCGCAATCGTCCTGCTGCTCTTCGGCTCGAAGAAGCTGCCGGACGCCGCTCGCGGCATCGGACGCTCCCTGCGGATCTTCAAGGCCGAGACCAAGGGCCTGATGGACGACGATAAGCCCGAGCAGCCACAGCCCGCCGTCGAAGGTGCGGCAGCGGCGCCGCAAGCGGCGGCCACGGCCCCCGCGCCAGATGCAGTGATCGAGCAACCCGCCGCCACCCCGGCGGCCCCTGCCGCGCCAGCATCTCCCGCGCCCCCAGCGCCCGCGGCCCCTACCCCCGCAGCTGAGCAGGCGCCACCGGCGACGCCGAGCGCCCCCGCAAGCAGCAGCTGAGCCGGGAGCGATGACGACTATCGACGAGGGAGTCGCCGCGGACCACGACGCCGCGCCCAAGCCTGGCGAGATGTCGCTGGCGGACCACCTGCGCGAGTTGCGCAGCCGCCTCATCAAGAGTGCCATCGCCATCGTCCTGGGCATGATCGTCGGCTGGGTCTTCTTCGACCCGATCTATGCCTTCCTGAGCGCGCCGATCAACGCGGTCATCGCCGACGCCCAGGCGCAGGGCAGGGACATCCAAGTCGTGGTGCTGGGTATCACCGACCCCTTCACGCTCAAGATGAAGATCTCGGCCACCGTTGGCCTGGTGCTGGCCGCCCCGGTGTGGCTCTACCAGCTGTGGCGCTTCATCACCCCAGGCCTGCACAAGCATGAGCGTCGTACGGCCTACCTGTTCGCGGCGGTCGCGTTCCCGCTCTTCCTCGCCGGCGTGGCGCTGGCCTACGTGTTCCTTCCCAAGGGCCTTGACCTGCTGTTCGGGTTCACCCCGGAGAACGTCAGCAACTACGTCGAGGTCAGCCGATACCTGTCCTTCTTCCTGCGCACCGCGCTGGTGTTCGGGCTGGGCTTCCTCACGCCATTGATCCTGGTGGCCCTGAACATCGTGGGAGTGCTCAGCGGTAAGCGGCTGGCGTCCTGGTGGCGCGGCATCATCTTCGGCGTCTTCGTCTTCGCGGCCGTCGCGACCCCGTCGGGCGATCCGATCACGCTGCTGGCGCTGGGCCTGCCGATCCTGACGCTCGTCGGCGCCGCGATCGGTTTCTGCTTCCTGAACGACCGCCGACGCCGCATCAACGGCGCCGAGCCCGACTACGACACGTGGGACGACGACCAGACAAGCCCGCTTCCGGGCGGGGACGACCGGTAGCGTCTGGCCATGGCAGCCCCCCAACCACCGCGCCGCGTGGTCCTGTTGATCAACCCAACCTCCGGCCGTGGCCGGGGCGGGCGCAACGCGCCGCTGGCGGCCGACCGGCTGCGGGCTCGAGGCGTCCACGTCGTCGAGGTGTGCGGGCAGTCCGCTGACGAGTCCTTCGAACTCGCCCGCCAAGCCCTCGACGAGGGCGCCGACGCGCTCGTGGCCTGTGGCGGCGACGGCACCGTTCACCTCGCGCTGCAACTGGTTGCCGGCACCGAGACCCCGCTGGGCATCATCCCGGTAGGCACGGGCGACGACAACGCGCGCACGCTGGGGCTGCCGCTCGCGGACGCCGAGGCGGCCGCGGACATCGTGGCAAGTGGCCACGTGCGCACGGTCGATGCGGGCCGGATCTCGGCCGCCGACGGCGTCCAGCGCTGGTTCCTGGGCGTCATGAGCTCCGGGTTCGACTCCGCCGTCAACGAACGCGCCAACACGATCTCCTGGCCCAAGGGCCAGGCACGCTACCTGGTATCCATCCTGGGCGAGCTGCGGGTGTTCAAGCCGCTGCCCTACACCGTGGTGATCGACGACGTGCACCACGACGGCAAGGCGATGCTGGTGGCGGTCGGCAACGGCGTGTCCTACGGCGGCGGAATGAAGGTGTGCCCGTCGGCGATCGTGGACGATGGCGAGCTCTCGGTGCTGTTCCTGGCCGAGCTGGGCAAGCCCACCTTCCTGCGGGTCCTGCCCAAGGTCTTCTCCGGCACCCACGTCACCCACCCCGCGGTCACCGAGTACAGCGGCCGGCGGATCCACCTGGACGCGCCGGACCAGATCGTCTACGCCGACGGTGAGCGCGTGGGCCCGCTGCCGGCGGACATCGAGGTCGCACCCGGGGCGGTGCGGGTGATCGTGCCCGCACAGGGCTAGCCGCATGCCCTCGCCGTCCGAGCGCTACGCCGCCGCACGGCAGCGCCAACGGGACAAGACGACGCGACTTGCACAGTTCGCCGCCTCGCTGCCGTTCACACTCGACGACTTCCAGGTGCGCGCGTGCGAGGCCCTCGAGCGCGGGGAGGGTGTGCTGGTGGCCGCCCCGACCGGCTCCGGCAAGACCGTCGTCGGCGAGTTCGCGGTGGACCTGGCTCTGGGCTCGGGCACGCGGGCCTTCTACACCACGCCGATCAAGGCGCTCAGCAACCAGAAGTACACCGAGCTGCTGGCCCGCCACGGCGCCGGCAACGTCGGCCTGCTGACCGGCGACAACTCCATCGACGGCGATGCGCCGGTGGTCGTCATGACCACCGAGGTGCTGCGGAACATGATCTACGAGGGTTCCGCGGCGCTGGACGGGTTGCGCTACGTGGTGATGGACGAGGTGCACTACCTGGCCGACCGGTGGCGCGGCGCCGTCTGGGAGGAGGTCCTCATCCAGCTGCCCGAGAGCGTCACCGTGGCAGCGCTGTCGGCCACCGTCAGCAACGCCGAGGAGTTCGGCGAGTGGCTGCGGACGGTCCGCGGCGCCACCGCGGTGATCGTCGAGGAGCACCGCCCGGTGCCGCTCTACCAGCATGTGGCGGCTGGTTCCCGGCTGCTCGACCTGTTCACCGAAGGCAACGACATCAACCCCGAGTTGCGCCGCCTGGCGCAGGACGACCAGGCGGCGGCGCGGCTGGGACGTCGACGGGGCTACCAGCGACGGGGCCCGCGGGCGCCGCGCACGCCGTCGCGCGCGGAGGTGATCGATCGCCTGGACCGGGCTGACCTGCTGCCCGCCATCACCTTCATCTTCTCGCGCGCGGGCTGCGACGCCGCCGCCTCGCAGGTCGCTCTGAGCGGCCTGCGGCTGACCAGCCCGGCGGAGGCCGAGCAGATTCGAGTCATCGCCGAGACCCGCTGCTCGCACCTGCCGGTCGCCGATCTGAACGTGCTGGGCTTTGAGTCGTGGGTGGACATGCTCAGCCGGGGGATCGCCGCCCACCACGCGGGCATGCTGCCGGCGTTCAAGGAGGTCGTCGAGGAGCTGTTCCAGAAGGGCCTCATCAAATGCGTGTTCGCGACGGAGACGCTGGCGCTGGGGATCAACATGCCGGCCCGGTCGGTGGCGCTGGAGAAGCTGACCAAGTGGAACGGCGAGACGCACGCGGAAATCACGCCGGGGGAGTACACGCAACTGACGGGGCGCGCGGGCCGGCGCGGGATCGACGTCGAGGGCCATGCCGTCGTGGTGTGGCACCCGGGGCTCGACCCGAACAGCCTGGCCGGGCTGGCGTCCACGCGCACGTACCCGCTGCGCTCGTCCTTCCACCCGTCGTACAACATGGCCGTCAACCTGGTCGGACGGATGGGCTACGAGGCCGCGCGCGAGGTGCTGGAGACCTCGTTCGCGCAGTTCCAGGCCGACCGGTCGGTGGTGGGGATCGCCGCGCAGCTGCGACGTCAGGAGGAGGCCGCCGCGGGATACCGGGAGGCCATGACGTGCCACCTGGGCGACTTCGTGGAGTACGCCGAGCTGCGCGAGCGCCTGGGCCAGCGGGAGAAGGAGCTGTCCAGGCGCAGCTCGGCCGCCGAGCGCCGGCGGGTGGCCGAGAGCCTGGCGGCGCTGCGCAGGGGCGACATCATCGTGGTTCCCGCCGGTCGACGGTCGGGCCCGGCGGTGGTGGTGGATCCGGCGCTGGCCGACGACGACCCGCGCCCGCAGGTCGTCACGGTCGATCGACAGCTGCGCCGCGTCGCCGTGGGTGACTTCCCATCGCCGGTGACCGCCATCGCCGCTATGCGCATCCCGCGCAGCTTCGCCCCCCGCAGCGCCTCGGCCCGCCGGGACCTCGCCCTCGCACTGCGGGAGGCGACCCGCGACGTGACCATCCACCGCCCCCGGGCGAGGCGGCGATCCGAGGGGGCCGCCGACGCCGAGGTCGCCAGCCTGCGGACACAGCTGCGCCAGCACCCCTGCCACGGCTGCTCGGACCGCGAGGCCCATGCCCGCTGGGCCCAGCGGTATCACCGGCTGCAGCGCGAGATCGCCGGGCTGCAGCGGCGGGTGGACCAACGGGGCAACTCGATCGCGCGCCAGTTCGACCGCGTCTGCGCCGTGCTGTTCCAGCTCGGCTACCTCACCACGCCGGGGCCGGGGACCCGGCCGACGCCCGCGGGTCAGGTGCTCGCCAGGATCTACAACGACGACGACCTGCTGGCCACCGAGGCCATCCGCAGCGGGCTCTGGTCGGGGCTGGGCCCGGCGCAGCTGGCGGCGGTTGCGTCCGCCCTGGTCTATGAGGGGCGCACCGACGAGCCCGTGGTGCCGCGGATCAACGACCAGCGGATCCTGCGTGTGCTGCGCGATCAGGCCGCGGTGCTGGCCGATCTGAAGGAGGTGGAGGCGGAGCATCGGCTGTCCTTCCTCGGCCGGCTGGATGCGGGGTTCGCCGCGGCGGCGCACGGATGGGTGGCGGGCAAGCCGCTGGACAAGGTGCTCTTCGAAGCCGACATGGCGCCGGGCGACTTCGTCCGCTGGTGCAAGCAGCTGGCCGACTTGTTGGACCAGGTCGCTGCCGCTGCCGACGCCGGCCCGGGCGAGGAGCTGCGGACGGCCGCCCGCGCGGCCGTGCAGGCCATCAGGCGCGGCGTGGTCGCCTACTCCTCCACCGTCTAGCCCGGTGGAGGAGCCTCGGAATGGCAGTCTGTCTAGGCTGGCGGCATGTCCAAACGCAGCCGTGCCGCTGAGTACACCCGCCGGATCGAGGCTGCCGCCGCGGCGGCGCACGCTGCCGGGATCGACGCCATCCTGGTGCAGCCCGGATCCGACCTGACCTACCTGTGCGGGTACGAGGCGCTCCCGCTCGAGCGACTGACCTGCCTGGTCATCCCGGCGCGGGGGGCGCCGGCGATTGTGGTGCCCGAGCTCGAAGTGCTCGCCGCCGCCGCCAGTCCGGTGGGCCAGATGGGCCTGGACGTGCTCGCCTGGCCCGAGACCAAGAGCCCGCACAAGGTGCTGGCCAAGCGCCTGGGGAACGTCGGCAAGGTGGGCAAGGTCGCGGTGAACCAGCAGATGTGGGCATCGCACGTATTCGCCCTGCAAGCCCAGCTGCCGCTGGTGCGGTTCTCGGCCGACACCATCGTGCCGCAGCTGCGCATGCGCAAGTCGGAGGCCGAGGCGAAGGCGCTGATGGACGCAGGCAAGGCGATCGACCGCGTCCACATGAAGGTCGCCAAGCTGCTGCGTCCAGGGCGCACGGAGCGCGAGGTGGGCGGCGACATCGCGGACCTGATCCTGGCCGAGGGGCACCGCTCCGTGGACTTCGTGATCGTGGCGTCGGGACCCAACAGCGCCAGCCCGCACCACGAGCTGTCCGACCGCGTGATCGAGGTCGGCGACCCGGTGGTGGTGGACATCGGCGGCACGATGCCCAGCGGCTACTGCTCGGACTGCACCCGCACCTACGCGGTGGGACGACCTCCGGCCGACTACACCGACGCCTACCAGGTGCTGCGCGAGGCTCAGGCGGCAGCGGTGAAGTCCGTGCGGCCCGGAGTCACCTGCGAGGCGGTGGACGCGGCCGCCCGCCGCGTGCTCACCGATGCGGGACTGGGCCAGGCCTTCGTGCACCGAACTGGCCACGGGATCGGGCTGTCGACGCACGAGGAGCCCTATATCGTCGCCGGCAACACCACGAAGCTGGAGCCGGGATTCGCCTTCAGCATCGAGCCCGGCTTCTACCTGGCGGGCAGATTCGGCGCCCGCATCGAGGACATCGTCATCGCCACCGCCGATGGCGTCGTGTCGTGCAACAACGAGACCCACGACCTGGTGGTCGTCGATGTCTGACGAGGCCGCCGAACTCCTTGACCTCGTCGACACGCTGGCAGTGCGCGAGGTCGCGCCCGCCGCCGCGGCCGCCGAGGGCTCCGGTGACTTCCCGCGCGCGCTCATCGCCAAACTGGGCGACGCGGGCCTGCTGGGGATGCCCTATCCGGAGTCGCTCGGGGGAGCGGGGCTGGACTACCAGACCTACCTGCGGGTCATCGAGCGGCTCTCGCGCGCGTGGCTGACCGTCGGCCTTGCCGTCAGCGTGCACACCCTGTCCTGCTTCCCGCTGGTCGTCGCCGGCAGCGAGGCCCAGCAGCGGCGCTGGCTGCCGCACCTGCTCGGCGGCACCATGCTGGGGGCCTACTGCCTGTCGGAGCCGCATTCGGGTTCGGATGCGGCAGCGCTGCGCACCACGGCGACCCGCGTGTCTGATCAGCGCGGCGACGGCTACGTCATCAACGGCACCAAGGCGTGGATCACGCACGCTGGCGTCGCCGACTTCTACACGGTCATGGCGCGCACGTCCGACGATGGCGCCCGCGGCGTCAGCTGCTTCCTGGTGATGTCCGATGCACCGGGGCTCTCCTTCGGCGCGCGAGAGCGGAAGATGGGCATGCGCGCCTCGCCCACGGCTCAGGTCGTGTTCGACGACGTCTTCGTGCCCGTCGACCAGTTGATCGGGGGCGAGGGCGCGGGCTTCCGGCTCGCCATGGCGGCCCTGGACGCCGGGCGCCTGGGCATCAGCGCCTGCGCCGTCGGCCTGGCCGAGGCGGCGCTGGCCGAGGCAGTGGCCTACGCCGGTGAGCGGGAGGCTTTCGGCGCCGCGATCGGCAGCTACCAAGGAGTTTCTTTCATGCTGGCCGACGCCGCCACCGGGATTGCGGCCGGACGGGCCCTGGTGGAGTCGGCCGCCCGAGCCAAGGACGCCGGCGAGGCCTACGGCACCGCCGCGGCGATGGCCAAGCTGTTCACCACGGACATGTGCATGGCAGCGACGACGGACGCGGTCCAGGTGTTGGGCGGCGCCGGCTACGTGGAGGACTACCCGGTGGAGCGCTACATGCGCGAGGCCAAGGTGCTGCAGATCGTGGAGGGCACCAACCAGATTCAACGGCTGGTAATCGGCCGCTCGCTGCTGCGGCGCGGAACTGGGACCTGACGCCCGATTCGACTCAACAAGGCACCTGGAAACGCCGATCGTCCGCCGATTGGGCTTCACTGCGACCGATAGACCAGTTGGGCGAATACGGGCGCGGCTTCCCTGAGGCCCCCGCGGCCGACGCTACTGTCAAACGGTGGAGGAGACCGACCGGCAGATCGTCGACATGCTGAAGGACGACGGGCGCATGTCCTTCGCCGACCTGGCCCGTGCCACCGGGCTGTCCACCTCGGCTGTGCACCAGCGCGTGCGAAAGCTGCAGGAACGTGACGTGATCCGGGGCTACCGGGCGATCGTCGACCCCACCGCGGACGGCCGACCGCTGAGCGCGTTCCTGTTCCTGACTCCGGTGGGTGCGGTGGAGGTCGCCGACGTCGCCGAGCGCCTGGACGACCTCGGCGACATCAGTGCGTGCTACGCGGTGGCGGGCGACGAGTCCTACCTCTTGACGGTCCGGGTCCGCGACGTCCTGGCGCTCGAGGGGCTGGCACGCGAGATCCGCCAGCGCACCGGGATGGCCACCCGCACCCAGGTGGTGCTCGACACGAAGTTCGAGCGATGAGCACCCCGGGAGCGGGCCGACGCCGACGACACGGCGCCACCCTCTACCTCGGTGGGTCGATCTACAGCCGTGCGGAACCGTTCGCCACCGCGATGCTGGTCGCCGACGGCACGATCGCGTGGCTGGGACCGGACGCCGCGGCCGCCGGACATCGCGGCGACGTCGACGAGGTCGTCTACCTGGCCGGGGCGCTGCTCGCCCCGGCCTTCGTGGACGCCCACGTCCATACGACTGCCACCGGGATGGCGGACGTCGGGCTGGACCTGGCGGGTGCCAGGTCGCTCGCCGATGTGCTCGCCGCGGTCCGCGTCGGCGCGCCGCGTGCTAGCGGCGGTCCCATCGTCGGCTTCGGCTGGGACGAGCGCGCCTGGTCGCACCCGCTCCGGCCACCGCGGCGCGACGAGCTCGACCAGGCGGCAGGAGGCGCGGTCGTGTTCCTGGACCGTGCCGACGCGCACGGCTCGGCGGTCTCCACCGCGCTGCTCGAGGCCTACCCGCATATCCGCGACCGGGCCGGCTACGACGACTCCGGCTGGCTGACCGGGCCTGCGCACCATGCGGCGCGCGCGGCCGTGTACGACGCCCTGCCGGGCGACCTGCGCCGGGAGGTGCAGCGCTCGGTGCGAGCCCAAGCAGCCGCCCAGGGAATCGGCTCGATGCACGAGATGGGCGGGAGCTCTCTGGCAGGCGCCCGCGACCTCGTGGCCTTGCTCGACCTGGCGGCGGCCGAGCCGGGTCCGCAGGTCTTGGGCTACTGGGCCGACGGCGCGCACCGCAGCTCGCTGCCCGACCCCCGCATCCGCGGCCGGGCGGGGGACCTCTTCGCAGACGGGACCATGGGATCGCACACCGCAGCGCTGCGCGAGGACTATTCCGACCTGCCGGGTGCCCGGGGCCGCTGCGAGGTGACTGCGGGCGCGGTCCGCGATCATGTGCTGGCCTGCTCGGGGGCCGGGCTGCAGGCGGGCTACCACGTCATCGGCGACGAGGCGATCGACACCGTCCTGGCCGGGTTCGACGAGGCGGCCGACACCATCGGCGAGGCCGCCGTGCGCGCGGGTCACCACCGGCTGGAGCATGTGGAGCTCGTCCGTCCAGAGCACATCGGGGTGATGGCCAGGCTGGGCCTGACGGCCAGCGTGCAGCCCCGCTTCGACGAGTTCTGGGGAGGGCCTGAGGGGATGTACGCGGCCCGGCTGGGTGGGCGCTGGCGGCTGATGAACCCCCTCGCCGCCATGCAGGCCGCCGGGGTGGGCGTGGCGTTGGGCTCTGACTCGCCGGTGACGCCGCTCGGCCCATGGCAGGCGGTCCAGGCAGCGGCGTGGCACCACGAGCCGGCGCACCGCCTGAGCGTGCGCGCCGCGTTCGCGGCGCATACCCGAGGCGGCTGGCGGGCGGCGGGCCAGCTGGCCGGTGGGGTGCTGGCCGTTGGGGAGACTGCCACCTTCGCGGTCTGGCAGGCGGGTGAGCTGCAGGTGCAGGCCCCTGACGCACGCGTGTCCGCCTGGTCCACCGACCCGCGGTCGGGTACCCCCGGGCTTCCCGATCTGACGCCCGGCGCCGACCCGCCGGTCTGCCTGCGCACGGTGGTGGCCGGCCATGTCGTGCACGACCGAGCGGACATCCTGGACCGGGAGGGTTCGCGATGAAGGGTCTGACGCTTTTCGGACGCTCCCTCATCAGCATCCTCGGCGGAGTCCTGCTCGGCCTGGCCTTCCCGCCCTTCGGCTGGTTCTTCCTGGCTCCCCTCGGCATCGCCGTGCTGACCGCCGCCTGGTGGCGCGCCCCCATCGGCCACGCACTCCTCGCCGGCTACTTCGGCGGTCTGGCCTTCAACGGCATCCTGCTGCTCTGGATCCGGGTGCTCGGATGGGATGCATGGATCGTGCTCGTCGCCGTCTGGTCGCTGTGGTGGCTGCTGCTGGCCGCTGGCAGCGCCGCGGCCACCTGGTGGCAATGGTGGCCCGTGGGGATCGCCGGCATCTGGGTGTTGGTGGAGGCCGTTCGCGGCCGCTTTCCCTTCGGCGGCTTCCCCTGGGGCCGGGTGGCCTTCTCGCAGCCCGACACCACCTTCACGCCGTGGGCGTCCATCACAGGGTCGGCCGGCGTCACTGCGCTGGTGGCGCTCGTCGGCGCGCTGCTCCTGCTCGTCGCCCGGCTGGTTACTGAGCGGCGCTGGCTCCCGGTGGGCGGGGTGGCTGTGCTGGCCGCCCTCATCACCGTCTCCGGGGCTGCCATCACCTTGCCGGCGGCGGGCCAGGGAGCCGCCCCGACGGTGCAGCTCGCAGTGATCCAGGGCAGCGTTCCTCGCACCGGCCTGGATGCAATGGCGCAGCAACGAGCGGTGCTGAACAACCACGTCACCCAAACCCTGACGCTGGCAGCCCAGGTGGCGGCCGGCCAGGCACCCCAGCCGGCCGCGGTGATCTGGCCGGAGAACTCCTCGGACGTCGATCCATACATCGACCTCGACGCCCGCGCCTCGATCGATGCCGCGGCGGCGGCCATCAAGGCCCCCATCCTGGTGGGGGCCGTCATCGCCGCAGGCAACGACCCGAACCGGCTGTGGAACGTCGGGATCGTGTGGGAGCCGGGCACCGGCCCGACGGACATGTACATCAAGCGCCATCCGGTGCCGTTCGGGGAGTACGTCCCCGCACGCTCGATCCTGACAGCCGTCATCAGCCGCTTCGACCGGGTCCCCAAGGACTTCGTCGGGGGCGACGAGGCCGGGGTGCTGCAGCTCGGCCCGGCCCGCATCGGCGACGTGATCTGCTTCGAGATCGCCTACGACGCGGTGGTCCGCGATGCCACCATCGGCGGCGCGCAGATGCTGGTGGTGCAGACCAACAACGCCACCTACGCCGGCACCGGCCAACCCGAGCAGCAGCTGGCCATCAGCAGGCTGCGGGCGGTCGAACACGGCCGCAGCGTGGTCGTCGCGGCGACGAGTGGGATTTCCGCTGCCGTGGCCCCGGACGGACTCATGCTGGGTCAGCTGCCGGAGATGCTGCCGGGCAGCCTGAGCGTGGTTGTCCCGCAGCGGGAGCAACTGACCATCGCCGACCAGGTGGGCTGGCTGCCGGAGATCGCGCTGGCGATGCTGGGGGTGCTGTGGTGGGCCATGGGTGTGGTGTCGAGGCGCACCGGCACTAATGTCTGACAGGTGAGCGACTTCGCCGACCTCGGACCCATCCTGGTCATCATCCCGACGTATAACGAGCGCGACAACGTCGAGCGCATCGTCGGCAGGGTGCGCGCGGCCGTGCCGGAGGCCCACGTGCTGGTGGCAGACGACAACAGCCCCGACGGCACCGGCGTCATCGCCGACGGGATGGCCGACGCGGACCCCAGCGTCCACGTCCTGCACCGCATGGGCAAGGAGGGGCTTGGCGCGGCCTACCTCGCCGGCTTCGCCTGGGGTCTGGAACGGGGCTACGAGGTGCTCGTCGAGATGGACGCCGACGGCTCCCACAAGCCAGAGCAGCTGCCGGCGCTGCTGGACGCCTTGCGCGACGCCGACCTGGTGCTCGGCTCGCGCTACGTTCCCGGCGGCAGCGTCGTGAACTGGCCGAAGTCCCGCGAGGTGCTCAGCCGCGGCGGAAACCTCTACACGCGCATGGCCCTCAACCTGCCCCTGCGCGACGCGACCGGCGGCTATCGCGCCTTCCGTGCCAGCACTCTGCGCTCGCTCGACCTCAACGGCGTCGGCAGCGCCGGCTACATCTTCCAGGTCGACCTCGCCTACCGCGCCCAGCGCCGCGGCCTGGTGGTCAAGGAGGTCCCGATCGAGTTCGTCGAGCGCGAGGTGGGCGACTCCAAGATGGACCAGAAGATCGTCACCGAGGCGCTGTGGCAGGTGACGGTGTGGGGTTTCCGCGACCGTGCGCGCCGCTTCAGCCGCTGGCGCGGCGAGCGCCGCCGGCACCGCACCGGGGAGCGCTGGTAGCGCCGTGCGCAGATTCCTGACGCTGCTGGCGGTGGTCGCCGTCCCCGTGGCCGAGATCTGGCTGTTCGGCTACCTGGGCAAGACCTATGGCTGGGGTGTCGTGATCGTGGCTGCGGCCGTGCAGTTCGGCATCGGCCTGGCGATGGTGCCGCGTGCGATGCGCGCCTGGGGCGCTGCCATCGAGCGCGCCAGCGCCGATCCGGGCTGGGCCAACACCGGGTTCGGTCCGGCCATGGGCAACGCCGGGCTGCTGTTCGCCGGCGCCGTCATGATGATCGTTCCCGGGTTCATCACCGGGCTCCTGGGCCTGCTGCTGATCATCCCGCCCGTCCGCCACCTCGTGCAGCGGATCGGTCGCGGGCGCATCGACCAGGCCGCCGCCGCGCGCGGCTATGAGCGCGTCACGGTGATCGAGGGGGAGACTGTCACCGGTCACCCGGCGCCGCCGGACGCGCGGGCGCCCGGACCGGGTCCGGCGCCGGAGGCCGCAGGTGAGGACCGGGGGACCGGCTGGGTGCCCCAGCAGTCACGCTGGCAACCTCCGGAAGAGCCGCCGGGGTCCCGCCAGCCGCCCACGGGCGAGCCCAAGGTCATCACCGGTGAGGTCGTGTCGCGCGACGACGGCCCACCGTCACCGCCGGATCGTGCCCGCCCATGAAAACGTCCGGCCCGCCGACCACGAGAGAGGTCGGCGGGCCGGACGGGTCCGTACGTACGGGTGGTCAGGCCGAGCGGCGCTGCTCCTCGAATCCTGCCGCCGGGCGGTGGCGCACGAAGGCCAGCCGCTCCTCGAGCAGCACCTCCAGCTCTGCGATGGAACGCCGCTCGAGCAGCATGTCCCAGTGCGTCCGCGGCGCCTTGGTCGGCTTCACCTCGGGGCGCACGCCGTCGCGCTGGAGCGCATCGGCCCCACAATGGCATTCCCAGAGCGCGGGCACCTCGGCCTCCTCGGCCATCGGCACCGAGATCACGTGACCATTCGGGCAGTCGTAGATGACGTTCTGGCGGGGTGCGAGCACCACATTGTCCTCGGACTCGTAGCTAGCCGAGCCGAGTCGGGTGCCGCGGAGGGCGCCGTCTGCCATAGCTTGTCCTTTCGTCGGCTGCGAAGCGCAGCCGGAGAGCACTGATAGGTGGTAAACAATGCCGCCTGCGTAGGTTGTTCCCGTCGACGTCGCGGACTAAACCACCCGGGTGAACGAAGGCGTCGGGCCTGGGCCTGCCACCCCGACGACCCCTACAACACCACAGCCACGCAAGATTGCTCCCAGATTATTGTCATGGCTGTGTAAACCAGGCTCCGGGGTGGATTTCAGGCGCGGCGTCCGGTGAACTCTCTGAGCACCTCGACTGCAGTCGCAGGATCGTCGGTCATCAGCCCGTCCACCCCGATGTCGAGCATCCGCCGCATCTGCTCGGGGGTGTTGATCACCCAAGCATGGACCTGCAGGCCCAACCCGTGCGCGGCCGACACCGAGTTCCTGGTCAGCAGGGGCAGGCCGCGCATGGTCGGCGGCACCTGCACCGCCACCGGCCCCGCGCCGTCGCGCCACCGGGGTCGCAGCATCCGCCCGGCGCCCGGCATCCGAAGCACCGCTGCGGCCTCGCGCCACGTGGCCCCGGTGGCGGCCTCCGGGCCCAGCGCCTCGCGCAGAGCGCGCACCCGGGCGCTGGAGAAGGACGTGACGCACACCCGATCCAGCGCTCGGGCACGCGTCAGCGCCGCGACTGTGGGGGCGACCGAACGGTCGTCCTTCACGTCAAGGTTCCAGCGGATTCCCGGCCACAGGGTGAGAGCCTCGTCGAGGCGCAGGATCCTGCCCCCCTCCGGCAGCTCGATCCGTGCGATCTCTTCCCATGGCAGCTCGTCCACGCGCGCCTGGTAGAGCGCGGCGCGCGTCAGCGTGGAGTCGTGGTTGAGGATCGGCACACCGTCGACGGTGGTGCGGACGTCTGACTCCAGGTACCGCACGCCCAGGGCGACGCTGCGCGCGAAGGCCATGTCGCTGTTCTCATCGCCCAGGTGAGGCCCGCCGCGGTGGGCCATGATGACGGGCGGATCCGGGCTGAGGAACGGGTGCACGCACGAAAGGCTACGCCTGCGCCCCGGGTGGGATGATCGATTCATGGCACTGCGGCGGAAGGGGAATGCCGACCCCGGCCTGGACGTGCCGGCGCCGCGGCCGCCCGCGGTCGCCCGCGCCAACGGCGGCCTGCTGCCGTTGGCGCACCTCCTGCCACCGCCGGTGTGGTGGGTGATGGCCGGCGGGGGAGCACACGGCGCAGTCCAGCTGGGGAGCCTGCAGGCCGTCGCCGAGACCGACCTGCCGGTCGCGACGGTGCTGGGGACGAGCGCGGGGGCGCTCACCGGCGCCGTCGTTGCCGAGGACCCGGTGGCGGCGGTGAACCGCCTCACCTACCTGTGGTCCGACCTCGAGCTCAGCGACATCATCGGCGCGGACTGGGCCAGCGTGATGAGCCCCACGAATCTGGCCAAGGCGTCCTTGGCCGACGGCGCGGGGGAGCGGGCATCGTTGGCGGCGGTCTACCGCGCGCGGCGCTTCGACGAACTCGTGCTGCCGTTCGCGGCCGTCGCCACCGACCTCGACAGCGGTCAGCCGACGCTGCTCGACGAGGGGGAGCTGATCCCGGCGCTGCTGGCGTCGTCGGCGATCCCCGGAGTGCTGCCCCCGGTGCAGATCGGCGGACGGTGGTTCATCGACGGCCTGGCGAGCGCCAACCTGCCGGCCAGCATCGCCGCCCGGCGCGGCGCCGGCAGCCTGGTCGTGTTCGACACCGGCACCTCAGCGTCCCGGCCCACGGGCACGTCGCTGCAACAGATCGTGCCTGCGCTGAACTCGTTGCTGGCAGCCCAGCAGCGGGTGTCCTCGCTGACTCATGCCGCAGGACGCATCCCGGTCGTCTACCTGCCGACCCCGGCGGGGCTGGGCGGCACGCTGAGCTTCGCCGACACGCTGGCCAACGCCCGCAGCGCCTACCGCCTGGCGCAGTCCTTCCTGATCGATCTGGCCGACCTGGGAGTCTCCGCGAGCACATCCCTGCCAGTGCTGGCGCCCGGGTTGTACGCGCGCCCCGGCTCGCTGCCCGACCATCCCGCCGTGGCCCGGGTGCTCAAGCCGGTGGCGTCCGCCAAGGGCCGAGGCTCACCGCGCGCGGGATGTTGGTCGTCGAGCGCAGGGGGAGAGCGACGGTGAACGCGCTGTTGGCCGGGCTGCCCCGACCCACCGCACTCGTCCTCGGCGCCGCGGGGCAGGACGCACCGGCGCTGGCGGGGATGCTGGCGCCGGTCCTCGACGATGGCTGGCGGCCCGATCTCATCGTGGGCACCTCCGGGGGCGCCCTGACGGCGGCCTGCCTCATGTCCGGCGAGGATTCGGGCGCTGAGGGCCCGCCGGACGCCATGGCCAGAGATGTCTGGCGCCGGATCGCAGCCTCGAAGATGGTCCGGTTCGGCTGGACCCGCATGGCGTCGGCCGCCACGGCCCGGGAGGGCGGCCGCCTGACGCGACAGTGGCGCGAGCTGCTGGATCCCATCTTCGGCGACCGCACCTTCGCCGCCGACGGGACGCAGGCGATGGTCGCCACCAACCTCACCAAGGGCCTGCCCATGGTCATCGACCGCGGCACCTTGGTGGAGGGAATCCTGGCGTCTGCGGCCTTCCCGGTGGTGGCAAGCGCCGTCGAGCACAACGGCGACGTGCTGGTGGACGGAAGCTTCACGGCGCCGGTACCGGTGCTGCAGGCCCTCGACCTGGGCGCCGCGGCTGTCGTGGCACTCGTACCCGGGCGACCGGGGTCCCAAGTCAGCGCCAGCGCCCCGACGCGGTGGTACGACGTGGTGCTGGCGTCGGTGCGGCACCAGATGGCGGCCACGTCGTCGCACGACCTCGCCGCCGCGGCTGCGACCATCCCGGTGGTGGCGCTCAGCCGCGCCAGCCAGATGGCGCCGCATTGGTCCGAGGTGGAGCAGACCATCGAGTCGGGCCGCCGCGCAGCGGTAGACCAGCTGGCCGCGCTCGACCGCCGGTGGGCCCGAATCCATGAGCCCGGCCTGTATGCGGCCAGCGACGAGCTGCGCCTGGACCGCCGTCTCGGCGGCTGTCTGAGGTAGGGCGTCATTGGGCCGGCCGCCCTCGACTGCCCAACCTGCCAGGGGGCCGCCGCCTCGGAGCCGCACCCTTGGCTACCTTCGACCCGTGAACTTGTCGGAACGTATCGCCGCGCGGGGGAGCGAGCTCCTGCTCTTCGCCCTGACTCCCCCCCGGCTCTCCGTCACCCCGGAGCAGGCTCGGACCATCGCCGCCCAGACCCAGCAGCGGCTCAGCCCGCTCGGCCTCGACGGCCTCGTGCTGTATGACATCGACGACGAGAGCGACCGCAACCCCCAGGAACGCCCGTTCCCGTTCTTGCCGACGATCGACCCGGCGACCTTCTTGGCCGAGCACCTGTCTGCCTGGGGAACGCCGGTGATCGTGTACCGCGCCGTCGGCAAGTACCCGGAGGATGCGCTGGGCAGCTGGCTCGGCGCGCAGGATGCGGCGCACACCCTGACCGTGTTCGTCGGCGCCCCATCTCGCCACAGGCGCGCGGCGACCTCGCTCGCGCGGGCCCAGGAGGTCTGGGCGCAGGCGCGGCCCGACCTGCAGCTGGGAGGGGTGGCGATCCCGGAGCGGCACACCCGGCGCGGCGAGGAGCACCTGCGTCTGGTGGCCAAGCAGGACGCTGGGTGCTCATTCTTCATCACTCAGGTGGTGTACGACGTCAATGCCGCGAAGAACCTCGTGTCGGACTACCGCTACGAGTGCGCAGCGCGGGGTGCGGAGCCGGTGCCGATCATCTTCACATTCTCTGTCTGCGGCTCCCTCAAGACACTGTCGTTCCTGGAGTGGCTCGGCGTCGATGTGCCCCGATGGATCCAGAACGACCTGCGCCACGCCGAGGACACGCTGCAGGCGTCCTACGAGCACGCCTTGGGCGCCGCGCGCGAGATGATCGCCTACTGCCGACGCTCCAGGATTCCGTTCGGCGTCAACGTCGAGAGCGTGTCCAGCCGGCGGGTGGAGATCGAGGCGTCCGTGAGGCTTGCCCAGCAGCTGGGGCGGGAGCTTCGCCGCTAGCCCTGCGCCTGATGAGCGTGCTGACCGATAATGCACATTATGACACTTTGCCCGACGTGAGCCCTTGTGTGCCGCTACCCCGCTGACGTTCCTCGTCGGTAAGCCATGACGGCCCCCGCCGCAGAGCACGGCCGCTGCGACCACCTGCGCACACGTCGTATCGTCGCCCATCATGGCTGCTGACGACCCGACTCGGACCGGACGGCTTCGTCGTGCCGTGGTCGCGTTCGTTCGCTCTCCGGTGTCGGGCGTGCTGCCGTGGGTTCCCACCGCGGCGATCACCGGCGCCGACTCGGTGGCGCTGGCTGTGGGCGTGTCGTTGGCGATCAGTCTGCTGACCGCGGTCGCCACGGTCGTGGTGGGTGATCGCATCAAGGCCCTCGAGACGTTCGACATCGTCTACTTCGCCGTCGTGGGCCTCGTGGTGTCGGCGAGCGGCGCCGACGTGGACCAGGTGGTCGCCCGGTGGCTCAGCGAAGTCAGCCTGCTGGTGATCCTGGTCTATGCGGTCGGGTCGGTGGCGATCGGGCGGCCCTTCACGTCCCAGTATTCGCGGGTCGGCCTGACGACCGGGCAGGCGGGCAGCGATCTGTTCCGCCGCTGGAACAGCCGCGCCACGACGATGTGGGCCGTGGTCTTCGCAGTGCAGCTGGCGAGCATGTACGTCGCAGAGTCAATCCTGGCCGACCCCGACGACCTGGTGTTCGGCTGGATCATCCCCCTGGCTTCGTTGGCGTCGGGATTCGCCTTGGACGCCCGCATGACACGCCGGTACCGCTCTGCGATCATCCAGTGACGTAGAGGAACGGGCAGCCGTGTCGCCCGCCCTAGTCAGGAGTCCCCATGTCCGTTCGCGAGTCAGTCGTCATCCCGCCACAGCACGGCACCGTCGTGCGCATCCGGGAGGGAGAGGCACTGCGGATCATCGATCGTGAGGGGCAGCAGGTCTCGGACATGTTCGCAGTCTTCACCGATTTCTCGGACTTCCTGTCGGCGCGCACCAGCCGCGGGGCCAGTTGGCGGCTTTTCCCTCCCGTGGGCGCCCCGTTCGTCTCGGTGAACTATCGACCGATGTTCCTGTTCGAGGAAGACACCAGCCCGGGTCCGCACGATCTGCTGGCACCTCCCTGCTCCCCCGAGATGTACGAGTTGCTCGGCGCGCAGGGGTATCACCGCAGTTGCAGCGACAACTTCCGGGAGGCCGCCGAGTCGATCGGCTGGCGACCCGAGATCGTGCCGGATCCCGTCGATTGGTTCCAGAACACGCCCGTGGATGCAAACGGCGACATTCGACCCTTGACCGCGTTGAGCCGACCGGGCGACAGTGTCATGCTGCGGGCCCTGGCGGACATGTTCGTGATCGTGACCGCATGCTCGATGGACCTGCCGGACAAGCGGATCAACGGCGACGAGTGCACCACGATCGGCGTCGAGATCCTCACCTGACCCTCACCGCTTCGGCGGCGACGGGCCTCGTCTTCGGCTGCCCCGCCGGTCCTACTTCTTGAGCAGTTTCAGCGTCCAGACGATGGTCATGGCGCCAGTCATCGTGCCGGACTCGTCGCGGATCGCCACATCGACGTTGAACTCGGGCCGCTTGCCCGACTCCAACTCGGCCACCACGTCGGCCACCGTGGCGTCCATCACGGCCTCGGCCGTCAGGGGACCCATCGCGACCTTGAGGTAGCGGATCTCGGCCGACACCGCCAACGGCACGAGGCGGTCGAACATGTCGCCGAACTCGGCTAGCACGATCGCCCCTGAGGCCGTCTCGGCCAAGGTGAACATCGCGCCGGCATGGATGCCGCCGATGTGGTTGTGGTAGGCGGGCTGGTCCGGCATGCGCAGCAGCGCGTGGGCGGCGTCGAGTTCGAGGTACTCGATGTTCAGGGTGCCCACCATCGGCACCTGGACCGGCATGTTCGTCTTGACGAGCTCGTAGTCGATTCCCATGGATTCAGGCTAGTGGCTGGCTGTTGCGCTACCGTCGCCGCGTGGACGGCTTCGCGGTGTTCGACATCGACGGCGTACTCGCCGACGTGCGACACCGGTTGCACCTGCTCTCGCGCCGACCGAAGCGATGGGACGCCTTCTTCAGCTCGGCCCCGCAGGACGACGTGCTGCCCGAGGGCCTGGCGCTGGTCCGGCTCACCCTGGACGAAGGGGTGCCGTTGGTCTACTCCACAGGTCGGCCCGAGCGTTGCCGATCGGACACCCTCGAGTGGTTCGAGCGCCACGGCTTCCCGCAGGCGCCCCTGTACATGCGCAGTGATCGTGATCACCGACCCGGGCGGGTGACCAAGTTGGAGGTCGCCCGGACGCTGCGCGCGCAGGGCGGGGTGCGGCTGGTCGTCGACGACGACCCGGTCGTCGTGGCCGCGCTGCGACGCGACGGCTTCGAGGTGATCCACGCCATGTGGATGGGGTCGGCCGACTCCCCCGCCGACCACGTCGACGAAGCCCGGCAACTGCTGTTCGACCTGCAGGAGCACGGCGAACTCTGAGCCTGGCCCACGCGCCGTTGCCGAGCCTGGCCAGCCGCCCGAACCTGGCGGCTGGCCGAACGGCCGCTACTCCGGGTACCTGGCCGCGATGGCCTCAGCGGCCTGCTGGCGGGTGTCGCGCTCCACCATGATGGTCCAGTCGGCCGCCGAGACGTAGAAAGGCTCCCGGCGCCGCATGATCGCCTCGGCCGAGAGGGCCGGATCGATCACCGGTCGAGTGGGATCGCTCGCCGTCTTCGCCGCCAGCCGGGGGATGTCACCGGCCAGGTACACGATCGGCCCACCGTCGCGCAGGAGCTGCACCTTGCGCGCGCTGTAGATCTCGTCGCCAGCGGAGTCGAGGTCGATCAGCGCTCCCCCGCCGCAGTCCACGATCAGCCCGTCGAGCTCGGCCAGTCTGGCGATGATGTCGAACTCCAGGTCCCGGAAGGCACGCCAGCCCCGTGCCGCCACGAACTGCGGCAGCCCCATGCCGGACTCGTACTCGAGCAACACATCCGTGCTCATCACCGGCCGCTTCGTCAGCACGGACAGTCGGCGTGCCACGTTGGACTTGCCCACGCCGCGCATCCCGATCAGGTTGATGTTCATCGCGGTTCAGTGCCCCGCCTCAGCCCAGGTCCGCCCCGTTCCGACGGAGACCTCCAGCGGCACCAGCAGCTCATAAGCCCCCGCCATCTCACGTCGGACGAGCTCGGTCACGGCGTCGACCTCGCCGGGCGCCACTTCCAGCACCAGCTCGTCATGCACCTGCAGCAGCAGCCTTGAGTGCAGCTGCTGGCGGGCCAGTGCCACGCGCACGTTCAGCATGGCAACCTTGACCAGATCGGCCGCCGACCCCTGGATCGGCGCGTTCAGGGCCATCCGCTCGGCCATCGCGCGGCGCTGGCGGTTGTCGCTGTTGAGGTCGGGCAGATAGCGCCGCCGCCCCATGAGCGTCTCGGTCCAGCCCGTATGGCGCGCCTGCTCGACTGCTTCCGCGAGGTAGTCCCGGACGCCGCCGAAGCGCAGGAAGTACTCGTCCATCAGCCCCTGCGCCTCTGCCCGCGAGATCTGCAGCTGCTGCGACAGGCCGAAGGCGCTGAGCCCATAGGCGAGCCCGTAGGACATCGCCTTGACGCGCCGGCGCATCTCCGGGTCGACCTCGTCGGCGGGGACCCCGAAGACCCGGGAGCCCACGGTGGTGTGCAGGTCCTCGCCGGACCGGAAGGCCTCGATCAAGCCATCATCGCCGGACAGGTGGGCCATGATCCGCATCTCGATCTGGGAGTAATCGGCGGTCAGCAGCGTCTGGTAGCCCTCGCCAACGACGAAGCCCGCGCGGATCTGGCGCCCCTCCTCGGTACGGATCGGGATGTTCTGGAGGTTGGGGTCGGTGCTCGACAGGCGGCCGGTGGCAGCCACCATCTGGTTGAACGTGGTGTGGATGCGGCTGTGGTCGTCGACCAGCGGCAGCAGGCCCGCGACCGTCTGCCGTAGCTTCGAGACGTCCCGAAAGCGCAGGATCGTCTCGAGCAGCGGGTCCTGCGTCTGCTGGTACAGCGTCGCCAGCGCCTCCGCGTCGGTGGTGTAGCCGGTCTTGATCTTCTTTGTCTTGGGCAGCCCGCGCTCGCCGAACAGCAACTCCTGCAACTGCTTGGGCGAGCCCAGGTTGAACGTGCGTCCGGCGATCTCCCAGGCGGCCTCCTCGGCCTTGCGCACCTCTCCCCCGTACTGCTGCTCCAGCGACGCCAGGTAGGGGGCGTCGACGGCGATGCCGGCCCGCTCCATCTGGGCCAGGAGGATGAGCGTCGGTAGCTCCACGTCACGCAGCAGCGGCAGCGCGTCGCGCTCGGCCAGCTGCCCCTCCAGTACCTCGGCCAGCGTCAGCATGGCGGCGGTCTCGGCGGCAGCGGACAGCTGGCGCTCACCCCCGTCCAGATCGCCGATGGTGAGCTGGCCGCCATCGTCCTCCCCTCGGTCGAGGTCGATGTGGGCGAAGCGCGCACACAGGTCCCGCAGGTCGAACGAGCGCTGGCCGGGCAGCAGCAGGTAGGCCGCCAGCGCGGTGTCCATCACCAGGCCGCCGAAGCCCCAGCCGGCCGCGTAGAGCGCCAGCAGCGGCCCCTTGGCGTCGTGCATCACTTTCGGCGCGCCGGGGTCGGCCAGCCAGCCCTGCACTGCGTCGTCCACGGCGTCAGCGTCGATCCAGATCGGATCGGCATCGGCCGCGGCCAGCACCAGCGCGTCGACCTCCCCGGTCCCCCGACCCCAGCGTCCGACGACCGTCAGCGCCACCGCCGCAACCGCATCGCCGTTGGCAGCCTGACCTGGCACGAAACCCCGGTCAGACAACCACTCCAACGGGCTGGCATCGCTCAGACGCACCTCGATCGCCCGAGCCCCGGCGCTCTCGGCCTCATCGGCGAACACGTCGAACAGCCGTTCCCTGAGCACCTGGAACTCCAGGTCGTCGAACACCTCGTGCACGTCCGAGCGATCGAACCCCGACCATTCCAGTTCGTCGACGGTCAGGTCCAGCGGCACGTCGCGCACCAGTTCCGTGAGCCGCCGGTTGAGCAGCACCTGGGCCAGGTGCGCCCGCAGCGACTCCCCCGCCCGGCCGGGCACCTGGTCGGCGTTGTCCACGAGGCCGTCGAGGCCGCCGTACTCGCGGACCCACTTCGCGGCCGTCTTCTCGCCCACCCCTGGGATGTTCGGCAGATTGTCCGACTTGTCCCCGCGCAGGGCTGCGTAGTCGGCGTACTGGGACGGCGGCAGGCCGAAGCGCTCCTCTACCGCGGCCGGGTCCATGCGGGCGATGTCGGACACCCCGCGCTTGGGATAGAGGACCGTGGTGCGGGCATCGACGAGCTGGAAGGCGTCGCGGTCGCCGGTGACGATGTCCACGGTGAAGCCCTGCGCCTCGGCCTGGGTGGCCAGCGTGGCGATGATGTCGTCGGCCTCGTAGCCCTCGACGCTCAGCGCCGGCACCCGCATCGCGGCCAGCACCGTCCGGACCCAGTCCACCTGGCCGGCGAACTCGGCCGGGGATGCCGACCGCGTCGCCTTGTACTCAGGGAACTCCGCGGTCCGGAACGTCGTCCGCGACACGTCGAACGCCACCGCGACGTGCGTCGGGCGCTCGTCGCGCAGCACGTTGATCAGCATCGACGTGAACCCGTACACCGCATTCGTGGGCTGGCCGCTGGTGGTGGAGAAGTTCTCCACGGGCAGTGCGTAGAAGGCGCGATAGGCCAGCGAGTGCCCGTCGAGAAGCAGCAGCCGACGGGGGTGTTTGGCGGTCACGCCTCCTGATCCTAGGCTGGGTGCATGGGTGAATCCCCCAGCGACGTTCCCAGCTGGCCCGACAGACCGCAGGATCCGGCGGCGGCCGCCGCCGCCATGAACACGCCGGAGTTCCACGGTGCCCTCGGCTCACGCATGGGCATCGAGTTCCTGCACGTCGGACCCGACAAAGTGGTGGCGCGGATGCCCGTCGCCGGCAACACCCAGCCCTACGGCCTGCTCCACGGCGGCGCTTCGGTGGTGCTGGCCGAGACGGTGGGCTCGGTGGCGGCCGCCGTGCACGCGGGGCCGGGGAAGTTCCCGGTGGGCATCGAGATCAACGCCACCCACCACCGCAGCTCGCGCAGCGGGCACGTGACGGCCACGGCCACGCCGCTGTCGACCGGGCGGACGCTGTCGTCGTTCCAGATCGACATCGTCGACGACGACGGGCGCCCGGTGTGCACCTCGCGGCTGACGTGCATGATTCGGACGGCCGTCTGACACCTCGCGGCCCCGAGCCCACTCCCTCGGCTGGCGGCTTGCGGGGCGACGGGCATCGGCCATGACAGAATGGACCGCGTGCCGACGACGACCACGACTGCCAGCGACCCCGCGGTGAAGCCGTCCCCCGTCGTGGCTCTGGTCAAGGCCATGCGCCCGCACCAGTGGACCAAGAACGTCCTGGTCGCCGCCGTGCCGCTGGCCGCGGGCCAATTGTTCGGCGTGACCGTGCTGCTGCAGACGCTGGGCGCCTTCGCCGCCTTCTGCCTTGCGGCCAGCGCCACTTACCTGGTCAACGATTCCGCCGATGTGGAGGAGGACCGGCGGCATCCCACCAAGCGCAACCGGCCCATCGCCGCCGGCCATATCTCGCAGACGACGGCGCTCATCGCAGCCGCCGTGCTCTTCCTCGCGGCCATCGGGCTGTCGCTGTTTGTGGCATGGCCCCTGGCGGTCGTCGTCGCCGCCTACGTGGCCGTCACGCTGACGTACTCGCTGCGGCTCAAGCACGAGCCGGTGCTGGAGCTTGTCTTCCTAGCGCTCGGCTTCCTGCTGCGCGCGATCGCCGGCGGCGCCGCTACCGGGATCGCGATCTCGAGCTGGTTCCTGATTGTGGCCGCCTTCGGCTCGCTCTTCATGGCTGCCGGAAAGCGCGCCTCGGAGCTGGACTACGCGCTCGAGCAGCGCGGCGGCGACACCGCCGGCACCCGCAAGGTGCTCACGGGCTATACGCCCGCGTATCTGCGCTTCGTGTGGGGACTTGCCGCGACCGTCACCGTGACCGCGTACTGCCTGTGGGCCTTCGAGGTGGCCGAGGTACCCACAGCAGTTCCCTGGGCGAAGATCAGCATCATCCCGTTCGTGCTGGCGATCCTGCGCTACGCGGTGGACATCGACTCCGGCCGAGCCGGAGCCCCGGACGAGGTCGTCCTGTCAGACCGGGCGCTCATGCTGATCGGCGCGCTCTGGGTAGTCATGTTCGGACTTGCAGCGTTGGGAGTGTGAAGCGAGCGTGTACCGACGAATCGAGACGCTGACCGGCTGGGGCCGCACAGCACCCTCGTCCGCCACCGTCGCCGTCCCGGCACCGGGCGAGGACGTGTCCGGGCTCATCCGCGAGGTGGCGGCCGCGTCCGACGGGCGCGGCCTCATCGCCCGCGGCCTGGGGCGATCCTATGGCGATCCCGCCCAGAACAGCGGCGGCACGGTGCTGCGCCTGCACCCGGGCGAGATGTACCTGGATACCCAGGACGGCACTCTGACCGCGTCCGCCGGCACCAGCCTGGACCAGATCCTGCGCGAGATCGTCCCGCAGGGCTGGTTCGTCCCCGTCACGCCCGGCACCCGCTACGTGACCGTGGGCGGGGCGATCGGCGCCGACATCCACGGCAAGAACCACCACCGCGACGGCACGTTCGGCGCACACGTGCGCAGCATGGACCTGCTCACGGCCGACGGCTCGGTGCGCACCCTGCGCCGCGACAGCGGCAACCCCGACGACGATGCCCTGTTCGTCGCGACCATCGGCGGCATGGGCCTGACCGGCGTGATCCTGCGGGCCACCTTCGGCCTGCTGCCGATCGAGACCTCGCGCATCCTCGTCAATACCCGCCGCACGGCTAACCTCGACGACCTCATGGTGCTGATGGTCGAGGCCGACAGCTCGGCGACCTACTCGGTGGCCTGGATCGACTCGGTGGCGAAGGGCTCCGCCTTCGGCCGCGGGGTGCTCACGACGGGCGAGCACGCACCGCTGTCGGCTCTCAAGCCGGCGCTGCGGGCCGACCCGACCGGGTACGACCCCTCGATGCTCGCATCCGCCCCGCCCTTCGTCCCCGGGGGCCTGCTCAACACCCTCTCGGTCCGAGCGTTCAACGAGGCCTGGTTCCGCAAGGCCCCGGCCTCGCGCGACGACGAGGTGCAGTCGATCGCGGCGTTCTTCCACCCGCTGGACGGCGTGGGCGACTGGAACCGCATCTATGGCCCCCAGGGCTTCCTGCAGTACCAGTTCGCGGTCCCCGACTCCGGTGCCGACGTCGTGCGCCGAGCGCTCACCGAGCTGCAGGTGATTGGCGCGCCGTCCTTCCTGAGCGTGCTCAAGCGGTTCGGGCCCGCCAACGACTCCCCCCTCAGCTTCCCGATGTCGGGCTGGACGTTGGCGCTGGACCTCCCCGCCGGCGTCGAAGGTCTCGGCGACACCCTGGACCTGCTGGACGCCGAGGTCATCGCCGCCGGCGGACGTCTATACCTGGCCAAGGATTCCCGTACCGCCGGCGAGGTCATCGCGGCGGGCTACCCGAGGCTCGACGAGTTCAAGGCCGTCAAAGCAGCCGTGGACCCCAACAACCTTTTCCGTTCGGACCAGAGTCGGAGGCTCGGCCTGTGATCAACGCCGTCAAACAACCCCAATCAGTGCTGCTGCTCGGCGGCACCTCCGAGATCGGCCTGGCCATCGTGCGGGCGCTTCCCAGCGACCGGCTCCAGCGGGTCGTGCTCGCCGGCCGGCCCAGCGATCGTCTGGACAGCGCCTCCGCGGACCTCGCGCGGGAGCTACCCGACGGCGTGGCCGTCGAGACGGCCGGCTTCGACGCCGACGAGCCCTCCACGCACCGCGCGGAGCTGCAGGCGATCCTGGCCGGCGGCGACATCGACGTCGTGATCGTCGCCTTCGGGCTGCTCGGCGACCAGACCGCGATCAACGCCGACCCGTCCGAGGCGCTGGCGCTCATCCAGACCAACTTCGTCGGCGGCGCCAGCGCGCTGCTGCAGACCGCGGACCTGCTCAAGGAGCAGGGGCGCGGGTCGATCATCGTCCTGTCCTCGGTAGCCGGCGATCGCGCGCGGGCGGCCAACTTCGTGTACGGCTCGACCAAGGCCGGCATCGACGCCCTCAGCCAAGGCCTGGCCGACTCGCTGCACGGCAGCGGGGTGTCCGTCCTCGTCGTGCGCCCGGGCTTCGTGCGCACTCGCATGACCGAGGGTCTGGAGGAAGCTCCCTTCTCCACCACGGCCGAGGATGTGGCCGCTGACACGGTCAAGGCGTGGAAGGCGGGCAAGGAGGTCGTCTACTCCCCCAAGGTGCTCCGCGCCGTCATGGGCACGATGAAGGTGCTGCCACGACCGATCTTCCGCATCGTCAGCGCTCGCTAAGGCGCTGCCGCGCGCCGCGCGCCAGGCCGGAACACCTCGGGCGGCGCGCGCGTCGCACCCGCTCAGAGCGCCCTGCGCCCCCTAGGCTCGGCTGCTATCCGGCGCCTGTGGAGGGAGCACCGACTCGTGCGCACACGACTCGTCGGAGCGTTGGCACTCATCGCCGCGCTCCTCGCGTTGATAGGGCTTGCCAGCCTCGGTGCATCTCCCGCCGTGGCAGCCGACGAGACACCGATCGATCCGGCCGCCGCCGTCGACGTGGCGCAGCCCGCGGATACGGCTCCGGCCACCGACGAGGCGCAGGACACCGCCCCGGCGACGGCCACTCCCGTCGCCGGCTCCGGCGCGGGTCAGACGGCCGTCCGCGGCGCCCTGGTCGCCCCCGACCGCAAGCCTGTTCCCAACGTGGCGATCAAAGTCACCAACACCAGCGCGGTCACAGCTGCGGACGGCGCCGTCACCGCCGTCGGCGGCTTCGTCCAGGAGACCCGAACCGGAGCCGACGGGACCTGGCGGGTGGAATTACCCGGCGGGGGTCGCTACGACGTGGCGCTGGCGCAGGACACCCTTCCGCCGGGCATCTCGCTCGCTAACTCCGCGCAGTCCTCCCGCAACGTCAACGTGCTCGCCGGCGACACCAGCACAGTGCTGTTCAAGACGTCCACCGGCAAGGCGCCCGACGAGGGTGCCCAGCCGGCCGGCAACCGGGCGCTGCAGCTCGCCCTCGACGGAGTGCTGTTCGGTCTCATCATCGCGCTGGCTGCGATCGGACTTTCGTTGATCTTCGGCACGACGGGGCTGACCAACTTCTCGCACGGTGAGCTGGTCACGCTCGGCGCCCTTGTGGCCTACTTCTTCAACGCCATCCTGCATCTGCCGTTCATCTTGGCGGCGGCGCTGTCCGTGCTCGTCTGTGGCGTGCTCGGCGGCATCCAGGACCGGCTGCTGTGGCGCAAGCTGCGCAAACGCGGCACCGGCCTGATCGCGATGCTGGTCGTCAGCATCGGCTTCGGCATCCTCCTGCGGTACGTCTTCCTGTTCTTCTTCGGCGGGGCCACCCGGCAGTTCGACGCCTACGGCGGCCAGGCCGGCATCCAGGTCGGCCCCGTGGTCATCACTCCGAAGGCGGCGATCGGCGCGGTCGTGGCGATCGTGTTCCTGTTGGCCACCGCGTTCTGGCTGCTCCGATCGAGGTCGGGCAAGGCGAGCCGCGCGATCTCTGACAACCCTGCGTTGGCAAGCGCGTCGGGCATCGACGTCGAGCGGGTGATCAACCAGGTCTGGATCTTCGGAGCCGCCCTCGCGGCGCTGGCCGGCATCCTCTACAGCCTGAACAACGGGGTGTCGTGGATCGAGGGCTTCCAGCTGCTGCTGCTCGTCTTCGCCGGGGTCACGCTGGGCGGCCTGGGCACCGCCTTCGGAGCCATCATCGGCTCGCTCATCGTCGGCGTCATGATCCAGGTCTCCACGGTCTTCGTACCGCCGGAGCTGAAGAACGTCGGGGCGCTGGTGATCCTCATCGTCATCCTGCTGATCAGGCCACAGGGCATCCTGGGCCGACGCGAGCGCGTGGGCTGAGGGAAGGAGCGCAGTCATGGATTGGGGCAACATCCTCAGCCAGAGCATCACCCAGGGCCTCGGGGTGCTCGCCGTCATCTACGCCCTGGCCGCGATCGGGCTGAACGTGCAGTTCGGCTACACCGGGCTGCTCAACTTCGGCCAGGCCGGCTTCCTGGCCGTGGCCGCGTACGGCCTGGCCGTGACCATCGTCATGTTCGAGCTGCCGCTGTGGGTGGGAGTGCTGGTCGGCATCGTCGCCGCGGTGCTGCTGGCGCTTCTCCTCGGCATCCCGACACTCCGGCTGCGCGCCGACTACCTGGCCATCGTCACCATCGCCGCCGCTGAGATCATCCGACTGCTGGTTCGGTCGGTGACGCTGCGGGACATCTTCGGCGGCTCCGACGGCATCAACAAGTTCGCCGACGAGTTCTTCGAACTCTCGCCGTTCTCCGGCGGGCTGCGGTTCGGGCCGGTGGACCTCAGCCGCAACGATCTGTGGGTCGTGGTCGTCGGCTGGGTGCTGGTGGCGCTGAGCTGCCTTCTGGTGTGGCTGCTCATGCGCTCACCGTGGGGCCGCGTGATCAAGGCGATCCGGGAGGACGAGGACGCCGTGCGCAGCCTGGGCAAGAACGTGTACTTCTACAAGATGCAGGCGCTCATCATCGGCGGCGTGTTGGGCTGCCTCGGGGGGTTCATCTTCGCCGTCGGCTTCCAGTCGGTGCAGCCGGACTCGTACTCCACCGACCTGACGTTCTTCGCCTACGCCGTGCTGATCCTCGGTGGTGCCGGGCGCGTGCTGGGGCCGGTGCTCGGCGCGGTGGTGTTCTGGTTCCTGTTGGTGTTCATCGACGGCGCGCTCTCGGGGGCGGTGGCAGACGGCACGATCACGTTCATCCGCAACGACCAGGTCGGCCAGGTGCGCTACTGGATTCTGGGACTGGCCCTCATGCTCTTGATGATCTACCGCCCGCAAGGGATTCTCGGGGACAAGAAGGAGTTGGCTCTGGATGCCCGATAAGCGCTCGTCCAAGAAGACGCCGCCCCGGCCGCAACCGGCCGGCGGAGCGCGGCAGGCCGCCGCCGATCTGGCAACAGCGGAACTCATCAACGGTCTGCCGGCGGGCAAGCGGCGCGCCCGCGAGGCCCTGGCCGACGTGGCGCACGAGCCGGGCGCCGCCAAGCCGGACCCGATACTGATCGCCGACGGTATCGTCCGACGCTTCGGCGGGCTGGTCGCCGTCGACGTCGAGCACTTGGAGGTTCAGCGTGGCGCGATCACAGCGCTGATCGGCCCCAACGGCGCGGGCAAGACCACTTTCTTCAACCTCCTGACCGGCTTCGACCAGCCCAACGAGGGTCGCTGGTCGTTCAACGGCATCGAGCTCAAGGGCAAGGCCGCCTACAAGGTGGCCCGGCTGGGCATGGTGCGCACCTTCCAGCTGACCAAGGCGCTCAGCCGGATGAAGGTAATCGACAACATGAGTCTGGGCGCGACGGACCAGCGCGGTGAGCACTTCCTCGCCGCACTCGTACCGGGTTTGTGGCGCCGGCAGGAGCGCGCCATCGAGGCCAAGGCGGACGGGCTGCTCAAGCAGTTCAAGCTGGACTCCAAGCGGGAGGACTTCGCCGGGTCGCTGTCCGGGGGTCAGCGCAAGCTGCTCGAGATGGCTCGCGCCCTCATGACCGACCCTGACCTGGTGATGCTCGACGAGCCCATGGCCGGGGTGAACCCGGCGCTGACGCAGTCGCTGCTCGGACACATCATGGACCTGCGCGAGCAGGGCATGTCGGTGGTATTCGTGGAGCACGACATGGACGTCGTGCGGACCATCAGCGACTGGGTGGTGGTCATGGGCCAGGGCAAGATCATCGCCGAGGGCCCACCGGACGCCGTGATGCGCAACCCCGCCGTCATCGATGCCTACCTGGGAACCCACCACGACAAGGCGTTGACAGCCACCGGCGAGTCGCTGTCCTACTCGGAGATGGAGTAGCCGCATGAGCGTCTCCCCCAACGACCCAGCGGAGTTCGAGCGCGAGATCGACCTGGACGCGCAGCAGCGCGGCGGGCACGGGCGGCACGAGGGGTCCACGGCCCATCTGGACCGCACGGAGCACCTGGACAAGGCCAAGGACGCGGTCGTCCGCATGGACCAGATCGTGGCTGGCTATATCCCCGGCGTGAACATCATCAACGGCGCGGACCTCTACGCCCGCAAGGGCGAGCTCGTCGGCATCATCGGTCCCAACGGGGCGGGCAAGTCCACACTGCTCAAGGCCCTGTTCGGGCTGGTCAAAGTCAGCTCCGGCCGCGTCACGCTGGGCGAGGAGGACATCACCAACATGCGCGCCGACGAGCTCGTCGCGCGCGGCATCGGCTTCGTGCCGCAGACCAACAACGTTTTCCCCTCGCTGACCATCGAGGAGAACCTGCAGATGGGCTGCTTCCAGCGGCCGTCGGTCTTCGCCGAGCGGTTCGAGTTCGTTTCCGGGCTGTTCCCGGCCCTTGCGGACAGGCGCAAGCAGCGGGCAGGGTCACTGTCCGGCGGCGAGCGCCAGATGGTCGCCATGGGCCGCGCGCTGATGATGGATCCCTCCGTGCTGCTGCTCGACGAGCCCAGTGCCGGACTGTCCCCGGCACTCACCGACGAGGCGTTCGTCCGGGTGAAGGAGATCAACGCGACGGGAGTGACAGTGATCATGGTCGAGCAGAACGCGGCCCGTTGTCTGCAGATCGTGGATCGCGCCTACGTGCTCGATCAGGGTCGCAACGCCTACACGGGCACCGGCCGGGCGCTGGCGAACGACCCCAAGGTGATCGAGCTCTACCTGGGGACGCTGGCCAAGGCCTAGTCGCGCGGTCAGGCCCCCGCCACCACCAACAGCCCAACGGTGGACCGATTCCCGCGGGTCGCGATCACGAAGCCAATACTCAGATCGCACTGCGAACTGCGGTTTTCGATGGGCTCCTGGTGGCCTTGGGCAAGGACCGCACTCCGAACAGAGGTTTACGGCACGATTTCGGGAGCGTAAACCTCACCCCGGAGTGCGTTCGACTGGCAGGGCCGAAATAGACCACACTTCAGAGTGCGATCAGAGCACCGACGGGCCTGCACAGCCCCAGGTATCCCATTCCGGAGCTTGTCCCGCCAGGCCGGCCGGGATCCGGAGGTGGGGGTAGGTGATCCGCCCGAACGTCGGGCGACTGGGAATAGTAGCCGCTCGCGGGTAGCGGATCACCCGACCCAACCGTGCGCACGAAGGCGCGCCGCGATCCGCGCAAGTACCGGGGCAGGGCGGTACATCATGTCCCGGGCCTGCCAGCGGATTACTTCGACTCCGGCCTGCTGCAACTGGTGCTGCCGCTCGGCCTCGCGCACCAGGACACCATCGTCGGCCCCGAAAGTCCCGTCGTACTTGGCTCTGCCGTCGCATTCCCCCGCGACGCCGAACTCGTCCCACCAGAAGTCGACGTAAACGGAGCCGCCCGGCAACGTGAATCCTCGCTGACAGTCCGGTGCCACCATGCCGGCCTCGACGATCCGGCCGTACGACAGCGACTCGGCGGGCGACTCACGGCGCGGATCGGTCAGTCCGATCACCCGCGACGCCGCGCGTTGCCAATGCAGGGGCGTCACACAGGCCTCCTGCAGCGTTCGCGCGGCCAGGTAGTGGATTCGCTGGTTGCGCGGGCCCCGCAGGTTCCCAGCCGACACGTGTCCGGCCAGGGACGCCCGCGCGACCGTATCGCTCACCATGAGCGCCTCGGCCAGCGGCAGTTCACAGGCGAGGTCCACTGCCGTCCGGGCAGCCGAGGTGACGCGGACATCCCCCGCCAGGGGGTGCGACACAGTGGACACCGCCGCCGGGGGAAGCGCTCGCAGCACGATGCGCGGGTTGCCGCCGCTGCGTCTGGTCGGAGTGGGAGATCGGGTGAAAGTGGGCATCCCGGCAGCCGCTGAAGGGCCATCCAGGAGGGGAAGCCCCAGTAGCAGGGCCGCCGAGGTGTGGCTGGCCACCAGATCTGGGCGCAGCATCTGCGTGGCTGCGACGCTCAGCGCGTGCCGCTCGCGAGCATCCGAAGGCAGCTGCGCGGTGGCGAGGTACACCCCGCGCACAATCCGGATGACGTCCCCCCGAGCCACGGCTCGTCGCAGCACGTCGGGTGCCACACCGACATCTCTGGGCCGGAAGAGGACGGTAGGCGGTTGCCACAGTGGTCTGCCCATGGGCGGGAGCCTGCCCGATGGAGGCGAGCCCCTGGTGGGGTCGTCCACAGGGAGCCTGGGTGACTGCGCGCCTCAGGTGCCGCCGCGAATGCCGGCGGCCGGGGTCAGACGTACGTGGTCCCCGCCGCATCGATGGGATGCGACGGGGACCAACCGACACCTGGGCCCGCGGAAGGCCGTGGGTCGCTAGCTGGCGCTCGCGCTCGCGCTGCCGGAAGAGGATCCGGTGCTTGCGGGCACGTCCGCCACCACGGTGTTGTTCAGCGTGTACTTGTTGTCCGGGCCGAACACGTACACGCCCATAGCCGCACGGCTGGGGTCGCCGTTGGCGTCGAGGTTGATGGGTCCCGACTGGCCCTCGTAGTTGATGGTCTTGCCGGCGTTCAGCAGCTCAAGGCAGGCGGTGAAGGTGCTGCAGACCTCACCCTCGTTGTTGGCGCCCGAGACCTTGGCGATGTTCTGCGCGATGGCGGTACCGGAGTCGTTCTTGCCGAAGATGGCAGCAAGGGCGATGAGGTTCACGGCGTCGTAGGCCTCGGCGGCGTAGGTGAAGTCCGTCAGGTTGGGGTTGACGGTGGCCAGCTGCGCGCGGAAGGCGTCCGAGGGCTTGGCGCCCGGCGTCGTGCCCTTCACACCTGTCATGGTGCCCTCGGGCAGCCCTTCGGCCAGGGTGTTGGACAGGTTGCCGTCGACCAGGTACAGCTGCACCTGCTGCGGACCCACGTTCTGCTTGATCATCTCGGCCAGGATCTTCTTCGACTCGTCGAAGCCGATCAGCACGATGCCATCCGGGTTGGTGGCCTTGCACTTGCTGACCTCGGCCTCGAAGGACGCGGCCTTCGGGTCGTAGATGATCGTGTCGGTGACATTGCCACCGGCCTCGGTGAACACCTGGTCCACGACGTTGGCCAGACCCTCGCCGTAGGCGTCCTGCAGCGCCATGATGCAGATGTTCTGCTTCCCGTCGGCCAGCGCCTGGTCGGCGAGCACCTTGCCCTGCAGCGTGTCCGGGGGCGCGGTGCGGAAGTACAGGCCCTTGTCGGGGTAGTCGGTCAGCTTGGTCGAGGTGTTGGCGGGCGAGACCATCACGACGCCGGCGTTGGTGACCTTGTCGATCACCGAGAGCGTCACCGACGAGGAGGCCGCGCCGACGATGGCGTCGACGCCCTGCGAGATCTCGCGGTCCACGGTCTGCGCTGCGATGTTGGTGGAGGTGTCGCCGGAGTCACCGGTTACCGAGTCCACAGGCTTCCCGTTCACGCCCCCGGCGGCGTTGATCTCCTGGATGGCCAGGTCGACGCCGGCGAACTCGGGCGGGCCGAGGAAGGCCAGGGAGCCGGTCTGCGGCAGCAGGGTGCCGATGATGAGCGTGCCGTTGCCCGAGGCGGGAGCCGCCGATGCGCTGCTCGACCCGCCGCTGCTGGCGCTGTTGCCGCTGCACGCGGCAAGGGCCAGACCGACGGTTCCGAGCACAACGGCGGAGCGAACAACCTTGGTGCTGGTCATATGTCCTCCAGAAGTGGATGGGGACCCCTCGGTGGGATCCGCCCGCCATGAGCGGCGGATAGCCGAAAGTAGCGCCCCAAGGACCCTTGACCCACGAGGCGACGCGGCGTGTTCGCATCTGGTGACAGGAAATCTGTGAACCAGCGCCATCACCTCCCACGCGCGAGCCGCGGGCCCTGGGCCGTCAGTCGCGCTTGCGCTCGGCCAGGATCGCCTCGGCGACAGCGGCCATGCTCGTCCGACGGTCCATCGCGGTGCGCCGGAGCCAGGCGAACGCGGCCTCTTCATCCAGGCCCAGCCTGGCCTGGATGACCGCCTTGGCCCGCTCGATCACCTTCCGCTCGGTCATCCGGGCGTGCAGGTCGCGCACCTGGGCGCTCAACTCCGCGATGTCGCGGCTGCGCGCGAGCGCCATCTCGATCGCGGGCACCAAGTCGCCCGGCACGACCGGCTTCACCAGGTAGGCGCCGGCGCCGGCATCCCGGGCACGCCCGATGAGGTCTGCCTCGCTGTAGGCGGTGAGCATCACCACCGCCGTGGAACCGGCCCCCCGGATCAACTCCGCGGCGGTCAGACCGTCCATCGCCGGCATCCTGACGTCCAGCAGCACCACGTCGGGGGCCTGCAGCCGCACGAGCTCGACGGCGGCCTCGCCAGTCGACGCCTGACCCACGACCTCGTAGCCCGCATCGGCGAGCATCTCGACCAGATCTGCGCGGATGAGAGCCTCATCCTCCGCGACCACGACCCTCACCGCCATGGACCCCAGGGTAGGCTTGCCCCCGCCGCCCCTGTAGACCAACCGGCAGAGTCACGGGCCTCAAAATCCCGCCAGTGTGGGTTCGAATCCCACCGGGGGCACAACAGAAGGACGCTCCGGCCGTATCGTCGCGCCGCGGGCGCCTACTCCTGCGCCAGCCGCGGCTTGACCTCCACGATCCGCGCCAGCAGCCCGTTGACGAAGGGCCCCGAGTCGTCAGTCGACAGGTCCGTGGCCATGCCGACCGCCTCCGAGATCGCCACCACGTCGGGAACGTCATCGGCCCAAAGCAGCTCCCAGACGCCGATGCGCAGCACGTTCCTGTCCACGGCAGGCATCCGGTCCAGCGTCCACCCCACGGCATAGGTCTCGATGAGCTCGTCGATGCGCTCCCGGTGGGCGACGACGCCCTCGACGATCTGGCGCGTGTAGGGATTGAGCGGATGCTCGGACGTCGCGGCGGTCAGCTCCAGCTCGACCATGGCATCCTGCCGGCCCACCTCGGAGCCGAAGAGCACGTCCAACGCCCGCTTGCGAGCCTTGCTCCGAGCGGCCATCAGCGGCGCGAGGCGCCGGCGAAGGCCGCCGGCCGCTCAGGCACGGCCCAGGTACGAGCCGTCGCGGGTGTCCACCCGGATCCGCTCGCCCGACTCCAGGAAGAGCGGCACGGCGATCTCGGCCCCGGTCTCCAGGCGCGCCGGCTTGGTGCCGCCGGTGGAGCGGTCCCCCTGCAGGCCGGGCTCGGTGTACTCCACGAGCAGCTCCACCGACGCCGGGAGCTCGATGTAGAGCGGCTCGCCCTCGTGCACGGCGACGATGGCCTCCTGGTTCTCCAGCAGGTACTTGGCGCCGTCGCCGACGACCGCCTCGCTGACCGGCAGCTGGTCGTAGGTCTGCACGTCCATGAAGACCCAGTCGGTGCCGTCCTTGTAGAGGTACTGCATCGTGCGCTTGTCGACGGTGGCGGTCTCGACCTTCACACCGGCGTTGAAGGTGCGGTCGACGACCTTGCCCGACAGCACGTTCTTCAGCTTGGTGCGCACGAAGGCGCCGCCCTTGCCAGGCTTGACGTGCTGGAACTCCACCACCGTCCAGAGCTGGCCGTCGATGTTGAGGACCAGGCCGTTCTTGAGGTCGTTCGTGGTGGCCATGTTCGCCTTTCTGAGGATGGTCGTCGTGGCAGGCGCCGGTTAGCCCACGCGCAGGAGTTTGCGCGGGAACTCGGTGAGGATCTCCAGCCCATCCGGCTGGATCACACAGGTGTCCTCGATCCGAACTCCGCCCTTGCCGGGGATGTAGACACCTGGCTCGACGGTGAACGGAACGGACTCCTCGAGTGTACCGGCCGAGGACGCCCCGAGCAGGGGTGCCTCGTGGACGTTGAGGCCGATGCCGTGGCCGAGGCCGTGGACGAAGTACTCGGCCAGATCGGCCTTGGTGATGACTTTGCGCGCGGCTGCATCGATGGCCGAGGTCTTGGCGCCGGCTTTGGCGGCATCGCGCGCGGACGCGGCGGCCCGCTTGACCGCGAAGTACGCGTCCGCCTGCCAGTCCTCCGGCTCGGCCGCCACGATGAACGTGCGCGTGCAGTCCGCCCGGTATCCCTCGGACATGGCCCCGAAGTCGATCGTGAGCAGGTCGCCGGCCTCGATGGCTCGGGTCGTGGGCTGGTGGTGGGGCCGGCCCCCGTTGGGCCCTGAGGCCACGATGGTGGGGAAGGCCCGGTCCTCGGAGCCGAGGTCGCCCATGATGGCCTCGAGGGTGCGCGCCACGTGGAGCTCGGACATCCCGACCTCGATCATGCCCTGGAGCTTCCGCAGCGCGTCGGTGGACACCTTGGCCGCCTTGCGCATGCGGTCGAGCTCGTAGAGCTCCTTCACCATGCGCAGCTCTCGCAGCGGCGACTCGACCTCCTGCACCCGCACGCCGAACATCGCGGGGTGCGCGCTGATCGTGCGGAACTGCTGCAGCGTCAATGACAGCGGGTCCACGCCCAGGGCTGTCGCCGAGTTCTCCCGAAGCCGCAGCAGGAGCTGCTCGATGAGGTCGCGGGTGATGATGATCTCGGCATCCGGGCATTCCGCCGCGGACTGGTCGGCGTACCGGCCGTCCGTGGCCAGCAGCGGCGCGCCGCTGGTGATCGCGAGGGCGGCCCCGTTCGAGCCGGAGAAGCCGGTCAGCCAGCGGACGTCGGCCGGGTCGGTGAGCAGCAGGGCGCCGAGGTCCTCCGCCTTCATCTGCTCTGCGAGCTGCAGCCAACGGCTGCGCAGCACGTTGCGCTTGAGCTTGCTCATGACAGGAGTCCCCTTACGGCCCGCAGCGCGAGCAGATAGGAATCGATACCGAACCCGGCGATTGTGCCCGACGCCACCCCGGAGATCACCGACGTGTGTCGAAACTCCTCGCGCGCGGCCGGGTTGCTGAGGTGCACCTCGACCAGGGGCGCCGTGCGCTGGGCCGCGGCGTCGCGCAGGCCGTACGAGTAGTGCGTGAAGGCCGCAGGGTTGAGCACGACCGGCATGCGGGCGTCGGCGGCCTCGTGCAACCACCCGATGAGGGTCGCCTCGTCATCGGTCTGGCGCACGTCCGCGCACAGGCCCAGCGCGGCTGCCTCTGCCTCGCAAGCCGCCGCCACTTCGGCCAGCGTCATGGCGCCATAGATCTCCGGCTCGCGGGTACCCAGCCGGGCGAGGTTGGGCCCGTTGAGGACGAGCACCGTGGTTGCCTCGGCCGCAGGTGCCGATTCAGTCATCGCTGACCTCCGCGTAGGCCGACACGAGCAGCGCCGGATCGGGGCCCTCGAGCAGCGCGGGGCGCGCCAGGCCCTCCAGGATGATGAAGCGCAGCAGGTCGCCACGGGCCTTCTTGTCCACCTTCATCGCGGCCAGCAACTGCGACCAGGCGTCGCCGCGGTAGCTGACCGGAAGACCCACCGACGTCAGCACATCGCGGTGCAGGTCAACCGTCGCGTCGTCCAGCCGACCCGCCAGCCGAGCGAGCTCGGCGACGTAGACCATGCCGACGGCAACCGCCGCGCCGTGACGCCAGCGGTAGCGCTCAGCGCGCTCGATTGCGTGGGCGAACGTGTGCCCATAGTTGAGCACCTCGCGGCTGATGCGGCGCTGGCCCAACCCGGCGACGTCCTCGCCGAAGTCCGCCGCCACGACGTCGGCTTTGACTTGCACCGCTCGGCGCACGAGCTCGGCCGTGGGCGCGCCGGCCGGATCGCCGGCCGCCGCCGGGTCGGCGGCGATGAGGTCCAGAATCAGCGGGTCGGCGATGAAGCCGCACTTGATGACCTCGGCTAATCCGGCGATGTAGTCGTTGGGAGGCATCGAGGGCAGCGTGGCCAGATCGCAGACCACCTTGACCGGGGAATGGAAGGCGCCGACGAGGTTCTTGCCCTCTGCGGTGTTGATGCCGGTCTTGCCGCCCACCGCGGCGTCCACCATGCCGAGCAGCGTGGTGGGCACCTGTACCAGCGGCACGCCCCGCAGCCAGGTGGCCGCCACGAACCCGGCGAGGTCGGTGGTCGCGCCCCCGCCCATGCCGACCACCGCATCGGTGCGGGTGAAGCCAGCCTGGCCGAGCACCCCCCAGCAGAAGGCGGCCACTTCGGCCGTCTTGGCGTCCTCGCCGTCGGGGACCTCGAGCGCGACGGCCTCGCGACCGGTGTCGGCGACGGCCTCGCGCACGACCTCGGCCGTAGCCCGCAGCGTCGGCGGGTGCACGAGCGCCACCCGTGCGGCTGCGTCCGGCAGCCCGCTCAGGACGTCGTCGAGCAGGCCGGCGCCGATGACGACGTCGTAGGGGTGCTCGACTGCGACGGTCACCGTGGCCTTACCGTGTGCCGCCGCTGACTCCGCGGGCACGACGTCACCCGACATGGGCGGACCCCTTTCGTCCCAGCGCTGCCAGCAACTCCGCCACGATGTCGTCGATCTCGCGGAAGTCGGTGTCCACCTCGACGTCTGCCACCTCGGCGTAGTGGGGCTCCTGGGCGGCGATCAGGGCGGCCATGGTGGCCCGGACGTTGCCCAGGCCCACCGGCCGGGGGACGTTGAGGCCGGATCGGTTGGCCGCGTTGGCGGCGCTCACGCGCAGCCAGGCGACTGGGAGCTCGCTCAAGCGCCGTCGGGTTCCAGGGTCGGCGAGCGAGCCCGAGCCGAGGGCGACGACGCTGCCTATGCGGCTCAGGGCGGCCAGCACGGCGGCACCTTCCCGCTGCCGATAGGCCGCCTCGCCCAGGCCGACCATGAGCTGGTCCAACGGCATCCCGGCCGCCTCGGCGAGGACTTCGTCGGAGTCGACGAAATCGGTGCCCAGGGACGCCGCCAGCGCCCGGCCCACGGTCGTCTTCCCCGCCCCTGCCGCACCCACGAGCACAACCGCCGGCTCGCTCATCGCACGTCCAGGTTGGCCAGGTAGCCCTCGAGGTTGCGCCGGGTCTCGGCCACCGAGTCGCCGCCGAACTTCTCCAGCACAGCATCGGCCAGCACCAGGGCGACCATGGCTTCACCGATGACAGCCGCCGCTGGCACAGCGCAGGCGTCGGAGCGCTGGTTGATCGCGGTGGCGGCCTCGCCCGTGGCGGTGTCGACGGTCCGCAGCGCCCGTGGCACCGTGGAGATCGGCTTCATCGCCGCCCGCACGCGCAACGGCTCGCCGGTGGACATGCCACCCTCGGTGCCGCCCGCATGCCCAGATGTGCGGGTGATGCGTCCGTCCTGCAGCACGATCTCGTCCTGCGCCGCTGACCCGCGGGTACGCGCCAGCTCGAAACCGTCTCCGAACTCGACGCCTTTGATGGCCTGGATGCCCATGAGGGCAGCTGCCAGTCGCGCATCCAGACGCCGATCCCAGTGGACGTGGGACCCCAATCCCGGCGGCAGGCCGTAGGCGAGCACCTCGAAGACGCCGCCCAGGGTGTCGCCCTCCGACTTGGCCGCGTCGACCTCGGCCACCATCGCGTCGCTCGCCTCGGCGTCGAAGCAGCGTATGGGGCTGGCGTCGACGAGCGCCAGGTCACCGGGCAGGGGTGCTGCACCGTCGGCAGCGGCCGCCACCGTCCCGATGCGCACCACGTGGCTGATCACGCTCACCTCGGCGACCTGCGCCAGGAAGGACTTCGCCACCGACCCCAGGGCGACACGGGCCGCGGTCTCACGCGCGCTGGCACGCTCGAGCACCGGCCGCGCGTCGTCGAAACCGTACTTCTGCATGCCGGCGAGATCGGCATGCCCGGGACGGGGACGGGTGAGCGGGGCCCCGCGCCCACGGCTCGCGGCGCTCGTCTGGCCTGTGCCGTCGACCGGGTCCGGGCTCATCACCTCGGTCCACTTGGGCCACTCGGAGTTGGCGATCTGCAGCGCGACCGGTCCGCCCTGTGTGCGGCCGTGACGGACGCCGCCGAGGATGCTGAGGTCGTCGGCCTCAAACTTCTGCCGGGCGCCTCGGCCGTAGCCCAGCCGACGCCTGGCGAGCGCGGCGCCGATGCTCTCGGAAGTGACCTCGACGCCGGCGGGCATGCCTTCGAGGATCGCCACGAGGGCAGGGCCGTGCGACTCCCCTGCGGTCAACCAGCGCAACATGGGCACAATCGTCCCAGATGGTGCGGCCGGGGGAAGGCGGACCCTGGGAGGTGTGCCGCGGCGGCGGACTGCGCGGCTACTTGGAGGCGCTGGCAGATGGGGTGGCGGATGGTGTGGCCGTGGCGCCAGGGCCTCCGCTAGGGGCCGCCGAGGCGCTTGCGGAGGGGGTTGATGGACGCGCGAAGATGGTTCCCATAACTTCCAGCCTGTAACTTGTTCCCGCAACTGCAGCGGGCGACGCGCTGCTCCCGTCGCCTCCTCCTTCGTAGCTCAAAACCACGTTAGTCAGGATGAGAGCGCGGCTCAGGTTCTCGATCTTGTTGAGGTAGTCAATCACCTGTGCTGTGCTGCCCTTCGCCAGCACGATCTGGACTTGAGTCGAAAGCAGGGAGCCAAACTTTGCCTTGGGGGCTGCCGCGGCTGACGACGACACGGCGCCCTCCGTCGACTCAGCGGCCGGTTCCGCCGCCTGCGCAGCGGCGATCGGGGTTAGCGGTGGCGCACTGAATGACTCGATGACCATCCCACTGGCAACGTTCGCCGCAGCGATCTGTCTGATGAGCTCGGCTTCCTGCGCTTCGTCAGGCAGCTGGGCCGTCAGCCGAGCCAGCTCCGCCTGCAGTTGCGGCAACTGCTCTGCCTGCTTGCGCAGGCTCAGCGCCTTCTGCTGCAGCATGGACGCCTGGTCCAGCGCCTCCTGCTCGTCGGCCTTGATCGCGGCCGCGTTAGAGAACTGCGGCGACACCAGGAGGAACCAACCTCCCACCAGGATGACGAGGGCGAGAACGGCGGCCAAGACAGTCCATGCTCGTGCACCCGCAAGCAGGTTCTTCACTTGGCACCTCCCCCGCTGCTGTAACGGCCGCTCATGGCTCCCGGCGCAATGCCGGCGCTGCTCTCGATGTCGTAGGAGCCCTCACCGCACGAATTGCCCCGCGACGCGCTGTCGATCCAGACTCCGGTCAACTTGGGAACCTTTTCAAGGCCTTCGATCACGTCCGCAGAAGTGACAAATGCGGGAGTACAGCCCGACAGTCGCATGTCACCCACGGTCTTGGTGGCGCCTGCCTGCTTACCCGAGGTCGAAGCAGCGCCGGGTGTGAGCGTCCAAACCAGGTGGACGGTGAGGGTTCCCGGCGGCAGTGCCGCGAATGTCTCCGCGGTCAGCGCGGAGAAGAGGACTTCGTTGCCCAGTACCGATTCGAGGCTCTTCTTGAGCTCCGCCACTTGCGCCTGGGTCTTGGGCACCTCAGAGAGCTTGTTGACCGCGGATTGAGCCTGGGCCTGCTGCAACTGGGCCTCGTTGCGCGACTCGGTCGCCGCCCCTACCCGAAGCATCCCGAGCACGTACCCGACCGCCACCACGAGCAGAGCGACGAGGAGGATCAGGATCGCCCGCCGCTGTGCTCGGGCCAGCACCAGCTTGTCGCGGTAGGACTGCGGAAGCAGGTCGACGCGCACCGGTGTCGGCTGCGTCGGCGGCAGCGCGGCCTGGCTGTCGGCCGGCGGGAGCCCGCCTTCACCCTCGGGGCCCGGCTGCATGCCCGGGCCGCCGGGCAATCCAGGCCCGCCGGGGGCGCCAGGAAGCTGGTTGGGGTCGATGGGTCCTCCGCCCGGCACTCCAGCGCCTTGTGCTGGGTCGCCCGCCTGGCCATTCCAGCCGCCGTTGGCCCCGGGGGCCGGCGGCGCGCCGGCCATCCCGGGATTCGCCGGTCCGTTCACGCTCATGGCGCCACCGCCCCAAGTGCCAGGCCCACAGCCGCCGTCATGCGGCTGGCGAAGGCGCGCATCATCTCGTTCGTCACCGTCTTGGGATCCCGCTGCATCGTCAGCCAGGCGGCGTCGCGAACGACGGGCGCCCCCAGCGCCGACCCCATCGCATACTCGAGCCCCGGCAACATGGAGCCGGATCCCGTCACGAGCACCCGGTTGGGCGTCTGCGCCCCCTCCCCGGTCTCGTAGAAGCCCACGGTCTCGCTGATCTGGGTGACCAACGGGTCGAGCGCCTGCTGTGTCGCCGCCATCGAGTTCAGGTCGACATGCGAAAGCGCGTCCACCACGACGTCGGCGCCCACGGCCAGGTCGCGCACCAGCGCCGGGCGGCGGTTCTCGTGCACGATCACCTGCGTGGACTGGCTGCCGATGCTCACGACGGCCTCGACGACACGGTAGCCCGGCTGCATGGGGGGCACCATGGCGCGGAGCACCCCGAACGCGGTCAGATCCACCGACTGCACCCCGACCTTCGCCGCCTGGATGGCATCGATGAACTCCTCCAGCGGGGCCACCGTGGTGGCGACCAGCAGGCCGTCGAACTGGCGCTTGCCGTCGTCGTCCAGGCTCTCGCCGTTGATCACATAGTCCAGCACCGACTCGGCGACTTCGATCGACGGCATCTCGGCCACGTACAGCGGCAGCGCCGCGCGCACGTCCTTGCTCGGCATCAACGGGATCGACGCCGGTCGCACGACGACGCGGGGCCCGGCGATTCCCAACACGACCGACTTCTGGCCAAGCTTGTGCTTGCTCCAGAGTCCCTTCACGGCGTCAGTGAGCGCCTGCGCGTCGGAGACACCGCCGGGAACGACGATTCCGGGCACCAAAGGCTCCTCAGCCAGCAACTCCAGGGTGACCGACCCCTTGTCGCCGCGCACGCGCGCAGCGCGGACGCCGTTGGGGCTGACCTCGAGGCCGATCGCGACCTTGGCCACGGATCCTCCTCTCCCGCGCTCCGCTCACTGCAGTCGTTGCCGGTATCGGCGCACGACCCCACCTACTTGATCCAACCACTCCCGGACGGCTCAGCCGAACAGGTTGGCATACCAATCACCGATTTGGGCCCCGGCGACGATTCCGATCAGGCATCCGAGCAGCATGAACGGCCCGAACGGCAGCGCGGTCTTGCGACCAGCCCGCCCCGAGGCCATCAGCGCCACCCCCACGACTGCCCCCAGCAGGAAGGCCAGGAAGGCGCCCACCAGCACCTGGCTCCACCCCAACCACCCCAGCGCCATGCCTATGAGCACGGCCAGCTTGACGTCTCCCATGCCCATACCCCGCGGGACGACCAGGTGGATCAGGCCGAAGAAGGCGCCAAGCGCGAGGCCCGCGAGCACCGTGCGCCCGGCCTGCCGGGGATCTCCGGCGATGAGGCCAAAGGCCACGAGCCACACCCCTACTACGGCGATCGAGGGGTAGACAATTGCGTTGGGCAGCCGCTTGACGTCCAGGTCGATCCCCGCCAGCGCGACGCCTGCGCCAGCGAGCCAGAGATACGCGGGCAACGCGCCCAGCGGCACCGCCAGTGCCACTATCACGAAAATTGCCCCGGTGATGAGCTCGACGGCCGGATATCGGACCGAGATCGGTGCCCGGCAGTCCCGGCACCTGCCCCCGAGCACGATCCAGCTGGCCACCGGGATGTTGTCGTACGCCCGCAATCTGTGACCGCATTTGGGACAGGCCGACGGCGGCGACACGATGCTCTGGCCGCGTGGCACACGCCAGATGACCACGTTGACGAACGAGCCGATGAGCAGGCCCATCACGCCGCAATAGCCGGCGATCAGGGCTGTGGTCACCGTCTCAGCCTAGGGGGCAGAGGCCGCGCTGAGCCGGCGCAATCCACAGGCGCACATCAGTTGCCGCTCAACTCCAGCCACTGGGTCGTGCGGACGATCGTCGACAGCGGGAACTCGGTGCTGGAGTCGTAGGAGACCTTGACACCCTGCAGTGTGTTCCCCCCGGCCGCCGGGCAGTTGCCAGACGTCAGGACCGACCCGACGATCGTGCTCGACGACGTCGCCCAGTCGATGCGGTCGCCGGCCGCCACCACCCCGCGGCCGATCAGGTCGTTAGCCTCGCCGTAGATCGTGCCGTCGGCGAGGAAGATGACGCCCGGCAGGTAGTTGCTGATGGCGCTGAGCTTCCAGGTCAGGTTGCCGCCGGACTTGCCACAGGTCAGCGCATTGTTCGGGTCGCCGCTCGGGTTGGCCTCGACCACGACGGAGATGGGGGCCGGCGTCGCCTTCTTGTTCGCACCGCCCAGCTCGGCGTTGGCCTGATAGACGTAGTAGGCCCCGGGGTAGTCGGTCCCGCTCACCGGCGCGAACTTCCAGGTCGCCTGCAGCGTCCCGGCGTCCACCAGTGTCCAGCCGCGGTAGGAGCCGGCGGCGGAAAGCACCGTGCCGGCGCACGGTTGCTTGCCCACCGGATCGGGGCTGTGCACCGTCCCGTCCGGACAGAGGTCGAACCATGCCGACTTGGTCGACGAGGCCAGGCCGCGGTAGAGCGCCCGCGCGCTCACGACGGGGATCGCGACCGGCGGGGCCTCGGCATCGCAGGTGCCGGTGATCTTGTTGTTCGGGCAGGTGCCCGACTTGTCGTTGGTGCCCGACGCCGACAGGCTGCCGTTGACGATCAGGGAGTTGTTGCCCGCAAAGATGTTGTTGTTGCTGTGCACGTCGGCGCTAGTCGCGATGGAGTCGGCGTTCAGGTTGACCTCGACGCTGCCGCTGAAGTCCAGGCTCCCCTCGGTGAGCACCGCCTGCGTGGGCTTATAGGGGCTGAACAGGTATTCGGCACGCACCACGCGGTCGCCGTGCTCCGCCGCCGTGCGCGACGGCGACCAGCCGCGCGAGTACACCACTGGCATGGGGGTGCCGATCGAGTCCAGCGCCCGGAAGGTGATGTACTCCCCCTGGCCGCCCTTGACGATGCAGGAGGCGGGCATGGTGTCGATCACCGACTCCACCCAGGCCCGCTCCGCCGCCGCGCTGGGCAGCGCGTTGGAGGCCCAGGTCCACTCGGCCGCACACTCGGCGGGCGAGGTGTAGACCAGGCCCTGGTCATTGGCCGACTGGATCGCGGCAAGCGTCTGGTCGATACCCGCCTCGGCGGTGGCCAGCGAGGCCTCGTACTGAACATGCCGCCGCGCCGAGCCCAGCGAGTTGACCGCAACTGTGACGCTGAGCGCCACCACGATCATGAGGAAGGTGGCGAGCCCGAGCACCAGGATCATCCCGATGCCGTCGTCCGCCCCGGCGGCGCGGCGCGCGCCGGCCGTCCTACGAGCGACGAAGGCGATGGGGCCGCGAGCTCTCATGATCGGTTCACCTCCAGGTCCTAGGCCACGTTCCGCAGCCGGCTGGAGAAAGACACCTGCCGGCTCTTGGTGCCCGTCGTGGTGATGGCGTCGTAGGTGGTGGTGGTCGTGATGAGCCGCACCAGGCCCGCGCTGGTGACGCTGAGCGGCACCGGCAGGCTGCCGGCGCAGCTGGTGGCGTTGGGGTCGCCGGCCTGCGTCCAATAGCAGAAGGCCAGGTTGGTGATCAAGGTCCGGGCCTGGATCTTCGGCTGCCCTCCCTCGGTCTGACGGAGCACGTTGTAGTGCCCGGTGCTGTCCGTCGTGAACTTGTTGAGCGCCTTCAAGGCGCCGTCCGCGTGCGAGCCGAAGGCCGTCACCCCCAGCACCGGCAGCAGCATCGGCAGCGCCGCGAACACCCCCAGCATGATGGCGGCCTCCACCTTCGCGGAGTCCGGCGCCTGGGAAACGGTCACGACGTGCGCCCCGGCCAGGATCATCACCAGCGTTGAGGCGTTGGACAGCATGGCCATGAAGCCCACAGCGACGAAGTCGATGGTGCGCGCATTGGCAAGCCGCCGCTGCCACTTGTTGGGCCCGCCGGCCGCCGGCTTGGGATGGCGCGCCCGAATCACCTGACGCACCGCCAGCGCCAGCAGGACCGCGGCGAATACCAGCTTGACGATCCGGGAGCCCATCGACTGATGCCCGGTACCGGCATCGCCGAGGTTGCCGAAGATGGTGACGCTGAGCCACACGAACAGGATCGTGAACGCCACCCCGCCCAGGGTGAAGGCCCACGCGCGGATCAGCGGCTTGTGGGCCCCGGCGAGGATCAGCAGCACGATCGTCAGGACGGTCGGGCTGATGGCGGCCGCGATCGCGAACGGCAGCACCTGTGCCAGCAGAGCGTTCACGACTCCGAGTCTGGCACCGATGCGCCCGTCGGTGTCGCGCTAGCCGGCATCCGTGGCGGCCCAGCGCCGATCGAGGCCGCCCAGCTTCCAGATCAGCAGCGCCACCACCCACGTGACCACGAACACTCCCACGATCACGAAGCCGATGTTGTCCATGTTGATGGCGGACACCCACGCGAGAGGGCCCGTCGTGGCACCAACCTCGTCTGCGACGAGCCCGAGTATCTCGACCATCCCGATCACCAGGGCGACGAAGACCGACAGCCCCGTGATGACGATGTTGTAGAACAGTTTGCGCATTGGGTTAGCGAATGCCCAGCCGTACGCGACGTTCATGAAGGCACCGTCGATGGTGTCCAGCAGCGTCATGCCCGCGGCGAACAGAATCGGCAGCACCAGGATCGCGTACCAGGGCAGTGCCAGCGCCGCGGCCCCGCCGGCCAGCACGAGCAGCGCGATCTCGGTAGCGGTGTCGAATCCCAGGCCGAACAGCAGACCGAGCGGGTACATGTCGCGTGGCCGTCGGATCGCCTTCGACACCCCGCGCAGGATGCGGGCCAAGAACCCCCGGCTGTCCAGGTGCTCCTCGAGCTCGGACTCCCCCACCTCGCCGGAGCGGACTCCGCGGTAGACCCTGACGATGCGCAGGAGGATCACAAGGTTGATCAAACCGATGGCGATCAGGAAGAACCCCGAAACGGCAGTGCCCACGAACCCGAACACGGTCTGCAGCACCGATGAGGCGTTCGACACCTGCCCAACCAGCGCCCGCACGCCCATCGACAGCAGCAGCACCAGGGCGAACACGACGCTGGAGTGGCCGAGGGCGAACCAGAAGCCGACGGACACGGGCTTCTGGCCCTCGGACATGAGCTTGCGGGTGGTGTTGTCAATCGCCGCGATGTGGTCAGCGTCGAAGGCGTGGCGCATGCCCAGGGTGAAAGCCGTGACCCCCAGCCCCACCCCGAACACTCCCGCCGCGCCGAGGTCGTAATGGGACGGAGCGACCACCCCGAGCAGCAGGCCCCAGCCGACGAGGTTTAGAAGCGCGATGAACCCGCCCATCGCGGCCAGGGTGAGCCACTCGCTTCGGCCCAGGCTGAAGCCGCCAGTCCCCTCGACGGCGTCCTGGGCGGTGCGGGTGCTCACCCAGGGAACGTTAATGCAAAAGACTTGCAGTTACCCATCCGGCGCGAGGTGCGTGCGAGTCCGCACCCCTCATCGCAATGCGAAGTGAGGTTTTCAGAGCCGCTTCCGGCGTCGTAGGGCGCAGTCGCACCCCGAAGTGAGGTTTACCGGCCTCCGTTACGCCGATAGAACTCACTTTGGGATGCGATCGCTCACCGGGCCGCCCAAATAACTCACTCCGGGACGCGTTGCCAACCGCTGGAACGGTCGGCGGCCGGCGGCATCGCTGCCACGCCACCCCCAATCCCCTCTCGCGGGTGCGACCATTGTCAGCACTTTCCAGTCGGCTGCTACTTTGGAGTCGTGGCCACGTCCGGCGTCCTGTCCCATCCCGTCCGGCTGCGCATCGTCCTCGCCCTGGTGGGCGAACGGCAGGCGACCACGGCGGACCTCGCTGCCGAGATGCCCGACGTGACCACGGCCACGCTCTACCGCCACGTCGCCGCGCTCGTCGATGCCGGCGTCATCGACGTCGTGTCCGAGCGGCGGGTGCGGGGCGCGGTCGAGCGCACGTTCGCGTTGCGCCAGGGATCAGCCATCGTGGACAGCCTTGCGGCGGCGAACATGACTCCCGAGGACAAGGCCGCCGCCTTCGGCGTCTTCGCCGCAGGTCTGATCGCCGCCTACAACGGGTGGCTCGCGCAGGAGAGCGACGAGGCGCCTGCCCCACTCTTCAACGCCACCGACGAGTGGCACGTCCTGCGCACCCAGCCCAAACTGCAGGCCGGGTATCGCGCGACCGCGATGTACCTCGACGAGAGCGACATCATCGCCCTCGCGCTGCGGGTGCGCGAGGCCATCGCCCCGTACCAGGTGCCGGCCGAGGGCAAGCGCCGCGTGCTGTTCAGCTCGGTCTTCATCCCGACCTGAGCCACCGCGCCAATCCTGTCACCGCCGGCGACTACCAGCTGACCGTCATGGTCACCTGCTTGCCGCCCGCGGCGTTCGTCGCCAGGTAGGAACTCTGGTCAAGGACGTCGTCGTAGGCGAAGCCGTACGCCTTGCCGCTGATGCTGGCCGCATGGAAGAACGCGGCGTAGTCGTTGTGCGCTACCCCGGCCGGGTAGAAGCCCGACACAGCGCGCCAGTCCCCGGTCGCGACTCCACGGTTGAGCGCGGCGCACAATTGCGCATCCGTAGCCAGCACCGGGCCTGAGCATCCGAACACCTGGGCCGTCGTCGGTTTGGCGTCGGTCCTCCCCAGCGCAGACCAGGCCGCTGCGATGGGGGCGTCGAGGTAGGTCCCGTACGCGCCGCCGACCCCGAACAGCGGTGAGGTGCGCGGCGCGAGGATGCGCAGCGGCCCGGCCAAGGCCCGGAATGGCGTCCCCACCGAGGCGTTGTACGCCGCGAAAGCGTCCGCCCGGGTCCCGACCAAACCCACAGTGCGGTCAAAGCCTGGCGCCTGCAGCCGAACGGTGGTCGGGAAGGTGAACTGGTCCACCTGGGTCACGTTGATGCCGAAACTGCTGCGGGCGGCGTCGTTGGTGAACTCGCTCCACTCGTAGGGCACGTCGTTGTTGGGGTCGGTGGGATTGGCGGGGTTGGGTCCGGCCCAGCCCCGGTCGTCATCGGCGACGCCCAGGTACATCGGCGCCCCCAGTGACACCCACAGGCGCGCGCTCTCGAAGGCGGGCGGCACCGCGACGGGGCGGCCTGACGTCTGCGCCAACGTGAAGGACATGTTCGGGTACGACACCCCGTTTTTCGTCAAGTGTCCGGGGTCGTACTTGGCGAGGTGGTTGATGGGCGCCGCGCTGCCATCCGAGCGCAGGAAGGACCAACGCCCGTCCTTGAGGCCCAGGGCCGTGAGATAGACCTGCGCGTCCGGCCAGGGGGTCTTGTTGACGACAGTGACTCCTACGGCAGACGCTGTGGTCGGGGTCGGGGTCGGGGTCGGGGTCGGGGTCGGCGTTGGGGTCGGTGTCGGCGTCGGGGTAATGGTCGGTATGGCCGAAGCCGTGGGCGTGGCCGTTGTCGTGGATTTGGGCGTGGCCGTGGGCGTGGCCGTTGCCGTGGGCGTGGCCGTTGCCGTGGCCGTCGGGCCGCTGAAGGTGAACCAGTCCAGATTGACGAAGTCCGCCGGCTGACCGCTGCGGAAGACCACCACGACATCGTGGATGCCGGTGGCCAAGGCGTTGGCGGGGATGGTCTTCCACGACTGCCAGCCGCCCGTGCTGGCCAGCGCGAACGACCCGAGCACCGGGCCGGTCGCGGTGTCGCGATGGAACTCCACGAGTCCGCTCACGCCGGCCGCGGCTCCCGACGCCACCCGGGCCTGCACCTGGTTGACCCCCGTCCGGAAGTCGACGCCCCGGTACGTGAGGGAGTCACCGTTGCCGATCCAACCCACATACATGCCGCCTCCGTCCACGGTCCCCGTGGCGGTACCGACCTGGGCGTTGAAACCCTCCGCTTCAATGCGTGCACGGGCATCGCGCGTCGGGGTCGGGGTCGGGGTCGGGGTCGGCGTCGCGATCGGGGTGACGGTCGGCGTCGGCGTCGGGGTCGGAGTCGGGGTGACGTTGACCGGGGTGAAGACCCGCACGTAGTCCACAAGCATGGATTGCGGGAACGCCGTTGCCGCGCTCGGATCCCCCGGCCAGTTGCCGCCAACGGCGAAGTTCAGCAGCAGGTAGAACGGGTGATCGAACACCCATGTCGACCCGGCCGGGAGATCAGCAGGCGTGCGCGTCTCGTAGACGATGCCGTCGATCAGCCACGCCACCTTCCCGGGCGACCACTCCACCGCATAGGTGTGGAAGGCATCGGACAGCTTCGCTCCGCCGGGCAGCGTGTAGGCGCCTGTGATCGCCCCGCCGCCGGAGTAGCCGGGACCGTGCAGGCTGCCGTGCACCGTTCCCGGCTCGCGCCCGATGTTCTCCATGACGTCGATCTCCCCCCGACCGGGCCAGGCCGCGCCGCCCGGCCCGCTGGCATCACCCTGCATCCAGAAGGCTGGCCAGACACCCTGCCCGGCGGGGATCTTCATGCGGGTCTCGAAACGTCCGTACTTCTGAGTGAAGGTGTTCTTCGTGAGGACGCGGGCCGAGGTGTACTGGCAGGTGCCGTACCAGCAGGTGGAACCTGGGAGCGTCTCTTTCCTGGCAGTGATGGCGAGGTTGCCCGCGCCGTCGGTGGAGGCGTTCTGAGCACGGTCTGTGTAGAACTGACGCTCCGCGTTGCCGAAGCCGCCACCTCCCAAGTCGTACCCCCACCGCGCCGAGTCCGGTCTGGTGCCGGCACTCGCACTGAACTCATCAGCCCAGGTCAGCTGCCAACTGGTCGCTGCCGATGCTGTGGTCGCGCCTGCGAGCAAGGCCGCGAGGACGGCAAAGGCCAGCAGTGGAATTGCCATGGCGGCCCCCAGCCCAAGCACGTGCTCCGACCATCGGCGTCCTTGACTCGATCGCCGCCCCGTCGTGGCTCGCCCACGTGAACCACATCGCCCGCCCGGATTCGACATGGGTCGCTCCCTTGCCTCGGTGCCCACGGAGCAGCGCCCACCCGTGGTCGGAGTGCTCCGCCCTGATGCGCTAGGGCCTGGTCATTGCTTGCGCGTTCGCAACTATTCCTGCGGCCCTTATCATTGTCAAGTCTGCAAGTAGTGGTTCACTCAGAGGGCCGCCGAAGCTTGCCAGATTGAGCCGGGCCGGGCGGTCAGCAGCGAAACCGGCAATTCGCATTGCGAAGTGTGGTTTTCGAAGGCCCACGCAGCTCCGCTGGCGAGCTTGGCACTCGCTTCTGAGGTTTACGGTCACCAGCAGAGCCGATAAACATCACTTTGGAGCGCGTCGGCGAAATCGGGCGACGCAAAACCTCACTTACGGATGCGTCCGCCGCCCTGCGGGGGCCGGCTCGCAACAGACCTCGGAGCCGGCGCCCCCAAGCGCAGCAGCCGGCCGGCGGCGAGCCAACCCGGCACGATCGGGTGGCACATCCCTTACTTGATCAGGTCGAACACCTTGAAGATCGGCATGTACAACGCGATGATCATGGCGCCGATCATGCCGCCGACCACGGCGATCATCAGCGGCTCGATCAGTGACGTCAGCGACTCAGTGGTGGCCTCGACCTCGGCGTCGTAGAAGTCCGAGATCTTGTGCAGCATCGTGTCGAGCGCGCCGGTGTCCTCGCCGACGGACATCATCTGGACCACCATCGCCGGGAACACCGGGTGGTCGGCCAGGGGTCTGGCCAGGGGCTCGCCGCGGCGCACGGATTCCTGCACGTCGTTGACGGCGCGCTCGATCACGACGTTGCCCGTGGTCTGGGCGGTGATGTCCAGCGCCTGCAGGATGGGCACGCCGGAATGAACCATGGTCCCGAGGTTGCGCGTGAAGCGCGAGATCGCGATCTTCTGCGCCAGGCCGCCGAACACGGGCGCCTTGAGCTTGGCCGGGTCGATGATGGCCCGCACCTTCGGATTGTGCTTGTTGCGGCGCCACCAGAACATGAAGGCGACGAGTCCGATGATGATCACCGGCATCATCACCTTGAGCGCCGAGGACAGCATCACGAGGATGCGCGTCGGCAGCGGCAGCTCGCCGCCCAGACTGGCGAACATGTCGGCGAACACGGGCACGATGAAGAGCAGCATCGCGGTCATCGAGATCAGCGCCATCACGAAGACCACCACCGGGTAGGTCATCGCCGACTTGATCTTGCCGCGCAGCCGAACCTCGGCCTCGAAGTTGGCCGCCAGCTGCAGCAGCACGCCGTCCAGAAAGCCGCCGACCTCACCAGCCCGGGTCATGTGGATCATGATCGGCGGGAACACGTCGGGGTGTTGTGCCATCGCGGCCGAGAGCGAGGAGCCACCCTCCACGTCGCTGCGGACCTGGGTCAGCACGGCTTGCAGCGTCTTGCTCTCGCTCTGCTCCTCCAGGATGCTCAGCGCGCGCAGCAGCGACAGACCCGAGTTGATCATCACGGCGAACTGCCGCGAGAACACTGCGAGGTCCTTGAGCTTGACGCGCTTCTTCCCGCCGAAGCTGATGTCCTTCTTCAGCCCGCCGGTCTTGACCTCCTCGAGCGAGATGGGGGCGTAGCCCATGCTCTTGAGCCTGTCCACGACGATGGCTTTGGAGTCACCGTCGAGGCGCCCCTTGCTGACCTTGCCCTGGCGGTCGCGGACCGCGTACTCGAATGTCGTGGGCATCTGCCGGCCTCCTAGCTCCCGCGTCCCGCGAGGCGGTTGAAGTCCTCGATGTGGTGGCACTTGTCCAGGCCGACCTCGTACGTGATCGAGTGGGCCTTGACCAGCGTCGCCAGGTGCTGGTCCAGCGTGTGCATGCCGAACTGCGCGCCGGCCTGCATCGCCGAGTAGATCTGGTGGGTCTTGCCCTCGCGGATGAGGTTGCGGATGGCGGGCGTCGCCACCATCACCTCGGTCGCCGCCACCCGGCTGCGGCCGTCGGCGGTCTTGCAGAGCGTCTGGCACACGACGCCCTGCAGGGTGCCCGCCAGCTGCTGGCGGATCTGCTGCTGCTGGTGCGGCGGGAACACGTCGATGATGCGGTCGACGGTCTGCGCGGCGTCCTGGGTGTGCAGTGTGGCGAACACCAGGTGGCCGGTCTCAGCGGCGGTCAAGGCGACCTGGATGGTCTCGAGGTCGCGCATCTCGCCCACCAGGATGATGTCCGGGTCCTGTCGCAGAACGTGCTTGAGGGCCTGCCCGAAGGACGTCGTATCAGCGCCCACCTCACGCTGGTTGACCAGGCACGACTTGTGCTCGTGCAGGAACTCGATGGGGTCCTCGACGGTCATGATGTGGTCGCGCCGGGTACGGTTGGCCAGGTCGATGAGTGCGGCCAGCGTGGTCGACTTGCCGGAGCCCGTGGGCCCGGTCACCAGCACGAACCCGCGCGGCAGCGAGGCGAAGTTGGCCACCACGGCGGGCACGCCCAGCTCCTGCAGCGGCTTGATCTCCATCGGGATGACGCGGAACGCGGCGCCGATGTTCTCCTTCTGCTTGTAGACGTTCACGCGGAAGCGGGCCAGGCCCGGCACCGCGTAGGAGAAGTCGAGTTCCAGGTCCTCCTCGAACCGCTCGCGCTGCGCCTGCGTCATGATCGCGTACATGACGCGCTGGACGCTCTCCCCGGTGAGCTGGGGGTACTCCGGCAGCGGCTGCAGCTCGCCGTTGACGCGGATGGTCGGGGCCGCGCCGGCGGTGAGGTGCAGGTCGGAGGACTTGTAGCTCATCATGGCGTCGAGGACGTCGGTCAGGCTGATGTCGCCTTCTTGAATACCCGCCTCGGTCCCGCGCGAGAGCTTGTCGACGTTGGCAGGTCCTCCTGCTTGGCCGTTCGGCCCACCCGTCTGGCGCGTTTGGGCGGCCTGGCCGGGCTGCGTCTGGCCGGGCTGCGTCTGGCCGGGCGGCGGCTGACCCGGCTGCGGCTGGCGTTGCTGCGCCGGGTACCCCGTGCCCGGTCGCGCCGGAGTCCCCGGAGCGGCGGCAGGTTGCGGCTGTCCGTAGGAACTCGGCTGCCCGTATCCAGGAGCCGCCGGGGCACCTGCCCCATAGGCCTGCTGCCGTGGCTGCGCGTAACCCGGCGCCTGCCCTCCGGGTTGCTGCTGCTGGCCCGCCGGCTGCCCTTGGGTCGGTTGCTGCGGCGGGACCTGCCCGGGTGGCCCGAAGGCGTCGAAAGCGTTCGGACCGGCTGACGCGCTCTGATCGATCACGGTGCTCCTCCGCGGTCCGGCAGCTGAGCGGGCCGCTGGACCCGCCGAGGTGCGTGCACACGGCACGCCCTGCCGGGAGGATCGGCCCGAAGCCGGTCCGACTTGACTCCTCAGTGTGACACCCCGTCACCGGGGCGTACAGCCGATCGCCACCGGAGAATGCGATCAGACCACGACGCGGAGGACTTCCTCGAGGCTGGTCAGCCCCTGGGTGACCTTGTGCATCCCGTCGGCCCGCAGATTGATCATGCCCTGCTCACGGGCGACCTGCTCCACATCGGCAGCCGAGGCGCGCTCGGCGGCCAGGCGCTCGATCTCCGGGGTGACGGGCATGATCTCGTGGATCGCGAGTCGGCCGCGGTAGCCGGTCCGCGAGCACGCCGAGCAACCCACCGGCTGAAAGAGTTCCGGCAGCGGCTCGCCGTCGCGCCAGGGGAACTTGGCCTCGATGAGCGCCTCCGGCGTGGGGGTGTACGCGCCTCGGCACTTGGTGCACAGCCGCCTGGCCAGGCGCTGGGCGAGCACGGCGTCCACGGCCGAGCCCACGAGGAAGGGCTCGATGCCCATCTCCACCAGTCGCGTGACGGCGCTGGGCGCGTCGTTGGTGTGCAGGGTGGTGAGCACCAGGTGGCCGGTCAGCGACGACTCCACCGCGATCTGCGCAGTCTCGTAGTCGCGGACCTCGCCGATGAGGACGATGTCGGGGTCCGAGCGCAGGATGCTGCGCAGCGCCGCGGCGAAGGTCAGCCCGGCCTTGACGTTCGTCTGCACCTGGTTGATGCCCGCGAGTCGGTACTCCACCGGGTCCTCGACGGTGATGATGTTCACCTCGGGCCGATTGAGGATGTTCAGCGTCGCATACAGGGTGGTGGACTTGCCCGATCCGGTGGGACCGACCACCAGGATCATCCCGTACGGCTTGGTGAAGCTGAGCGAGAACGTGTCGTAGTTGTGGTCGCTGAACCCCAGCTGCTCCAGGCTCAGCATGGCCGTGGAGTTGTCCAGGATGCGCATGACGACCTTCTCGCCCCACACGGTGGGCAGGGTTGCCACGCGCAGGTCCACCTTGCCGCTCTGGGCGTTGACGCTCAGCCGGCCGTCCTGCGGGATGCGGCGCTCGGCGATGTTCATGTCCGACATGATCTTCAGGCGGCTGATGACGCCGGACTGGATGGACTTCGGGGAGCGCATGACCTCGTGCAGCACCCCGTCGATGCGGAACCGGACGCGCAGGTCGCGCTCGGTGGGCTCTAGGTGGATGTCCGAGGCGCGGTCGTTGATCGCCTGGGTGATGAGCAGGTTGACGTACTTGACGATCGGCGCGTCCTCGCTGACCTGCTTGATCGTCGAGAGGTCCTCGAACTCCTCCTCGTCGGCGTCGATCGCCAGGCTGATGTCGTCGAGCTCGCCCTCTGATCGGTAGTGGCGGTTGATCGCGCCGGCGATGTCGCCGCGGGTGGCGACTCCGGCGCGGATCTCGCGTCCGGCGCTGGAGCGCACGTCGTCGAGCGCCACGACGTTGGACGGGTCGGCCATGGCGACGACCAGCTTCTCGCCCTCGAAGCCGACGGGGATGAGCGAGTACCGCCGGCAGAGCGAGCCGGGCACCGCGGAGATGGCGGCGCCGTCGATCGTCATCTCGGCGAGCTCGAAGAACTGCATGCCGAGCTGGCTGGCGACGAGCTGGACGAGGGTGCCCTCGCTGACGACGCCGCGCTCCACCAGGATCTGGCTGAGGGCCCGGCCGGACTGCTGGCTCTCGGCCTGGGCGGCGGCCAGGTCCTGCTGGGCGGCCAGGCCGTTGGCGAGGAGGTAGTCGGCGAGTTGCGGCACCGTCGCTCCCTTCCTGCTCGAGCCGGCGGCCGGACTGGCCCGTAAGGACTATCGCCCGGCTATCGCCCGGACTTGAACGCTACTCCGACAACGCCCGCCGCATCAGGTCCACGTCGGGATCCAAACCGGTCATGAGGCGCACCTGCTCGGCAGCTTGCAGCAGGAGCATCTCGCTGCCCGGCACCACCGGACCGTCCCAGGCGTCGGCCAGCCGTGTCGGCCAGGGCGCGTAGACGACATCGAGCAGCACGCCTGCGCCGCCTGCGAGCCGCAGCTCGGACAGGAACTCGGCCGCGCTCGCGGGCAGTGTGCTGATGACGACGTCGGCCCCTGCGACGCCGGCGCGCACGGCGGCGGCGTCCGAGGTACCCAGAGCCCTCGTGGCCACGCTCCCCAGGGCCTCCGCCACCTCCGCTACCTCTTGGGCGGCTGCCGTCCGTCGCGCCATCACCAGCACGCTTTCGGCGCCCAGGTCGACGGCGGCCGCCGCCGCCGACCGCGCGGTCGCCCCGGCGCCCAGGATCGCCACCGATGCCGGCGCAAACCCGCCGGGCAGGTGCGGCGCCACGGCCGCGACGATCCCCGCCACGTCGGTGTTGTACCCGCGCACGGTCCCATCGAAGGTCGGCGCCCCGGGCAGCACGACGGTGTTGACCGAGGACGTCGCCATGGCGGGCGGATCCAGCCAGTCCAGCAGCGGGATGACGGCTTGCTTGAGCGGCATCGTCAGCGACAGCCCGGCCCATTCCGGTCCGAGCGCGGCCACGAAGGGCGCCAACCCGGCCTCAGCCACGTCGATGGCGTCGTAGGACCACCGGTCCAGTCCGAGGCCCCGATACGCCGCCCTGTGCAGCGCCGGGGACTTGGAGTGCGCGATGGGGCTGCCGAGCACGGCCGCCCGCAGACGACGCCCCCCGCCGCCCGACGACTGTGTGTCGGCCGACGACGGGGCTGCGTCATTCATTGGCAGTCCGGGCTGCTACTGCCCAGTCGCCGCCGGCGACTCCGAGGCGTAGTGCTCGGGGTGCGCGGCGAGGTACTGGTTGAACTCCTCGACATAGGCGAGGTGCTGCTGGTAGTCCGCGGTGAACTTGGTGATCTTCTTGTCGGGGTCGACCGTCACGAAGAAGATCCAGTCACCCTGCTCCGGCTCCAGCGCCGCCTTCAGCGCCGCCTCGCCGGGCTGGCCGATGGGGGTCGGCGTCAGACCGTTGTTCAGGTAGGTGTTGTAGGGGGTGTTCTCGCTCTTCTGCTCATCGGTCAGGTTGATGTTGCTGGAGTTGCTGCCGTAGTTGGACGTCGAGTCGAACTGCAGCGGCATCCCCTGCGCCAGGCGGTTGCGAACCACACGGGAGACCTTGCCGAAGTCCTGGGGCTGACCCTCCGCCTCCAGCAGGCTGGCGATGATCACCACGTCGTAGGGGTTGATGCCCTCGGCCTCGGCCTCGGCCTCCAAATTCAGCCTGGCGGCGACGTCATTGAACTGCCCGATCATCTGCTGCAGGACGCTGGTGGCCGTGGCGCTGGGCTGGAACTCGTAGGTCGACGGGTAGAGGAAGCCCTCAGCGTTGCCGTTGGCGTAGGCCGGCAGACCCAACTCAGACGGATTCTTCAGGGCCGCCTCGAAGTCGCTGAGCGGGATGTTGGTCGCCGTGGAGGCGATCTTGATGACCTTGTCCAGCCGCGTGCCCTCGGGGATGGTGAAAGTCGTCAGGAGCTTGGCCGAGGGGTCCAGCAGCAGGGCGATGGCAGAGCTGGCGCTCATCTGCGAGTGCAGGTTGTACGTGCCGGGTTGCACGCTCGTACCCTGGTCGCTGTCCGAGGCGGCATTGATGAACGCCTGGGTACTCGCGGTGACGCCTGCCTCGTTGAGCACCCGCCCGATGTCGGCAACGGTCGCCCCCGCCGGGATGACGACCTGGACCTGCCCGGTCCCGTCGCCGGCGTAGTCGGGGGCGTCGGGGGTGATGAAGTACTTCGATGCGTAGAAGCCTGCGCCAAGCGCCACAAGCAGGCACGCCGCGACGGCGGCTATCAGGGCCGGCCCGAGCCGCAGGCCGCCGGGCTTGCGGGCCTTCGGCTGGCGCGGCGGCTTGGGCGGACGGCCGGAACCCCCCGAGCCGCCGCCCGATCCAGCCGGCACGGGGGTCGGCTGCGCGGACTGCCGGGGACGTGACTCCGCCTTCTTCGTGCGCTTGCGCTTGGGCTGGGGCGGGCCCATCGGCAATCCGATGTTGCTCATGCGGTTCTGACCATCCTCCCGGCAGGTTCGCCTGTGGACTTCTCGAAGTCCACTGCGCTTTGGACTATTAGAACGGCTGCCGCCTGATCGATCATGCTTCTGCTGCTGCGCGTGTCTCGCCCTGCCGCATGCAAGCCCCGCTGGGCAGCAGCCGTGGACAGCCGTTCGTCCACCATTCTCACCGGAGCGTCGACGAGCCGCGACAGCGAGGTGGCGAAATCGGTAGCGGCCTCGGCCGCGGGACCCCGCTCGCCCTTGAGGGTGACGGGCAGGCCGACGACGATCTCGACCGCCTCATGTTCGCGGGCCAGCTCCGCCAGCCGCTGCAGGTCACCGTCGCCGCGCGGCACCGTGCCCACCGGCGTGGCGAGGATGCCGTCGGGGTCGCAGCGGGCCACCCCGATTCGCACGCTGCCCACGTCCACGCCCAGCCGGACGCCCCGGCGGAAGCTCATCGGCTCACCCCGCGTCAGCGGCGAGGCCGCGCACGTACTCCGCGGCGGCGGCGAACCCGGGGTTGAGCCCCTCGGGCCGGGTGCCGCCCCCCTGCGCCACGTCCGCCTTGCCGCCGCCGCGCCCGGCGACCTCCGGCAGGGCAGCCTGCAGCAGCGCATTCGCACCCAGCCCCTGTGCCTGCGCGGTGTCGTTGGCGGCCGCGACGAGCGCGACCTTCCCACCCGTCACGGCGGCGCCCAGGATCGCCACGGGGATCTCGGCCCGGGTCATGCCGCGGGCGCGCAGCACGACGTCGCGCAGATCCTTCGCCTCCAGGTTGTCCGGCAGCGTGAACGTCCAGAGCCGGAACGGCCCGATGTCGGCGCCGGTGCCGATGATGCCCTCGATGGACGTGCTCAGCTGGGCCTTGCGCACCCGCTCCAGCTCACGCTCGGCGTCCTTGAGCTTGACCATCAGGGCCTCGACGCGCTGCGGCAGGTCCTCGGGCCGCACCTTCACCAACTCGGTCAAGTGGTTCACGAGCGTGTGCTCGCGGGCCAGGAACTGGTAGGCGTCGGCTCCCACGAGCGCCTCCAGCCGACGCACGCCGGCGCCGATGGAGCCTTCGGACAGGAACGACACCACGCCCAGCTGGCCGCTGCGCATGGCGTGCGTCCCGCCGCACAGCTCGTGCGCCCAGTCGCCGATGCTGATGACCCGCACGGTGTCGCCGTACTTCTCGCCGAACAGCGCCATCGCGCCCATCTGCCGCGCCTGGTCGATCTTCATCTGCTGGGCGAAGACCGGCAGGTCGTCGAGCAGCACCTCGTTCACGCGGGCCTCGACGTCGGCGAGCACCGACGGCGCGATCGCCGAGGACGACGGGAAGTCGAAGCGCAGCCGGCCCGGTGCGTTCTCCGAGCCCATCTGGGTGGCGGTGTCCCCCAGGTGCTCGCGGAAGGCCTTGTGGATCATGTGCGTGGCGGTGTGGGCACGGGAGATCGCCCGCCGCCGGGACATGTCGATGGTGCCCACCGCGGCGCTGCCGGCCTCGGCCGTGCCCTCGACCACGGTGGCGCGGTGCACCCAGAGACCCGGGACCGGGATCTGCACGTCGAACACGTCCAGCCGCGTGCCGTCCGCCAGCTCGATCACGCCGTGGTCGCCCAGCTGGCCGCCGGCCTCGGCGTAGAAGGGGCTGCGGTCCAGCACCACCTCGACGGTCTCGCCGGCCTGCGCCGCGGGCACCGCCTCGCCGTCGCGGACCAGCCCGGTGATGGTCGCGCCGGTGGTGACCTGGTCGTAGCCGGTGAAGGTGGTGCGGCCGCCGGACTCCATGATCTGCTTGTAGACGGTGGCGGAGGTCAGGCCGGCCTTGCGGGAGCGGGCGTCGGCCTTGGCCCGCTCGCGCTGCTCCCCCATGAGCCGCTCGAAACCCTCCCGGTCCACGTCCAGGCCCACCTCCGCGGCCATCTCCATGGTCAGGTCGATCGGGAAGCCGTAGGTGTCGTGCAGGGCGAAGGCCTCGTCGCCGGGCAGCACCTTGGCCCCCCCGGCGCGCACGGTCGCGGCGGTGCCCTCGAAGCGCGTCAGGCCTTTGGCCAGGGTCTCCCGGAACGCGGCCTCCTCGGCGACGGCGATGCTGCGGATGCGCCCGCGGTCGCGCTCCAGCTCCGGGTACTGCGGCGCCATCGAATCGATGACGGTGTCCACCAGGGCGCCCATCGACGGCTCGGCGGCGCCCAGGATGCGCATGGTGCGCACGACCCGGCGGAGCAGCCGGCGCAAGACGTAGCCGCGGCCCTCGTTGCCGGGCAGCACGCCGTCGGCGATGAGGAAGGTGCAGGTGCGGCTGTGGTCGGTGACCACGCGCAGCGACACGTCGTCGTGCTCGTCGTCGCCGTAGTGCTTGCCGGTGAGCTGGGCGGCCACGTCCAGGACGGCGCGCGAGGTGTCGATCTCGTAGATGTTGTCCACGCCCTGCAGCAGCGCCGCCAGGCGCTCCAGGCCGAGGCCGGTGTCGATGTTCTTGGCCGGCAGGTCGCCCAGGATGGGGAAGTCTTCCTTGCCGCCACCCTCGCCGCGGGCGGACTGCATGAAGACCAGGTTCCAGACCTCCAGGTAGCGGTCCTCGTCGGCGACGGGGCCGCCCTCCCGACCGAACTCGGGGCCCCGGTCGTAGTAGATCTCGCTGCACGGGCCGCACGGCCCGGGCACGCCCATCGACCAGTAGTTGTCGGCCATCCCCCGACGCTGGATGCGCTCCTGTGGGATGCCCACGGTGTCGTGCCAGATGCCGGCGGCCTCGTCGTCGTCGTGGTAGACGGTCACCCAGAGTCGCTCGCCGGGCAGGCCGTAGCCACCCTCGGACACAGGCGTGGTCAGCAGCTCCCAGGCGAGCGGGATCGCCCGCTCCTTGAAGTAGTCGCCGAACGAGAAGTTGCCGCACATCTGGAAGAACGACGCGTGCCGCGTGGTCTTGCCGACCTCCTCGATATCGAGGGTGCGCACGACCTTCTGCACGCTCGTGGCGCGCTGGTAGGGGGGCACGGCCTCGCCCAGGAAGAAGGGCTTGAACGGCACCATGCCCGCATTGACGAACAGCAGCGTCGGGTCATCCAGGATCAGCGAGGCGCTCGGGACGACGGTGTGGCCGCGCTCGGCGAAGAAGTCGAGGAAGCGGCGTCGGATCTCGGCTGACTCCATGTGCGCAGCCTACTGTCGGTGGTGCCCCCGCTCGCGCCGCCGTCGGGAGCGATGGCGTCGGCCGCGGCGGTGCGGACCTGGTTGGTCTTGACGGCGATCGCCTTCGCCGAGCCCGCGGCCCGGGTCAGCCCCGACGCGGCGGCGTTGATGTTGCCCACCAGCCCGCGCTCCCGGGCATCGGCCGCCGCGCGCACCGACTTGCGGTAGGCGTAGATGCCGCCTGCTGCTCCGACAGCGATCCAGAACGTCCGAGCCATGGCTTCCTCCGTGTGGTCTGCCGACAGCCTACGACGGGTTGGGGGCTGGGGCGTCGTGCTCGACCGAGTCCTCGTGCTCGACCGAGCCCTCGTGCTCGTCCTCGACGAAGTCGACCCCGGCCTCGGCGCGCTGCGCTTCCGTGATGCGGGTCGGGGCGGAGGTCAGCGGGTCATAGCCGGCGCCCGTCTTCGGGAACGCGATCACCTCGCGCAGCGAGTGCGCCCCGGCGAGCAGCATGACGATCCGGTCCCAGCCGAAAGCGATGCCGCCATGCGGTGGCGGCCCGTACTTGAAGGCCTCCAGCAGGAACCCGAACTGCTCGGCGGCCTCCTCGGGTGCCAGCCCCAGGACGTCGAACACCCGGCGCTGGACGTCGGCACGGTGGATACGAACGGAGCCACCCCCGATCTCGTTGCCATTGCAGACCAAGTCGTAGGCATCGGCCAGCGCTTCGCCGGGGGCGGACTCAAAGGTGTCCGTCCAGGCGGGCGAGGGAGCTGTGAACGGGTGGTGGACGGCGGTCCAGCCGGTGCCGCCGCCCTCGAGCTCGATCTCCTCGAACATCGGGGCGTCCACGACCCACACGAAGGACCACACGTCAGGGTCGATTAGGCCCAGGCGGTGGCCGATCTCGAGCCGGGCGGCGCCCAGCAGCGCCCGGGCGTCGCCCGGCTTCCCGGCTGCGAAGAACGCGCAGTCGCCCACCTCGGCCCCGACGGCGGCCATCAATCCAGCTCGCTCGGCCTCCGAGAGGTTCTTGGCGACCGGGCCGGCCGGGCCGTCTTCGGTGAACAGCACATAGGCCAGCCCGCGGGCACCGCGCTGCTTGGCCCAGTCCTGCCAGGCGTCCAGGGTGCGGCGGGGCTGATCCGCGCCGCCGGGCATGACGACGGCGCCGACGTAGGGCGCCTGGAACACCCGGAACGAGGTGTCGGCGAAGTAGTCAGTGAGCTCGGTCAGCGGCAGGCCGAACCGAAGGTCCGGCTTGTCGGTGCCGTAGCGGGCCATCGCCTCGGCATAGGTCAGGTGTCCGATCTCGCCGATCTCGTGGCCGACCGCATCGCGCCACAGCGCGCGCACCACGGACTCGCCGACCGCCATCACGTCGGCGTCGTCCACGAACGACATCTCGATGTCGAGCTGGGTGAACTCGGGCTGGCGGTCGGCGCGGAAGTCCTCGTCCCGGTAGCAGCGCGCGATCTGGTAGTAGCGCTCCAGGCCACCCACCATGAGCAGCTGCTTGAACAACTGCGGCGACTGCGGCAGCGCGTACCACTTGCCGGGCTGCAGCCGCACGGGCACCAGGAAGTCGCGCGCGCCCTCAGGCGTCGAGCGGGTCAAGGTTGGAGTCTCAACCTCCACGAAGCCTTCAGAGTCGAGGACGTCGCGAGCGACCTTGTTGACCCTCGACCTCAGGCGCAGGATGCGGGCAGGCTCGGCCCGTCGCAGGTCCAGGTAGCGGTAGCGATACCTGGTGTCCTCCCCGATCTCCACGTGCTCGTCGATCGGGAAGGGCAGCGCGGCAGCCTCGCTCAGGACCTCCAGGGACTCGGTGATCACCTCGACGGCACCGGTGGCGAGGTCCGGGTTCTCATTGCCCTCCGGACGCAGCGACACCTCGCCGGTCACCTGCACGCAGAACTCGTTGCGCAACTTGTGCGCCACCTCGTCCTCGCGGACGACGACCTGGACCACCCCGGAGGCGTCGCGCAGGTCGAAGAAAGCGACCCCGCCATGGTCGCGCCGACGTGCGATCCACCCAGCCAGGGTGACCTGCTGGCCGGCGTCGGCCGCGCGCAGCGACCCCGCGTCCCGGGTGCGAAGCATAGGTACCTCTGCCTTCCGCTCGTACCGATCGAGGTCCCTGGGGCGGGACCATCCAGTGCCCGACCCTATCGCTGCCGCGGCCCGGCGAATCGTGCAGGCGCATAGGGTTATAGCCGTGAGTTCGTACCTGTCCCGATCCACCGCCACGATGGCGCTGGCCGTGCTCGCTCTGGCCGGCTGCCACTCGAACACCTCCGAAGCGCCGCAGCGCCAGCTCACGACGGCTGGCACCGCAACCGTTGCCAGCCCCGGCTCGATCACTGCCCCGGGCCCCTCCGCCTCGGACGGCTTCGATCTGGTCCGGCTGGCCGACGTCGATCCCACGATCCTGCAGGAGGTCCGCTACGCCACCGACCACAACTTCCTCGGCCGCCGCGTCACCGGCTACGACGCCGCCGACTGCTGGCTGACGCCGCAGGCCGCGCAGGCGCTGGCCCAGGCACAGCGGTCCGCAGTTGCCGCGGGCTACACGATCAAGGTCTACGACTGCTACCGCCCGCAGCGCGCCGTGACGGAGTTCGTCACCTGGGCCGCTGACCCGGCGGACACGACCGCGCAGGCCGAGTTCTACCCCCGGGTGGCCAAGCCGACGATCATCCCCGACGGGTACGTGGCCGAGAAGTCGGGCCACTCCCGCGGATCGACCATGGACGTCACTCTGGTGGCACTGCCCGGCGCCACCAGTCCTTCGTGGACGCCGGCGCAGGGCTACGTCGATTGCACGCTGCCCGCCGGTCAGCGCTTCCCGGACACCTCCGTCGACATGGGCACGGGCTTCGACTGCTTCGATCCCCTGGCCCACACCGCGGACGCGTCGCTGTCAGCCGAGCAGCGCGCAAACCGGGACCTGCTGGTGTCGATCATGGCCGCCCAGGGATTCCGCAACCTGCCCGAGGAATGGTGGCACTACACCCTCAACGGCGAGCCCCACCCTGACACCTACTTCGACGTCCCCATCACGCCTGCGGGGCCATAGGCACCTCGCGCGCCTCGACGATCGCGCCCACCACCTCGCCCTCCAGCGCCACCTCGTGCTGCGCGCCGCTGCCCAGGTCGCGCAGCGTCGCGCGCCCAGCGGCCAAGTCCCGCTCGCCGATGATCAGGGCCCAGCGCGCACCGGACCGGTCTGCGCCCTTCATGGCCCCCCGCAGCCCGCGGCCGCCGAAGGCCATGTCCGTCGCGATCCCCCGGCCGCGCAGCTGACCGAGCAGCCCGACCAGCACGCGCTCGGCGGCTGCTCCCAGAGCGATGCCGTAGACCACGCAGCGCGGCTGCGGCGCCGGGTCGATCCCCTCGGCCGCACACGCCAGCAGGGTCCGGTCCACCCCTAGGCCGAACCCGATTCCCCCGACCTCCGCGCCACCAAGATCGGCCATCAGGCCGTCGTAGCGGCCCCCGCCGCCGATGCCGGACTGAGCGCCCAGGAGCTCATGGCTGAACTCGAAAGCGGTGCGGGTGTAGTAGTCCAACCCGCGGACCAGCCGGGGGGCCTCCTCCCAGCTCACGCCCAGGACACGCAGGTAGTCCCGCACGTCGTCGTAGTGCTGCTGGCAGGCCGTGCACAGGTGTTGGGCAGGAAGCGGAGCCGCGGCCAGCGACTGCTGCAGCTCGGGGCGCTTGTCGTCCAGCACTCGCAGCGGGTTGATCCGCGCGCGCTCCCTGGTCGGCTCGTCCAGGTCCAGCCCATCGAGGTAGTCGGCCAGCAGCGCGCGGTAGGCCGGGCGGCAGTCGCGGCATCCCAGCGAGTTCAGCAAGAGGCGGAACTTCGCAAGCCCGAGGCCGCGGTAGCCGGCGTCGGCGATCGCGACCACTTCGGCGTCCAGCGCCGGGTCGTCGCTGCCGACAGCCTCCACCCCGACCTGCGAGAACTGCCGATAGCGCCCCGCCTGTGGGCGCTCGGCGCGGAAGAAGGGTCCCGAGTACAGGACCTTGACCGGCAGCTGGCCGCGGTCCATCCCATGCTCGATGATCGCCCGGATCGCCCCGGCGGTGCCCTCCGGTCTGAGCGTGAGCGATCGGCCCCCGCGGTCGGTGAAGGTGAACATCTCCTTGCTGACCACATCGGTGCTCTCGCCCACACCTCGCACGAACAGCGCGGTGTCCTCGAAGATCGGCAGCTCGATCGCGCCATAGCCGGCAAGGTGGGCCGGGGTGCTGAGCGCATCGCGCACCGCCGCGAAGCGGGCGGCCTCGGCCCCCGCGTACTCGGCAACCCCCTTCGGCGCGCGGAACTGATCGGTCACAGCGATGCCTGGCCGGTCAGGTACGGGTTGCCCGCGCGCTCCGCGGCCATGGTGGTCTGGCCACCGTGCCCGGGCAGCACGACCGTGTCGTCGCTCAGCGGCGGCAGGACGCGCGCCAGCGACTCGCGCATCTGCTGCGCGTCGCCGCCGGGCAGGTCCACCCGACCGATGCTGCCGGCGAACAGCAGGTCGCCGCTGAACAGCAGGGGCGGTGTGTCGGGCTGCTCGGCGGTGGTGAAGGCGAGCGAGCCGGGTGTGTGCCCGGGCGCGTGGTGCGCATGCAGCTGGACCCCGAGCAGGTCGATGGTGGCGCCGTCGCGCAGCTCGACCACCTCGTCGGGTTCTACGAACTCGGCGGTGCCGCCGGTCATTCGCTGCATCATCGCGAACATCTCGCGTGACATACCCAGGGTGGGGTCCACCAGCATCGCCCGGTCGTCCGGGTGGATGTAGGCCGGGACGTTCGCGCTGCGGCACACGGGCACGACCGACCAGGTGTGGTCCAGATGGCCATGGGTCAGCACCACCGCCGCCGGATGCAGGCGGTGCTTGGCCAGCAGGTCGGCGATCCCCTCCTCTGCGTCCATGCCGGGGTCGATGATCAGGCATTCGCTGCCGGGCGCATCGGCCACGATGAAGCAGTTGGTGCCCACAGGCCCTGCGGGGAATCCAGCGACGAGCACGATCAGGTCCCTTCGGCGGCGGCTTGAGTCTGCGGCGGGCGCCGGGCATCGGTCGGCGGCTAGCGCGCCGACAACCCTAGCCGACGCACCGTTTGCGCCACTTCCGCACGTTTGCGCCCTGTCTGCACGGCGCAAACGACGGAAAGTGGCGCAATCCCCGAGAGGGGCGGAGGTGGCCGGCTAGGTGACGGGCGTCGCCGACGCCGCAGCCGCGTTGAGCAGCGTGATTCCCATCGCCGCGCCGATCTGCTGTACGGCGTTGACCAGCGCAGAAGCCACGCCTGCGTCGCCGTCGTCGACGCCGATGAGAGCCGTGGATGACAGCGGCACCACCGCCAGGGCCACTCCGACCCCGACCAGGACTTCGGCACCCATGATGAAGGCGAGATGGGTGTCGACCGAGAGCCGCGACAGCATCAGCATCCCCGCGGCGGCAATGAGCGAGCCGGACACCACCAGCGGCCGGGGACCGGTCTTGGGCAGCAGCGAGGCGGTCAGCGTCGATGTCGCCACGATCGCGATGGCAAACGGGATGAAGGCCAAGCCGGTCTGCAGCGGGGAGAGCCCCAGCGACCCCTGGAAGTAGAACGTCAAGAAGAAGAACAGCGCGGAGAGCCCGATCGCGGTCAGCACCAGCGCAAGGTAGGAGCCCCCGCGGCTGCGGTCCATGAACACCCGCATGGGTAGCAGCGGATGCGAGGAGCGCCGCTCCCAGAGGACGAAGACCACAAGTACGAGGAAGCCGCCGATCGTCAAGGGCAAGGTGAGCGGCGCGGTCCACCCCCTGCCTTCCTCCCCGGCGATCGTGAAGCCGTACACCAGCATCCCCAGGCCGATGGCCGACATCACCACGCCGGGTATGTCGTACCGACGCTCGCCCTCGGCACGGCTCTCGCGGAGGAACTTGACGCCCATGAGGATCGCCACCGCTGACAGCGGGACATTGATGCCCAGGGTCCAGCGCCATGACACGTACTGCGACAGCAGGCCTCCCAGGATGAGGCCGCCCGCCATGCCGCCGCCCGCGATCGCGCCGTTGACGGCGAAGGCCTTGGCACGCTCACGGGGATCCAAGAAGGTCACGGTGAGCAGCGCCAGAGCTGCCGGTGTCAGCAGGGCGGCATACACGCCCTGCACGACGCGGGCGCCGATGAGCATCAAGCACGGCCATCAACTGCGCGAGGGCGATCACCGCCAACGCCCACCAGCGTTGGGGATCGGGCGTCGGCGCTGCATCGCCGGCGACTCCTGCGCTGCCGTTGCCTAGGCTGACCTGCGCCATCGTCTTGCCTCCCACCAAGGACAACCGTGTCTGTCGAGGCTAAGCCGACGCCGGGCGCCGCTAGTGATATGCCAGTACGAGTCCGCGCGAGCAAAGGGATGGCAGGCTAGGGCGATGGTTCGGATGTCGGTGGACCAGCGGCGCACTCACGCACGTGCAGTTGCCCGCCAACTGCTGGGCAGCGGAACGACGGCCGAGAAGCTCACACTCCGCTCCGTCGCAGAGGCTTCGGGCACGCCGCTGGCGACGCTGACCTACGCCTACCGATCTGTCACCGACCTGCTGGCCGATCTGCGCGCCGAGTTCGAGGCGGAGTGCGCCGAGAATCAGCGGCACGTCGGCGGCCGCGGGCTCCGCATCGAGCTGGCCCGCATGCTCGACGGCTACCTCGACGTCATCGCCCAGGACCGCGCCAACGCCGAGATCGTGCGCTGGCAGATGCTCCTCATCGCCCGCGGCGACATCGTGTTGTCGGCGGGTCTGTCGATGCGGGCGTGCCTGCGCCACATTCAGGAGCAGTCGGGAGAGCAGTGGCGGCTGTCAGTCGATGAGCTCTCAACCGTGACTCAGGCCATGGTCTCCGGGATGCATGTCCAGTTCCTGGTACGGGGTGCTGATCCGGTCGCCCTGCGGGCGTGGCGCGAAGACGCGGCGTCCGTGGTGGACGCAGCGGTCACCCTTGCCCAGCCCACCGAGGGGTGACGGCCCCGCCGCGCCCGAACCACATTGTCAGAAAGCGACAGCGGCCTCCGCGTCCGAGACCGCAGGGTGGCGGCCGTGCTGATCGGCCTCGGCAGTGTCGTCGGCGGTGATGGGCCGGTAGGTGTAGAAGAAGGTGACGCCATCAGGGCCGACGTCGGTCACGCCATGCGGCACGCCCGGGGGGACGTAGACGTACGCGCCCGCCGACATCTGCTTCCCGACCATGGTGGCCGAGCCCTGGGTGACGAGGATGTGGTGCTGCGCCGTCGCGTGGGTGTGCACCGGGTTGATGCTCCCGGGCTCGATCCGCATGAGGCCCAGCCGCACATTGCCGGACTGCCAGAGCAGCTTCTGCGTCACCCCAGGATCGTCCCCGAGCGGCAGCCACGGGCGATCGTCCACCTCCGCAGCGGTCAACGCGATGAGTTCGCCGAGGTCGTCTGCAGACATGAGTTGCTCCTCTGGTGAAAGCGGCCGGCGCCGGGGCTGGTGTTCCTCGACTCGACTCTAGTGCGGCTCGGCCGCTTCGCGGCAATGGTGCAGAAGGGTTTCACCTTCGCTCAAGTCGCTGCGCCCCCAAGCGGCACCGCACCATAGGCTAGGCGAGCACGACTGCTACCCACCACTGCAACAGGGACGCCGAGAGCGCGCGCCCCTGCCGGACGAACGCAACCGAAGGACGCGGACAAGTCACATGGGCGACACCATCGAACCCACCAGCGACATCGAGGCCGACGCTGACGTCGTGGCCGTGATCGAGGAGACGGTTGAGGTCGCGAACGGCCAGCACGAGTCCGCCGGCAACGACCACTCCCCCGACGAGCCGACGCAGTCGGACCAGGCCGACGCGCCTGACGGCGCTGACACCCCTGCCGCCGAAACGCCCGCGACACCAGCGCCCCGGCCGCCCCTGCCGTCGCAGATGGGTCCCCGCCCCCGCACCGACGACGCCGGCTCGCCGCGTCCCGTGGCGCCCTCGGATTCGGAGAAGTTCGGCCGCGTTGACGACGACGGCAACGTGTTCGTGACGCTGCCCAACGGCGACGAGCACTTCGTCGGGCAGTACCAAGCCGGCTCGCCGCAGGACGGCCTGCGCATGTACGCGCGGCGCTACGACGACCTGGTCGTCAAGATCGAGCTGACCGGCAAGCGCCTGACTGACGGCCACCTGGACCCCGCCGAGGCCACGAGGACCGTCGAGGAGATTCGCAGCGCCCTGCTGGATCCGACCTTCGTCGGCGACCTCGGTGCCCTCGCCGACCGGGAGCGGCAGCTGGAGCAGCTAGTAGAGCTGCGCCGCGAAACCCTCGCCGCTGAGAAGGAGGCCGCGAAGGCCGCCGCCGCCCAGCGCCGCGAGGAGATCGTCGCCGAGGCCGAGCAGCTGGCCACCTCGCACGACTGGCGCAAGGCTGGGGACCGGTTCAAGGCGCTGGTGGAGGACTGGAAGACCATTCCGCGCTTCGACCGCGGCACCGAGCAGGAGCTGTGGAAGCGGTTCAGCGCCGCCCGCTCCGCATTCGACAAGGCCCGCCGCGCCCACCAGTCGGCGATGGAGAAGCAGCACGCGGCGGCGCGGGAGAAGAAGGAGAAGCTGGTCGCCCAGGCCCAGGAGCTGTCCACCTCCACCGACTGGGCGCCCACCGCGCTCGCGCTGCGCGGGCTCATGGACCAGTGGAAGGCGGCTGGGTTCGCCGGCAAGCCGGCGGACGACAAGCTCTGGCGGGCCTTCCGCAAGGCGCAGGACAAGTTCTTCGCCGCCCGCAAGGCCACGTTCGACGCCCGCGACGCCGAACAGGTGCAGAACCGGGACGCGAAGGCCGCCATCGTCGAGCAGGCCGAGGCGCTGCTGCCGGTCAAGGACCACGCCAAGGCCCGCAAGGCCTTCCGCGCGCTGCAGGGTGAGTACGCGGCGATCGGACATGTGCCGCGCGCCGACAAGCCCAAGCTGGACGCCCGCATGCATAAGGTGGACGAGGCCATCAAGCGCAGCGAGAGCGATCAGTGGCGGCGCACCGACCCGGAGAAGACCGAGCGGGCAAACACCATGGTCAAGCTGTACGAGAAGTCAGTCGCGGACCTGCAGCAGCGCCTGGACGACGCCCGCGCCGCGGGCGCCGACACCGCCGGGCTGGCGGCCGAACTGGCCTCGGCGCAGCAGTTGCTGGACGTGGCGCGCAAGTACACCTGACGGGAGGCGGGCGACCCGCCCGTTACACGCGATAGGCGTCGTAGACGCCCTCGACGCCGCGCACCGCGTTGATGACCGCCCCCAGGTGCTGGGGATCGGCCATCTCGAAGGTGAAGCGCGACTGCGCGATGCGGTCCTTGGACGTGGACACCGAAGCCGACAGGATGTTGACGTGCTGGTCGGACAGCATGCGCGTGACGTCCGACAGCAGCGCCGATCGATCCAGCGCCTCCACCTGGATGTTGACCAGGAACGATGCGCTCGAGCGCGGGTTCCAGTGGACGCTGACGAACCGTTGCGGCTCCTGCTCCATCGACGGCAGGTTGTTGCAGTCCCGACGGTGGACCGACACGCCATGGCCGCGGGTGACGAAGCCCACGATCTCGTCGCCCGGCACGGGTGTGCAGCACTTGGCCAACTTCACCCACACGTCGTCCGAGCCGTCGACCATGATTCCCGGGTTCGTGTCCGAGCTGGCCGCCCGATGGCTGCGCAGGACGGTCGGGTTGAGCGCCTCTGCAACATCGTCGCTCGTCGCATCGACACCGCCGCGGGAGGCGACGAGCCGCTCCACCACCGTGGCCACGGACACGTGGTGGTCGCCGATCGCGCGGAAGAGCGAGGCGATGTCGTCGTAGTGCAGATCCGCGGCAATGGCCGCCAGCTCGGGTCCGTCGACCGTGGCCGCCACCGGCATCGCGTTGCGGCGCAGCCCGCGGACAAGCGCTTCGCGCCCCTTGGTGACGGCCTCCTCTCGCCGCTCCCGGGAGTACCAGGCCCGGATCTTGGACTTGGCGCGGTTGGACACCACGAAGCGCAGCCAGTCCTGGCTGGGCCCGGCCGAGTCGGACTTGGCGGTGAAGATCTCCACCACGTCGCCGTTGTCGAGCACGCTCTCCAGCGGGACGAGCTTGCCGTTGACCTTCGCCCCCACGCAGCGGTGCCCGACCTCTGTGTGCACGGCGTAGGCGAAGTCCACCGGCGTCGAGTCCGCCGGCAACGCGACGACGTCGCCGCGGGGGGTGAACACATAGACCTCTGCCGAGCTGAGGTCGTAGCGCAGTCCGTCCAGGAACTCATCCGGATCATCGACCTCGCGCTGCCACTCCAGCAGCTGCCGCAACCAGCCGAAGTCGTCCGGGCCGTGCTTCCCGCCGACGTCGGCCTGCTTGTAGCGCCAGTGGGCGGCGACGCCGAACTCGGCGGTGCGGTGCATGTCGAACGTGCGGATCTGCATCTCGACCGGCTTGCCCCCCGGGCCGATCACCGTGGTGTGCAGGGACTGGTACATCGTGAACTTGGGCATCGCGATGTAGTCCTTGAACCGCCCCGGCACGGGGTTGAACCGCGAATGCAGGATGCCCAGGACGGCATAGCAGTCCCGGATCGTCTCGACCAGGATCCGCACGCCGACCAGGTCATAGATCTCGGCGAAGTCGCGCCCCCGCACGATCATCTTCTGATAGATCGAGTAGTAGTGCTTGGGGCGGCCGGTCACGGTGGCCTTGATGCGGGCGCGGCGTAGCTCCTCCTCCAGCATCTCGGTGACCTGGTTCAGGTACTCTCCGCGGCCCGGGGCCCGCTGGCTGACCAGGCGCTCGATCTCCTCGAACATCTTGGGGTACAGCGTCGCGAACGACAGGTCCTCCAGCTCCCACTTGATGGTGTTCATGCCCAGGCGATGGGCGAGTGGGGCATAGATCTCGAGCGTCTCGTGGGCCTTGGACTCCTGCTTGTGCGGCGGCATGGCGCCCAGAGTGCGCATGTTGTGCAGACGGTCGGCCAACTTGATGACGAGCACGCGGATGTCCCGGGCCATCGCGACGACCATCTTGCGGACCGTCTCGGCGGCGCTGGCCGAGCCGTACTTGACCTTGTCCAGCTTGGTGACACCGTCTACCAGGGCGGCGATCTCGTCGCCGAACTCGGCTCGCAGCTCGTCCAGCGAGTACTCGGTGTCCTCGATGGTGTCGTGCAGCAGCGCGGCCGCCACCGTGGGGCCGGTCATGCCGAGCTCGGCCAGGATCGTCGCCACGGCCACCGGGTGGGTGATGTACGCCTCGCCGCTGCGGCGCTTCTGGTCGCGGTGGTAGTAGGCGGCGATCTCGAAGGCGCGGTCGAGGGTGTCCCAGTCGCTCTTCGGATGGAACTTGCGCAGCGCGCGTTTGACCGGGTCCATCATCGGATCGCCGCTGCGGACTTGCGTCAGCCGGCCGAACCGGGACAGGCGGCGACGCGTCACGGGCGCGGGCGGGGTCGCGCCGGAGGGTGCGGCGTCGCTGGTCATGGTCGCTCCCTCCGATCGGCGTTGGACCAGAAGTCTACGACCTGACCGTCAGCGCCGCTGCTGACCGGCGCATCACGACCGTTTGCTGCGCGGCTGCTTCTTGGGCTGGTTGCGGTGGCCGCCCTGGCGGTGCGGACGCTCCTTGCGGGGGGTGGCTGTCGGGGCGTCGGCGTCGGAGCCGGTGCCAGCCGTCGGACCGGCCCCGACGCCGGCCGCACCGGCAGCTGCCGCTCCGGACGCAGCACCGGCGCCTACCGCACCCGCGGCCACGAGGGTGGAAGGGCCCCGCTTGGCGCTGGCGCGCCGGGCCAGCACGCGGGAGTGCAGCGCCTTCATCTGCGGCTGGCGCTCCTTGAGCTGGCAGAGGAACGGGGTGGCGACGAAGATCGAGGAGTACGTGCCGGCCAACAGCCCGATGAAGAGCGCGAGCGCCAGGTCCTTCAATGTCCCAGCGCCCAACAGGCCAACGCCCACGAAGAGGATCGCGGCCACCGGCAGCAGCGCCACGATCGAGGTGTTGATCGAGCGCACCAGCGTCTGGTTGAGCGCCAGGTTGGCCGCCTCGCTGTAGGTCAGCTTGGACTGGCCCGTGATGTTCTTGGTGTTCTCCTTGACCTTGTCGAACACCACGACCGTGTCGTACAGCGAGAACCCCAGGATGGTGAGCACGCCGATCACCGTCGCGGGCGTCACCTCGAAGCCGACCAGGGCGTAGATGCCCACCGTGATGACCACGTCGTGGATCAGCGCCACCATCGCGGCGGCCGCCATCCGCCACTCGAAGTAGATGGACAGGAAGATCACCACGGCGATGAGGAACACGACGAGGCCGGTGAGCGCCTTCTTCGTGATCTCCGAGCCCCAGGTCGCGCCCACCAACTGCACCTTGATGTCCTCGGCCTTGGTGCCGCAGGTGGTGGCTAGCTCGGCCACCATCTGCTCGCTCTGGGCAGCCGAAAGGGTCTCCGTCTGCAGCCTGATGCGATCTGAGCCCACCTGCTGCGTGATGGCGTTCTTGGCCCCGACCTTGCCAGCCGTGTCGCGGACCTGCTCGACAGTGCACGTCGGCGACGGCGTGATGAACTCCGCCCCGCCGCGGAACTCGATCCCCAGGTTGAGCCCGCGCACGGTGAGCCCCAGGATCGCCAGCAGCAGGATCACCGCCGAGATGGCGTACCAGAGCTTGGTCCGCCCGACGATGTCGTAGGAGACCTCGCCGCGGTACAGCTTGTTGGTGAAGTTACCGACCCGGGACACTGTCGACTCCCTTGCTCGCATCGGCGGCGTCCGCCACGGCGCCGGCCTGCGCCGCCGCGGCGTCGCCGTCGCCGTCGGCGGCAGCCGTGGCCGGCTTGTCCGACTTGGCCGGCTTCTTGTCGTGCTCGTGCTCGAGCACCACGGGCGGCGCCACACCGAGGCGCTTGGGGCTCACGCCGGTCAGCGCGCCGCCGGAGTTGAACCACTTGGTGCGCGCGAAGAGCGACACCAGAGGGCGCGTGAACAGGAAGGCCACGAGCACGTCGATGATGGTCGTCAAGCCGAGCACGAAGGCGAAGCCGCGGACGTTGCCGACCGAGATGAAGTACAGGATCGCCGCGGCCAGCAGCGACACGAAGTCGGCAGCCAGGATCGTGTTCCGCGCCCGCACCCAGCCGGTCTCGGCCGCAGAGCGCAGGGTGCGGCCCTCCCGGATCTCGTCCCGGATGCGCTCGAAGTACACGACGAAGGAGTCGGCGGTGATACCGATTGCCACGATCGCGCCGGCCACGCCGGCGAGCGTGAGCGCCAGCCCCATCGTGCGCCCCAGGATGACGAAGATGGCGTAGGTCAGCACCGCCGCGAGCACCAGGGACATCACCGCCACGAAGCCGAGCGCGCGGTAGTAGAGCAGCAGGTAGAGCGCGACCAGCGCCAAGCCGATGGCGCCGGCGAGCAGACCAGCCTTGAGCTGGTCGGTGCCCAGCGTCGGCGAGACCGTCGAGACCTCGGCGACCTCCAGCGTCACCGGCAGCGCGCCGTACTTCAGCACGTTCGCCGTGCCCTGCGCCTCTTCGATGGTGAAGTTCCCCGTGATCTGCGCCTTGCCGCCCAGGATCGCGCTCTGGAAGCGCGGGGCAGACTGCACGAGCCCGTCCAGGACGATCCCGAACTGGTTCTGCGGGGCCGGCAGCGACACCAGCCGGCTGGACGTGTCGGCCAGCGCCTTGGCGCCCTCGTCGTCGAAGGTCAGGTCCACCTGCCAGCCGCCGCCGCCGTTCTGCGGCAGCGAGGCCTGGGCGTCAGTGACGTTGGTGCCGCGCAGGAAGGCGGGCTCCAGCACGTACTTGGCTGTGCCGTCCTTGTCGCAGGTGACGATCCACTTGGCCGGATCGTCGGGCCTGCCGCCCTGTCGGGCCGCCGGGTTGGTGCAGTCCAGGGACGTCATGGCGGCAGTGATGGCGGGGTCGTCGGCGCTGGCACCCTCGACCGGGGCCAGCAGCGGCGTCGCCGGCGCCGCCGTGCCCTCCGCCAGGCCGGGCGCGCCGATCGCGGACACCGCACGGAAGTCCAGCAGCGCCGTCTGCTTGATCTGGTCGGCGATCTGCTGGGAATTGACCCCAGGCACGCTCACCACGATCGCGGCGTTGGCGCCGGAGCCCTGCGTGGTGACCTCGGCCTCGGCCACGCCGAAGGCGTTGACGCGCTGGCGGATGATCTCCACGGACTGTTTGAGGGCCACGTCGCTGATGGGTCCGGCGTCGCCGATGGCACGCGGCTGCAGGATCACCTGGGTGCCGCCGCGCAGGTCCAGGCCCAGGCGCGGAGCATGGTCGGTGCCCGGCCAGAAGGCCCAGGCCAACAGGCCCACCAGGATGATGGCCATGACGATGAGCGCCCGCACGGGGCGGTAGCGGCGAGGCGGAGCCATGGCTCAGCTGTGCTTGTCGCCGTCGAGGACGGTGGGTGCAGGGTCCTCGATCGCGTCCGAGGTCTGCTCCTCAACGATCCGCGCCACCGCAGCCTTCGCGTACTTCACACGCACCCCGGGGGCGACCTCGAGCTCCACCGTGTCGTCTCCGACTGCGCTCAGCGTGCCGTAGATGCCCGCAGTGGTCATGACTTCCTGCCCGACCGCCAGCTCGGCCACGAGGGCGCGCGCCTCCTTCTGCCGCCGCTGCGCGGGGCGCACCATCAGGAAGTAGAACCCCAAGAACATCACGACGATGAACAGCAGGGGCAGATAACCCTCCACGGAACCTCCAGGCCTAGATAACCAGCCGATCCTAACCATGCGACCCCGCGCCCCGATGCAGCAGACGCGGTGCGGCGGCGCAGCCGTGGCGACGCCGCGCCTGCGCCGCGGTCTACAGCAGGGGCTGCTGCGGCGCCGTCGCCGACCCGGTCGCCGGCGGCGGCTGCAGACCGAAGTGCCGCCAAGCGTGCGTTGTCGCCATTCGGCCCCGCGGAGTGCGGATGAGGAGTCCCTGGCGGACGAGGAAGGGCTCGCTGACCGTCTCGACGGTCTCCGCCTCCTCCGCCACGGCGACTGCCAGGGTGTTGAGGCCCACCGGGCCGCCCCCGAAGCGCTCCAGCAGCGCCGACATCACGGCCTTGTCCAGCCTGTCCAGCCCGAGGTCGTCCACGTCGTACAACTCCAGGGCGGCCCGCGCGACCTCGAGGTCCACCCGCCCGTCGCCGTGCACCTCCGCGTAGTCGCGCACCCGGCGCAGCAGGCGGTTGGCGATTCTCGGGGTGCCCCGCGAGCGCCCCGCGACCTCAGCGGCGGCGTCGTCGACGATCGGCACGCCGAGCAGATCCGCCGAGCGCCGGATGATCCGCTGCAGATCCTCGGCGTCGTAGAAGTCCATGTGGCCCGTGAAGCCGAAGCGGTCGCGCAGCGGCCCCGGCAGCAACCCGGCGCGGGTGGTGGCCCCGACGAGGGTGAACGGCGCCAACTCCAGGGGGATGGCTGTGGCGCCCGGGCCCTTGCCCACGACCACGTCCACCCGGAAATCCTCCATGGCCATGTAGAGCATCTCCTCCGCAGGGCGAGCCATGCGGTGAATCTCGTCCAGGAAGAGCACCTCGCCGGGCTCCAAGCTGGTGAGCACCGCCGCGAGGTCGCCCGCGTGCTGGATGGCCGGTCCGCTGGTGATGCGGATCGGCGCCTCCAGCTCGTTGGCGATGATCATCGCCAACGTCGTCTTGCCCAGGCCCGGGGGGCCCGACAGGAGCACATGGTCGGCGGTCACGGCCCGCCGGCGAGCGGCCGCCAGAACCAGGCCCAACTGCGCACGCACCCGCTCCTGGCCGATGAACTCCGGCAGCGCCGTCGGGCGCAGGGCGCCCTCGACCGCCGCGTCGTCGCTCGTCGGGGCAGCATCCACCAGGCGGTCGGCGTCGTCGCCGGCAGCGCTCACACTCGGTCCAGCCGCTTCAGAGCGCGCCGCAGGAGCGCACTGACATCTGCGGGGTCGAGGCCCTCGGCGACGATGTCCCCGGCGACCAGCCGGACGGCCTCGTCGGCGTCGCGCTGCTGCCAGCCCAAGCTCACCAGGCCCTCCGACACCTGCCCCTGCCAGCCGCCTGCAGCGGGCGGCGGCAGGACGCCGGCGCTCACCCCCTGGGCTGCTCCGTCCGTCGCCGCAGGCATGTCGGAGACCTTGTCGCGGAGCTCCAGGACGATCCGCTCGGCGGTCTTCTTGCCCACCCCGGGAATACGCGTCAGGCCGGCGGCGTCAGCCGAGCCGATAGCCGCCACGAGCCCCCTCGCCCCCAGCGCGCCCACCGCGGCGACGGCGAGTCTGGGGCCGACGCCGGTCACCGACTGCAGCAACTCGAACAACCGCCGCTCGTCGTCGTCGACGAAGCCGAACAGGGTCCACCCGTCCTCGCGCACAATGAGCGCCGTCGCCAAGGAGCATTCCTCGCCGACCGTCGCAGTCGCCAGCGCCTGCGGGGTGCAGGTGAGCAGCAGCCCCACGCCACCGACCTCCAACACCACCTGCTCGACGCCGCGCTGCAGGCACACCCCCCGCACCGAGGCGATCATCGCAGCGCCCCGGCGTCGAGCAGTCGGCGCTGCGCCGAGCCACGCCATACGTCGGTGATGGCGAGTGCCAGAGCATCCGCAGCGTCGGCTGGCCGCGGTGCCGCCGACAGCCGCAGTATGCGCGTCACCATGCTCCCCACCTGGGCTTTCTCGGCCCGACCGTCGCCGGTCACAGCAGCCTTCACCTCGGTGGGCGTGTAGGTCGACACCGGCAGCCCGCGGCGATGGGCGGCCAGGACGCAGACGCCCGCCGCCTGCGCCGTGCCCATGACGGTGCGCACGTTGTGCTGGCTGAACACGCGCTCCACGGCGACCCGGTCGGGTCGATGTGCGGCGAGCAGGGCCTGGATGGCGTCGTCGATCTCCGCCAGCCGCCGCCCGAGCTCGGCATCAGCGGGCGTCTGCACCACCTGCACGTGGACGAGCGACATGGCCCTGCCTGGCGCGCCGTCGACGATTCCGATGCCGCACCGGGTCAGGCCGGGATCGACCCCGAGGACTCGCATGGGCACCTCGCCGCGTTGAAGTATCGGTCACTTGTTCGAACACACTAGCGCTGTTCGAAGGACGCCCGCACCGATTCGCGACCGCGAGTCGCGCATTCTGGGGAGCGCCGGCCAGCGGCAGGCCTCAGGGCTTGGCGGGCTTGGCGGGCTTGGTGGGCTTGGTGGGCTCGGTGGGCTTGGCTGGCTTGGCTGAGGCGATCTCGGGCTTGCGGACCCGCCGCTTGGTCAGCGGCGTGCCCGGCAGAACCGGCTTGCCGGTGACGGTGCGGAAGCCGGACCGCAGGCAGCGGATGAGCTCCTCGCGATCGTCCACCGCGGCGTCGTCGGTGCTCACCCCGACCGAGGCGATGCCGTTGTACGTCAGCATCGTCACGTTGACGGCGGCGCCGATGGTGGCGACCAGCGGGTACATCCGCTTGACGGGGGCACCAGCGAGCCATACCGGCACCGGCACCCCCGGCACGTTGGACGCCGTCAGGTCGCTGGCCTGCGCGACCGCCGAGATGAGCTCCGGGGGCACCAGCCGTGACAGCTCGGCGAGCTCGTCGGCCAGCTGGAGCGCAGGCTCTTTGCGCCACTTGCGGACGATGTCGCCGACCTCTTGCATCAGGTCCGCCGGCGAGTGCTGCGACACCGGCAGCTCAAACCGCGCGATGGTGACGGCGTTGTCGGGCGACGTCGAGCCGGGCTTCCGAAGGCTGATCGGCATGTTCACCCGGAGCCGGTCCACCGGCTTGCCCATCCGACGGTGGTACTCCCCCAGACCCTCGGCGATGCCGGCGAGAAACACGTCATTGGCGGTGGCCCCGTTGGTCTTGGCGGCCGCTCGGATGCTGGCGAACTCCATGTCGAAGGTGTCGAAGTGGTAGTTGATGCTGCGCTCAATCATGAGCGGCGACAGCGGGCCCAGGGGGATCTTGGTGAAGCGCAGGATGGAGCCCGCGGTGCGCACCACTCGCTGCGCCATCGCACCCGGGTCCTTCATGGCGGCGAGGCTGGCGGGCCCGAGGCCGCGCACGAAATCCGACACTGTCCGAGCCGCCCAGCCCAGGTTGTCGCGGACCACCGCGTCGACGAAGCTCGCGGAGTCCAGCTCGACCGGCACCGGCTCGGGGGGCATGGGGCCCAGGTCCACACCCTCCTCCGTGAAGTCGAAGAGGGCCGCTCCGAGCATCACCGCCCCCTGGCCGTCGGCGATCGCATGGTGGAGCTTGATGATCAGTGCCGCCTTGCCCTCCGGCAGGCCCTCCAGCAGCGTCACCCGCCACAGCGGACGGTCGCGGTCGAAGTCGGTCATGCTCTGGCGGCGGCAGTCCTCCAACACGTCGGCCCAGCGGGAGCGAGCCGGCATCCGGAAACGGCGCAGATGGAACGACAGGTCGAAGTCGGGGTCGATCACCATCCGCGGCGTCTCGTACCCCGAAGGTCCCTCGACGACCTTCTGCCGCAGCACCGTGATGTTGCGGGTGGCACGGTCGAACCGATCGACGAGCCGGTCCCAGTCCGGCGCCGTCTCCAGCAGGAGCAGCCCGATGATCGTGGAGCGCATGACGGGGTCGTCGGACGCGACGCGCCAGGTCGCGAAATCCCAGCTGGACATCCGGCGAGGCTCGACGACGACAGGCGCCTCCGGCGCTGCCTCGCCGCTGCCGGACTGCGATTCGGCCACTGTCTACCTTTCGTGGGCTACCCAGCATTCCCGGGCTACTCTGCGAAAGTTAGCCGCCGCACAGGCATCTTGCGCGCTGGTGGGCGCAGAAAGAGCCGGTCAGGCGTCGATTTCGGCCAGCACCTCATCGGACACGTCGGCGTTGGCGTACACGTTCTGCACCTCGTCGGAATCCTCGAGGGCCTCGATCAGCCGAAACACCTTGCGCGCCCCGTCAGCATCGAGCGGTACCTCGACGCTGGGCAGGAACGACGCCTCCGCCGAGTCGTAGTCCAACCCCGCGTCCTGCAGCGCGCTGCGCACCGCGACCAAGTCGCCGGCCTCGCTGACCACCTCGAACGACTCGCCGAGGTCGTTGACCTCCTCGGCGCCGGCATCCAGCACCGCGAGCAGCACGTCGTCCTCGGTCAGTGCATCGGCCTTGGGCACGATGACAACGCCCTTGCGGGTGAACAGGTACGACACCGACCCGGGGTCGGCCATCGTGCCCCCGTTGCGGGTCATCGCCGTGCGCACCTCGGAGGCGGCACGGTTGCGGTTGTCGGTCAGGCACTCGATGAGCACGGCCACGCCGTTGGGGCCATAGCCCTCGTACATGATCGTCTCCCAGTCGGCTCCCCCGGCCTCGGCGCCGGAGCCACGCTTGACGGCGCGCTGGATGTTGTCCATGGGCACCGAGTTCTTCCGGGCCTTGACGATGGCGTCGTACAGCGTCGGGTTGCCGTCCGGGTCACCGCCGCCCATCCGGGCGGCGACCTCGATGTTCTTGATGAGCTTGGCGAAGAGCTTCCCCCGCTTGGCGTCGATCACGGCCTTCTTGTGCTTGGTCGTGGCCCATTTGGAGTGGCCGCTCATCGCGGGATCCCTTCGTCGCGTGCAGGTCGAGCAGGTCTGTCGTGCAGGTCGAGCAGGTCTGTGAGGCAGCGGGCGGCGCCGCTGGTGCAAATCCTACCCATCGGGGCCCGGCCCTCCCCCCGGCCCGTTTGCGCCACTTCTTGTCGTTCGCGCCATGTCTACCGGCCGCGAACGACGTGAAGTGGCGCAAACCCGACGAGGGATGGCCCGGCGCCGCCGGTCAGGTGCGCTCAGTCAGGTGCGCTCAGTCAGGTGCGCTCAGTCAGGTGCGCTCAGCGGGCCAGTTGCAGGAAGTACTCGTGCAGGCGCAGGTCGCCGGTGAGCTCCGGGTGGAACGAGGTGGCGAGCAGGGCGCCCTGGCGCACGGCCACGACCCGGTCGTCCACAGCGGCCAGGACCTCGACCCCGTCGCCAATCGACTCCACCCAAGGCGCACGGATGAAGATCGCGCGCATGGGTCCGCCACCGATCCCGGCAACCTCGACATCGGCCTCGAACGAGTCCACCTGGCGGCCGAAGGCGTTGCGGCGGACCACCATGTCGATCCCGCCGAACGGCAACTGGTCGGCACGGCCGTCCAGGACCGTGTCCGCCAGCATGATCATGCCGGCGCAGGAGCCGAAGACCGGCAACCCGCCGCGGATGAGCTCGCGCACGGGCTCGATCAGCCCCCAGCGCTGGGCGAGCATCGAGATCGTCGTGGACTCGCCACCAGGCACGATCAGCGCATCGAGCCCAGCCAGCTGATCCGGGCGCTTGACCGGCACACCCCGCGCGCCCAGGTCGGCGACGCGGCGCAGGTGGCTGCGGACGTCGCCCTGCAGCGCGAGCACGCCGACGGTGGTCTGGCCCGCCGCGCCGGAGGTCACCAGCCGCGCTCGGCCAGGCGGTGGGGCTGCGGGATCTCCTCGACGTTGATTCCCACCATGGCCTCACCCAGGCCGCGGGAGACCTTAGCCAAGACGTCGGGGTCGTCGTAGTGCAGCGTCGCCTGCACGATCGCGTTGGCCCGCTCGGCCGGGTTCCCGGACTTGAAGATGCCGGAGCCGACGAACACGCCGTCGGCGCCCAGCTGCATCATCATCGCCGCGTCGGCCGGGGTGGCGATCCCCCCGGCCGTGAACAGCACCACCGGCAGCGCGCCGGTCTCGGCGACCTCGCGCACCAACTGGTACGGGGCCTGCAGCTCCTTGGCCGCGACGTAGAGCTCGTCGGGCGCCATCGACGACAGGGCGTTGATCTGGCCGCGGATCTTGCGCATGTGGGTGGTGGCGTTGGACACGTCGCCGGTGCCCGCCTCGCCCTTGGAGCGGATCATCGCCGCGCCCTCGGTGATCCGGCGCAGCGCCTCGCCCAGATCGGTCGCGCCGCACACGAACGGCACCGTGAAGGCCCACTTGTCGATGTGGTTGGTGTAGTCGGCAGGTGTGAGCACCTCGGACTCGTCGATGTAGTCCACACCCAGCGCCTGCAGGATCTGGGCCTCGACGAAGTGGCCGATGCGGGCCTTGGCCATGACCGGGATGGAGACCGCGGCGATGATCCCGTCGATCATGTCGGGGTCGCTCATGCGCGAGACGCCGCCCTGAGCCCGGATATCGGCCGGGACCCGCTCGAGTGCCATCACCGCCACGGCGCCCGCGTCCTCTGCGATCTTGGCCTGCTCGGGGGTGACGACGTCCATGATGACGCCGCCCTTGAGCATCTCGGCCATGCCGCGCTTCACGCGGTCGGTGCCCGTCGCGTGCTGGGTGGCGGAGTCGGTCACGGTGTACCTCGCTGGATGGTGTCGACGTTGGCTGCCCGGGTTCCCTACGTGCTCCGACCCTCGGCGACATGATTGTACGGGCGGCGTGCGCGGGCGCATCGGCGACTCTGGCGGCGGCGACTCTGGCGGCGGGCTGGCGGCGGGCTGGCGGCGGCGGACTTGCCGCGGCGCCGCGCTAGCGGCCGGCGAAACCGGCGGGCGGCGTGTCGATCATCTCGACCGTCTCGGGCATCGGCGCAGTGCCCTGCAGGTGGAAGGTCCGCACGACGATGCCCTGGCGCACCGCGCGCGTCCCGTTGACCGCGTCGTTGTAGAACCTGCGGCCGATCTGGACCCGGCGACACGCGTCCGCCAGCCGCTCAACCGCCTCGCCGCCGGGTGCGGCGATGATCTCGTCCACCTCCAGCGGGTCGCTGAAGACCGCGGCGAGGACAGCTGACAGGTCCGACTCGGCCAGGTACAGGCCCACCGAGTCGCCGGACGGCTCTGCGGCTGCCACGCTGCCGACCGCATCGGCGAGCAGCAGCGCGGACGCCGGGTCCACCACGCCGATCGCGGCCACGTGGTCGGTGAGGTCACGCCGCCGGCGCAGCTCCGCGACTAGATTGGCCCGGCTGACGTCAACCCGGTGGTGCAGCCGGTCCAGCCGTCCGGCCGTGCTCGACAGGTAGATCGCGACAAAGACCGCCAGCAACAGCGCGACGACGAGCAGCCACCATTGCCAGGACATGCTCCTGACCCTAGACCTCCCGCGGCGTGCGTCGGGCCCAACGGCCCAGCAACTGCTCGCTCAGGTCCGCGGTGACCGGCTGCCCGGGGGTCGCGATCGACTCGTAGACCCGCTCGACGTCGCGTGCGACCGTGCTCCAGTCGAACTCCATCGCCCGGCGCAGGCCAACAGCCGACAGCTCGGCCCGGCGGGCCGGGTCCGCCAACAACTCGTTGACGGCGGCGGCCAGGCCGCCGATGTCCCCGGTGGCGAACAACGCCCCGTCGCGCCCGTCCCGCAGGACCAGGCGGAACGCCTCCAAGTCGCTGGCCAGGACCGGCGTCCCGCTGGCCATCGCCTCCAGCAGCACGATGCCGAAGCTCTCGCCACCCAGCTGCGGGGCGATGTAGAGGTCCGCTGAGTGGAAGGCCCGCACCTTGTCGCGCTCGGACACGAGGCCCAGCAGCACCACGTGGTCGCGCACGTCCGCGGGCAGCTCCGCGTGCACCTCCGCCACATCGCCGGGGCCCGCCACCAGCAGTTGCACGTCGGGATGCTCGGCGATGATCCTCGGCATGGCCGCGAGCAGCGTGGGCAGGCCTTTGCGGGGTTCGTCGATCCGCCCGATGAAGAACAGCGTGGGCCCTGATCGCGGGTAGCCCGGCAGCGGATCGGGATCGGCGAAGGCCGCGCAGTTGACGCCGTTGGGGATCAGCACGGCGTCGCCGCCCACGTGCTCCACCATGAATTGGCGCGCCTTCTCGGACACCGCTATGCGCCCGGACACCTTCTCCATGGCGGTATTCACCAGGAGCGACAGCGACGACAGCGCCCGCGAGCGGTCCATGGCCGTGTGCTGCGTGGCGACGAGCGGGCCGTTGGCCACCCAGCAGGCGAGCACCGACACTGTCGGCGAGGAGGCCTCGTGCACGTGGACGACATCGAAGTCGCCCTCCTTGATCCAGCGGCGCACGCGAGCCGCGGATACGACCCCGAAGTTGAACTTGGCCACCGATCCGTTGTAGGGCACCGACATCGGGCGTCCCGCCCACACTGCGTAGTCCGGCAGGCATTCCTCGTCGTCGGCGGGCGCGAGGACGCTGACCTCGTGCCCCCGGCGCATAAGCTCCTCGGCGAGATCGCGCACATGCGCCTGCACGCCGCCCGGTGTGTCCCAGGCGTAGGGGCAGACGATCCCGATCCGCATCAGTCCCCGGCCCCAGCCGCCGCGGCGCCCTGTCCGCCGGTCTCGCCGGGCAGGTCGTACTTGCTGGCCTTGAGCCGGCTCTGGTCCAGGTCGGAGAGCCACAGTCGCTGCAGCATGTGCCAATCGGCCGGGTGCTCAGCGATGCCGCGGGCGAGCATGTCCGCGGTGCGCTGGGTGGTGTCGCGCACAGCCGTCGTGCGATCCGCGGCCAGATCCACGGGTATCTGCCGGCTGAGGCTGGCAAAGGCCATCGGCCCGTCGTACCAGAGCGTGGCGGCGAACAGCGGGGCGCCGGTGGCATGGGCCAGCGCGGCCGGTCCGGCCGGCATCCTGGTGGCGTGGCCGAAGAACTCCACGGGAACACCGCTGGACGTCAGGTCGCGGTCGCCGAGCAGGGCGATGACCTTGTTCTGGCCGACCAGGTCGACGAGCTGCCCGAAGACGTCCTGACCCTTGCGCAAGGTCAGGATCTCCATCCCCAGCGACTCCCGGAACTCCAGGAACTTCGAGGTCAGCCGCTCCGGCTTGAGGTCCTCGGCGACGCTGACCAGGTTGTCGAACTCCAGGGCCGCGTAGGCACCCGCGTGGTCCCAGTTGCCGGCGTGCGGCAGCACCACGATCGCGCCGGTGCCGGCGGCGAGCGCGTCGTGCAGCTGCTGTTTGCCGATGAGGTCGAACGTCGCCAGGATCGAGCGGCGCGACTGGTCCGGCAGCCGGAAGACGTCGCACCAATAACGGAAGTAGCTCTGCATGCCAGCGCGGCTGAGCTCTCGCAGTTCCCGCTGGGAGGCGTCGGGCACGACTCGGCCCAGGTTTCGCTGCAGCTGTGCGACGCCTGAGCCCTGCTGACGCCACAGCTGGTCGGCGATGCCGGAGAACGTGCGGTAGGCGACGCGCTGCGGCATCAGCCGGACCGCGCGCCAGCCGACGGAGTAGCCCAGGTACGCGGCGAACTCGCTCGGGGACTCCACCGTCAGGCCTCCCCGTCCTCGGTCTGGGCGCCGGCGTCCGGGTTGGCTTCGGCGTTGGCTTCGTCGTTGGCGTTGGCGCTGGCGTTGGCGCTGGCGTTGGCGTTGGCGTCGGCGTTGGAGTTGGCGTCAAGATCGCGGGCGATGGCCATCGACTGACGGTGCACCAGCGCCACCCGCTGGGCGACGGTGAGCACCGCCAGCGCCGACAGCACCCACAGCGCCGCAGGCAGCACGTAGGGCACCCCCAGGCCGTACACGAACGCCGCCGCCAGCACCAGGATGAGGCGCTCCGTGCGCTCGGCGATGCCGATGTTGCAGGTCAGGCCCAGCCCCTCGGCCCGGGCCTTGGCATAGGAGATCACGGTGCTCGCCACCAGGGCGATCAGCGCGGCGGCGGTGGTGAGGGCCGACTGCGTGGACGCCGCCCAGATCAGGATCGAGCCGAACACGAAACCGTCCGCGATGCGATCCAGGGTCGAGTCCAGGAACGCCCCCCACGGTCCCTTGCGGTGCGTCATGCGGGCCATCGCCCCGTCGATCATGTCGCTGAAGATGAACAGCATGATGATGATCACGCCGACGACGAAGTGCCCTGACGGAAGGAAGATGACGGCGGCGAGGCTCACGCCCACTGTGCCCGTGATCGTGACCGCGTCCGGTGACACGCCCATCCGAACGAGGGCACCGGCGACCGGGTTGATGACTTTGCCGACGACGGCACGGGCGTTGGTCTGGTTCAGCAAGGGTGCGACCTTTCGAGGGGGCTCCCCAACTGTAGTTGGCGCCGGGTGGGATCGGCCGCGTCTGCCGGGCGCGTGGCCGCGTCTGCCCGGCGCGTGGCCGCGTCTGCCGGGCGCGTGGGCGCGTCTGCCGGGCGCGTGGCCGCGTCTGCCCGCCGTCGGCGGCGCCTGGGCACCACACTGGTGGGGTGCACCAGCCATCAGCGTCCGCGCAAGAACCGACCTGGGTCCCCATCGTCGGTGTCATCGGGCCCCGCGCGGCGTCGTCGGGGGTGCTGGACGCGATCGCTGAGGCCGGGGGCGCCGCGGTCGACATCGTGGCCGAGATCTGCGGCGGCCGGGCGTCGGCGCCCGGCACAGAGGGCGCCGGCAGCGGGCCGCTGCCCCTCGGCGGGGAGTGGACCATCCGCGCCACGCTTGCGGCCTTGGCCTGCGATGCGCTGCTGGCCGTCCTGCCGTGCCCCGTCGGCCTCGACCCGGCCACCGCTGTCGTGTGGGAGGCCGCGGCGGAGGCCGGGCTCCCCAGGGCCGTGCTCGTGACCGGGCTGGCTGCCGAGGGCGCACCCGACTTCGAGGACCTCGCTGCCATCGCAGAGCGCGCGCTCGGCTCGGAGTGTTTGCCTGCCCGCCTGCCCGTTTGGGACGACGGGAACGTCCCGGCGGCCAGCCTGAACCTCGCCGACCTGACGATCGCCGCACCGCATCCCGTGCCCGCCGACCCGGAGCATGCAGCCGTCGCCGCCCCATCCCGCGACGCGCTGGTGGCGGCGCTTTCGGTACTGGCCGATGACGCCTTCGCCGCGTCGGTGTCGGTGGGGCTGACCCCCGGCGGCGTCGACTCGGAACTGGGCGCAGCCCTGGTCCGCGGCGAGTTGGCGCCGATCTGGCCGGATACCTCTGACGGTGCCTGGGCCGGTGACCTGATGGGAGCCCTGAAGACGGGCGCCGGGGCGGGACTGCTCGCGGCGCCGGCAGATCGACTCGTGCGGCGCGACGCCCAGGGCGACCCGGGCACAGGGTCGGCCGCGGTGGTGATCGCCTCCCCCGAGCGGAACACCTGCCTGGTCAGGTCCGTCTTCGGGGAGCTGCCGGCGCAAGGTGCCGTCGTCGTCACGTGCTGCGGGCCCGACGGCCTGGGTCGCCCCCAGCCGTACCGGTCGTGGCCCACCGCGATCGAGGACCTGCCTGCGCCGGCGGCGGCGCTGGCCGGCGCCGCCGGGCTCCGGGCTGTGCGCAGCGTCATGGCAGCGCTGCCGGGCGAGGTACTCGCGGATAGCCAGACGTGGCTGCTGCCAGCGGCGCAGGACTAGTCCGCCTGACCATCAGCTCAGTGCACCGGCGGCAGATAGTCCTCCAGCCGGGCGATCGTGTAGCCCTGGGCGTGGATGTTGTCGATCAGCGCCTGCAGATGTCCCGGCAGGTCCCAGCGGAAGTGCGTCAGGATGATCTCGCCGGGGCGCAGGGCGTTGCCGACCTGGTAGATCAGCTTGTCCGACGGCAGGGTGGCGCTCCACATGACCACGTAGTCCAGCCCGCAGTCCCCGGCGGCAGCCAGGGTGGCGCTGCTGTACTCGCCGTACGGCGGGCGGAGCATCCACGGGGTCTGCCCGGTGTTGGCCGCGGACAGCTGCGACTCGGAGCAGATCTCCTGGGCCTGCGCTGAGCGGCTGAGGTTGCGCAGGGACGGGTGGTTGACCGTGTGGTTCTGGATGGTGCCGAGTTCGGTCATGCCGTGCCAGTAGCCCCAGTTGGCCGCCCCGTAGCGGCCGGCCAGGAACACCGTCACCGGGACCGCGTTCCGCTCGATGACCTCCCGGATCTTCGGGTCCGCCACCTCGCCGTCATCGATGGTGAGGAACACGACCTTGTCCGTCGTGTCGACCTTGGTGATGAGCTGCGCCGGGCCCCGCGGGTGCAGCGACGGGTCCGCCGTCGGCAGCGGCTTGGTGACAGCGACATGGGCCTGGACCGCGACCGTCGTCCCGCCGCGGGCGCTGCCGCCGTCGATCCCGACTTGCTCGGCGAGGGTCGCCGGCCGCGCGTCGGCCAGGGCGCTCGCCGTCGGCACCGAGGCGATGGCCAGCACGCCCAGGACGATCGCAGCGCCCAGCGCGCGGCGCCGGTGGGGCGCCGTCCACCGCCGCGAAGGGGTGTGTCTGGCGACACGGGGGGACTTCTCGGGCATCACCCAAGCGTACCCATCCCCGCCGTCGGCCTCGCAGGCGCGAGCGGGCAGCTCAGGCAGGCCAGTACTCGGCTATGAGGTCGCGGGTCTGCTCCAGCAGCATCGGCATGGTCTTGGTCCCGCCCACGATCGGCATGAAGTTGATGTCGCCGCGCCAGCGCGGGACGACGTGCTGGTGCAAGTGGTCTGCCACGCCGGCACCGGCGATCTTGCCCTGGTTCATGCCGATGTTGAAGCCCTGCGGCCCGGCCGCCGCACGCAGCGCCACCATGCTGCGCTGGGTGAGGTCGGCGACCTCGTCGATCTCGGCCGCGTCCAGCTGGGTGTAGTCCGCGACGTGGCGGTAGGGGCAGACGAGCAGGTGGCCGGAGTTGTAGGGGTAGAGGTTGAGCACCACGAACGCGACGCGGCCTCTGTGCACGATGAGCGACTCCGGCTCGGACATGCTCGGCACCCGGCAGAACGGGCAGGCGGGCTCCTCGGGCTCCCCGGGCTCGGCGTTGGCGCTGCGGATGTACTGCAGCCGATGCGGGGTCCATAGCCGGTCCCACTTGTCCTGGCCCGCGCCCGGGGCTGCGCCGACGCCGCCGGGGACCACCTGGGCCTCCGGGATGCCGGGGAACACCTCGTCGGCATCGACATCCTCGCCGATGAGCGGGCCGGACCCCTGGGGGTCGTGTCCCAGCTGTCCGGACATCAGACCTGCTCCTTGCTCGCGATGACCCCGGCCACCCGCTCGATCGCCCCCGCGACCGGGATGCCGTTGTCCTGCTGGCCGTCGCGCAGCCGGAATGACACCGCGCCGTTTGCCATGTCCTCGTCGCCGGCGATCATGATGAACGGCACCTTGGACTTCGTGGCGTTGCGGATCTTCTTGGGCATTCGGTCGGCCGACGCGTCGACCTCCACCCGGATCCCGCGAGCCCGCATGGCCTGGGCGACCGACTCCAGGTACTCCACGTGCGCGTCGGACACGGGCACCCCGACCACCTGCACCGGCGCCAGCCAGGGCGGGAACGCGCCGTTGTAGTGCTCCAGCAGCACCGCGAAGAATCGTTCGATGGACCCGAAAAGTGCCCGGTGGATCATCACCGGCCGCTGCTTGCTGCCATCGGCAGCGGTGTATTCCAGGTCGAAGCGCTGCGGCAGCTGGAAGTCCACCTGGATGGTCGACATCTGCCACGACCGGCCCAGGGCGTCCTTGGCCTGCACAGAGATCTTGGGTCCGTAGAAAGCCGCCCCGCCGGGATCGAGCACGAGGTCCAGGCCCTGCGCCTCGGCCGCGGACCGCAGCGCCTCCGTCGCCGCCTCCCACTCGGAGTCCTCGCCGACGGACTTGTCGGGGTCGCGGGTGGACAGCTCCAGCTCGAAGTCGTCCAGGCCGTAGTCGCGCAGCAGGTCCAGCACGAACGACAGCAGGTTGGCCAGCTCGCCGGGCATCTGCTCAGGGGTGCAGTAGATGTGCGCGTCGTCCTGGGTGAAGCCGCGGGCGCGGGTCAGGCCGTGCACCACGCCGGACTTCTCGTAGCGGTACACGGTGCCGAACTCGAACAGCCGCAGCGGCAGCTCCCGGTAGGAGCGGCCCCGGGCGTCGAAGATCAGGTTGTGCATGGGGCAGTTCATGGGCTTCAGGTAGTAGTCCTGCCCGGGCTTGCGCACTTCCCCGTCATCGTCGTACTCGGCGTCCAGGTGCATGGGCGGGTACATGCCCTCGCGGTACCAGTCCAGGTGGCCGGAGGTCTCGAAGAGGCCGCCCTTGGTGATGTGCGGAGTGTTGACGAAGTCGTAGCCCGCCTCCTCGTGGCGACGTCGCGAGTACTCCTCCATCTCACGCCGGATCACGCCGCCCTTGGGGTGGAAGACCGCCAGGCCGGAGCCGATCTGCTCCGGGAAGCTGAAGAGGTCAAGCTCCGCGCCCAGGCGCCGGTGGTCGCGCTTGGCGGCCTCGGCCAGGAAGTCCAGGTAGCCCCGCATCGCGTCCTTGTCCGGCCAGGCGGTGCCGTAGATCCGCTGCAGCTGTGGGTTGCGCTCGTCGGACAGCCAGTACACCGCGGCGCTGCGCATGAGCTTGAAGGCGTTGGCCGGGATGTACCGGGTGGTCGGTACGTGCGGGCCTCGGCAGAGGTCGGTCCACACAGTCTGATCGCGGCGGTCGACGTTGTCGTACATGGTCAGCTGCTCGCCGCCGACCTCCATGATGTCCGGGTCGGGCTCATCGGCGAAGGCTCCGCCCGGCCCGCCCTTCTTGCTGATCAGCTGTAGCTTGTACGGCTGGAACTCCAGCTCCGTGCGCGCCTCGTCGTCGGTCACCGGGCGCCGGACGAAGCGCTGCCCACTCTTGATGATGGCCTGCATGCGCTTCTCCAGGGCGGCCAGGTCCTCCGGGGTGAAGGGGCGCTCGACGCCGAAGTCGTAGTAGAAGCCGTCGGCGATCGGCGGGCCGATGCCCAGCTTGGCGTCGGGGTCGACCGATTGCACTGCCTGCGCCAGCACGTGCGCGCAGGAGTGGCGCAGAACTGCCAAGCCCTCGGGCTCGTCGATGGTGACCGCCTCGACGCGGTCGCCGTCGCGTAGCGTCGCGTCGAGGTCGCGCAGCTCGCCGTTGACCCGGGCAACGACGACCGAGCGGTCATCGAACAGCCGCTCGGCCGTGGCGCCGTCGGGCAACTCGCTGGCGACGGCCTCGGGTCCAACGAGGACTGTGATCGACACGGCTGGGTACCTCCGGTAACTGGCATCCACATCATGGGCGGGATGCGTTGATCGCGGCTGCCGAGCCGAGCCTATCGCGGCGCACTGAGGCGCCGGCGGACGTCAATTGTGTGCAAGGGCATGCGCGGGCACCTTCCCATGGCATCCCCGACGGGCGACACTTGTGGCAATGACTCTGGAACTCCTGGGCCTGCTCGCGGGCCTGCTGCTGCTCGCATCCTCCTTCCCCCAGTTGCGGGAGGCCCTGGCCGAGGGCTCTGAGGGGGTGAGCATCGGCAGTTGGAGCATCTTCCTGGCCAGCGCCGCCGTGTGGACGGCCTACGGGCTGCACGTGGGAGCCGCCGCGGCGATCTATGCGAACGCCGGCGGGGTGATCGCCTTCGGGATCCTGGTGGGCGCCTTGGTTCGGATCCGGTCGGGCAGCTCACTGCTGACGCTGCTGGTCCCGGTGGCCGTGGCGGCTCTGATCGGTGCGGCGATGCTGGCGCCCACGGCGCTCGTGGGCGTGGCGGGCGTGGTCCTCGGGGTGTGCCTCGCCGTACCGCAACTGGTGCTGTCGTGGCGGACGCGGCGCGAGCCCTCGCAGGTCTCCGTCGCGGCGTGGGCCCTGGTGGTGACCGGGCAGGTGCTGTGGCTCGCCTACGGCATCCTGCGCCCCGACGCGGCCATCATCGTGGTTAACGCGATCTCGCTGTTGGCCACCGGGGGTGTGCTGGTCCTGGCGCTGCTGGGCCACCGGCGGGAACTGCCGTCGGAGTCGGCGGCTGCCCCGCCCCCTGCCGAAACGGCCGCCGATGTCGGCGCCCTGACTCCTGGAGGACCCCATGGCCGCCCCTGACGCCCCGCTCGACGAAGCCGATCGTTCGCGCCTCTACGGAACCGGTGACGACAACCCCCTTCAGCCGCTGCTGCGCGCCGCCGAAAGTGGGGACACTGCGGCAATGGTCAAGCTGGGGGCACTGACCCACGACGCCGGCGAGCGGGCAGAGTCGCGCCGCTGGTTCGAGCGGGCCGCGGCCGACGGCGACGCGCAGGCGATGTTCGCTCTGGCCGGCATGTGCCTTGCCGAGGACGACGAGCAGGCGGCCATGGGGTGGCTCGCGGCGGCGTCGGACCAGGGGCACAGCGGCGCGATGGTGAACCTCGGGGCCTTCGCCGCGGCCGCCGGCGACCTGGAGCTGGCAGCAGACCGCTGGGAACGCGCCGCCGAGCTGGGCGATGCGTTCGCCATGACCAACCTGGGCACCCTCGCCGCGGATCGTGGCGATGCCGCCGCCGCCTCGGACTGGTGGACCAAGGCCGCCGACCTGGGCGACACCGATGCCATGTGCGCGCTCGCCGACGCCGCCCACGTGGATGGGGACTCAGTCGCCGCCCAGGAGTGGTGGCGCAAGGCCGCACAGCACGGCGACCCCGGGGCGATGTACACGTTGGGCTCGATCGAGCATGAGGCGGGCGACGCAGCAGCGACGCACCGCTGGTGGCTCGCCGCCGCGGAGCACGGAAACACGAGCGCCATGGTGAACCTCGGTGTGCTGCTGCAGCAGGGTGGGCGCAGCGCCGAGGCCCGGGAGATCTGGCTGGAGGCGGCAGACCTCGGAGACCCCGCGGCGATGTCCAACCTGGCCGCGCTCGCCGACCTGGAGCAGAACGCCGACGGCGCCCGCGAATGGCGCGACCGGGCAGCGGCGGCAGCACCATCGGTGGCCCCACCGGACGCGTGCTAGCCTCATGCCCGCAGGGCGATTAGCGCAGTGGTAGCGC
>CAYYRC010000004.1:0-54711 GCA_964474045.1 uncultured Actinomycetes bacterium
GCGAAGGCGGCGCGTAGTTCCTCGCGGTTGCGTCCCCGGGACCCTGCATCGACACGGCATCCCCCTTCCGTCATCTTCACCATAGGGCGCAGCCGATCAAGGTGGCGACTCCGATGCGAGGCGGACTCACGCACTCCCAGCCCAACCGAATCGGACGGCGCTCGGCTTCAATAGAAGGGGGCGAAAGCCGCGTCGGGCTCACCCGACGCGGCCACGCGAGCCGCCCCCGACGCAACCCTCACCAGCCAATCCAGATCAGGAGGAGCGCGCCTGATCCTCGTCGAGCAGCTCGATCTCCTCGAGGGCGTCGACGTTGTAGGCGTCGGCCACTCGCAGGAACCACCGGCGGGCCGCGGCGGTGTCGCCGCGGTCGCGTTCGATGACGCCGAGGTTGAAGGCGGCCATGTCGGGGTGGGCCTCCAGCGCCTGCTCGTACCAGCGGGTCGCCGCGGCCAAAACTTCCCAGACGCCTTCCGCGTCACCACCCGAATGCCGACTGACGCCCGCGATCCTGCAGCACCTTATGCATCCCACCCACCCCCGACACAAACCACGACTCAGTGACCCAGGGGCGCCGACGGGGGTGGCAGGATCGCCCCGGGGGGTGGCGGAGCCTGCTCAGACGCAGGTCTCAGACGCCCACTGAATGGGGTGAGTGACGGGACTCGAACCCGCGACATTCGCGACCACAACGCGACGCTCTACCAGACTGAGCTACACCCACCACGGCGCACGCGCCGCTGCCGGCCCGACCGCGGGCCAGCGCGCAGCAGTCTACGCCAGGTCGTTCGCCCCTTGGCGGCCGGTTACCTATCCTGAACAGATGGCAAGCCCGACCGACGCCAGGCGCAGCTTCGACCTGTCCAGCGACGTCGGCGAGCGCCCGGGCACCGACGGACTGGCCGCCGACGCGGCGCTGCTGCGCATAGTCACCAGCGCCAACGTCGCGTGCGGCGGTCACGCCGGCGACGACAGCTCGATGGCGACTCTGTGCGCCCTCGCTGTGGAGAACGGCGTGGCGGTCGGCGCCCAGGTGTCCTACGACGACCGTGAGGGCTTCGGCCGCCGCCGGCTCAGCGTCAAGACGAGCCTCCTCGTCGAACAGCTGCGCGACCAGTGGGGCAGGCTCCAGGCCGCCGCGGCGACGGCTGGCACCAGTATCGCCTACCTGCGTCCGCATGGGGCTCTGTACAACGCCGCGCTCGTGGACGCGGAGACCGCCAAGGCCGTCCTCGATGCTGCTCCCCCTGCCACCCCGATCCTGTGTCTGGCCGGCACCACCCTGGCTGTGGCGGCCGAGCGGCGGGGCAGCCCGGTCACGGCCGAGATCTTCGCCGACCGCGCAATCACCGCCGACGGCCTGCTCGTCCCCCGCGACCAGTCGGGCGCGGTGATCGCCGACCCCGCTCAAGTGCGCGCGCGGCTGGTCCGGTGGGCAGCTACCGGCACCCTGACCGCCGTCGACGGCTCGCAGGTGCGCATCGCCGCGGAGTCGATCTGCATCCACTCGGACACCCCCGGCGCCCTGCAGGCCGCGAGCCAGCTGCGGGCGGCGCTGGAGGCGGCCGGGGCCGCCATCAGACCCTTCGCGCCGCGGGCCCAGCCATGACCGTCCGCGAGTGGCGGCTCCACCAGTACGGTGAGCACGCGGTGCTGATCGACACCCCTCCCGGCACCGCCGCCGCTGTCGCCGACCATGCCCGCCGGCACTTCGGTGCGCTGCTGCTCGACGCCGTCCCGACGGCCGAGTGCGTGCTGCTGGACTTCGCGCAGCCGACGGCGGCCGAGCAGGTCGCCCGGTTGCTCAGCGCTGACCAGGTCGGGGCGAGCAGCGTCGGGCCGCCACGGCAGGTGGTGCTGGCGGTGAGCTTCGATGGCCCCGACCTGGCCCAAGTCGCCGAGGCCGCCGGGTGCAGCGTCGAGGGGGTCGTCGACATGCTGCTGGGTGCCGACCTTCGGGTGGAGTTCTGCGGCTTCGCGCCGGGGTTCGCCTACCTGACGGGGCTGCCGCCGGCGCTGCACCTGCCGCGTCGCGCCACGCCCCGCACGCGTGTGCCGGGCGGCTCGGTAGCCCTGGCTGCGGGGTACGCCGCGGTGTACCCGGCCGCGTCGCCCGGCGGCTGGCACCTGGTCGGAAGCACGTCGCGGCGACTGTTCGACCCCTACGCCGATCCGCCCGCACTGCTTCAGCCAGGCACGCGGGTGCGGTTCACCGGTGGCTGACGTGGGCGGGCCGGCGGCCGCGCGGGAACACCACCCGGGGCGCGGGCGGCTGGACGTGCTGCAGGCCCCGCCGCAGGCGCTGCTCGTCGACGCCGGCCGCTCCGGCTGGGCGCACCTGGCCATCACGCGCGCTGGGGCATACGACGCCGACGCCTACTCCCGCGCCAACCGCCTTGTGGGCAACCTCGAAGGGGCCGCCGCGGTGGAGTTCGTGCTCGGGCCGCTGGTGCTGCGCACCCTCGAGCCATGCCTCGTGGCGGTGGCCGGGGTCGATGCGGCAGTGGCTGTTCACCTGCCCGGGCGCGCCGCCCGGAGCTTCGGCACGGAGGAGTCGATCCACCTGGCACCCGGCGCCGAGGTGATGATCGAAGCTGCGAGGCGCGGCCTGCGCGGCTACGTGGCGGTGCGCGGCGGCATCGAGGTCGATCCGGTGCTCGGCTCGCGGTCCCGCGACACACTGGCCGGACTGGGCCCGCCGCCGCTGCGGCCCGGGGATGCGCTGGCCATCGGCGACCGCTCCGGAGTGCTCCCGCTAGTGGCGCACCTGCCACGGCCGGGGCCGCCCGAGGCATCGCACACCGGTCACTCCCTTCCCCTGCTGCCGGCCCCCCGCAGCCGCGCAGCTCGGCTCCTGCCGGACACCGAGCTGGGCGAGCGATCCTGGACCGTGTCGCCGCACTCCGACCGCGTCGGGATGCGGCTGCTGGGCGAGCCGCTGCCCGTGCGCCCCGACCCGGGCGCCCCGTCGGAGCCCCTTGTGCGCGGCGCCGTGCAGGTCCCGCCCGACGGCTGCCCGGTCATCATGGGACCGGACCACCCGACGACCGGCGGCTACCCGGTGATCGGCGTGGTCGCGCGCCCGGCCTGGGGGCTGCTTGCGCAGCTGCGCCCGGGCGACCAGGTGCGGCTCGTGCCGCAGCGCGCCGCGCCGCTCCACCCACAAGGCCGTGACGGACGGCCTGCGTAGAGTGCGGACATGACTGACGGACCGATCGTGTGGATCGACTGCGAGATGACCGGTCTGGACGCCGTGAACGACGCGCTCGTCGAGATCGCCGTGATCGTCACCGACGCCCAGCTCAACCCCCTCGACGGCGGCATCGACGTCATCATTGCCCCGCCGGCGGAGGCGCTCGCGGGCATGGACGACGTGGTAGTCAAGATGCACACCGACTCCGGGCTGCTCACGGCGCTGGCAGACGGCACGACGCTGGCGGATGCCGCCGCGCAAGTCCTGGACTATGTCCGCACACACGTCCCCGAGCCGCGCAAGGCGCCGCTGGCGGGTTCCAGCGTGCACGTGGACCGACTCTTCCTGGCCCGGGACCTGCCCGAGCTGGACGCGCACCTGCACTACCGGATCATCGACGTGTCCAGCATCAAGGAGCTCGTGCGACGCTGGTACCCACGGGTGTATTTCAACGCCCCGGCCAAGACGGGCGGGCACCGTGCGCTCGGCGACATCGAGGACTCGATCCGCGAGCTACGCTACTACCGGTCCACTGTGTTCGTCGACGAGCCCGGTCCCGGCACCGCGGAGGCCCGGCAGGCAGCTGCCGAGGCTGCAGACGACGGCGAGCAGACAGGTGCCGACGGGTAGCCTTGCAGCACACGGTTCGTCGAGCCGCCGCGATCCTGGGAGGGCGACTGTGGGCGCTGAGGGAATGTGCCTCCGACCGGCGTGGATGGCCGCGGCGGGCGCCAGCGCGGTGACCCTCGTCGCAGTGACCGGGCTGGTGGGCTGCGCCGACTCGGGCTCGCCATCTGCTGCCGGGGCCAGCACCAGCCGAGGGTCCGCCACCTCTAGCAGCGCGGCCCGACCACCTGTCACGAGCCCATCCACCGCTGCCACCATGGTCGTCACCGTCACGCCGACCGTCACCGTGCAGCCGACCTTGACCGACCCCCCGGTGTCACCCGTCGCTCCGCTGCCGCCAGCATCCGCGCCAGTCCCCGGCGCACCGGGTTCCGTGGGTGCCGCGGCACCCGGCGCTGCGGCACCGACGCCGCAACAGGTGCTGGCCGCGGCGCAAGCCGCGGGGGTGCCGCTCATCGTGGAGGACGGCTGGGATGCCGAGTGGGACCTGCCCAGCCGCCAGGCCGACTGGCACCCGGTCGGCGTCATGCTCCACCACACCGGGTCGTCCGCGCCGGGCAGCGCGCCGTCCCTGCAGTTCCTCCTGGACTACCAGAGCACGATGGTGCTGACGGACTACGACGGCCTGGCCGGCGGCGGTCGCGGGGCCAACTTCCTGGTGGGGCGCGACGGGACGGTGTACCTGCTGCGGGCCACGCGCGGGCCGCACGCCGGTGTCGGCGGCCCGATGAACCTCGCGGGCGACGAGATCGCCTCGGACAACGCCAACGGCCGCCTGTTCGGGATCGAGATCGAGAGCGCCGGATCGTCCGGAACGGTCACATCCGGCGGCGACTTCACCGACGGCTTCGGCGAGGCACAGGTGCAGTCCACGGCCAAGCTCTCGGCTGCGCTCCTGGACCTCGTCGGACGCGGAGCCGATCACCTCACGGACCACAAGGCGTGGGCCGGGGCCAAACAGGGCAAGGTCGACCTGGTCGGCGACTCGGTCGAGCTATTCCGGACTCAGACCGCCGCCGCGATGGGCCGCTAGCCGATGGGGTACAGCCGCACCAGACCGCCGTTGGTGATGTTGGTCGGCTGGTAGCCACAGTCCACGGGCGACGTCGAGCCGCCGGTCGCCACACAGCGGAAGTAGTACTCCTTGTCGTGCGCCGGGCTGTAGACGCCGGAATACTGACCCGGCCCGCTCACGGCGCTGGCGATGTTGGCGGCGAAGCCATCGGAGATCGAGCCATTGCGGCACGTGTGGTAGCCGCCGTAGTCGCCGATGTAGGTGAACCCGCTGGGACAGCCGGAGAATCCCGGCACCACCGGAACGACCGGCGGCGCTGCCGTCACTGTCGCAGTGGCGGTTGCGGTGACGGTGGAGGTCGGCGTGGGGACGGCGCTGGAGGTGGCTTGTGTGGGCGAGGGCAAGGTGACCGTGGACGGCGACTGGGTCGAGCTGGCTGGCGCCGCCCCCCTGTTCATGGCGAACAGCAGGATTCCTCCAACCACGAGCAGCGCGGCCACGACGACCGCCGCCAGGACGATGGCGACCTTGTTGCCGGACCCGCCCGAGGATGTCCTTGAGTTTGGCGGCGGAGGTGTGCGCGGGGTCGCAGCCGCCCCAGTCGCAACGGCTGCGCCGGGGGTCACCGTGGGCGACTCCCCAGCCGGGCCTGCCGACTGCCCTCCGGTGGCCGCAGAGTCGACGTGGGCGCCGCAGGCGGAGCAGAACTGGCCGCCTGTCGTCTCCGCCCCGCAGTTGCTGCAGTAGTTGGCGGTCATTGCCGATCCCTTCGTTCCCCGGCGGGAGCACCCGCGCGTTGCCGTTGCACTTCCCATACTGGCGTGTCGGCGCTTCTGGGGCTACGGGCACAAAGACCCGACCTTGCGGGTTCGGACAGTCATCGGGGGGCTGAAGGGCGGGTGGTCACAGCCTTCAAACGCGGGGAAGACCGACGTTCCGCTCGGCCAGAAACTACGCCGGCCTAAGAGCCTCTATGGTGCGCCGCCAGGGACTTGAACCCCGAACCCGATGATTAAGAGTCATCTGCTCTGCCAATTGAGCTAGCGGCGCGCGGGGACGAGCATAGCGCACCGATGGGCACTGTTGTGCCCCACCTGGGGCCATGGTGAGATTAGGGCACCCTAACCAACTCGCCCGTATCCCATGGAGGACTTCATGGCGTTCGAACTGCCGCCGCTGCCCTACGAGTACGACTCCCTGGAGCCGTTCATCGACGCGCAGACCATGCACCTGCACCACGACAAGCACCACCAGGCCTATGTGGACAAGCTGAACGCGGCCGTCGAGGGCACCGAGTGGGCCGACAAAACGATCGACGAGCTCATCACCAGCCTGTCGGACCTGCCCGAGAACCTCGCCGGGCCGGTGCGCAACAACGGCGGCGGCCACTACAACCACACCCTCTTCTGGGAGTGGATGAGCGGCGACGGCGGCGGCGCCCCGGAGGGCGAGTTGGCAGCCGCCATCGATGACGCCTTCGGCACGTTCGAGGACTTCAAGACCAAGTTCGACGCCGCCGGCGTGGCCCGCTTCGGCTCCGGCTGGGTGTGGCTGGTCTCCGACGGCTCCGGCCTCTCGATCGTGTCGACGGCCAACCAGGACACCCCCGCCAGCGACGGCACGAAGGTGATTCTGGGCAACGACGTCTGGGAGCACGCGTACTACCTGAAGTACCAGAACCGCCGCCCGGACTACCTGGCAGCGTGGTGGAACGTCGTCAACTGGGAGAAAGTCCAGAACGACTTCCAGGGTTAGGCGCGGCCTGTGACCGGTGGCGGGGCCCGCACTGACTGCGGTCCCGCCACCGGTCCCAACCCCACTTTCGCATTGCGTTGTGTGGTTTAACTCCGGGCAATGCGCATCGGAAGGGCGCGCCGCAAACGAGAGTGAGGTTTACGTCGCCGAATCGGCCTCGTAAACCTCACAAAGACATGCGGCCTGCTCGATCGCCTCGCGAAAACCTCACCAAATCGTGCGACTCGCGTCGTCCGGGGGGTGCATCGGGTCGGCGGGGGCTAACGCCAGCGACGCTCCCGAGTGCCGCTAGCGCGTCAGGCGGCGCACTCCCCAGATGAGCACCACCGAGCCCACGACTGCTCCACCCACCATCGCGACGTGGTCCGGTCGCACTGCCCCGTACTCATCGACGAAGAAGCCCCGTACTCGGGCGACCTCGCGGTCCATGATGTTGCGTGGCGACAGCTGCGTCTGGATCTCGGTGAGGGTGTCCTCCAAACGCGCCCGGGTCGCGTCCATGTCGGCCTCGATCTGAGCGATGGATCGGACGCCCTTGCCAGCGTTGGCCTTGCCCACGACCGGCTTGCCCCCCTCGGTGGGGATCGTGAGTTTGCCGCTGGCCCCGTCGGACGCCTTGGCAGCCGCCTGCTTCGCCTGCCCCTGCACCTGGGCCGCAGCCAGCTCGGGGTCGAGCGGCTGGGCCTTGATCTCCGGCAGCGGGGTGGCCGAGGACTGCGATGCGCCGATGGGCTTCTGAGTTGCCATGGGCAGCAGCCTAAAGGCAAGCCGGTCCCGGAATGAACTCGTACGCCAACTCCGGATCGGCCCCGTCGGCACGGATTGGCCGGTTGCGGCACTCGCCGCCGCTGCCTAGCGTTGCACCATGACGCGATTGAGCCCGGGAGACCCGGCCCCCGCCTTCACCCTCCCCGACCAGGACGACAAGGAGGTCTCCCTCAGCGACTACGCCGGCAAGACGGTCGTCGTGTACTTCTACCCGGCCGCGATGACTCCCGGCTGCACCACCGAGGCCTGCGACTTCCGGGACTCGCTGCAATCCCTTGCCGCCAGTGATGTCGTGGTGCTTGGGATCAGCCCTGACAAGCCAGCCAAGCTGCGCAAGTTCGCCGACCGCGACAGCCTCACGTTCCCCCTGCTGTCCGACCCCGACCGGGGCGTCCTGGAAGCCTATGGAGCTTTCGGCGAGAAGAAGATGTACGGCAAGACGGTTGAAGGTGTGATCCGCTCGACGTTCATCGTCAACGGCGACGGCAAGATCAGCGAGGCGCTGTACAACGTCCGTGCGAAGGGCCATGTCGCACGAGTTAGGGACCTGCTGGGAATCCAGTAGCGCCAACAGGGGCAGGTGAATGGTGGGGCCGACGAGAGTCGAACTCGCACTGACACGGACCTAAACCGTGTGCCTCTGCCGTTGGGCTACGGCCCCGGGCGCATTCTAGTCGTCCTCACGGGCCGCCATCGGCCGCGACGGACCCAGCGACAGGCTGGCGAACAGACCGATCACCAGAAAGCCTGCCGCGGCGAAGGCGGCCCACCGGGTCGCCGTTGCCAGCGACGCGCTGGCGGCCTCGGCCAGCGGCTGGGTGGCGGGCGCGGTGCGCCACGCCGGGATCACCGAGCCGGCGGTGGTGACGACGGTCGACACGGTCTGCTCCCGCAGCTCCGGCGGCACCCCGGGTGCCTCTTCCAGCTTGCCGTTCAACGAGCTTCCCAAGCCGGAGAACAGCACCGTGCCGAGGATCGCGATCCCCAGCGCGGAGCCGATCTGCCTGGTTGTGCTGGACATCCCCGACCCCTGCCCGGACTCCGCGACCGGCACGTCGGCGAGCACCACGTTCGTCAGCTGCGCCGTGGCGAGACCGACGCCCAGGCCGTACACGAACAGGAAGCCGACGATGGGCCACACGCTGGCGTCCGGCGAGGCGATGAGACCGATGCCGACGATGCCGACGATCTCGAGCACCAGACCCGTGCGCACCACGAAGATCGGCCCACGCCGCTTGTTCAGCATGACCCCGAACCCGGACGCCAGGAAGCTGCCCGCCGCCAGCGCCAGCAGCACCCAGCCGGTTTTCAGCGCCGTGTAGCCCAGGGCGTTCTGCAACCACAGCGGCAGCGCGAACAACAACCCGAACTCCCCCAGCGACACGATGCCCGCCGCGATGTTGCCGTTGCGGAAGCTGGGGATCCGGAACAGCGACAGGTCCAGCAGCACCGGCTTGCCCGCCCGGTTGCGCGAGACCTCCACCCACCCGAACAGCGCCAGCGCGAGCACGCCGAGCACGAAGGCGAGGACGATCGGCGAGATCGGCAGGGTCCAGGTCAGCGGGCCGACCGAGGGCGTACCAAGGGTGCTCCACCAGCCGAAGGTGCGGCCCTCGATGAGCCCGAAGACGATGAGGCCGATGCCCAGCACCGACAGCAGCGCCCCGAACAGGTCCACCCCCGGCACGGTGTCTGAGTCGCGCGACTCGGACACGAAGATCAACGTGCCGATGAACACGGCCGCCCCCAGCGGGATGTTGATGCCGAAAGCCCAACGCCACGAGAACTCGGTGGTCAGCCAGCCGCCCAACAGGGGACCGATCGCCGCCGCGCCGCCGATGGTCGAGCCCCACAGCGCGAAGGCGGCCGCCCGGTCCTTGCCCCGGAAGGTGGCGTTGATGATGGACAGGCTGGTGGGCAGCATCATCGCGCCACCCAGGCCCTGCACGAGCCGCGCCGCTACCAGTTCCGTGCCGCTGCCCGAGACCGCCGCCCAGACGCTGGCCAGCACGAAGATGACCACGCCGATCTCGAACATCAGCTTGCGGCCCCACCGGTCGCCCAGCCGGCCGAACATCAGCAGGAACGCAGCGAAGACGAGCGTGTACGCCTCCTGCACCCACTGTGCCCCGCTGGATGAGATCCCCAGATCGTCGATGATGCTCGGCACGGCGACGTTGACGATCGTGGAGTCCACGATGATCGCCGCAACGCCCAGCGCCACGAAGAACAGCCCGATCCAGCGGCGCCGGGCCCCGCCGGGGCCATGCGCCCCAGCCGCCCCAGCCGCCCCGGCCGCCCCGGCCGCCCCGGCCGCCCCGGCCACCCCGGTCCCCGAAGCCTGCTGGCTGGTCATTGGTCTCCTCTCGTGCGGCCATCAGCGTCCGACGCCGACCGCGCACCTTGGCTGCGACGATCCGAAAAGCACGGTAGCGTCAATCTCGGTCGGCGCATGTGCGCCAGGGCGGGCCGCAGCGCATGCGGCCTGACAATCTAGTGGAGGTCATCCGATGTGCGGTTGCTTTGCTGTCTTCCTGGGCGCGGCCTTCCCCCGGGTGACGCTGGTCCTCATCTGGCTGTTCACCAACTACGTCTCGGCGGCCTTCAACGGCAACTGGATCGCGCCCTTGCTGGGTCTGATCCTGCTGCCCTACACGACGCTGGCCTACGTCCTCGTCTACTGGTTCGGCCACGGCCCGGTGGCCGGGTTCGGCTGGGCGTTCGTGGTGCTGGGACTCTTCCTGGACATCAGCTCGTACGCATCGGCCGGCGTTAACCGGCGCCAGGCGTCCTACTCCAACTGAAGCGCAGGAGGCAAGGTGTCCGACCCCCGCCGCAAGGAGATTCGCGAGCTGATCGACGCGATGCGCGTCCAACCGGGGCACGAGGTCCGCCTGCCGCACGACTTCGACCCGGACCACAAGCCACACGGCATCCACAAGGACCAGGCCCCCGAGCTGCTCCAGCACGGCATCGACCTGTTGCGCGAGTACCAGGACCGCCTGTACGCCCAGGACACCTACTCGGTGCTGCTGGTTCTGCAGGCCATCGACGCGGCGGGCAAGGACGGCACGATCAAGCACGTCATGAGCGGGGTCAACCCCCAGGGCGTGCGGGTGACGTCGTTCAAGAGCCCATCGGCGGAGGAGCTTGACCACGACTACCTCTGGCGCTGCACCAAGAACGCCCCCGAGCGAGGGATGATCGGGATCTTCAACCGCTCCTATTACGAGGAAGTGCTCGTGGTGCGGGTGCACCCGCAGTTCCTGAGTGCCCAGCACCTGCCGCCGGACGCGGCCAAGGAGCCGCAGATCTGGAAGCGGCGCTTCCGCGAGATCAACGACTGGGAGCGCTACCTGACCGACCAGGGCACCCGCATCGTCAAAGTGTTCCTGAACGTCAGCCGCGACGAGCAGGCCCGCAGGTTCCTGTCGCGGATCGACGACCCGACCAAGAACTGGAAGTTCTCTTCCTCGGACATCGTCGAGCGAGGCTTCTGGGACGACTATCAGAAGGCCTATTCCGAGCTGCTGAGCCACACCAGCACCGACGCCGCACCGTGGTACGTGGTCCCCGCGGACCGCAAGTGGGTGACGCGGCTGGCCACCGCCGCGATCCTGGTGGACACGTTGATGGACATCGACCCCCAGTACCCCACGCTGGACGCCAAGGAGGAGGCCAAGATGGCCGACCTGCGCGCCCAACTCATCGCCGAGCTCCCGGCGGACGAGCGCTAGCGCCGCTTGCGCCGCTAGCGGCCCTCGAAAACCGGCGCCCGGCGCTCCCGGAACGCCTGCACGCCTTCCTGCACATCCGCGCTCTGCCATGCCGCACGGCGCATGGCCTCGAGCTCGGCGCGCTCGTCCTCCGGCTCCCGGCCCACCGCGGCGAGCTCGGCCTTCACCGAGCGGATCGTCAGCGGCGCCAGCGCCGCGATGCGGCCCGTGATGCGCTCCACCTGCCGCTGCAGGTCCGCGCCGTCGTCGGCCAGCGAGTGCACCATGCCGAAGCCGTGCGCCCGCTCGGCGGTGATCGGCTCAGCGGTGAAGAACATGGCCTTGACGACGTGCAGCGGCAGCGAGCGGGCGAAGATCTCGACACCGGCGGGGAAGTAAGGCACCCCCAGCTTGGCGGGGGTGATCGCGAAGGTGGCCGTGCGCACGGCCACGATCAGGTCGCAGGCCACGACCAGGTTGCACGCCGCGCCCCAGACGGTTCCCTCCACCGCGGCCACCACCGGAGCCGGCAGCTCCGGGATCCCGGCGATCACAGCCTCCACCGGGTTGTCCCACTCCGCGGGATCGGCGTGCACGGGCACGTCGTCCAGGTCGTGCCCGGCCGAGAACACCTTCACGCCCGGCTCAGCGCGCAGCACGACCACCCGGTTGCGCGCGGCGCCGTCGGCGAGGGCAACGCCGAGCTCGGCGATCATCGCGTGGTTGAGCGAGTTGAGCCGATCGGTCCGGCGCAGCACAACAGTCGCCACGCCGCCGGCCTCTTCCAGGGTGACCAGATCCATGGCCCGAACTGTAGATGCCGCGCACCGGGAGGCGCGGCGTAGTCTGGGGCGATGAGCACCGACCAGATCCTTGACTCCCCTGTGCTGCAAGGCAGCTTCGAGGTGATCGACGGCCTCGAGCTCTTCGTCCGACGCACCGACCCGGCGACGAACGAGGCCGACGTCGTGATGGTGCACGGTCTGGGCGGCATGTCCACCAACTGGACCGACCTGATGCATCTGCAGTCCGACCGAGGCCGCCGCTGCGTGGCGCTGGACCTGCCTGGATTCGGGCGTTCAGAGGCAGATCCCGAGGGCGACTACTCGCTCGCGCGGCACTCCGCTGCTGTCATCGACCTGCTCGAAACCATGGACGGGCCAGTCAATCTGGTCGGGAACTCGCTCGGCGGCGCGATCGCCACCACTGTGGCCGCCGAGCGGCCTGACCTGGTGCGCACGCTGACGCTGCTGGCGCCCGCGCTGCCGCACGTCAAGCCCGGGCTGGAGAAGCTGCCGATCGTGCTCGGCATCGCGCCCCGCGCCGCGGACCTGCTGGCCTGGGCCCGCGGCAACCAGAGCGCTGAGGAGCGTGTGGACGAGACCATGCGCCTGGTGTACGGCGACCCCTCGCGGGTCAACCCGCTGCGCCGGGCCGAGGCCATCGTGGAGCACAACCTGCGCGCCGGGCTGCCGCATATCTGGCACGCCTTCGTGGGCTCCAGTCGCGGGCTGGGGTGGGGTTTCGTGCCGTGGCGCCGGGAGTACCTGTGGCGCCGCCTGGACGAGGTGCAGGCGCCCGTGCTGGCGGTCTTCGGCACCGAGGACAAGCTCGTGGACCCCAACATCGCCGGCCGCGTCGCGCGCACGATCGGCGGCGGCACCGTAGTGATGATGCCGGGCATCGGACACTGTCCGCAGATGGAGGTGCCGATCACGGTGGATCGCTTGCTGGACGCGCACATCGAAGGCCAGCTCTAGCCGCCAGCGGCCGACCGCCAAGGCGTCCCGTCCCGCCGAGCCGCTAGAGGTCCTTGTCCAGCTGGGGCTCGCCGCTCTCGCGCAGGTTGCGCTGGCGCTCCTTGCGCACGCGTCGCGCCTCACGACGCCGCTTTCCGGCGCTGCCCTCGGTCTCCGAGTGCTCCGACGAGTGGCGGTGCGCGCGGCCCGCGTGACCGCTGCCGACCGCGCCGTCGCCACCTGGCCGACTCTTGGCCCCAGACGAGTCGGCAGAGCCATCCAGGGGGCGGACCCGGGTGCGCCCCGGTCGTCCGCTGTGAACCTCGGCCGGCCCGGCCGAGCCCGCGTCGCCAGGCCCCGTCGCCACAATCGGGCCGAGCTCCGGCGTGGGCTCTGGCGCCGTGTCCGGCCTGCGCCGACCCGACCACCAGGCCGGCACCGCGTCGATGCGCAGCAGCAGTTCGTAGGCCCAGTCCTCGTACCTCGCCCGCCAGAGCCGGAAGACCTCCCACGCCTCATCCTCGGGCACCGAGATCGGCGCCCCCGACGCCCGCACGCGCGCCACGCCCCGGTCGAACTCCGCGCGCGGCAGCGTGACCTCGCGCTCGGTGTGGGACCCCTCTCGCTGCGAGTCGTCGGTCCAGGCGATCGTGCGCGCGCCCACGATCAGTTCCAGCGCCCGTAGGCATTGCACGCCTTCGCGCAGCAGCATGCGCGCCCGGGCCTGCGGCAGCTGGGGCATCAGGGAGAGCTGCAGCGCGGCGGCATCCATCACAGCGAGCAGGGCCAACCCCCAGTTCCGCTTCGATCGGGTGGAGCGCACCGCGACCAGCACCGAGTAGGTCGTGTGGCTCTCGGACACGTCAGCCGCCCAACTGGTCCATGCGCGCCACAGGTCGGGCAACTCGTCGAGCGTCCCCAACGTCGCCTGCCGGGCCAGCAACTCCGGCCCCCAGTTGGGCTCGCCGGCCTGCCACCCCAGTTGGGTGACCTCAACCTCGCGGCGGCTGAAGGACCCGTACAGCGTGGGTAGGTAGCCGATCATGAGACCGATGGTGATCGGCCCGGTGGCAGCGGCGAAGAAGTCCAGCGCGATGAGCTGCGCGCGCTCGTTCGTGGCGTACCCGAGGGTGAACAGCGACGACCCGGACTCGCGGAAGGCGGTGGCCATGCTCATCCCCGACAAGGTCTGCATCATCAGGGCGTACGACAGCCAGAAGAGCCCCAGCCACACGATCAGCAGCCCCAGGATCGTCAGCGGGCCACCCCATGCCTGCACCCGGTCGCGACCGCGGTAGGACTTCATCCGGCGGGCGATGAAACCGACGGTGCCGAGCGTTCCCACGGCCACCATGTTCGAGATCGTCGAGGACATGACACGAGGCACCACCAGCGTCCGGATCACACTGTTGGCGGTGGAGATGAGCAGGAAGAGCCCGAACAGGCCGAGTGCGACGTTCAAGACCTCCGACATCGCACGAACTCCCTCCGCCGCGGTCGTGGAACGATCGCCGTCGTCGGCGTGTCTGGTTCCCCATCTTGCCTGCCGCTGACGATCGTGGGGGTACTGTCGCAAGGAAATCCCCCGTAGCAGGCGTGCACCGACCGATCGGATGCGCGCCCCCGTCGAATTGGAGCCCCGAATGCCCCTGCCTCGCACTCAGCTGACCCGCGCCGCGTTGGTGCTCACCGCCGGCGCGGCAACCGTCGCGCTGGCCGCATGCGGATCGTCGAGTAGTTCCGGCGGCGCCTCGTCGTCGGCCGCGTCTGCCAGCGGCAAGGCGTCGTCAAGCGCGTCGGCGTCAGCTTCGACGAGCTCGTCATCCTCCGCCAGCGCGTCCCAATCGGGCTCCAGCGAGAGCGCCTCAGGCTCGAGCTCCGCCGGTTCCGCCAGCATGGTGCCGCCAGTGATCATCACTGAGACCGAGACAGCCGCTGCCGCCAAGGTCGGCGACAGCTTGGACATCGTCGTCACCGATCCCGTCAACACCAAGGTGACCTCCAGCGACGAGACGGTGGTGTCGGTGGAGCAGGGCCGCAACGACGGCAGCGCCACGTTCAACCCAGGTGGCAAGGCGCTGAAGTCCGGCACGGCGACCCTGACGGTGACCAACCCCGACAACACGACCCGCACCATCGAGGTGACGGTGTCCTAGCGGCACCCGACACATCGCGCACCTGGATGGCGAGGGCGTCGAGGCGGAGGGCATTAGGTCAGCTCACCGCGTCGACGCCCTTGTCGTCGGCCGACAGTTCGCCCGCGATCGCCCGCACGCCTGCGAGCAATGCCCCGGCGGCCGCAACCGGCGGCCTGGCCGCGACAGCCGCCAGCGACCAGGGCACGCGCACGACAGCCTGCGGCATCCGGGCAGCCGCCTGGCTCAGGTGAGCGGGGCTGGGCACCTGGCTGCCGGGCGCTTGGGCTGGGCGGGCTGAGCGGGGGGAGCGGCGCAGACGCCGCGGCCGCCGGGCCCGGCCGGCCAGCGACTCCCGCGTGACGCGCACCTGGCGCCGACGCAGGTGGGAGAACTGGACCAGGCGTCCACGCTCTGCCAGGGCCTGGTCGCCCAGTGCCACGCCCGCAGCCTCCAGGGCCATGCCACGCGCGGCATGCATGAGGTCACGATCCAACATCCTTCGACGGTAGGCCCGACCGCGTCGGCCCCGGCGTCGGCGCGCCGGGAGGAGCCCTACCCTTGCCACATGGCTTCACTGCTGCTCTCGCGCCCAGACCTGGACTTCCTGCTGTACGAGTGGCTGGGATGCGAGGCCCTCACCGACCGTCCGCGCTTCGCCGAGCATTCGCGCGAGACCTTCGACGCCGCCATGGAGCTCAGCGAGACGGTCGCGACGCGCCACTTCGCACCGCACAACAAGCGCAACGACGCCGAGGAGCCTCAGTTCGACGGCGAGCGGGTCATCATGCACCCCGAGGTGGCTGAGGCGCTCGCGATCTTCGCCGACACCGGCCTGGTCGCGGCTGGCCTGCCGGCCAGCGCTGGCGGCATGCAGGTGCCCGCGACGCTGACCATGGCCTGCTTCGCTTGGTTCCAGGCGGCCAACGTCGGAACGGCTGCCTATCCGTTCCTGACGGCAGGAAACGCCAACCTCCTCGCCGCGCATGGTTCGACGGAACAGATCGACACCTGGGTCACGCCGATGATCGAGGGCCGCTTCTACGGCACCATGTGCCTGTCGGAACCGCAGGCGGGATCCTCCCTGGCCGACGTCGCCACCCGCGCCGAGCCGCAGCCCGACGGCACGTATCGCGTCTTCGGCAACAAGATGTGGATCTCCGGCGGCGAGCACGAGCTGAGCGAGAACATCGTGCACCTGGTGCTGGCGCGCGTGCCCGGCTCGCCCCCCGGGGTCAAGGGACTGTCGCTGTTCATCGTGCCCAAGTACCTGCTGGACGACGATAGTGCTGCCCGGGGCGAGCGCAACGACGTTGTGCTCGCCGGCCTGAACCACAAGATGGGCTACCGGGGCACCACCAACACGATGCTCAACTTCGGGGAGGGCAAGTTCACCCCCGAGGGTCAACCCGGCGCTGTCGGCTACCTGATCGGCGAGCAGAACCGCGGTCTGTCGTACATGTTCCACATGATGAACGAGGCGCGGGTGGGGGTGGGCCTGGGCGCCGTCGCGCTGGGCTACACCGGGTACCTGCATGCCCTGGACTACGCGCGGACGCGCGAGCAGGGCCGCCCCCTTACCGACCGCGACCCCACATCGCCGCAGATCCCCATCATCGAGCACACCGACGTCCGCCGAATGCTGCTGGCGCAGAAGGCCTACGTCGAGGGCGGCCTGGCGCTGAGCCTCTATTGCGCCCGACTGCTGGACGAGGAGGTCAGCACCGACTCCCCAGAGGTCGCAGCCGAGGCGCACCGACTGCTGGAGGTGCTCACCCCCATCGCCAAGAGTTGGCCCGCGCAATGGTGCCTGGAGGCCAACTCCCTGGCCATCCAGGTGCACGGCGGCTACGGCTACACCCGCGAGTACAACGTCGAGCAGTTCTACCGCGACAACCGCCTCAACCCCATCCACGAGGGGACCCACGGCATCCAGGGCCTGGACCTGCTGGGCCGCAAGGCGATCGCCGACGGGGGCGCCGGGATCGGGGCGCTGATGGCGCGGATGACGGCAACCGTCGAGCGCGCCCGCGAGCTGGCCGCGGAGCAGCCCGAGGCCCCCGGGTCAACCGACCTGGTGGAGTTCGCGGACGCGCTCGCGGCTGCTGCACAGCGCCTGGCAATGACGACGATGAACGTCTGGGCCGATCGTGACCCAGCCCTGGCGCTTGCCAACGCCAGCGCCTATCTGGAGGCTGCCGGCCACGTCGTCGTCGCGTGGCTGTGGCTGGAGCAGGCCCTGGCGGCTTTCGGCAAGGAGGGTGCCTTCTACGACGGCAAGCGGGCGGCGGCGGCCTATTTCTTCCGCTACGAGCTTCCCAAGACGGCAGTTCAATTCGACCTGCTCGACAGCTTGGACCGCACTGTGCTGGACCTGCCAGCGGACGTGCTGTGAGCGAGGCACAGGCCGAGAGTTTCGGTCATCTGGGCCTACCCGAGCGCCTGGCCGAGCACGTCAGCGCGCTGGGCTACGAGGCTCCTACGCCGATCCAGGCTGCGGCGGTGCCCGCGATGCTTGGCGGGGCCGACCTGCTCTGTCAGGCGGCCACCGGCACCGGCAAGACCGCGGCGTTCGCCCTGCCGATGATCGCCGCGATCGCCGAGGGCGACCAGCGCGGGGATGCTCCCGTCGGGCTCGTGCTGGCCCCCACTCGCGAGCTCTGCGTCCAAGTGTCCGAAGCCGTGCACCGCTACGGGCGGCCGTTCGGGATCAGGACGCTGCCGGTGTACGGCGGCCAGCCCATCGGCCGTCAGATCTTCGCTCTCAAGCGCGGCTCCGACATCGTCGTGGCCACCCCCGGTCGGGCGCTCGACCTGATCCAGCGGGGAATCCTGCAGCTCGACGACATCGCCGTCGTCGTGCTGGACGAGGCCGACGAGATGCTCGACATGGGGTTTGCCGACGATCTCGAGGCGATCCTCGCCGCGACGCCCCCGCAACGGCAGACGGTGATGTTCTCCGCCACGATGCCCAAGCGGATGCGAGCCATCGCCAAGGAGCACCTCCGCGACCCGCAGCGGATCGAGATCGGCCGCGACTTGGACGCCGAGCGTGAGCGCCCCACAATCACGCAGACCGCCTACATCGTGGCCCGCCAGCACAAGGTCGCGGCCCTGTGCCGGCTGCTCGACGTGCACACTCCAGCCGCAGCCCTGGTCTTCTGCCGCACCCGTGACGAGGTGGACCAGCTGGCCGAGACCCTCAATGCCCGCGGCTACCGGGCCGAGGGACTGCATGGCGGGATGGACCAGGCCCAGCGCGATCGCGTGATGGGGCGGCTGCGCAGTGGCGGCGCGGAGTTGCTGCTGGCGACCGACGTTGCCGCCAGGGGGCTGGATGTCGACCACCTGACTCATGTCGTGAACTTCGACGTGCCGGCCGCGCCGGAGTCCTACGTCCACCGCATCGGCCGGGTGGGCCGGGGTGGCCGCACCGGCACCGCCATCACCATCGCCGAGCCCCGCGAACGCCGCCAGCTGGCCGCCATCGAAAGGGCCACTGGACAGCGCATCCAGATCGACCCAGTGCCGTCCACCGCCGAACTGCGCCAGCTCCGCTTGAACGCCACCCGGGCTGCTTTGGCCGAGCTCTGCCTGGACGAGGACCTGGACGACTACCGCGCGCTCGTCGCCGAGCTGGTCGCCGACGCCGACCCGGACACCGTGACGCTGGCGGCAGTCAAGATGGCGCACCTAGCCACCGCAGGCGACGCCGGCGAGGCCGAGATTCCGGCGGCGACGGAGCAGCGGCAGGACCGCAAGGGCGGCCGCGAGCGCGGCGACCGCCGGGGTGGCGGCGCCGACCGCAAGGGCGCGACCGACAAGGGAGGGAAGCGGCGCGCGTCGGAGCGGCCGACGAAGGCCCCACCGGCACCGGGCAAACAACGCATCTTCATCAATGCCGGCGCCGACGCCGGACTACGCCCCAAGGATGTGGTCGGGGCGATCGCCCACGAGGCCGGACTTCCGGGCAAGCAGATCGGCCCCATCGACATCGGCCCAAGGGGGACGACGGTGGACGTACCGGCCAAGTCGGCCGACAAGGTCATCGCCGCGCTCTCGAAGACCCGGGTCAAAGGCCAGCGCGTCAAGGCGCGCGCCGACCGCGGCTAACCGACGCCCGCTCGGCCGGGCGCCGAAGAGTCCCGCGACACCCTTTGTCAGCTCTCACCGAGCCCCCGGGTTGTTTTTAGGACATTGTCCTGTTACTCTCGAAGCATCGCCAGAACGACCGACACAGCAACCCAGGAGTATCCGATGATCAGCACCATCGCCACCGCCACCGCAGCCGCGACACTGAGCCTCGCGGCCGTCCTCGTCCCGGCCGGCGTCGCCACGGCCGCCGCCGCTCCGGCCGCACCCGCTCCGGCTGCGCCGGCGCCTGCCTCCCCCGCGCCGACGAGCATCGACACCGACCCCGCCCGAGGCGTGATGGACACGAGGCTGACCATCAAGAACGACACCCAGGGCTACGTGAACGTCTGCATGGAGGTGGGGAACACCTGCGATGCCACCCGTGAGGGAACGCTGCTCTCCCCGGGTCAAACCGCTGAGCGACAGGGCTGGAGTTCGGTGTACAGCGGCGACGTGTGGGCACAGATGCGCATCAGCGACGACGGCTTGCCCTACGGCCCGGGCCGCTTGGTCTACGTCGATGCCGGAAACCCGGTGTTCGGCTGGCCGAGCATCCGCCTCGAGGGCAACGACCGCGTGTCGCTCGCCGCCGGTGACACCGTGACCCGCACCGCGATGGGGCACACCTTCGAGCTGCACCGCAACGTGGACCTGTCCAACGCCAAGGACATGTGGGTGACGATCAAGAGCTGACGCCCGTCGGCACCTCGCACCGCACGCCGTCGTCGACCGGCGCGTACCGTTGGATCATGAGCGCACATCAGGCGCCCACAACCGAGTACGCATCGGTCGGCGGCGGCATCACTCTTGCCTATGAGACTTTCGGCGATCCGACTGCCCGGCCGATGCTGCTGGTGATGGGCCTTGCCACCCAGATGATCGCCTGGCCGGATGAGTTCTGCGCCGCGTTGGCCGACGAAGGGCGCTTTGTCGTCCGCTTTGACAACCGCGACGTGGGGCTGTCGACGCACCTGCACGACATCGACCCACCCTCCCCGGCGAAGGTCCTGACCGGCCTCGCGCCAGCCCCCTACAGCGTGGCGGACATGGCCGAGGACGCACTCGGGCTCATGGGCCATCTGGACCTCGAGCGCGCAGATGTCGTCGGAGCCTCCATGGGAGGCTTCATCGCCCAGACGATCGCCCTGCGGGCGCCGGAGCGGGTGAGCTCCCTGGGGCTGATCATGACGTCGACCGGCTCGCGCTGGGTGGGGCGCCCGAAGGCCTCATCCATGAAGCCGATGATCCTGCGTCCGCAGCCGCACACGCCCGCCGAGGCTGAGGACCTCGTGGTGGCTACGTTCCGCCGCATCGGGTCGCCGGGCTTCCCTTTCGACGAGGGCGAGATCCGTGCCATGGCCCGCCGCTCGATGGAGCGCAACCAGGATCCCGACGGGGTGCTGCGCCAACTTGCAGCCGTGCTCGCCCAGCCGAACCGGACCAAAGCCTTGCGCGGCCTGCACACGCCCACAGTCGTCGTTCACGGCCTGGCCGACCCCATGGTCAACCCGTCGGGCGGGATGGCACTGGCGCGGGCGATTCGCGGTGCCAAGTTCGTCGGCTACGCCGGCATGGGGCACGATCTCCCGCGCCCGCTGTGGCCGGCCATCCGAGCCGAGCTGAGTCTCAACGCCCCGCTGTAGCCGGCCCTGGGGGACCGACGCCACCTGCTCTCTTCAGGAGAGTCGAGACCCTCGCCATCGGAGGTGGCGGCTGCCGGTCATGTGCACACCGATGATCGACCACTCCTGCGGCGTCCAGCGATAGACCGCATTCTGGTGGAAGCGCCGGGCGAGCTCCGCTATGACCGGCTGCGCGGAGCCAGCCACCAGCATGGATTCCTCTTCCCAGGCGCCGTCCAGGCCCCGCCCGAGGGCAGGCCGCCACGGATACCCTGCCGCCGCCACCGCCGCTGCACAGGCGCGCTGACGCCAAGCGTTGGCCGCGGGCGGCAGCGGGTCGCTGAACGGATTGTGCGCGGTCAGGACCCAGGCGACCTCGACGCCCGCCAGGAACGCCGGCCCACCAAGGTCCGGCCAACCTTGCCGCCGGTCCCCCGCCGGCTCGATCGCCCAGCGCACGTCATCGCAATCCAGGAACTCCACTCGCGTGCGGGCGTAGGCAGACCACAGGTCTTCACTCATCGTGGGCCAGTGTCCCCCACCCCACCTGCGATCGCGCCCGGCTAGCCTGATGCCGTGACGCCGGGGCAGAAGAATGCCGTCTCGGCCCTGCCGCCGGGCTCGTGGGCCTCTTCAGCTGCGACCAGGGCGTCCATGCAAGGCAACCGGCGACGCGACACTGCCCCCGAGCTGGCAATCCGACGACTCCTGCACGCAAATGGCCTGCGCTACCGCGTGGACTATCCGCTGCCCTTCGACCGCCGACGCAAGGCAGACATCGTGTTCACCCGCTGGCGCATCGCCGTCTTCGTCGATGGCTGCTTCTGGCACGGCTGCCCCGAGCACGGCACGCTTCCCACCACCAACTCCGACTACTGGCGGACCAAGATCACCGGAAACCAGGAGCGCGACGTCGACACCAGTGCCCGGCTGTCAGCGGCGGGGTGGACTGTCCTGCGGTTCTGGGAACACGAGCCAGCGCCAGATGTCGCGACAGCGATCGAGCGGCAGCTCCAGCAGTGCCGCGCGAGCTCGGGACTCGTCCCTCAGGAGCTCGACGTCAAAGCCAGCGGCGCCGGCTGATCGCACGTAGGCACCGCGGGGCGACCGGCGAAGCGATCCCCGATCCAGTCAGTCGCCAGAGCGCCACCCACCGAGCCCTCGTACATATGGGTCTCGAGGTTGGGCGTCTCCGGCGTCCCCCGCAACGGCCCGAGCCACTGGACGGCCAGGTTCGATCCCGCCGAGCACCACTGCTGCTGCATGGCCACGATGCTCTGCGGCAGCACGACGCCGTCGTTGACGCTCTCCGTCACGAGGGCCGGCATGCTGGCCGGCAGCGGGGGCGCTGTCTGGTCGGCGATGGCTGAGCGCCAGGAGGGGTCGTCGTTGGGGTTCTGAGAGAAGAACTTCTCGTCGAAGAACCCCCGCACCTCGCCCTCGAGAATTCCATTGATCAGGCACTTCTCGGCCAGCGCCTGATAGCCCTTGACCGCGGCCGGCGTGCCGACCGCTGAGTCGGACAGGTTCGGGTACACAGCCGGGAACGACACGAAGACCTCGGCCCCGATCACCCAGGCGGTGTTCGTGTTCCACAACTCGTCCACCAGATCCGACAACGCCGCAGCGGGCGCCGCGCCCACCACGCCGACCAGCTTGAGCTCAGGGGCATATTGCGGGGCCAGCGCACCGGTCCACATCGCCGCGTGGCCACCTTGGGAATGTCCGAAGACGGCGTAGTCAGAGCCCGCCCCGGTACCTGGCAGCCGCTGGGCGGCCCGCACGGCGTTGATCACATCGTAGGCCTCGGACTTGCCGACCAGGTAGAGCTCAGTTCCGTCAGTGCCCAGCCCCGCGTAGTCGGTCGCCGTCACCACCCAGCCCAGGTTCAACATCCCAGGCAGCCAACTCATCAGGTTGTGGCTGTCGGTGCGCGACGGTGCGCAAGCATCGCCCATCCCGACGGTCGGGTGGGCCCACGACACCACCTTGCGCCCACCCTCAGGCGCGGCACCTGCCGGGATGAAGACCATCCCCGAGCTCACCCTGGGCTCTCCACTTGGTCCTTGCGTCAGGTACAGGATGCGCTGGGCCTGGGTGCCCGGCGGCAGCGTGAACCCAGAAGTGATGGGCTCACTGCGAAGCACGTCCCCAGGTTTGCCGGCGGGCAACGGTGACGGGGTCTGGTAGAAGCTCTGCAGCGCCTGCTGGCGCTCATCGCTTTCCCGCTTGCTCCAGGCGAAGTAGCCCGCAACGGCGATGATGGCCACCACGAGCACGGCCACGACGAAAACAGCGATGGTCTTGAGTGAGCGCACGTTCGCGAGCGTAGCCCTGCCCAGGCATCGACGCGGTGCGTTTCATCGCCCGGCGCACTCCCGCACAATGACGGTCGTGGACGTAACCGACCCTGCACCCGACTCGGTGGAACACTCGGCTCTCATCGACGGACTCGTCCGACGAATCCCCGACTTCCCCCGACCCGGCATCCTCTTCCACGACATTACGACGGTGCTGGCCGATCCCGCCGCCTGGCAGACGACCATCCATGCATGCGCACGCGCGGCCCGCCCCTTCGCGCCAGACGTGATCGTGGGGATCGAGTCGCGGGGCTTCATCCTGGGCGCCACCCTCGCCTACGAACTCGGTCTGGGCTTCATCCCCATCCGAAAGCCCGGCAAGCTGCCCTACCAGGTTCACTCGCTGGACTACGAGCTCGAGTACGGCACGGACACGCTGGAGGTGCACATTGACGCCGTCGGACCCGGCCACCGCGTGTTGATTGTGGACGACCTGCTGGCCACCGGCGGAACGGCCAATGCCGCGGCCGAGTTGATCGAGCGCTGTGGGGCCGATGCCGTGGGGCTGCTGGTGCTCATCGAACTCCAGGAACTTCGAGGCAGGGACAAGCTGCCACCAGGCCTGGCCGTGACTTCGATCCTGTCGTACTGAGGCCCTTCCTGCCCGAGGCGCTGTGCGCCTGCGGTCACAGTTCATGGACCTCCTCGCTTGGGAGGTGGCCGCTGCCCCGCCCGCTGGCCGCGGAGCATGGCCCCCTTGGCCCTAGTGATGCGACAGCTCGGCGACGTACCGTGAAATCGGGAGCACATCCGAGGAGGAATCATGGACACCGATGAAGAACCCCGCGGCGGCACCATTGTCGTCGGGGTGGACGGCTCCGATGCCAGCGCAAGGGCACTTGCCTGGGCAGTACAGGAGGCCGAGTTGCGCCACGCACCGCTGCACGCCGTGTGGGCGTGGGACTACATGGCCGGGGGCTCCGCCTGGCCCGGCGCCGCGGTAGAGGTGACGTGGGACGAGGAGCAGCAGGCTGAAGCGGTCCGCACAGGTCTGACGTCGGTCATCGCCGAGGGCACCAGGGGTCACGAACGGCTGCAGGTGCAGATGACCGATGTCATGGGAAACCCCGCCGCAGCTTTGATGGACGCCGCCGAGGCCGACGAGGCCGACATGATCGTGGTCGGCAGCCGGGGGCGTGGCGGCTTCAAGCGGCTGCTGCTGGGTTCGGTCAGCGAACAGTGCGCCACCCACGCGCACTGCCCGGTCGTTGTGGTGCGCTAGCTAGATCGCCGGCCGCCTGTCCCGCCACGGCCGCACTCGCTCGAGCTGGGCCGCCAGGCGGTACAGAGTGACCTCGTCGCCGAACCGCGCAGCGAACTGCACCCCGATCGGCAGGTCGTGCTCATCCCAGAACAGCGGCACGCTCATGGCTGGCTGCCCGGTCATGTTGTAGACCTGGGTGTTCGGGGTCTTGGCCAGGGAGTTCGCCGCTAGCTGGCCCAGCACGGCCCGCATCACCGGACCCACCGTGGCGCGGCGCAGCGTGGCCAACGCCGCCCGCTCCGCGGCCGATGGGGCGAGCTCCCCGATGAGCACCGGCGGCGCGGCCGTGGTGGCGCTCAGGTGCGCGTCCAAGCCGTGGTCGTCGAAGAACCCGGCCATTGTGCGCCCCAGCCGCGCCGCCGTCCGCTGAGCCTCCTCCAGCTCGCGAGCGCTCAACACGTCGCCGATCTGCCGCAGGAACCACGTGGCCGGCTCGAAGTCGTCGGCCGACACCTTCTTGCCCGTCAGCGAGGTAGTCTCGAGCACGTCGGCTGCCACACTCGCCGCGACGATCGACAGATAGGCGCGCGCAGCAGACTCGCGGTCCATCGGCAGATCGACCTCCACCAGCTCGTGGCCCAGCTCGGCCAGCAGCTCAACCGCATCCAGCACTGCGGCGACGTTCTCCGGTGATTGCTGCTCAGCCAGCTGCGCCTGCAGGCTGTAGCCGATGCGCAGCACCCCCGGCTCCGTTGCCGCGGCCTCGGAGAAGGAAGCCGGAGCAGGCGGCTCGGCGTACGGGGCACCGGAGTCGATCCCATGCGTGGCATCGAGTGCGGCGGCGCTGTCGCGGACAGAGATGCTCACCACGTGCGGCGCCACGAGACCGTCCCACCCCTGTCCGACCAGCGGACCCATCGGCATCCGCCCGCGGGTCGGCTTCAGGCCGAAGATGCCGCAGGAGGATGCGGGGATGCGGATGGACCCACCACCGTCACCCGCATGGGCCATCGGCACCACGCGTGCGGCCACTGCGGCAGCCGATCCGCCCGACGACCCACCAGACGTCCGCTGCAGATCCCACGGGTTGTGGCAGGGTCCGCGCAGCTCGGACTCGGTGACGCCCATGATGCCGAACTCGGGCGTGTTGGTCTTGCCGAAGATGGCGAGGCCAGCCCGCTTGTAGCGAGCGAACAACTCCGAGTCGGTGGTGGCCCGGTAGGCCTTGAGCGACCGGCTGGACGCGGTGTAGGGCTCGCCTTGCAGCATCCCGTCCAGGTCCTTCACCAGGAACGGCACCCCCGCGAAGGGCCCACCGGCCGCCACGGCATCGTTTGCCTCGGCGCGAGCCGCCTCGTCGCGGCGCACAACGATCGCGTTGAGAGCCTTGTTGGTGGCGTCGGCGCGCGCGATGGCGGCGTCGAGCACCTCGTCAGCCGTCACCTGGCCGGTGCGAATCAACTCAGCCAGGGCAGTGGCATCGTGGGCGGCGTACTCGTCATGATCCATGGGGACATGACACCACCGATCCAGCCCGCAAGTCGAACAGTCAGCCTCCGCTAGACCCCGACGTAGGCGGCCAAATGCTCGCCGGTCAGCGTCGAGCGTGCCGCGACCAAGTCGGCCGGCGTCCCCTGGAAGACCACCCGCCCGCCGTCGTGGCCCGCTCCCGGACCAAGGTCGATGATCCAGTCTGCATGCGCCATCACTGCCTGGTGGTGCTCGACGACGATCACCGACGTACCGGAATCCACGAGCCGGTCCAGCAAACCCAGCAACTGCTCGACGTCGGCCAGATGCAGGCCGGTGGTCGGCTCGTCCAGCACGAAGACGGCACCCTCGTCGCCCAGGTGCGTGGCCAACTTGAGGCGCTGGCGCTCACCGCCCGACAAGGTCGTCAAGGGCTGCCCCAGGCTGAGGTAGCCCAAGCCCACATCGGCCAGCCGCGACAGGATCGCCCGCGCCGCCGGAATGCGGGCAGGACCCGAGCCGAAGAACTCCAGCGCCTCCGCCACCGGCATCGCAAGCACCTGGCTGATGTCCTTGCCGCCGAGGTGGTAATCCAGCACCGATGCGTCGAATCGCCGACCTTCGCACACCTCGCACACCGTTGCGACACTGGCCATGATCCCCAGGTCGGTGTAGATCACACCGGCACCTTTGCAGTTCGGACAGGCGCCCTCGGAGTTGGCGCTGAACAAGGCTGGCTTGACGCCGTTCTCCTTGGCGAACTTCTTGCGGATGGGGTCGAGCAGGCCAGTGTAGGTAGCGGGGTTGCTGCGGCTCGAACCTTTGATACCCCCCTGGTCGATGGTGATCACCCCCGCCTCTGGGGGCAGGCTGCCATGGATCAGCGAGCTCTTGCCCGAGCCCGCCACGCCGGTCACCGCGACAAGCACCCCCAACGGCACGTCGACATCGACATCCCGCAGGTTGTGCCGGTTGGCGCCCCTGATTGCCAGCTGCCCAGTGGGCTGGCGGACCGCCCGCTTCACGGCGGCTCGGTCGTCCAGATGGCGACCCGTGAGTGTCCCGCTGGCGCGCAGCTCCGCGACGGTGCCCTGGAAGCACACCTGGCCCCCGGCCGAGCCAGCGCCGGGACCGAGGTCGACGACGTGGTCGGCGATCGCAATCGCCTCCGGCTTGTGCTCGACCACGAGCACGGTGTTGCCCTTGTCGCGAAGCCGCAGCAGCAACCCGTTCATGCGGGCGATGTCGTGCGGGTGCAGGCCGATCGTCGGCTCGTCGAAGACATAGGTGACATCTGTCAGCGCCGAGCCGAGGTGCCGGACCATCTTCGTTCGCTGCGCCTCGCCCCCTGAGAGCGTCCCTGAGGACCTATCTAGGGACAGGTAGCCCAGGCCGATCTGCACGAAGGAGTCCAGCGTGTTGCGCAGCGCACCCACCAGCGGAGCGACCTCGGGCTCGTCGATTGCGGCGACCCAGCCCGCGAGGTCGCTGATCTGCATGGCGCAGGCCTCAGCGATGCTGATGCCGGCGATCTTGGCCGACCGCGCCCCTTCGCTCAGCCGGGTCCCCCCGCAGTCCGGGCAGGCGGTGAAGGCCACCGCCCGATCCACGAACGCCCTGATGTGCGGCTGCATGGCCTCGCGGTCTTTTGCCAGCAAGGACTTCTGCAGCTTCGGCACCAGACCCTCGTAGGTCATGTTGATCTTCTCGATCTTGACCTTCACCGGCTCGTGGTAGAGGAAATCGTCCAACTCCCGCTCGGTGTAGTCCCGGATCGGCTTGTCCGGATCGACGAAGCCCGATTGCCCGATGATGCGCACAGCCCAGCCGTCGGCGGTGTAGCCGGGGATCGTGATCGCTCCCCCGTGAAGCGACTTGGAGTCGTCGAACAGCTGCGACAGGTCGATTTCGGTGACCTGGCCCATGCCCTCGCACCGCGGGCACATGCCCCCTGTCTGGGAGAAGGTCCGGCGCACCGTCGTGCCCTTGCCGTCCTTGCCGCCCTTGTCCACCGTCATGATGCCCGAGGCGGTGACCGAGGGGATGTTGAACGAGAACGCCTGCGGCGGGCCGACATAGGGCGTGCCGAGGCGGCTGAAGAGCACCCGCAACATCGCGTTGGCGTCGGTGACTGTGCCCACAGTCGAGCGCGAGTTGGCTCCCATACGCTCCTGGTCGACCAGGATCGCCGTCGTCAGGCCCTCCAAGACGTCCACGTCCGGGCGCGCCAGCGAGGGCATGAAACCCTGGAGGAAGGTGCTGTAGGTCTCGTTGATGAGCCGCTGCGACTCCGCAGCGATCGTTGCGAACACCAGCGAGCTCTTGCCGGAGCCGGAAACTCCGGTGAATACGGTGACCCGGCGCTTGGGGATCTGCAGGCTCACGTTGCGCAGGTTGTTCTCACGCGCACCCTGTACCCGGATGAAGTCGTGGGCGTCGGCAGGCGGGACAGCGGGGTCCGTGAACGCCATGCCCGGATACTAGCCGGGCATGTCTGACTGCGACCCTTGACTTTGACGCAACGTCAACATCTAGGTTGGGAGCGTGGAGCAGCAGGAGTGGTCGATCCAGCAGCTGTCCCGCCTGGGCGGCACCAGTAGCCGGGCGCTGCGGCACTACCACGACATCGGTCTGGTCAAGCCCAGCCGAATAGGGCGCAACGGCTACCGCTACTACGACCAGTCCGCACTGGTGCAGCTCCAGCGGGTGCTGTTGCTGCGCGAGCTGGGCCTGACCCTGCGCCGGATCGCGGACATCGTCGACCAGCAGACCGACGAAGTCGCTGCTCTCACTGAGCACCTGGAGCTGCTGCGTCGGGACCAACGCCGGCTCTCGCGCAGGATCGCCGCTGTGCAGACGACCATCGAAGCACTTCGAGAGGACACCCCCCTGATGGCTGAGCAGATGTTCGACGGATTCGATCCCGGCGAGTACCGAGAGGAGGTCGAGCGCCGTTGGGGCGCGGCATCCTTTCGCCGCGGCGACGAATGGTGGCGGTCCATGGGCGACGACGAGCGTGTCGCGTGGCAGGAGCGCTCGGCGCAGCTGACACGCGACTGGTTGGCAGCGGCGGCCGACCCCGGAACGACGTGCGAGTCGTCCGCCGCCAAGGCTCTCGCCCGCCGTCATGTGGCTTGGCTGGAGACGATCCCCGGCACTCCCGCCTCCGACCCCGAGGCCGACACCGACGCCTATCTGCGCGGACTGGCGGAGATGTACGTCGACGATGAGCGATTCGCGACCGCCTACGGCGGTCAGCAGGGCGCGCAGTTCGTGCGCGACTCGTTGCTCGCCTATCTCGACGGTGGGGAGTGACCGCGGATGGCCCGCTTCTACGACGTCCACCCGGTAGACCCACAGCCGCGCGCGATCGGGCAGGTCGTCCAGCTCGTCCGCGACGGCGGCGTGATCGCCTACCCCACCGACTCCGGCTACGCCTTCGGCTGGATGATCGGCAACACCGCCGCTCTTGACCGGATCGCGGACATCAGGCACCTCGACGCGCACCACCACTACACGCTCGTGTGTCACGACATCGCCCAGGTGAGCCAGTTCGTGTCGCTGAGCAACCGCGCCTTTCGCGCCATCAAGGCAGTCACTCCGGGCCCGTACACCTTCATCCTGCCAGCCTCGCGAGAGGTCCCCCGCCGGCTTGCGCATCCGAAGAAGCGGACCGTCGGGGTGCGCATCCCCGACGACACGGTGGCTCAGGCGTTGGTGGCGGCGCTGGGCGAGCCGCTGATGTCCAGCACCCTGCTGCTGCCCGGCGACGACGAGCCGATGGCGCGCGGCTGGGAGGTCAAGGAACGCCTCGACACCGTGCTGGACGCAGTCGTGGATTCCGGCGACTGCCTGGCCCAGCCCACCACCGTGGTCGACCTGACCGGCGGCGAGGCCGTGGTGGTGAGAGTCGGGTCCGGCGACCCGGCACCCTTCGAGTAGCGCGGCGGGCCGGCCGCGTCAGGACTCGCAGACCCGGCCGTCACCGTCGCCGTCGTGGTACCAGGAGTACTCCTGGTCGACGCCCGACACATAGGGGCCGAAGCCGGCGGCCTTGGCCGCCGAGCAGCTGCGGAACCTTGGATCAAGGTCGGCGCCTCCCAGCAGCGGCTGCTGCTGGGCCTGCGGCCGCTGTTGGGTCTGGGCCGGTGAAGGGCTGGAGCCATCCGGGCAGCTGCGCGCGGGAGCCTCGTAATCGGCGGCGATGTAGGCGGACTCTCGCGGATGGAACCCATAGCCGTCGCGAGAGTCGTAGCGCGCGATGGCCAACCCGCTCTGGACCATGTGCAGGTTCAGGTCGGTGCCGTCAGGGGCTTGGACGTAGCGCAGCAGCCGGCCGTACCTATCCTCGTCGTCCTGGGCACCCGGCACGAGTACGACCTGGTTTCCGTGCGCCGCTATCGCGTCGCGCAACTCATTGCCCGCCACGCGGTAGTTGCAGTTGCCGACCTCCGGGGTGTCGATGCCGATCAGGCGAATCTTCCCGGCGTCCGTGACGATGGTGTCGCCGTCGACCACGCTGAGCACGGCAGCAGCAACACCTTCCGGCACGGGCGGCAAGGTGACAGGTGGCGGCAGCGTTGCGCTGGGAACGACCGGCGCCGGGGGCAGGGTGGGCGCCGGGGGCAGGGTGGGCGGCGTCGGTACGGTGGCGCTCGACATCGGCGCAGCGGGCGGCGTCGGCATGGTGACGCTCGCCTTAGGTTGTGGGGCGCACCCGCCCAAGATGCCCACGACCAGCACGGCCGCTCCGGCGGCAAACGCCGACCAGGCGGCGGGCGTCCTGCCACCGCGTCCATCCACGTCGTCCACTTTCCCCGCCTATGCTCTCGGCAAACGTAGCCCGTTCGGGAGGGGACCGTCGATGCGCATCCTGCACACGTCTGACTGGCATCTGGGTCGAACGCTGAAGGGCACCGATCTGACCGAGGCGCACATGTCGGCGATCGCCCAGATCACCGACATCGTCGCCGAGCGCGGCGTGGAACTCGTGATCATCTCCGGCGATGTCTACGACCGGGCGATCCCTCATACCGACGCCGTCAAGCTGCTGGGCCGTGCCCTGCGGGGGCTGTGCGAGCACGTGCCGGTGATCGTGACGCCCGGCAACCACGACTCCGCGGTCCGCCTGGGCTTCGGCGCGGAGCTGTTCACCGACCGGCTGCACGTCCGCACCAGGCTGGCCGATGCCGCCGACCCAGTGCTGTTGTCCGACGAGCACGGCTCGGTGGCCGTCTACCCTCTGCCGTACCTGGACGCCGAGGAGGTGCGGCAGTTCGCCCTTCAGGCCGACGACATCGACCTCCCGCGCAGCCAGGCCGCAGCGAGCAGGTACGTGATGGACCGGGTTCGCGCCGACCTCGACCAGCGCCCCAGCACCCGCGCGGTCGTCATGGCACACGCCTTCGTCGTGGATGCCGACGACCCCGGCGATGCCGGACTTCTTTCCGAGCTGGGCAGCGACTCCGAGCGCGACATCACCGCGGGCGGCCTCGACTACGTTCCGACCAGCACGTTCGATGGTGTTGCCTATGTGGCCCTCGGCCATCTGCATGGCGCCCAGACCCGTCGGCAGAGTGCTGGCGGGACGGTGGTGGAGTACTCCGGCTCCCCCTTGCGCTTCTCCTTCTCAGAGCGCAACCACGTCAAGGGGGTGACGCTCGTTGACCTGGCCGCCGACGGCACCGTGAGCACCGAGCGTGTCCCTCTGGCCCAACCGCGTGAGATGGCGCAGCTGCGCGGGCCGCTCAGCGACTTCCTGCTGGCCGCCCAGGACCCTCCGTCCGGGCCCTTCGCCAGTCATGTCGATAGCTGGGTGGACATCACCGTCACCGATGACCGGCGTCCCGAGGACATGCGCGCGCAGCTGCTGACGGCGTTCCCCCATCTGCTGTCGCATCGGCACGAGCCGGAGGGGACGGCGGCGGCCTCCGGCGTGGGGCTCGGCCGGGGCGTGACGGCCAACGCCTCACCGCTGGCCGTCATCAAGGACTTCGTCACCGAGGTGGCGCCCGGCGAGCTGGACCCCGAGGAGCTGGCTGTGCTGGAGCAGGTCACCGCAGACGTGTTCGGAACGGGGGCCTGACATGCGCCTGCACACGTTGACGCTGCGCGGCGTCGGACCGTTCCGCGACGAGTTCACCGTCGACTTCGACGCCGACGGCCACAAGCTGCTGCTCATCGACGGCGACACCGGCAGCGGCAAGTCGACAATCATCGACGCGATCGTGTTCGCCCTCTACGGCGACCCTGCCGACACCACGGCCAAGGACCGCATGGTCTCGGACTTCCTGCCGACGCGGTTCGCGAAGGCCGACCGGCCCTTCGTCGAGTTGACGTTCACCGTGGATCGCGGCACGTTCCGGGTGCGCCGCGAACCCTCCTACGACTACATCAACCGAAACGACAAGCCCGCCACGCAGAACACCGCACTGCGCCTGGAGCGACTTCCCAATGAGGTCTCCGCCAGCGCGGAGCTGGTGTCCACCTCGGTCGCTGAGGGTTCCACCGAGCTGCGCAGCCTGCTGCAGTTGGACCGCGGACAGTTCATGGCCACCATCGTGCTGGCCCAGGGGCAGTTCGCGAACTTCCTACGGGCCGGCGACGAGGAGCGGACGAAGATCCTCGCGCAGGTGTTCCAGACATCTCTCTACGAGAGCGTCGATCGCCGCCTGCAGGAGCTAGATCGGAAGGCTCGGCAGCTGCGCGACACGTCGGCGGAGGCCCTGGGACGGGAGGCCGCCCGCTTCCGGGACGCTGCCCAGCTGGACCTCACCGACGAGGAGTGGCGCGATCGGGTGCAGGCCAATCCGACCGAGGCCGTTGCCGACGCCGAGCACCGCGTCGCCGCGCTGAAGGATGCAGCGGCAGCGGCGCTCTCGGCGAAGGAGGCCGCCGACGCCGCCGCCACGGCGGCAGAGGCCGCGATGCATGCCGCGCAAGATGCTGCCAAGAAGGTGGTCGACAAGGCGGCTTTGTTGGCCGAGCAGGCACGCCTTCGCGATGCTGCGCCCAGGGTTGCGGAGCTGCGCCGCCGACTCGAGCAGCACGCGCGCGCCACGTCGATCCAACCCAGCCGCGACTCACGGCAGGATTGCGCCAAGGAGTACGCAGCGACAGCGGAGGCTCTGCAGGCCAGCCGATCACGCCTGACGCCCGCGGACGCGGCGGCGCTGCTCGCGGCAGGGACAACCGAGGCCTCCGAGGAGCGGGCCCAGCAGCGAGTCAGCGAACTGACCAGCGACGTCGCCCGGCTGGCCCGAGTAGTGCAGCTGGAGGACGGCCTGTCCCAACGGCATTCAGACCTTTCAGCGGCAGACGCGCGCATCGCCGAACTGGGCGGCGACCTGGCTGCGATCGACAAACAAGCCGCAGCGCTGCCCCAGCTCATCGAGGACCTCACCCGGCAAGTGGACTCGCTGCGCACACAGGCAGCCGACGCCGAGCACCGCGGTCGAGCCCTGGATCAGGCGAACGAGGGGCTCGCCGCCGCCGAGCGGGAGGCCGTCGCGGCAGCAGCGGAGGCGGCGGCGCGCACCGCCCTCGCGACTGCCAGCCAACAACTGGCGGCCGCGACCCGGACCGCCCACGAGGTCGAGCGGGCATTGCACGCGAACTTGGCGGGGATCCTCGTCACGACCCTTGTCGCCGGCGAGCCCTGCGGAGTCTGCGGCAGCACCGAGCACCCCTCCCCTGCCGCGCCCGCCGACGACGCTGCGTCGAAGGACGCGGTCGATGCGGCACGGGCCGATGTTGAGCGCCATCGCCTCGCCCTAGACCAGGCCAAGACGGTGCTGGGCACCGTCACCTCGCAGCGAGCAGCCGCGGCAGCCATCGCCAAGGGTCGGCCGCCGGCTGATTGGCAGGGCGAAGCCACGGCGGCCGGCACTGCCCTGGCCCGGGCGCAAGAGGCGGCCACAGCGGCGACGGCTGCCGAAGCCGAGCTGGAAGCCGGCCGCACGCGACTGGCCGAGTTGCAGCAGGCGAGCAAGGCGCTCGCGTTGGACATCGCCACCAAGACGACCCAGCGCGACGCCGTTGCACAGCAATTGGCCGACGACGAGAGGGAGGTTGCCGAGGCCCGCGGCAGCGCCGCGTCGGTTCGGGAGCTGTCCGAGGAACTGCAGCGGCGCAGGAGCCACCTCGAGGACTGGCTGCGCTGGTGGGCAGAGCACCAGCGAGCCGCGTCCGCGCTCACCACTGCCCAGCAGTCCTTCGATCACGCCCTCGCGGCCAGCGGTCTCGCGACCGAGTCTGCGCTAGACGAGGCGCTGATGTCCGAGTCCGAGCGCCAAGCCGCCGAGGAGTCCGTCGCCGGGCACGACAAGGACACCAGCGCGGTCGACGCCCGCCTGGCCGACCTCAGCGACGTGGACGCTTCGGAGCGGATCGACCTGGCCGCGCCCCGGGCGGCCGCAGCCGAGGCAGCCGCCGCCCGGGCCAGCACCGTGGCCGCGCATCAGGCAGCCCAGCAGAGCAGCGGGGATGCGGCGAAACGCCTGATCGACCTGCGCAAGGCGGCCGTCGCGCTGCAGGCCGCGCAGTCAGCGGCGCGCCCGGTCCTGCGGATGGCGGCGATCGTCCACGGCGGCGGCGACAACACGTTCCATGTGCCGCTGTCGCGCTATGTGATCCTGCGCCGCTTCGAGAACGTCCTGGAAGCTGCCAACGAGCGGCTGCAGACGATGTCCGACGGCCGGTACCGACTGGTTCCCGATGTCACGGCGAAAGATGGGCGCAAGGCCACCCGCGGCCTGGGCCTGAGGGTGTTCGACGAGCGCACCGAGCAACGCCGCGACGTCAGGACCTTGTCCGGCGGGGAGACGTTCTACACCTCGCTCGCGCTGGCGCTCGGCCTGGCCGATGTGGTGCAGGCCGAGGCCGGCGGCGTGCAACTCGGGACATTGTTCGTCGACGAGGGCTTCGGCAGCCTGGACCCGGAGACGCTGGACGCGGTCATGGATGTGCTCACCGGGCTCACCCAGGGCGATCGCATGGTCGGGGTGATCAGCCACGTCACCGAGATGAAGCAGAGCATCAGCAACCGGATCCATGTGATGCGGCCCGACCGCGACGGACCGTCGATCATCGTCACCCCGCAGTGACCATGATCCACGCAGCGGCCCCCAGCTCAGCTGTCGCGGACGACCAGCCGGTGCGGCATCACGACCGTGCCGCTGCCACCCTGCAGGACCTTCCGCGCGGCGGCCATCACACCCTCGGCCGACTGGTCCGGGAGTAGCTCCAAGGTGCTCGCGGGAGGATCGAGCAGCGCCTCCACCGGAGCGTCCGACAGCACCACGACGTGCACCTCGCGCCCCGGCTCGACCCCTGCGGCGCGCAGTGCGGCATACGTCTCCTCGCCGTCGGCCAGCAGGCAGAACAGGCCGTCGTATCCGGCTGCCACCAGCTCGGCGACCGCCCCTGCAAGCCGCTCGGGCGGCTCCTTGCGCACGCTGCCCGCGGCGTCCGCCGCCCCCGATTCCGCGAACCACTCCAGCGCACCGGTGGCGAACTGGTCGATGTGGCTGTGGTCGATCGGTGGCAGCAGCACGGCCGAACGCGTCGCCCCCACCGAGGCCAGGTGGTCCAGGACCTCCCGCGCCGCGCCGGCGTAGTCATGCCCCAGACTCACATGGCTGCGGGCGGGGACGTCCGGGCTCGCCGCGGTGACCACCGGCACCCCGAACGGCAGGGCCGCGAGCACATGGCTCAGGTCGTTGCGCGTGGACAGCACGAGTGCGACGTCGTAGGGCAGCGTCCCGAGCAGCCGCGGCGCCTCGTCCTGCATCACCGTCAGCAGTGCCAGGTGATCCACCGAGAGCCCGACTGTGAGCTCGGTCAGCAACCGGGACCAGAAGTAGCTGACCCGATCCGGTCCCGGGTGGAGCGACTCGGCGTCGACGACGGCCACCGCCATGCCGACGTCACCGAGCCGCAGGCTGCGGGCCGTGGAGTGCGCCCGGTAGCCGAGCTTCATAGCCGCCTGCTCGATGCGCGCGCGGGTGGCCTCGGTGATCTCGGGGTACCCGTTCAGCGCGCGCGAGGCCGTGCTGACCGAGACACCCGCTGCACGGGCGACCTCGGCCAGCCGGACTCGTCTGCGCTTTCCCTGGGCGGCCACAGCACATGCTGACACCTGGGAGCCGCGCTCCGCTACCAATTGATCTGCGGCCACGCGTGGTTCCAGACGCGGTACTCCACCGGGTCATCCATCATGTAGTCGCCGGCGTAGGTGGTCCACCACTGCTGCTCCTTGCCGCCCAGGGCCGACGGCGGCACCAGCAGGCCGGTGCGGACCTCGATGTTGGCGTCGAACGGCTTCGTGCGCAGCTCGTGCTTGGTGACCTTCATGTACTGCGAGTCCAAGCCGAGGGCACCGGGTCCGCCCAGCAGGTCGGTGACCGAGGAGTCCACCGGCACCAGGGCGGTCAGGCTGAGGCCGACCGGGTCGTCCGGGTCGCCGACGCTGGCGGCCCAGTCGACGATCTTGTGCACCACCAGCTTGCCGACGACATCAGCGTTGGGGGTGGCTGCGGTCTGGATGCGCTGCATGGCATCGGCCAGTCCGGACACCTTGCCGTCCGGCCCCACGACCACCTTGGTGTCAGCCAGCTCTTTGCCCAGGGTGCGCTGCAGGTGGTCGGCCACCGTCTGCCCCATGGCGCCGATCCTCGCCCCGCCGGACATGTCGCCCTCCAGCATGACCGTGGCCGTGACCACCACCGGGATCGGGAGCGGCTCGCCGCTGGCGATCGCGTCGATGATGGCGTCGGAGGTCAGTGGCGCAGTGCCGAACCAGGTATCGCCATAGGCGTCCTGGATCCCGACTGTCTTGCCCTCGTCCACGCCCGAGGCGATCTCACCCGGGGACGAGTTCACCAGCGAGACCTTGGTCGCTCCGGGCTTGCCCAGCACCGACTCCAGCCGCACGGTCATCATCACCGGCTCGTCCCCGTTCAACTCGCCGGTCTCCTTGACCACGTGCAGCCTGTCGGCCGCGATGAGGCCGGGCTTGCCGGCCTCGAAGGTCATCCCCGCCGGCGGCTGGGGCTGGGCCGCGGGGCTAGCCGCGGCGGCGCCGGCCGTGAAGAGCGTGCCGGCAGTGAACAGGGCAGCCGCGGCGGCCGTCATTCGAGCACCTGCGCCGCATCGGGATCGTCGGGAGTTGTTGCCGAACATGGTGTTCCTCCTTTGCCGAGCCCCGGCCGATCCGGGGCTGATGGCTCAACCATGGGCGGCGGCCGGGTTGCAGGACAAGGGCCTAGAAACCGAAACCGATTTCCGCGACGACCGAAATCGATTGCGGGGCTGCCTCGGCGCCGCGCGGGGGTGCGCGAACTGCGCTGGAGGTGGCAGGCTGGGAACCTGGAACGCATCGCGCGCAACCACGAAGGAGCGAAGATGACTGAGGCGGACGACAGCAAGGCGGCCGATGACGCCGCGGGGAACGACGAGGAGCTGGGCGAGGACGATCTGTCGAAGATCTCCGGCGGCCTCGGCAACGGTGCCAACTTCATGCCGGGCGAGGCCATTGTCGTCGGCGAGGCCGGGGAAGCGGGCTGACCTCCGAAGCGGAACCCTCGGCTGACGGTCCAGCTGCCCTCGCCGTCTACCTGCCGTCGGGGCGGGTGGCGCCACCCCGCGATCCCTATGGCCGCCTCGTGGCCAACGCGGGCCTCTTCCGAGCTCTTGCGCAGGACGGCGGGTACCAGAGTCTTCACGTCCTCAGCCATCCTGGCTCTGCCGACACCCAGTCGCTGCGGGCGGAGCTGGGGCTGGTCGATGCTGAGCCCCCCGAAGTCACGGTCGGACCGCTGTTCGGCACGGCTGCGGCGACCGCGGCCGGCGCCCTGCTGTACGGCCAGCCCTACCTGACTGAACCGGCCTGGGCACGGCGGCACGGCGGCGGCGATGACGCCTACTCCATCGTCGGGTCGATCTTCGCCTTCGCCTCCGCGCCGCATCGCGAACAGATGCTGATGTCGCTGTTGGCCCCGGTGTGGCCCTGGGACGCGCTGGTGTGCTCGTCGACCAGCCTGCGCACCACCGTGCAGGCGGCCATCGACGAGTGGGAGGACGTGCTGCGCGGCCGACTCGGGGCCGCTGATGCCCAGCGGTACCGCCTGCCCCGCCCTCAGCTGCCCGTCATCCCCTTCGGCACGGCCGTCGGCGCCGTGGCAAGCGCGGCATCCGACGCCGAGGCGCGACACACCATGCGCGCCGACTTGGGCATCCCCGACCAGGCGGTGATGATCTACCACCTGGCCCGCCTGTCGCCCTACGACAAGGCCTTCCCGCAACCGATGCTGCGGGCGGTCCAGCGGGCGCAGCAGCAGTGCGGAGCGCGGCTGCACCTGGTGCTCGCCGGCTGGTTCCCCGATGGCGAGCAGGGCCGGCGTCGCTACGACGAGGCGATCGCGACCTACTGCCCGGACGTCCCGGTCACAATCCTGGATGGCAACGACCCCGACTTCATCCGGCGTTGCTGGGCGGCTGCGGATGTGTTCCTGCTGTTGTCGGACACCATCCTGGAGACCTTCGGCCAGGCCCTGATCGAGGCGATGGCGGCTGGTCTGCCGCTCGTCGTGAGCGACTGGGACGGCTACCGCGACATCGTCCGCGATGGTCTGGACGGCTATCTCATCCCCACCCTGGGAGCGCCGCCCGGGCCCTTGGGGCGCAGCCTCGCGCTCATGGAACTCCTGGGTGATGTCAACTACGCGCAGTACGGCGGGGCCACCGCCGCCCACACGGCAGTCGACGTCGACGCCGCCGCGCAGGCTCTGGCGCGGCTGGCCGACGACCCGGAGCACCGTCGTCGCCTGGGCGGGGCCGGCGCCGAGCGGGCCCGCCAGGAGTTCGACTGGCGTGTGGTGGCGGGTCAGTACCAGCTGCTCTTCGCCGACCTCGCAGAGCGCCGGCAGGCGCTGGCCCCGACCATTGCGGAGCTGGCGTCGCGACGTCTATCCCCGCTGCGGGACGATCCGTTCAGGACTTTCGCCGCGCTGCCGTCTTCCGTGCTGGGCGACGACACCCTGTTGCGGCCGGGCAGAGTCGATGCGGATGCCTGGTCGCCGCGAGTCGAGCTCGACGAGGTCCACCCCGGGCTGCGCGGGGACGCGGACGAGGCTCGGGCCGTGCTCGCCTACATCGCCGAACGGGGCCAATGCCGCCTGGCCGACGTCACGGCGTTGTTCCCTCCCCGACGCCGACCGTTCGTGCGCATGACGATCATGTGGCTGGCCAAGTCCGGGGCGCTGAGCTGGACTGCCGAGTAGCTCAGCGCAGCGGAAAGGCGACGAAGTGCGTCCAGTCGCGCTCGTCGTCGGCGATCCGCCGCATGGCGAAGAGGTTGGGACAGCCGGTCTGCACCTCGGCGAAGTCCACTCGGTTGGTGCGCAGAAAGGACGCAACCGCAGCGATGCTGGGCAGCCACATGTCGTGCAGCACGATCACGCCCCCTTCCGGGCACATCCGGGCCGCCAGGGTGAAGTCCACCAGGACGTCGTCGAACCGGTGGTAGCCGTCGATGAACGTCAGGCCGAAGGTGCGCCCCTGCCGCGCCAGATCGGTCAGCGCCATCTCGGAGCGCTCCGGGAGCAGGGCGAAGTCCACCGACGCGCCGGCGGCGGCGATCACGTCGATCGCCGTCGTCAGCCCGATCCCGTCCCAGTCGATGTCCTGGTAGGGGTCGATCGCCACATGCTGCCCGCCACCGTTGTCGGCCAGGGCAGCCAGCAGGAAGACCGTGCTGAACCCATAGGCCAGCCCGACCTCGAGAGTGTCGACCACATCCCCGGCTCGGCACAGCGAGAAGAGGGCCATGCCCTCCTCGGCCGAGATTCGGGTCGAGTCGTCGATCTCGTGGCGGACTCCGTCGGCACCCTTCTGCGCCGTGCCGGCGTACATCGACGCCAGCGCCGCCTCGAAGGGGCCGCCCAAGTCCGCGAGTGCCGCCATCGGATCGGGTTCGTGCAGCACTGATGGCCCTCCGCGGTAGGTGACGGCGTCCGGGACCCCGGCCCGCACGACGGCAAAGTGTAGTCCGCGGGCCAGGACGCGAGCCCGGGTCGCTGCCAGGATGTGTCCCATGACCGGCGGCTTCCTGATCCGGCAGCACGACGGGCGTCGCTACTGCGTCTACGTGCCGGCCGACTACGAGGATTCGACGCGCCCGTGGCCTGCGATCCTGTTCCTGCACGGAGCCGGCGAGGGCGGCCGCGACGGGATCCTGCCCACCGAGTACCAGTTGGGCAGCGCCATCCGCCGCGAGGCGGCGCGCTTCCCGGGCTTTGTCATCTTCCCTCAGGTCAGCAGCTATCAACCGGTCTGGAAGTCGACGGACGTTGACTTCGCCCTGCAGGTGCTGGCGCAGGTGGCGCAGGACTTCAGGATCGATCCGGCGCGGGTCTACCTCACAGGAGTCTCCACAGGAGCCAAAGCCTCCTGGCACGCGCTCTACCGCCATCCCCAGACCTTCGCAGCGGCGCTCATCGTCTGCGGGGTGCTGCGCCCGAGATTGCCCGACGGCCGCTGGACGCCCGATCCCGACCCAGTCGTGGCTGATGCCGACGACGCGTACGGCGCGCTCGCCGCCCGCATCCGAGACGTTCCGACCTGGGTGTTCCACGGCGACGCCGACCCGGTGTTCCCGGTAGCCGATGCACGCGCCATCGTCGCCGCCCTGCGCGCCGCGGAGGCCGACGTCACCTACACGGAGCTGACAGGATTCGGACATGACGTGTGGGACGTGGCCTACTACTCCCCCCAAGTGTCGGAGTGGCTGTTCGACCAGTGTCGATCGCCAGGGGTCGGGACATGAGCGCCGAGGGGCTCAACGCCTTCCTCCAGCTCGCCGCAGCCGACCCCCAGCTGCGCTCGGCCCTGCGTGCGTGCCAGCCCGAGGAGGCGGCGGCGCTCGCCGAGGCGCGAGGCTTCCCGGTGACGGTCGGAGACCTGGTGCGCTACAAGTCGCGGGCGACCACGTGGCAGCTGCGCGACGACGAGCTCGCCGAGGTGGTGCGCTGGCAGTCGCGGGACCAGGCGTACTGGTGGCAGCGGATCTGGGAGGCGTAGCTCGCTGCCTTCATCACAGCCGCAACCGCCACTGGCAGTCGTCCCAGGGCTCGGCGCCCGGCAGCTCGTCGGCGACGGTCGCCACCACCTCCGGCCAGTCCCGCGAGTCGTAGTCGTCACCGCTGAGCCACCCGCCGGGCCGGACCTTCGGCAGCCACGCGCGAATGTCGGACGTCAGGTGGAGTCGGTCGTGCCGGGCGTCCAGATGCACCCAGTCCAGCGACGCATCCGGGAACAGGCCGGCGGTCGTGACCGAGTCACCGATCACAACCGTGATGGCATCGGCGAACCCGCACTGGACGATGTGGCGGTGCAGGAAGCCGGCGAACGTGCCGCCGCCCTGCTGGACGGCCGCCGCGTGGTAGTCGCCGGGCACCGGACCCTCCACTCCGCTACCGCGGCAGGTGTCCACGCCGACGATCGAGATGTGCTTGCCGCTGGCGGCCACCACGTCGGCAAGCGAGCAGACGCTGCGGCCCAGGAACAGCCCGACCTCGACGAAGCGGCTGCCGTCGCCGAAGTGGTCCACCGCCTCCTGCTGGGCCACCCGCCAGCGGAACCAGCCCGGTATCTCGTCCCAGTTCATGGTGCTCCTCCTGGCTGGCATGCCGGTGCCGGCGCCGGCGAGCTCGACCCTACCCAGTCGACGCCTGCGGCTACCCTGGGGAAGGTCCGTGAGGGTGAGGAGCCAGCGTGACCGAGATGCTGTCGATGCGGTGGCTGCACGCGGCGCGGTCGGCGCGCCTCGGCGGCCTCTCGGCCACCCCCTATGCGGTCAACATCGGCTGTTGGGATGGCAAGTCGTTCAACGATCCCGTCTATCCGCTCTATCTGGAAGGCTTCGCCGGCGTCGCGATCGAGTGGGGCGACCCACCGGAGCTGGCCGAGAACCTGGGCGGCCTGGAGGGCGTCACCCTGCTGCCCAACACGTACGTGACACCGGCGTCGATCTGCTCGGTGTTGACCAAGGCCGGCTGCCCCGCCGTGCCGGACTTCCTGAAGTTGGATATCGACGGCATGGACGGCGACGTCCTCGCGGCGCTGCTGGCCGGCGGGTTCCGGCCGCTGGCCCTGCAGGTGGAGGTCAACCCGGAGATCCCCCCGCCCTACGCCTTCAACGTGCTCGCCAGCACGTATCTGCGTCCCGGCGGCGCGACGGGCTTCTTCGGCATGTCCCTGCAGTTCGCCATTGACCTTATCGAGCCGTTCGGCTACACCCTGGTGGGCTTGGACTTCGACACCGAGTACACCCACGATGCGCTGTTCGTGCGCGAGGAGCTGTCCACAGCCTTCCCCGGCCTGGAGCCGATCGAGCCGCGGGCGGCTTTCCTGTCGGCGCCCGAGGTGCTGCCGCACATCCTGGGCGCCGACCTGGCACGCAAGCAGTCGTGGCGGCGTCGCACGGACCGCCACGTGGTCCTGCAGGAGATCTGGGAGGCGATGCTCGACGCCGGCGAGCGCAAGCACGGGCACACCCGGGCTCCGTTCACGCTGTACCTCAGTAGCTAGCGGCTCCGGCTGTCCAAGCGCCCGGCGGCGGCGTAGCGTGGGAGGAGACGGCTGCGAGGGCGAGGTGCGCCATGCGGACAGCCTCCGGCGGGATTCGCGCCACCCGCATGATCCTGCCTGCCCGCGCTGGGCCGGCGGCCCTCGCCGCGATGGTCTTGCTGGCGGCTCTCGTCACCGGCGGGCCCCTTCCGGCGCGTCCGGCGGCGGCCGCCGCGGCCCCGGCGGCTGCTCCCACCTCCCTGGGTGCCAGGCACGCATCGGGCCAGACGTTCCTCACCTGGCCGGAGGACCCGGCGCCGGGCCGCAGCTATCACGTCTACCGGGCGCGCGTCCCCATCACCTCGGACAACCTGGCGTCGGCCACGCAGCTGACCGCCCGTTGGGGACCGTTGCCGGACGACACCTCGCGGAACCACCTGGCCGGACCCGACAGCCCGGCGAACTTCGTCGTCAGCGACCTCGGGGCACCGCTGGCCGACGGCACGGGATTGTTCGTGCACACGGTCCGGGAGGCCGATGCCGGAGCGGCGTACTACGCCGTGACGACGGTCACCGGAGGTGCGGAGGACCGCGTCATAAGGCCCGGATCGAACGCGACCACGGCAGCGGTCGCGGAGGCCGCCGCGACCGCGCAACCGGTGCTGGTCTCCACCCGGAACGGCGGCCTCGGACGCGTCTACACGCACTTCATGGACTACGCCGAGTGGAACCCGACCCGGCAGGGGTACGCCTACAACTACGCGGTCGGGCTGCCCCGGGGCTACGACCCGTCCGTGGCCTATCCGATCAAACTCCAGCTGCACGCCTACAACGGACGCTACGTCGCCATCCCCGAGGCCGAGTACGGCTGGCCGGCGATCCAGGTGCTGCCCGACGATCCTGCGCTCGGGGCGCCCGACTCGCTCGACACCGGACACACGTGGTGGTTCGGATTCAGCGCCGACCACGACTACCGCACCTCCGCAACGCCTCAGGCCGGCACCATCGCCAACTTCACCGAGTACCGCGTGCTGCGGGCGGTTGACGAGGTCGCCGCGATGTTCCGCACCGATCCGGCGCGCACCCACGCCTTCGGGCACTCGATGGGGGCATCGGGCGCGTTCGCCCTGGGCCTGCGCTACGGCAATGTGTTCTCGGCCGTCTACGCCAGCGAGCCGATGACCGACTACCAGCACAGCCCGACCTTCATCGAGGAGTGGGAGCGGCTCTGGGGCGCCAAGTCCGACAACCTGCCGATCCGCCTGCTCGGCGGGCATGCAGCGCCGCTGGCGCGCTTCGGCTCGGGCGGCGGGGACGCTACCGGCGTGTGGGACTGGCAGAACCACCAGGCGCAGGCGCCGCGGCTGGCGCCGCTGGGCACCTCGTATCTGATGTTCGGCCACGGCAAGGACGACCGCACCATCGACTGGACGACGCAGGGCCGCCCGCTGGTGGCCGCGCTGACCGCGGCCGGGGTGCCGTTCAGCGCCGTGGCACGAGCCGACCACGAGCACTCCTGGCTGGGGTTCGACGGCGCCAACCACGACCAGGTCAGCCGCGGCTACGGCGACCTGGGCGACTTCGTGCTGGACCGGGGGCCGCTGCCGGCGGTCGGTGCCGCGTCGGGCAGCGGTCCGCCGGACCCCACCGACGTCGGCACGCAGTACTACAACGTGGACATCTCGTGGGCCACCGCGGCCAATGCCCGCGGCGCCGCGCCGGTAGACCGCGCCGACAGGTTCGAGCTCACATTGATGAGCACCTCGGGCGCGGACCAGACCGCCGATGTCACACCGCGACGGGTGGCCCTGGTGGTGTCCGCCGGCTCCGCCTGGCGATGGCGGGCCACCGACGCGAGCACCGGCGCACCGCTTGGCGCAGGCGATGTCGTGGCGGCGCGGGACGGCACGGTGAAGATGTCGGGCGTGCCCATCCGCACGGGCACGGGAACGCGCCTGGAACTCGCCGCGACCGCCGGCGGAGCGTCGCCCACCGCGCTGGACTGGTTCCCGACCACCACCGACGGCAGGGTCCACGCCTTCTCCGACCAGCTGCCGATGAACGAGCTCGACGATGCGCGGGTGGCGTTCGCCGCGCACAACTACGTCGGCTCGCAGAAGCTCACCGCAACCGAGATCGCCCGGGTGCGCGCGGTCAATCCGGGGTTCGCCCTGCTGCACTACCGGCTCGGCACTGCGTCCGGCCCGCTGCCCTACATCTTCGGCGGCACCTGGGGCAGCGACTGGCCCGCGGTGGACGGGCACGAGGACTGGTTCGAGCACAACGCGGTCGGCGGCGCACGCCTGCTGCAGGAACAGAACCAGTGGTACCTGCACGACATCACCCAGTCGGCGTTCCAGTCGTACTGGATCGACTCCACGATCGCCGACATGCGCGCGACGGGCGCGCAGGGGACCTTCGCCGACAGCTTCACCGCCGGCATCGGGGGGCTGTTGGGCCAAGCCACCGGCGACCCCCGGTTCGACGGCACCGGAGCTCTCACCGGGCCCTGGATCGGCGCTACCTGGCTGGATCGGCTGGCGGCCTGGGCCCGGCGCGTCCGCACGGCCTACGCAGCCACCCCCGAGGGTTTCCTGTACGTCCCGAACGTCGACAACCTCACGACGTCGTGGAGCACGCTGGACCTGTCCGCCGTGGACGGCGCCATGCTCGAGGGCTTCGGCCGGGCCGCGCCGGGCTACGAGGCCGACGCAGCCGAGTACGCCGCCGCGATGGAACGGGCGTTGGCGCTGTCGGCGGCGGGCAAGCTGCTGATCCTGCAGACCGAGCAGATCGACGACCGTCACCGGGCGTTCCTGTTGGCCTCGTACTACCTGCTGCAGGGTCGGCGCACCTACTTGAACGTGATCTCCGGCGACTCCCGCGGCATGTACTGGTGGCCCGAGTACTCCTTGGACCTGGGCGAGCCGCTGGCTGCGGTCGGCCCACTAGCCGCCTACGACGCGGCGGATGGCGCTGTGGACCAGGTCTACCGCCGCGACTTCAGCCGCGGCAGCGTGATCGTCAACGGCGCCGACGCCGCGCGCACCGTCGCGCCGCCTGCGGGCAGCTGGTTGCGCGTCCACGGCAGCGGCGGCGGCCCGGTCACCTCCGCCGACGTGGGCGGCGACGGCAGCTACGTGGGAGGCGGGTTGACCAAGAAGCCTGTGGTCGGGCCGCTGCAGTTGGACCCTGGCGACAGCGCCATCCTGGTGCGGGCGCCGTCGGGCGCCGGCAGCGCCTTCGTCGCGGTGGCGCCGGCCCGGGTGGCCGACACCAGGATTGCCGCCGGGACCCCCGGGCCGCTGGCCGCCGGCGAGACGCGCACCCTCAGCGTCGCCGCCGACGTGGGGGGCGCCGGCGTCGTGCCGGCGACCGCCACCGCCGTGGCCTACAACCTGACGGTCCCGAACCCGGGCACGGACGGGCATCTGCGGGTGATGCCCGGTGACGAGCCGGACACGGCGACGTCGGCCATCAACGTCCGCCGGGGCGAGACCATCGCCAACGCCTCCGTGGTGGCGCTCGACGGTGCCCGCCGCATCAAGGTGGCCAACGCCCTCGCCGGCCCTGCCGAGGTGGTGCTCGACGTGCTCGGCTACTACCTGCCCGCCGAGCAAGGCGCGGGCGACCGCTTCGTGTCCCTGCCGCCGGCCCGGGTGCATGATGCCGCCCTCGCCGCCGAGGGCCTGGTGCCGGCGGGGGGCGATCGCATCATCAGCCTGGCGCAGTCGGTGGACGGCGCGGCGGCGGTCCCGCCGGGTGCGTCTGCCGCGGCCTACAACGTCACGGTTGCCGGCGTCTCCGGTCCGGGGCACCTGAGGATCATGCCCGGAGACGCCGCCGGGTCCCCGACCTCCGCGCTGAACTGGGCGGCAGCGGACGAGCGCATCGCCAACGCCTCCGTGGTGTCGCTCGACGCAGCGGGCCGGATGAAGGTGCATAACGGCAGCGGCGAGCCCGTGCGAGTCGTCGTGGACGTCATGGGCTACTTCCAACCGGCGGCGGGGGCGCTCTTCCACCCCACGTCGCCGATGCGGGTGGCGGACACCCGGCAACCGGGAGCCGGGGGCGGCGCGCTGACGCCGGGCGAGAGCCGCGCAATAGCCGTGGCCGGGGCCGGGACGCCGGCAGGCGCCGACGCCGTCGTCGCCAACACGACGGTCACCGGGACCGGAGGGGCCGGGCACCTCCGTGTGTTCCCGTCCGACGCACCGCTGACCCACACGTCGATGGTGAATTGGCCTGCACCGGGCGTCACCCGGTCGAACGCCGGCGCGGTCCAGGTCGCGGCCGACGGCGGCCTATCGCTGTACAACGGCTCCGGGAGCAGCCTGCACGTGGTCGTGGACGTGGTCGGCTACTACCGCTAGGCGCCACCCTCGGCGCCCGGCTGCCGGTTGGGGATGCGGCCGGTGAAGAACAGCGCCACCAGGCCGATGATGCCCAGCACTCCCAGGGCGGTGTCCAGCCCGGTGATCCGGGCCGACACGTTGGCCTCCATCGCTGCCGCCGTCACCTCGGGGCTGGCTCCGCTGGCCGCCAGCGACGCCTCGAGGGAACTGTCCGAGACGAAGGGCACGCCGCTGCTCAGCTCCACAGTCGCCTGCTCGGCAACCGAGGGCGGCACCGCCGGATTGTTGGTGATCCCGGCGAGGAAGGTCGTGGTGAGGGCCGCGATGAGCACGGAGCCGGCCAGGGCCGTCCCCAGCGAGGCACCCAGGTTCGTGGCGGTGTTCTGCAGGCCGCCGACCTCACCGCTCTGCTCCTGCGGGACGGCCGACACAGCCACCGCGCCGAGCTGCGACGCCAGGGCGCCGATGCCCAGCCCCATGAGCAGCATGGGAATCGCGACCACGGCCGCATCGGCGTTGATGTCGATGCCCGACATCAACGCCAGGATGCCGGCGATCAGCAGCAGCACCCCGATGCGAACCACGCGCCGCGGCGACACGTTCGGCCACACCCGGGGAATCCCGGCGGCGGCCACGAGCAGCGCCAGCGACAGCGGCACCAGCCGCACACCGGTCTGCAGCGCGCTGAGCTCGAGCACCACCGACAGGAACAGCGGGACGGTGAAGAAGACGCCGGCCTGCAGCAGGAACTGGAAGAAGAACATGACCAGGCCACCGTTGAGCTGCTCGTTGCGCAGCAGCGCAGGATCCACGAGCGGCTCGCGCTGGCGGCGCAGCAAGTAGCCCTCCCAGCGGAGGAACAGCCACATGATGAACAGGCCCATCATCATGAGCCACAGCGAAGGCGACATGCCCAGAATCGCCGGGCCGCCCGGCTTCGGCTGCAGCCATCCCCATTGGCTGGTCTGCAGCACGCCGTAGACGAAGGCGCCCAGCCCGGCGACAGAGAGCAGGGTCCCCACGAAGTCGAGCTTGGGGCGATGATCGCTGGGCGCGTCGGCGATCTTTCTGGCCAGCACCAGGATCACCAACACGATGAGCACCTCGGCGGCGAACACCCAGCGCCACGAGAAGTAGGTCGTCACCAGGCCACCGATCAAGGGGCCCACGGCCACCGCGATGGCGCCGGCGGACGCGATCAGGCCGTAGGCCCGCGCGCGACCCTCCGGCGGGAAGTTGCCCGCCACCAGCGCCACGATGGCGGGCATGATCAGAGCGGCGCCGATCCCCTCCAGCAGCGACCAGCCGAGCATGAGCACGGTCAGGTTGGGGGCCAGCGCGGTGGTCAACGAGCCGGCGGCATAGATGATGCAGCCGATGGCGAAGACCCGGCGCCGGCCCAGGATCGAGCCGATCTTGCCACCGGTGATCATGAGGGTGGCCATCACCAGGGTGTAGAGCGTGATGGCGGTCTGGATCCCGGTGACCGTGGTGCCGAGGTCGTTGGCCACCTGGGCGATGGACACGTTCATGACCGAGCTGTCCAGAGTCATGAGGAACTGGGCGGCGGACAGCGTGAGCAGGACGGTCCCCGCTGCAGCAGCCGCCCCAGCTCCCGCCGCAGCCGTTGCGGTGTTTCGACTCGTGACCATGCCGTCACCCTAGGCGAGCAGCGTCCGGGTCGAGCGATCGCGGGGAAGACCTCGGCTATGCCACGATGACTGCGTGGAGTACATCGAGTGTCTGTTCGTCGATGCCACCGTGGCCGATGCCGCACCAGGACCGATGCCGGGAGTCGTACACCGCTCCCCCGCAGCTGCGGCGGCACACGCAGAGCGACGACTGGGTCAAGGAGTGTCGCGCTTCCTGGTGTTCGGGGTGCCCGCCAGCAAGGGGCTTGAGGGCGCAGCCCGCAGCGACGCGGTTGTGCCGACCTTCCTGCGGACCACCCGCGAGCGGCTGGGCCCAGACGTCGGGCTGATCGCGGATGTGGGTCTGTCGCCGTACACGACCGACGGCCACAGCGTCATCCTGGGCGACGACGGGGTGCCCGACCACGAACGGTCCTACGCGGCGGCGGCGGACCTGGCGTCCGCGTTCGCAGCCGCTGGGGCTGACACGGTTGCGCCATGCCTGTCGCTGCCCGAGCAGGTCGGCCGCATCGACGACCGCCTCCGCCGCGACGACCTGGCGGCCGCGGTGATGCCCTACAGCGCCAAGTTCTCCTCCGCGCTCTACGGGCCCTACCGTGCCGCTGTGCGGTCCGCGCTGGGCTCGGCGCGCAAGGCCTACCAGACCGACTACTCCGACATCGACAAAGCTCGGGCTCAGGTGGGTGCGGACATCGCCCAGGGCGCGGCCGAGGTGATCGTCAAACCCGCGATGCTGTACCTGGATGTCCTGCAAGAGGTCTGCCGCGACAGCACCGTCCCCGTTGCCGCCTACCACGTCAGCGGCGAGTACCTGGCCCTCATCCTGGCCGCCGAACATGGCGGCATGGAGCGACAGGAGCTCTTCGACGAGTTTCATGCCGCTGTGCGGCGGTGCGGCGCGGACGCCGTCATCGGCTACGCGGCCGATGACTTCCTGCGAAGCTCGGGGTGAGCCCCGGCTCCCGGCAGTCCGGCGACCTGAGCGTGCTCGTCGTGGGGGGCGGACCGGTCGGCCTGGTGGCGGCGCTCACGCTCGCGCGCGCCGGCGTGCGCACCCACCTGGTGGAGCGTCGATTGCAGTGGCTCAGCCCCTCGCTGGCCTCGACGCTGCAGCCTCCCACGCTGGCGCTCCTGTCCGACCTGGGCGTCGACCTGACCGACCTCGGCCTGGTTGCCGCCACCTGCGAGTACCGCGGTGCCGACTCGTCTGCGGTCTTCGACCTGGGCGAGTTGGCCGGCGAGGTCGCCCTGCCCTATCGCCGCCACTTGGGGCAGCAGGTGCTGTGCGCGCGGCTCTTGGCCGAACTTGCGGCGCTGCCCACCGCCATGTGCCGGGCCGGGGTGGCCGCCGACCTGTCCTGGTCGTCGGAGTACGACGTCGTGATCGCCGCCGACGGTGCCGGCAGCTCGCTGCGTCAGCAGGCCGGGCTGACCTTCGACGGCACCGACTACGCCGGCACGATCACGAGACTGCACTGCGCGCCGGCGCCATTCGACAGTTGGCACCCGGTTTCCTACGTGTTCGGCCAGACTGAGTCGGTGAGCGTCCTGAAGCTGGCCGACGAAGTGCGCGTGATCATGCGCCCACCGCCGACGCCGGCCGTGGATTCGCCGCAGAGCCGGGCCGAGGAGATCTTGGGCGTCACGCTGAAGGTCCGGTCGGTGACGCAGTACACGGCCGCAAAGCGCGTGGTGTCGGACAACACCGCGGGCAACGTCGTGTTCGTCGGCGACGCCGCCCATGTGACCAACACCAGGGGTGGCATGAACATGAACGCCGGCATCCACGACGCAGTCGCGGTTGCCCGGACGCTGGCGTCTGACCCGGCCGGCGTGCAGCGGGTAGCCGCTCAGCGCCTCGCAGTGGCGCGCGACCTGCTGCTGCCACGCACCGACGCCAGCCTGGCGGCGCCGCAGGAGCGGCTGGCCCACGTGAGTGCGATCCACCGTGCCGGCGCCTCCGCGCGCCGCGACTTCCTGCGGCGTTCAGCGATGCTGGACATGATGGCTGGAGTGCCCGATGCCCGATGACCTGATCCCGCCCGACCCTGCAACCGCCCTGCGGGTCGGTGTGGTGGTGCCGCCTTCGAATCCCGTCGTGGAGCCGGAGTTCAGCGCGCTCCTAGGACCCGAGGTGCTGCTCTACGGCAACCGGCTGCCCCGGATCGCAGACCCCGACCTCATGGTCCGCAACCGTGGCTACGTGACGTCGTACTCCGACACCCTGGACGCACTGGCGGGTTTGGACCTGGCCTGCGCGCTGATCGCCATGACCGGGCCCAACTACCACCTGGGCCTCCAAGGCGACCGGCAGCTGTGCGACGCGCTCAGCGACCAGCTGGGCGCGCCGGTGCACACCGCGAGCATGGCGATCCACGAGGCGTTGGAGAGTCTCGGCATCGATCGCCTGCACCTGCTCTCGCCCTACCCGCCGCAACTGACCGATGAGACCGTCCACTACTGGAGTGACGCGGGCTGGGACGTCACCGGGGTCACGCGCATGCTCGCCGGCGGCGAGCAGTTCCACGCCTACGAGACCAGCTCTGAGGCGGTGACCGAGGCCCTGCGGGGCAGCCGCCCCGAACCCGGCAGCGCGGTGGTGATCACAGGAACTGGCCTGGTGAGCGTGTCGAGCATCTACCGCACCCGCGACCAGTTCGACGTTCCCGTGCTGTCGTCCAACCTCTGCGGTGCCTGGTGGACACTTCTCACTTGCGGGGCCAGCGCGGGCAGCGCGCTGTACGAGGCGATCGCCGCCGGGCACATGCCGCCGCTGGCCGCTTGAGGAAGCACTCGCTAGGCGGTCGGCAGGCACCAGGGCTGCTGGACGTCGGCCGTCAGCAGCCAGTCCCCCAGTTCGAGGGCCGCGGCCTCGCCGAGCGCAGGCGTGAGCAGCGAGAGCGCCTTCGCCAGGATCGCCGTCGGCTCGTTGGGCCGCCCAGGATCCCCGGCGAGCACGGTGCACAGCGCGTCGCGCCCGTCGGCCCGGAGCCGGGCGAAGCGCCCCTCGAGCTGATCGTCGTGGACCAGTTCGATGCGCTCTTCCACCTCCGCGACCTCAGGGTCGGCGATCGCCTGCGGGGTGAAGGCCTCGAGGCCGAAGGTGCCATGCACCAACGTGTAGGCAGCGGCATAGGTACTGCTGAACTGGGCCTGCAGCAGGGACCTCGGCGCCCGCACCGGGGTGTACTCCAGTGCCGCGGGGTGCATGGCCAGCTCGATCCCGCCGGAGCTGCGCAACCTCTGCCGCGCTGAGGCGCCGCCTTCGGCCAGCCACCGTTCGGCCGCGGCTACGGCGTAGTGAGTGTGGCGCACCCCCGGCCACTCCTTCAGGTACCCGTCAAGCAGGGCAAACCGGCTTGGCTCGGCGATCTGCCCGAGCGCGGACCGTGCGGCCGCGGCGTCAGCCGACGGCCTCCCCAGCAGCGCGATGACCAGGGACGTCGCATCGGTCGAAGCGCGGACGCCGGCGCTAGCGGCGAGCGCTGCGTCGAATCCGCCTGCCACACCGCGGGCTGCATAGAGGTTCCGGACCGTAGCCCCATCGGCGGCAGCGCGGTACTGGGAGGCAGGCATGGTCGCAGCAGCGATGTCCGCGGCCGCGGCCGCGGCCGCCACATCGAGGTCGAGGATCCGCGCCGCGGCGACGGCGGCGGCAGCCGAGCCCCAAGTCCCGTCCACGTGCAGTCCGGCACGGGTGAACATGGCCGCCCCGAATCGGGCACCGACCTCGTAGCCGGCCACCACAGCCGACAGGACGTCGCCCACGGTCTTCCGGCCGCCCGGACGGACGCCGTCAGCCGCAAGCACCAGCGGCAGCCCCACGCTGTGCAGCCCGGGGCGCCCACGCGCACCCGCGTGACCCTCGCAGAACTCGTCCCAGCAGGCAGCCGCGGTGAAGCTTGCCGCCGCCCACGCCGGCGAGCACGGACGCGGCAGCCCTGGCCAGGTTGCGGTCCCCGGCGTTACGGCGGAGGCTTGGGCGGCCATGCGGCGGACCTGCTCGTGCCGCAGCCCGGCAGCGGCGCAGGCAACGGTGTCGAGCACCAGCAGCCGGGCGCGCGCCAAGACGTCGGGCGGAAGGTCCGGACCGAACTCGGCGACCCATCTGATGGTGGGCTCCCAGGTCAGCTCAGGCATCGCGGGCCTACTGCCCCGCCGCAAGCATCCCCTGCATCGTGTCGATCTCCGCCTGCTGGCTGCTGATGATGTTCGCCGCGAGCGACTTGACCTGCGGATCCATCGTGGTCGCCGTCACGTCCTGCGCCATGGCGATCGCGCCCTCGTGATGGCTGATCATCATCTGCAGCCACATCTGGTCGAAGGCCTGACCGGTGGTCGCGGCCAGCGCAGCCATCTGCGCGTCGGTCATCATGCCGTCCTGGGATACCCCGCCCATGTCCATCCCGGCCATGTCCCCAGCGGCGTCGGTGCTGGCGCTGGCCATCGTCGAGGGCGCGCCCCACGCAGTCAACCAGCCCTGCATCTGGGCGATCTCCGGGTCCTGGGCGCCCTTGATCTGCTGAGCCAGAGTCTGGACCTGCGCCGAGGCACCGTACTTGGGGTCCAGCGCCATGTCGGCCATCTCGACCGCCTGCTCGTGGTGGACGATCATGAGCTGGGCAAACGAGACATCCGCGGCCGAGCCCAAGGCCGCGGCGCTGGCCGCCGAACTGGCGGGGGAGGCCGAGGCCGAACCGGAGCTGCTGCTCGCCGACGACGCACCACACGCCGCCAGGGAGGCGGCGGCCAATGCTGCAGCGGCCAGTGCGGTTGCGGTCGTGATGCGGCTCATAGCTCTCCTGTCCGGGGCTTCGGTGTGACAATAGTGCGGCATGTGGGCAGCCAGAGCCGGGAGGGAGGTCCGACACTTCCGTGACCGATGTTCGCGTCCCGATCGCCGGCATGACCTGCGCTGCTTGTGAGCGTCGAGTGGCCGAGGCCTTGACCGAGCTGCCCGACGTGCGCAGCGCACACGTGTCCTCCACGCGTGGGATCGCGGTGCTCACCGTGACCGCGCCCCCGTCGCGCGACGACCTGGACGCCGCCCTGCGCGGCACGGGCTACACCCTGGGACACACCCCCTGGATCACCCGCGACCGGCGCACCTGGCTGGTCGCCGCAGCTGCGGGGGCGATCGTGGCCGGACTCGTCGGCATTGCGTTGGTCACGGGTTTCACCGAGCTGGGCGCACGAATGACGCAGCCGGGCGCGGGCGGGCTGCTGGTGGTCGCCCTCGTCGGGCTGGCGGCGGGAGTGTCCACCTGCATGGCCCTGGTCGGTGGCGTGGTGCTCGCGGTCGCCGCCACGTATCAAGTGCCGGAAGCAGCCTCGGCGCTGCAGCGCATGCGTCCCCATCTGGCCTTCCAGGTGGGCCGGATCGTCGGATTCGGGCTTCTGGGGGCTGCCCTGGGCTGGATCGGGTCGGCGCTAGTGATGCCGCCCGTCCTGCAGGGTGTCCTGATGCTGGTGGTCGCGGCAGTGATGGCGCTGCTGGGGCTGCGGCTGACCGGTGTCAGCCCGCGACTGGCGGCGTGGTCACCCTCGCTGCCCGCGTCGTGGGGCACCAGGGCGGACCGCATGGCCCGAGAGGCCGATGCGCCCGCCGCAGCGGCCTACTCGGATGTGCGAGCCGCCCTGGCCGGCGCGGCCACGTTCTTCCTGCCCTGCGGGTTCACGCAGGCCGTGCAGCTGTATGCGCTGTCCACCGGTTCGCCGGTGTCGGCTGGGCTGACGATGGCGGTGTTCGCCGTGGGCACCTCGCCGGGGCTGTTGGCTCTGGCCAGCCTGCCCAACCTGGCGCGGGGCGGGGGCGGTACCCGGGCAAGCACTCTGATGGCCGTCGTTGGAGTGGTCCTGATCGGCTTTGCCGCGATCAACGCCTACGGCGGGTTGAACGTCCTGGGCCTCGGAGCGGGCGCGCGCGGGGGCCCGCAAACGAGCACGAGCAGCCACCCGTTATCCGACAATGTGCAGCTTGGCGAAGGGGTGCAGACCGTGACCATGGTCGCCGGCGGCGACGGGTACTCGCCCGCGACCACCTACGTGGCCGCCGGAGTACCGATCCGCTGGCAGATCACCAGCACCGCTCCCATGTACTGCACAGCCTTCCTGCGCGCCCCCGACCTAGGCGTGAGCGTTCAGCTGAAGGCCGGGTCGAACACCGTGGACGTGCCCGCGCTGGCGCTCGGGACATGGCCGTTCACCTGCGTGATGGGCATGTACAACGGCACCCTGGTCGCGGTGAACCCCAGCTGACGTCAGCCCCGGGCGGCGAGCAGCTCGTCGATGTGTTGCTGCAGTACAGGCTTCGGCTGCGCCCCGACGACCCGGTCCACCTGCGTGCCGCGTTCCAGGAACACCAGGGTCGGGATGCTCTGGGCCTGGTAGGCCGCGGCAG
>CAYYRC010000004.1:54811-60800 GCA_964474045.1 uncultured Actinomycetes bacterium
CCGCGTTCCAGGAACACCAGGGTCGGGATGCTCTGGGCCTGGTAGGCCGCGGCAGCGCGCGGGCTGTCGTCGACGTTGACCTTGACCACCTTCACCTTGCCCGCATAGTCCCGCGAGAGTTGCTCCAGCACCGGCGCCACCATCCGGCAGGGCCCGCACCAGGGTGCCCACAGGTCGAGCAGCACCAGGGCAGCGGTGTCCAGGGCGCCGGCCAGGGTGGTGTCATCGGCCGAGACCAGCCACGGCAGATCCTTCTTGCACTTGGCGCAGCGGGGCCGGCCGGAGGACGCCACGGGGGTGCGGTTCTTCGCTCCGCACGCCGGGCACTGGGTGATCGTGGTGTCTGCCATGCTGACTCCTAGCAGCCCTCAGAGTGACTTGCGCACGAATTGCTGCCGCGCCGACCCGTCGCAGGCGGCGAGGACGATGGGCGGGTTGCTGGAGCCCTCGGCGACCTGCACGCAGGCGTCGCCCACCTTCAACTCCTTGCCGTTGAACGTGAACTTCTGGCCAGCTGTGCCGTTGCAGTCCCAGAGCTGGATAGGAGTGCCGGGCGCCGTTGCGCCGCCCTTGGCATCCACGCACCGGCCGCGCAGCAGCAGCGTGTCGTCCTTCCCGAGGTGCATCCGCTGCGCCGCGGTGCCGTTGCAGGCGTAGCCGACGAGTTCCGTGCCGACCGCATCAGCACCGCCAGGGGAATCGATGCAGAGCTCGGTGCCGGGATTGCGGATCTGGAAGGGACTGGCACTCGCGTGGGCGTAGTTCTTCAGCACGTACTCGACGTCGAAGTCGGCATTCTTCGCCGTCCCCTCCCAGTTCGCCGCGTGCGGCTCGGCCGGGCTCGGGCGCAGCAGGCCGACCTTGGTCAGGGAGTCGCTGGTGAAGATCCTGTCGTTGAGCTCGATCTCGTCTCCGACGCCAGGGTCGGCAACCACGAAGGCCGAGAAGTTCGTACCCACGTAATCGTCCTGGTCGCCCCAAGATGCGGTGCCGAAGCCCAAGATCTTCATCCACCACGTATCCGCCGTCGCCGAGAAGCCCGAGCTCAGCGACCGCGCCGTTGCCTTCAACCGCTCGGCAGTGTCGTCGGCGTTGTCCAGCTGCACTGTCCCCAGCGTCGCCTTGAGCTGCTCCTGTAAGGGACCCTCGAAGGAACGCACCCGATCCCAGGTGGTGCAGGCATTGCTGGAGTCGCCGTCCAAGGCCACCGCCAGCATTCCCACGACGGGCGGCCCCATCGGCTTGCCGTCGCTGGTCTTCTCCTTCTGGGTGCTCTGCTCAATCGTCCACGGCTCGACGGTGAAGACCTGGTCGCCGTACTCGTCGGGGACATCCACCTCCTGTCCATCGTTCGCCGAGCCGATCTCGTGCAGCCGGCCCTCGCAGTCCTGATTCAGGGGATTGTCAGCGAACATGAATGTCTTCAGGGAACTCTGATCACCGGCGCGCATCTGAAACCCGATGACGCCCAGGACGGGCTCATCGGCCCCCCAGTCATCCTCGGTGTCAATCACCTTGATCTTCTGCACCGAGAGCAGCACCTGCGCCGTCCGAGCCTCGCCGCTGGACGCCAGCACGGGTAGCGCGTCCGCCCCTGGTGGCACGGCCGGCGCCGTTGCCACCGCCGTGCCGGGGGGCACCGCCGCGCCAGCCGCCCGCGAGACATCATCGCCCGCCCCCGCGGCTTGGCTGCACCCGGCAGCGATCAGCGCGCAGACCGCCGCCACAGCCGCCGCCGTCGGTCGCGACCATCGTGCACCTCGCCCTGCACTCACCATATCTGTGCCTCACATCCGTTCTTGCCGTCTACGTAGGCGAATCGAAGATCAGTGCCCTTCGTCAAGTACGTCCCCCGACCCGCGCACAGGTTCGGGTCGTCCGAATTGGCCGCGCTGTCCTCGGCGAGGGCGATCAACTCATCATCAGTCAGCTCCTCCGGCCCGGCTGATCCCGTGGGTGAATTCAGCACCACCGTCAGGAAGCCGTTGTCGCTGTAGGTGCGCTGGCCGAAGGCACCGGTGGCATAGGGGGATGTCTGGCCACTGAGGAAGGCGAACCTCCCCGACGACGAACGCCCCTGTTCGTCGCGCAACTCCAGGGTGCCCGCGAGCTTGCGCCGAACCGCCGTCGCCTGCTCCCCAGGGTAGTCCTGAGTCACCTTGATGCCGACGACCTTGTAGGTCTTGACCGCGCCACCAGGGGGCCGGATCTGCAGCGTCTCCACACCTGTGCGGTCGCTGGCGAAGACCCGCTCGACCGAAACAGCGTCGACGCCCGGGCGCTGCACGAAGGCCGGGTCCGAGGTCAGCGCCACGGACACCTGCGGCAGGCCTGTCGATGGGTCCAGCGTGTCATTCGGGCTGGTGTTGCTGCAGGTGGCAACCCGATTGTTGAAGTCTGCCGGGGCCTCGAACATGGCCTTGGCACACGACGCCAGCACCCGCTGACCCCAGTAGTTGGGATGCATCGGCTCGGTGAGCAGGTGCAGGTTGGACGTGGTCAGCGCCTCCCAGACACTGATGTCGGTGACCCACTCCGACTTCTGCCCCACCCGATCCCACTGCGGTGGGTTCTGCACCCCAGGCTTAACGGCGGTCGTCACGCGGTCGGTCGACTTCTCGCACAGCCGGTGCCCGCTGAACAGACCGCTGGAGTCCTCCACGCGGACCTTCCAGTTGCCCTTCTTGGCACCCGAGCTGTAGAACTCGCGGACCGCCGCGACCATCGTGTTTCGCACGGTGGGCCCGACCTGCTCCGCGAAGTAGTTCAAGTCGTCGTCGTAGAAGTGGCAGCCGTAGGCGGAGCGGTCGTTGAACAGTCCCTTGAAGGCGTCGGGGCCCTTCGGCAGCGGCAGCGGCGGGAGTTGATAGACCAACGTCCAGTCCTTGGTGCGGTTGCCGGGGTTACCCGTGAACATGGCGCGCTGGATGTTGTAGAGCGCATCGCTGATGGACTGCCGAACCCGATCCTGGTTGGCCTGGTTGGTCAGGTCCTTGACCCGCTGCTGGTTCTTGCAGGCCCCGGCGAACTTGACGTTCGCCTCGACGCACCATTTGATCAGGTCGGAGAACTGCAGGTTGTTGCCCCCGATGCTCAGCAGCACCCGTTCGACGTTGGACCGCCCAGCGATGACCTCCAGTTGCTTGGCCTGTGCGCGCTCGCCGGTCCTGGGATTCGTGCCGTAGTCGATGCCGGGCTTCCACGCGATGGTCTTGCCGTCGGACAGGGTGAGCACATCCGAGGTGGTCAAGGCCCCGCTGCAGGCCAGGTTGATGATGGTCCAGTCACCGCCGATGTTCCCGGGCGACGATGCAGTGCGGTGGCACCAGTCATTCTTCGGACCGACCTGCGGGGCTTGGTCGTAGACGCCGAAATCGCCGACGGTGACGTTGCCGTAATCACCGGCCTGACGGTCGGGCGCCTCCTCGCTCTCGCTCACCGTCCAGCCGTTGGAGGCCCGGCGGCCGCCCTCCCCCGACATGTAGGAGTCGCCCATGGCCACCAGCACCCTGTTCGCGGCGGCCCCCTCGCCCGCGCTCCGCGCGACGTCGTCGGAGGCACCGGCGCCGGCGCAACCGGCAAGAACCACGCTGGCCACCGCCAGTCCCGCGAAGGATCGAAACCCGGGCGCCATGGTTACCCTCCGTCCGCCGGCCGCTACAGCGTGCGGCCACAGTAGGACAGTTGCCTGCTCGATGGGTGGCCATAGGCCAGTCGAAGATCACCGGCCGGTCAGCCGCGGCTGGCACAATGCGGACATGTCGCACCGGCCGCGCGGGGCCATCCTGGCGCTCCTCGCCGTGGCCCTGTTGCTCCCTTCGTGCTCGACCGACGAGGCGTCCATCACCGCCCCGGCGCTCTGGTACGGCAAACGAGCAGACGGCTCCCCCACCTCTGGGGTGACGCCGGTCTCCGTGACGGCAGTCCGCACCGACGCCGCCGCGCCCTTCGCCATCGACCTGTCCGGCCTGACGTCCGAGACTGATGCCGCCTGGCGCTCCACAGCCTGGGCCGCCGGCGCCCAGGCGATGCTCAACTCCGGCCTGGACCCGCGCGGACGGGCCTTGCGGATCGACGTGGACGAGTCCATCGGGGGGCCCTCGGCCGGGGCGATCATCGCCGCCGCCAGCGAGGCGGCGCTGCTGGACGGGACGCTGCGATCGGGCATCACCGCCACCGGAACGGTGCTTCCCGACGGGGCGGTCGGCCCGGTGTCGGGGATCCCGGACAAACTGCGTGGCGCACAGGAGGCCGATCTGACCGAGGTCCTCATCCCGGCGGGGCAGACCGAGAGTGCGGACGTGGCCCTCGGCACCACCGTCAACACCCAGGAGTACGGCCAGTCGCTGGGCCTGACGGTCGAGCCGGCCGCCAACGTGCAGCAGGTGCTCGAGGCCGTGGGCGAGGGCCTCTCCACGCGCCCGATCGCTGCGCCGGCGCCACCTGATGCGCAACTTGACGACCTCACGGCTGCAGCGGTGCGCGCCAGCCTGGAGCGCATGGCCAGCCCCGCATTCGCCGTCTCCCCGGCACCGCCCGGGCTGCCGCAGGAGCGCGCCGATTCCCTATCCGCGGCGGTTGCCGATGCCCGCACGCGTGCCCCCGAGTTGCTCGCCGCCGGCCGTCCGGTTGAGGCGCTCGTGCTCGCGGGCACCACGGAGCGGGCGGTCGCGGCCTGGAACGGCGGCGCCGCAGCGGCGGCAGAGCTAGATGCTCGGGGCGTCGCTGCTGCCACGAGCCAGGTATCCGCCCTGGCGACGGAAGTCGAGCGCACGGCGACCAGCCAACGGGCGCAGGCCGCCGCTTCGGCCGTGACGACCGACGAGGGCTATCCGTCGCTGGCCGACGCCCTGGGCTGGGCCACGGATGCCATCACGACCGCCAGGGTCACCCGCACCGCTGTGGACTCGGCGGAACAGACGCCCTCCACCCTGGCCGGGCACGCGGCCGATCTGGCACAGGTGACTTATGACACGCGGGTGTACCTGCCGCTGGCGGTCGCCGCGGCCACGACGGCCATCGGGACGGCGACGCCTGACTCAAGGGCCGCCCTCGCACGCCTGGACGCCTACGCCAAGGTGCTGGCCGAGGCCGCCGCGGCCAACACCGCCTATTTCGAGGCGGTGCGGACGTCACTTGGCGCCGACGCCGAGCTGCCGGATGGACGTCTCGCCGCCGACCTGGCCGGGCAATGGCGAGCCGGACCGTCCGGGAGGGAACAGGCCGACGTGCTGGTGCGGACAGCGGTAGCGCTCGCCCACTACGTGTCGAGCACAGCGTTGGTGGCCGGGGCCGCCGAGTTCCGCGCCGACACGAGCGCCTCGGATCCCACCCAGCGCATGGTCCTGGCCGATGAGGAGTCCTTCAACCAGCAGGTGGACTCGGCTGCGGCGGCCGTCGAACGACAGGCAGCCCTGCTGACCGGAAGCGGTCAGTCCAGCCAGTACCTGATGTGGAACCGCGCCTGGGGGACGGCCCAGGCCAGGGCGCCGATCGGGGGCGCGATCAGCGCGCAGACGCGCAGGGAGGGCCTGGTGTATCTGTGGTACGCGAGCACATCTGGGCGGATGTTGCCGACGACTGCTGCGACGGAGGGGTGAGGTGCCCCTGTTTGTGGGGCAGTTGCGCGACATCATCGCCAACGACAACGTGCAGGCGGCAACCCGACCAACGCGCCGCCGTCAGCCCCTCAGCCCCTCGACTCGCGTCAGGTCCAGAACCGGCACACCCATCGGAAGGCGAGTCGAGGCGTGGTACTCCTGATCGAAGCCGGGGTATCTCCCCGACCAGAACCGCACACCGTCGGCAACCGCGTTGACGTACTCGCGGGACAACACTCCACGTGCGACATCAGCCGGTCGGGTGAACTCAGCCCGCCCGACGAACGCGCACACCGTGCCTGCGGGGCCCTCGGGTACGCCCATGAGTCGCACCGAATCCGTCACCTCCAACAACTCGTAGCGGCGCTCGCGATTGACCAGCAACGCGA
>CAYYRC010000004.1:60900-150903 GCA_964474045.1 uncultured Actinomycetes bacterium
GAATCCGTCACCTCCAACAACTCGTAGCGGCGCTCGCGATTGACCAGCAACGCGATGTCCCCCGGCCCCATGGGGACGAGGACACCGTTCACAGCCTCGCCGGCGGAACTCGCAACCACATTCGCGAACAGGACGTGTGATGGCCTGCCACCGCTCGGGTCGAAGTAAGCCTTGTCGCCCTGCGACCCGTCATTCGGGAAGGCGACGTCGAAGGTCCGCACGAAACCCGTCAGGCGAGCCCCGACGACGTCGGTCAATCGCGTGTTCGGCAGCGTGCGCGCAAGCGATGCCGGGCTGAGCAGCGAGCCATAGGCGAAGACGTAGTCGGTCACGATCTAGTCGACGTGGCGTGGAGCGGCCTATTTCGCCACGAAACCCATCGACGCCTCCGGGTAGCGCAGCCCCGTGCCATCGCCGAGCTGGTCGAGTTCGGCGAGTTCCCCCGAAGTCAGTTCCACCTCGGCGGCGGCTGCGTTCTGCTCCAGATAGCGCACCCGCTTGGTGCCGGGGATCGGCAGCACCGACTCACCCTGGGCCAACACCCACGCCAGGGCCACCTGCGCCGGCGTCGCGTCGTGTGTGTCGGCGATCCGCCGCACCACCTCGACGATCCGGAGGTTGGCCTCGAAGTTGTCGCCCTGGAATCGCGGATTGTGACGACGCCAATCGCTGGCGTCCAACTGCCCCGGGTCGGTCACGGTGCCGGTGAGGAACCCGCGACCCAGCGGCGAATAGGGCACGAAGGCGATGCCCAGTTCGGCCGTGACCGGCAGGACCGTCTCGGCGTAGTCCCTGGTCCACAACGAGAACTCGTTCTGCACCGCGGCGATCGGGTGGACGGCGTGGGCACGACGCAGAGTATCCGCGACAACTTCGGACAGACCGATGTAGCGGGTCTTGCCCTCGCCAACCAGCTCCGCCATGGCACCGACGGTCTCCTCGATCGGCACGCGGTCATCCACCCGGTGCAGATAGAACAGGTCGACGTGATCCACGCCCAGTCGAGTCAGGCTGGCCTCCAGGCACGCACGCGCGTAGGCCGGGGTGCCATCGACGATCCAGCCGGCCTGGGCCGCGACGAGGTCCTGGTGGGAGGTCATGGACCGGTCGAAGACGTTGCCGAACTTGGTGGCGAGGAAGACGTCGTCGCGTCGCCCGACCAGAGCCGTGGCGAGCAACTCCTCGTTGGCACCCATGCCGTAGAGGTCCGCGGTGTCCCAGTGGTTGACGCCGAGTTCCAAGGCACGATCGAGCACCCGGAGCGACTCCTGCTCATCGGCCGGGCCGTAGGCGAAGCTCATGCCCATGCAGCCCAGGCCGATCTCGCCGACGAGGTCGTCGCCTATCCGTCGCTGGTCCATGTGGTGCCTCCTAGTCGCCGGTGCGGCGTCGCGGTGGTGCGAGGCTACTCCCCCGGCAGGGGCGGCATGGCCCCCTGAGAACTCAGGTGCCAGGGCCCAGGACGTATGCGCGGGTGCGTGGGTCGCTGGGGTCGCCGAAGAGGCTCGCGGACGCAGCGAACTCCACCAGAACGCCGTAGCGCGCACCGTCCGGGTCAGTCTCAGCGGCCAGGAAAGCGGTGTGGTCGGATACCCGGGCCGCCTGCGCCAGGTGATGGGTGACGAGCACGATCGGGAGGCTCTGCGCGAGGTCGCGGATGAGCCCCTCGATGGTGGCCGTTGCGACAGGATCCAGCGACGCTGTCGGCTCATCCATCAAGATGACCTCCGGCTCGACGGCCAGGCAGCGCGCCACGGCAAGGCGCTGCTGTTGGCCGCCGGAGAGCGCCTCGGCAGACCCCGACAAGTCGTCGCGCACCTCGTCCCACAGCCCGGCGCGAGCGAGGCACCGCTGGACGAGCTGCTCCAGTCCGTCACGTTGGCCGTGCAGCCTCGGACCGTAGGCGACGTTGTCGAAGATCGACATGGGGAAGGCGTGCGGCCGTTGGAAGATCATGCCGACGCGGCGGCGAAGGTCCACCAGATCGGTGTCGGGTGCGTGGATGTCGGCACCGCGAAAAGTGACCGTGCCGTCGAGGCGAGCGCCTGGCACTAGGTCGTTCATGCGGTTGAGCGTGCGCAGAAGGGTCGACTTGCCGCTGCCGCTAGGCCCGATGAGGGCGGTGACGCCGCGCCCCGGAATTGCCAGCGACACGCCGCGCAGCGCCACCACACCGTCGTAGGAGACGCTCACCTCATCGAGGCTGAATACGTCGCCGCTCACCGCGTCGGCTCCGCCAGGCCTACGTTGTGACCCATCCCCGGCGACAGCGGGCTGATCACCCGCGTCGTCACCAGCGCCGTGATCACCTGCGCGAGCAGCAAGCCCACCAGCACCAGCAGCTGCACCTGCGCCGCCTGGAGCGGCGTGGCGCCGCCGAGCAACATGCCGACGAAAGCCCCTGGCAGAGTCACCAGGCCGGCGCTCTTGGTCTGGTCCAACGTGGGGAACAGCGACCGCTCCGACGCTCTGGCCGCGAACTCCCGACCTGCCTGCTGGTAGGTCGCCCCCAGGGCCACGTAGCCTCCGAAGGTGTCCATCTGGTCGCGTACGTCGTCGCGCAAACGCAGGCCCGCCAAGGATGCCGTGGTCATGGCCCCGCCGATCATCTGGGCGCTGAACGGCAGCAACGTCTGGGCGCTGAACTCGAGTGCGCCGGTGAGGGTGACGATCACCACCGTCGCCGACGCGCCGAGGAAGATCGCCAACAGGATGCCCAGCCGGTCTCGGGAGTCGCCGCCGATGCGCCGGTTGGAGGTGTAGGCGGCTACCACGAGCATCACCCCGAGGTAGACGAAGGCGCCCTGCGGGTGGGTGAAGATCCACGCGATCACCAAGGCCACCGCAACCAGCTGCACCAGAGCCCGGGCGACGGCTATCAGCAACTCAGCCTTGTACCGCACCCCGCCGAGGGCCATCACCGCCAATGCAGCCACCACGAGGCCGGCCAGCGCCAGCCCGGTGCGCAGAGGTTCGGTACCCATGAGGGGCATTCTGGCGCCATCGGGCCCGGCGATGTCGTCCTCGATCGATCCGTCGTCATTTCCCGAGGCGTCCGGGTCCGGAATCTCGAGGCTCTCTCGCTCCGCGCCTGTGGCCAACCCCAGGCTGGCCCCTCGTGCGTCAGCGACCGTTCTACGTTGATGAGTGCAGGAGCGCGACGGACGAACCAACCGCGGTGGACTCGGACTCAGGGAGGCACCTCATGACCGGGAGGCGCAACCCAGGGCGTGGTCGCAACTCGTGCCTTCCAGCACGAGGAGTCAAGGCTGCAGTCGCAGCCGGAGCCTCCATCCTGGTGCTCGGCGCGGCCGGGTGTTCCAGCTCGCAACCAGCTTCCACCACCCTGCAGGCCAACAACATGTACATCGACGGGCACGACGTATCGGTCGGCTATCTCTACTGCACGGGCACCTCGGGACCGAGCGCGACGCCCACACCGGCCGCGGCTGGGTCCGACTGCTACAGCGTCTCGGCTGGCCAACCGTGGAACGGGGTGCAGGATTGTCCCACCACCTCGCAAGAGTGCGACATGGTGGTGAATGCTGGACGCCACGGCACGCCCGAGGTCTCGCAGTGGTTTCAAGGCCTCGCCAACAATCAGGGGAGTTGCACATATGAGTGCGGCAGCTGGCCGCCCACGAACCTGAACGTGGCTATCACCGGCACCGTTCTGTTCAACTCGAACAGTTACCCGCTCTACCTCGGCCAAGGCTCACCCGCGGCGGGCAGCGAGAACTGGTGGTACCTCGGGCCGGGATGGAATTTCTGCACCGTAAACACCACCTCGGGCAAGACCAGCCAGGTCGGCTACTGCACCCCCGACGGTCAATACATGGTCAACGGGTCCAACTCCAGCGCGCTCACCATGCAGGTCTATGCGGTATCCCAATAGCCGCAGGAGCGACAATCGTTCCGCCGGGGGCGTGCGCACGGCATGGTTGCAGATCCTTCTGTGGGGCCTGCTGATCTGGGCCGCCGGCGTGGCTGCAGTACTCCTCACCCAAGACCCGATCCTCGTCCCGGGCGTCTTCCTCACCGGCAGTTTCCTGGTGCCATTTGCGCTGCTGTTCTGGGTCTTTGAACGCATCGGCTGGGGGCCGGACGCTTCGCGGCTGCCCACCGCACTGGACCCCTACCGCTTGCTGCTCGCCTTCGCCACCGGTGGTGCGCTTGGCGTGACTTGCTCGGCCGTGCTCGAGAACGTCTTGCTGAAGCACCTGCCGCACCTGTACTACCTGTGCGTCGCCGTGGTCGAGGAGCTCGTCAAGTTGGCCTTGGTGTGGCTGCTCGCTCGCCACTTGCGCGTCTATCGGCGACGCGATGGCATGCTCCTTGGGGCGACGGTGGGCTTGGGATTTGCCGCGTTCGAGTCGGCCGGCTACGCATTCAACGCCGTTCAACTCAATCACGCTCACGACTGGGTAGCGGTGCTGCAGACGCAGGCGACCAGAGGCCTGCTCACGCCAATCGGACACGCATTGTGGACAGCGCTGGTCGCCGGCGCCTTCTTCGCTGCGGCACGCGGCGGACGTCTAAGGGTGTCCTGGTCGGTCGTCGGTTGGCTGGGGGTGGCGATTGGGCTGCACTTCGCCTGGGATGCTGCCGGCGGCGTCGCCGCGCTTGCCGCAACGGCCTCCGCGCATCGACCTATCGGTGAGACGGAGTACCTGGACGGCCAGTTGACCAACCCGGTCGGCCCGGAGATTGCCGTCTACACGACTGTGTTGACGGTTCTGCAGTCGATCGACGCGGGGCTTGCGCTGCTGCTCGGCTGGCGCATGTGGCGCCAAGCCCAGCATGCGGCACTGAACGAGTCTCCGACCCACTGCTGCGACTACTGATCTTGTGCCTGATCCGCAGCGCCCCCGCACCACACCGTCCGGCGAGGGAGGGAGCGCGCACCCTGTCGGTCACGATGGGCTGACGACCGCCACCAGGATCTCCGGATCGGTGTTGCCCTCCTGCAATCCATAGGCCCCGTCCGGCGTGCAGATGCCGGGGGTCCCACTCGTGATCGGATCGCAACTGGTCCAGCCCGGGCCGCCGAACCACCAGTTGTTGACTCCGGGCGAGGACGAGCCCTGGCCAAGCGTGAGCGGATAGCTCTTGCTGCCGATGGTGAGGGTGCCGGTGATGGCGAAGTTCAGCTGGGATGGCTGGGTGCTGTTGCACAACCCGGTGCACTGGGCCACCGGTGCATTGGCGGTGAACCACTGCGCTACCGGTGTCGTCTTGTTCCGTGAGGCGTTGATTGTGATCGCGCAATTCATCACCGGGGTCGGGCAGTCCGTGACACTGCCGAATTGGCCCCCAGCCGAGATCTGGCTGTCACCCGAGTAGGTGAACATCACGGGTGGGGCATTCGTCGAGGTGCCGTTGTCGGAGTTCAAGTTGACCGTGTTGGGCACCTCCGTCGACGTGCTCGCGACGTTGGTCTGGGACTGCGTGGTCATCTCGTTCCCGCTGGAGAAGGACCACGCCCCGTCCGGAGTGCACAGTTCGCTGCTCGACGACTGGCACACCTGCCATCCCGGACCGCCCCACCACCAGTTTTCCTCGCCGCCTGAGGGGGAACCCTGGCCGAGGGTTATCGGGTAGCTGGTGCCGCCGATGGTGATCGTTCCCGTGATGGCGAAATTGAGGTTCGAAGGCATGGAGCCGCCGCACTCCCAGGAGCACAGGGCCGCGCTGACGTTCTGCGCGAAGAACTGCGCCGGACCGGCGCTGTTGTGCCGTCCCGCTTGGACGTTGATCTCGCAGTTGGCGGCAGTGCCGGAAGTCCCGTTGGCGACTTGGCAGCCGGTCACTCCGTTCCAGGGTTGCCCCTCGGTGACGGAGTAGTTGCCGCTGAAGTCGAAGGACATCGGTCCGTACGTCCCCACCATCTGCACCCCGGTCGTCGGGGGCGTCGTCGGGGTGCTGTTCCCGAAGGTGAAGTTGTTGCTCTGCATCGTCGTGCTCTGCGGAGCTTCGCTCGTGCACCCTGTTAGGGCCGCTCCAGCGAGGACCGCGACTCCGATCGCTCCCAGCCATTTGCGCACGACAATCACCTTCCAGCGCCGTCACGGGTCCCATCCGCCGGGGACCTCGCTCCAAGTATGTGCCTGCTCGAAGCGCCGGCCCCCGGCCAAACTGGGGGAAGCCATAGCCGACGCGGACCCCGGAACACCACAAACCGGAACCAGCGCCGACACAACCGTGTGGTCCGAATCACGATGACGGGTCCACACCAGGCACATGTCGTTGAGCATGTCGGTCCCGAGCCCGCCTCGCGCGGGGGATTCCGGAGGAATTCCGTCGTCGACGACCGTGAGCCGCAGCGTGCGCATCGAGTCGAACTCAACCGAGACCTCCACAACGCCGGCATTGGCGTGGCGAATCGCATTCCAGCAGCACTCACCTGCCAGCTCGGTCGCGGCAAAGCGCGCAATCGGGTCATCCTGCATGGCAACTTGAGTTGCTGGCGATACCCGCCACGTGATTTCACACACCCCCGCCCAGGTGTCAGCGTATTCACGGAGCACAGTGTCCAGATCGCTGGTGGAGGTCCCATCCTCACGCACTTTGTCCAGCATGGCCAGCAGTTGGCCGCGGGTCGACTCCAGCAACTCACGATCGGCACGGCCCCTCGACACGGCCTTCTCGAGCCGCATCGCCGCGGCGCTTACCGCACTCTGCACCGGTCCGTGGAGCGCCCGAGCCAGAGCGCGCTGCTGTCTCCACTGGACGCAGCGGATCCGGGTCGACGCCCAGTCCAGCTCGAAGGTGGCAGCTTCAATCCTGGCTTCGATGGTGCGTTCTTGTGCCCGCGCAGCTCTGGCCAGCACGAGGGCGATGGCGATAGCTAGCACCAACAGGAAGTCCCCCAGCAGGATTCGGTGCAACACATCACTCGGGGATTCGATGACCAGTGCACTCGACGTCGAGAGCGCAACACCTGCGGTCAGGAGGAGAAGCAGCAGCACGGTGGCTCGTGGCCATGGCGGTAGGTGCTGCGCCATGCCCATGACCAAGTTGCAGCCTGTCATGAGGCACCACACGATCACGCTGCCGGCCGCCAGCAGCGCCAGGGCGTAGCCCGTGTGCAGCTGCGTCAGGATGAAGGGCGCACCCAGGCACAGGAACAGGATTGTGATCCAGCCCGGCTGCAGAGGTGGTTGGCTCGTGGCGTCCGACAGGAATTCCCGCACGTCAAACGTCGCTGTCACCGGGCCTGGCTCCGCAGGAGGCTGCCACGCAGGCTTCGTCGCCAGTTGCCGACTCAAAGGACGAAGTAGATCGTCTCCCGTTTCCTTGAGCTGCTGAGCTGCCAGGCTTGGCTCGGAGTCGGCGATGGCTTCGATGCGCCGGGTGAATTCGGCCCTGATGCGACTGACGATCGCCTCCCGCTGGTCGGCCATGTTCACAAGTGCGGTGTCGCAGGCGAGACGAGCGGCCTGCTGACGCGCCTCCAGCTGCTCGACCCGAGTCCGGTGCTGGCGGAGAGATCGCAGAACAATGTCGATCACGGACAAAGCTACGGTGAAGCCGAGCACCGAACCCGGCAGGCGCCGTGCCCAATCGATGCTGTTGCTCAAGCCCATCGTTTCAATTGCCTGAGCGACCAGGATGGCTCTGATCGCGCTTGCCAACACGAACGCCGAGATGACTCGTAGCGGGCCAGCGGACAGCGCCGGCCAGCGTCTGGTCGCTATCAGCCACGAGGCGAGAACGGCATACAGCACCAACTGCGCCAGCACCGCGACGAGAAGTCGGAGGGCACCACTAGTCCCACGAAGGTCCGGGTTGGCCAGAAACATGCTGACGGCCGAATACGGCACCAGTAGGGCAAACCCAATCGGGGATACAACTTCGTCGCCGGTCAGCTCTGACCAGGGCGACCCCCTCACGGATCCTCTGGCAGGCCGGCGGCCGCGATGTAGATGCGCACCGATTGCATGCGCGGACTCACCTCTCCTCCGTGGCTAAGACAGAGGTTGCGAAACACACTGGCGAGCACCTGTTCCACGGCGGACTCGCTGCTGCCCCGACGTCGTGCAATGGCGGCGTTGGTGAGGCCTTGCGCGGTCATGCGCAGGACGGCCAGTTGGTTGGGCGTGAGCCTGCTGAGGCGGCTGTCGTCGGACGTATCCTGACGGTAGTTCTCAGGCCTATCCCGCAATGTCCCTTCGACTGCCTCAAGTAGGTAGCCGACGTCGGCAATCCGATCCTTGCGAAGGAATCCGCAGCCCGCCGGTATGTGCTGATTGGACAATCCAGCCGCCTCCACGGTTGGGTAACGCGTGAGGAAGATCACCGCCACTCCGGGGTACTCACGGACGATCAGGTGTCCCAGGGCGACACCACTGGGTCCGTCGCCGAGCATGATGTCCATCAGAACGACATCGGGATCGAACTCGTCCAAGGCCTCCCGCGCCGCTCGAGCCGAAGCGGCCTGACGCACGTCAAAGCCGTTGGCGCTCAGAACCTCGTCAAGCAATGCCGACGTCAGGTGATCATCCTCCACTATCAGTAATCGTCGATGCTTGTAGTCGGTCACCTCTCCACGATACGGAAGGCCTTGGGATCGATGTCGGTGGAGTTGACGCACTGGCCTGCGGGACTGGGTCTCGCAGGAGGATGTCTCTGATGCCGAAGAAGTACGCGCCTGAGTTCCCAAGTGACGTCGTCCCGGTGGCTCGACGCGGCGATCCCGAGGGAATGCCGGAAGCCGCTTGTGCCGTTCCTGTGCCGGCCGGCCCAGCCAGCGCCCCCGTCAGGGCCGGGAATACCCTTCTGACCAGGACTTTCATGGAGCCGCCTTGGGGAATCGAACCCCAGACCTACGCATTACGAGTGCGTCGCTCTACCGACTGAGCTAAGGCGGCCGTGCCTTCCGGAGTCCGGAGAGGCAATCGTCTCGCAGCGCTCATCACCACGCCTCAGGCTGGCAAGACCGCTCTGCAGCACCTCGGGCAATACGCGTCACGCGACAGAGGCGAGCATAGCGCCGTGCCAGGTCTCCTCGCTCAAGGCCCACGCTTTGTTAGGAGGCCGAAGGTGAAGCTGCCTGAGTGGCCGACTGACATGCGGCGCCGGCCGCCGAGGCAGCAGTCTTGAGGGCCTCCTGGTTGGCCGTGCTGGGGTCAGCCGCCACGGCCGTGTAGGCATTTGCCAGATTCGTGATGACTGTCGCGTCGCCGGAGGGCATCGTGGCAGCGATCGCGTTCAACGAGGCTGCCGTCGCCGTCGGGTTGGCGTCGGGGTTGTTCTCCATCACCGCATCCACTTGCGTGCACACCTGCGGCCACCCGGCTTGGGCGGCCGACTCGCCGGCTTCGACACCGCCGGCGAACACTGAAGCGGCTGACTTCGCGTCTGAGGCAGCACTCGCCGCCTCAGAGGCGACTCCGGAGGTTGAGCCGCCGCACCCCGTGAGAACGGCGCCGATCATGCCTGCTGCCAGGAAGGTCGTGACTTTGTACATGCGCATGGGAACTCCAAGTGTCGGCGGGCACGTCAAGGACCCCATCAACCTATCGACCCAGAGGGGACTGTCTCCCGCCTCCGCCCCGGAATCCAACCGCTCCCCCAACTGCGCTAACCCCTGTCCAGGGCCGTGAACGCGGTCTCCCTCGAGCGCCAGGCCACCACCGCCGCCGCGGCCGCCCACGCCGCCACGTACCAGCCGAAGGCCCACTCGCGGCCGCCGGACTGCAGCGCGGTAGAGATCAGCGGAGCGGTCCCACCGGCCAGGGCGATGGCGAACGCCCACACGGAGCCGAACCCCGTCCCCCGCAGGCGCATGGGGAAGCGCTCGATCATGGCCACCATCAGCACAGCCTGCACCGCGGCAACCCCGGGCACGATGACGAGCTGGGCCGCTAGGGCGTGCTGCTGCACCAGCTGCCACAACGCCACCGGCGCCGTCACGACCACCCACAACATCCCAAAGAGCAGGAAGGGCCTGCGCCCGATGCGATCGCTGGCGGCGGCGACTAGAGGGATGACCAGCACCAAGACGATCAACCCGGTGACGTTGGCGCTGAAGGCCTGGTCGTCGGGGACCCCGTAGATCTTGGCCAGGCTCGGGAACCCCGCCACGAGCCCGAAGAAGGCCACCCCGGCCGCTCCCACCATGGCGAAAACGACGCCCGACGAACCTGTGTGCTCCTTGACTGTGCGTCGCACCGGCGCGCGCTCGAAACCTCCCGAGGTGTCGAGCGGCTCCGGCGCCCCCCGCCGAACCAGGAACCCGATCAAGCCCAGCAACGCGCCGATGGCGAACGGCACCCGCCATCCGAAGTCGTCCATCTGGTCCGGGGTAAGGATGCGGTTGAGCAACAGTCCGGCCACGGAGCCCAGCACCGTCCCAGCCATGACCGTGGTGGGGAACACGGCCGCGAAGCGCCCTCGGCGCCCGTCCGGCGCACTCTCCACCAGGAACGCTCCCACCGCCGCGGTCTCGCCGCCCAGCGACAGCCCCTGCACCAGGCGCAGCACCACCAGCAGCGCTGGCGCCCACATGCCGACTCGGTCATAGGTCGGCAGCAGCGCGATTGCCAGCGTGGCGGCGGCCATGATGAGGATCGACCAGGTCAGGGCAGCTTTGCGCCCGCGGCGGTCGGAGATGCGCCCCAGGACGACGCTGCCCAGCGGCCGCGCGAAGAAGCCGACCGCAAAAACCGTGAAAGTCGCCATGAGGGAAGCCAGCGGATCCGTGCTCGGGAAGAACTGCTGGGCGAAGTAGGTGGCGAACATCGCGTAGACGGTCCAGTCGAACCACTCCACGATGTTCCCAGCGGACCCTGCCAGGACGATCCGCCGGAAAGGCCCCGATTGCGGGATCTCGGCGGGGACGTCGAGGGGCGACTCGGCCATGCGCGGCACCCTACGCCGCTGCTGTGCGCGAACGGGGCCAAGGTTCAAGACAGCGGGGAAACCGTCCGATGGGCCGAATACGTCCTACTTCATGTGAGCCGCGTCACGCATGTCGGCCTGAGTCCACGGAGGAAGCATGGTCTGGTCAGGGATCACCCGTTCGACCAAGGTCGCGGCCGCAGCGGGAGCCCTCTCCGGGGCCGCGCTCCTGGCCTCCACGCTTGTGACCGGCACGGCCGCCTCGGCGGCGACCGCGGGGCCGGCCCTGAGCGTCAAGACCGTGACGACCTCGGACTGGGGCACGGCGCGCAACATCAACGTGACCGTCACGAACAGCGGATCGACGACGGTCAGCGCGTGGAAGGTGAGCGTCCCCTGGGGCATCACCGTGACGCAGATGTGGAGCGCCACCAACGCCTCTACCGCCGGGGTGATGGCGGCCAGCAACGCCGGCTGGAACGGCACTCTGGCCCCCGGCGCTTCGGTGACCTTCGGGATGACCGCGTCACCCGGCGGGACGTCCGTGCCCAATCCCACGACCTGCTCCGCCATTGTCAACGGGGCGACCGCTGCGGGTTGCTCCGTCGTGGGGGCCACGCCCACGCCGACCCCGACGCCCACGCCGACCCCGACCCCCACGCCGACCCCGACCCCCACGCCGACCCCGACGGGTAGCTCTGCCATCGGGGTCAAGGCCGTCACCACCTCGGACTGGACCACCGCCCGGAACATCGATGTCACCATCACCAACAACGGCGCCACCACGGTGACGGGCTGGAGCGTCGCGATGCCTTGGGGGCTGACGGTCTCGTCAATGTGGAACGCCACCAACGCCTCGACGACCGGCACTGTCGCGGCCGGGAACGTGTCCTGGAACGGCACTCTGGCGGCCGGCGCCTCGGTGACGTTCGGCATGACGGCATCGCCCGGCGGCACTTCGGTGGCCAACCCGACGAGTTGCACGGCCAAGGTCAACGGGAGCGCCGTCGCGACCTGCACGATCGGCGGCGCAGGCCCGACCCCGACCCCGACCCCGACGCCGACCCCGACGCCGACCCCAACGCCGACGCCGACGCCCACCCCCACCCCGATACCCACACCGACGCCGACACCCACGCCGACGCCCACCCCGACCCCGATGCCCACCCCCACACCGGGCGGCGCGAAGGTGGTCGCGTACTACACGTCCTGGTCCACCTACGGCCGCAACTACCAGGTCACCAGCATCCCCGCGGACAAGATCAGCCACATCAACTACGCCTTCGCCAACGTGACCAACGGCCAGTGCGTGCTCGGCGACGCTTACGCCGACACGGACAAGTTCTTCCCCGGTGACACCTGGGACGCCGGCGCCAAGCGCGGCAACTTCAACCAGCTGGCCAAGTTGAAGGCGGCGCACCCAGGGCTGAAGACGCTCATCAGCGTCGGCGGCTGGACCTGGTCGGCCAACTTCAGCGCAGCGGCAGCTACCGACGCATCCCGGACGGCGTTCGCCGACAGCTGCGTCGCCTTCATGAAGACCTACGGCTTCGACGGCATCGACATCGACTGGGAGTACCCGGTCTCTGGCGGCATGCAGGCCGGCACACCCGCGGACAAGCAAAACTACACGCTGCTGCTGCAGGCCCTCGACAGCGCCCTGAAGAAGGCCGAGGCCGCCGACGCCCGCGACTACGTGCTGACGATCGCGGCCCCTGCTGGTGCGGCGATCGCCAACAACCTGGAGGTTCCCGGCATCGCAGCCGTCGTCGACTGGATGAACCTGATGACCTACGACTACAACGGCTCCTGGAACAAGTACACCGGCCACAACGCGCCGCTGTACCGCTCGGCAAGCGAGACCGGGCCGGCGGGATCTGATGTCGACTCAACAGTGAAGGACTACCTGGCAAAGGGTGCCCCGGCGGCCAAACTCGTGCTGGGCGTGCCGTTCTACGGCCGGTCGTGGGCCGGGGTCGGCGCGACCAACAACGGTCTGGGGCAGTCCGCCACCGGCGCCGGGCCGGGCACCTGGGAGGCCGGCATCGTGGACTACAACGACGTCGCAGCCAACTACCTGACGCGGCTGCCGGTGCAGCGCGACACCGTGTCGAAGGTGCCGTACCTGTACGACCCCGCGGCCAAGGTGTTCGTGTCCTACGACGATCCCACGTCGCTGGCCGACAAGGCCGCGCAGGTCAAGTCCCGCGGCCTGGGCGGCGCCATGGTGTGGGAGCTCAGCGCCGACACCAAGACCTACACCCTGATGAACGCGCTCACGACCGGTCTCAAGTAGCCGGCCTGCCGTTTGCGCCACTTGGCGTCGGTTGCGCCGTGTATACCGGGCGCAGACCGCGCAAAGTGGCGCAAACATCTGGTCACGCCAGCTGGTCCGGGGTTGCCCCGCGACCCAGGCGCTCCAGCGCGTCGGCGGCAACGACCGCTCCATCGACCTGCGGCACCGAGCGGGCCACCATCTGCGCCCGCATCCGCACGCCTGGCTGCAGCTGGGCGAAGAGGGCGTCGGACACATCCTCGGGGGTCAGGTCCGTCGCCGGCAGCGTCCGGCCGACTCCCACCAGCTCGGCGCGACGCGCGTTGGCCATCTGCTCCCCGCCGAACGGCACCGTCACCAGGGGCACGCCCGCCTTCATCGCCTCATTCATCGAGTTGTTGCCCCCATGGGTGATCATCACCGGCACCCAGCGGAGCAGCTCGACCTGCGGGGCGAAGCGCACGACGATGTCGCGCTCGTCGGCGGCCGCCCGCGCCGCGCGCAGCGACGATCCGGCCGCCACGACCACCCGCAGTCCCAGGCGGTGGGCACCCTCGATGAGGCTGCGGTACACCTCCGGCTGCCCGTTGAACACCGTCCCGAGTGAGATGAACACCCAGTCGTTCAGGCGGGTGTCGGGGTCGCCCATCCGGTCCCACGGGAAGTCCCGGCTGCCCTCGACGCGCTCCCCCAGACAGGGTCCGGCCCACAGCACCGGCCCTTCGGCCGATGCGACCAGGTCGGGCCGCGGAGGCTCGAACTGCTCGAAGGTCGTGAGGATGTTGAGGCCCCGCGCGAACGGCCGCTCGATCAGACCCGGCGCCACCGGTGCCAGACCCAGCTTGGACCGGGCGGCCGCCATGCGCTCGTCCACCATGGTGGTGGCCGAGGCCATGTTGGCCTCCGCCTCGTCGCCGTCCTCCCCGAGGATCACAGACGCCGGCATCAGGCCGGGCGCCGGAAACGGCAGCCCACTGTGGAACACCGCGGCGAAGTCGATGCCCGCCCGGTCCGCCGCCAACCAGGCCCCGAGCAGGGTGTAGTCCGCCACCACCACGTCGGCGGCTTGGCCGGCAGGCATCGCGCGCAGGATCGCCCGAGCATCCCACAGCGCCCCGGAGGTGAAGAAATCGACGGCCGCCAGCGTCTCGTCCGAGCCGCGGCGACCCGCGATGCGCAGTCCCCGCACGAGGCGTGAGGGCCCGGTCGGCAGGTCCAGCACGACGAAGCCGTCCCCGCGCAGGGAGTCCGACACGCGCCCGACCGTGCGGACCTCCTCGGGCTGCGGCAGCCAGTCCGGGATTGATCGCGAGGTCGAGGCCGCGAACACCACCCGATGCCCGCGGGCGAGCAACTCGCGCCCGATGGCGCGCAGCGCCTGGGTATGACCGACCGACGGCTGCGCCGCCAGCAGGAACCTTCGCGGACGAGCCGCGCCCGATGCGGGACCCTCGGCGACCGCCATCGGTGACCTCCCTCCGCTGCCCGCCCCCGCCGTCGACCATCAACTCTACGGCGGGTCCCTCCGTGCCCTAGCGTGTCGCCCATGAGCACTGGGGTGGCCCCCGCCCGCGGCTCGCACTGGTGGCTGCGACCGGCGGGCATGATCTTCGCCGCCTACCTGGCGGTGCTCACCGTCGGCACCGCCGCTCTGCTGCTGCCGATCGCACGGGTCGGCGAAGGCGGCGCCAGCCTGCTGGTCGCCGCGTTCACCGCCACCTCGGTGGTGTCGGTGACGGGGCTCGCCACCGTCGACACCGCGACGTACTGGACCGGATTCGGGCACGCGGTGATCTTCATCCTGTGCGAGGTCGGAGGCTTGGGGGTGATGACACTCACGTCATTGCTGCTCGTGCGCCTGTCGCACCGGCTGGGGCTGCGCCAGCGCGTCACCACCGGCGCCGAGGCCGGGGGGTACCTGCCCGGCAACGTCAAACATGTGGTGATCACTGTCGTCCGGGTGGCGCTCGTGGTGCAGATGGCCGTGGCGGCGGCACTCGCGGCACGGTTCTGGTGGCACTACGGATACGACCCGCTCAAGGCCGCCTGGTACGGCATCTTCCACTCAGCCACGGCCTTCAACAACCTGGGCTACGCGCTGTTCAGCGACAACTTGATCGGCTTCGAGGGCGACTGGTGGATCATCACGCCGATCTGCATGGCCATCATCATCGGCGGCCTGGGCCTGCCGGTGCTGCTGGAGCTCTGGTACCACCGCGAGCGTCTGTACAACCGGGTCCGCCGCATCTTCCGGCGCCGGACGAAGGTCCCGCCGGCGAACGCGCGTCGCTGGACGATCCATACCAGGATCATGATCGTCGGTTCCGTCATCCTGCTGGTCGGCGGCTTCGTCATCCTAACCCTGAGCGAGTGGGGCAACCCCGCCACGCTGCAGCCGCTCTCGCTGCCGGACAAGATCCTCGGCGGCATCGGGTTGTCGGTCTTCCCCCGCACCGGTGGCTTCAACTCGCTGGACATCGGCGAGCTGCGCGACGAGTCGTGGTTCATCACCGACGTACTGATGTTCATCGGGGCCGGCCCGGCCGGCACGAGCGGCGGGCTGAAGGTCAGCACCGTCGCCGTCATCGGCGCCATCGCCATGACCGAGATCCGCGGCAACCGCGTGACGCACATCTACGACCGCTCCATCCCGGCGGCCACTCAGCGCACCTCCGTGGCGGTGGCTGCCGCCTTCACGGCGATCACGCTCGGCAGCATCGCCCTGATGCTGGCCATCACCGACTTCAACGAGACCGCGATCATCACCGAGGTGGTCTCCGCCCTCGGCACGGTGGGGCTCACCACGGGAATCACGCCCGAGCTGGGGGCGCCTGCGCAGCTGCTGGAGATGCTGCTCATGTTCATCGGGCGCCTGGGACCGGTCACGTTCGCGGCCGCGCTTGCGCTGAACTCACGCACGACCATGTACACGCTCCCCGAGGAAAGGCCCTTCATTGGCTGACGACACGCATTCCCAGGCCCACCGGATCCCCGCCCGCATCGCCGCGGGCGACGCAGTGTGCGTGATAGGCCTGGGTCGCTTCGGCTCGTCGGTGGCCCTGGGCCTCATGGACGCCGGGGTGGAGGTGCTGGGCATCGACTCCGACATCACCATCGTCGACTCCTTGGCCGACCACCTCACCTTCGCCGCCCAGGCCGACTCCACCAGCATGGAGGCGCTGCAGCAGCTGGCCGTGCCCGAGTTCGACAAGGTCGTCGTAGGGATCGGCGCCAACCTATCGGCGAGCGTTCTGACGGTGTCGCACCTGATCGACTTCGGGGTGCCGCAGGTGTGGGCCAAGGCCGTCACCGACGATCATGCCCGCATCCTGCGCCAGCTGGGCCTGACCAACGTGATCCAGCCGGAGGCCCAAATCGGCGCCCAGCTGGCCCAGCAGATCTCCCAACCGAGCGGCAGCGACAAACGATCTGAGTGAATCGTCACAATTTCGGGTAGGTCGCGCCGTCGCCGGCCCCCCTCGTCAGGGAATAATGGCCAACGTGACCCACACTTCACGGAACGGTGCCCGAACCTCGCGCGCCGCCTTGGTAGCGATCGCCATCGCGGCCGGGCTCGGGGCGTGTGGGACGGCTGCAGGCGAGGGGGCTCAGCAGACTCCGGCACCGCCCATCAACGCGGCCGCCCAACAGGCCCAGTCCGCCGAGGCGCCGGCCGTGGCCCCGCCGCCGCCTGCGCTCCCGAGCGGCTGCCCGGACCCGGCGGGATGGAGCAACCTGCAGCTCGCGCAGTTCGCCGTCGTGCCCGGCTTCGAGGGCGACGGCGGCTGGCCGTCGTGGCTGGGCGCGGGGCCGGCAGGGGCGTTCGTCCCGCACGGATCGGCGGGATTCGCGCGCGGCGACATCGCCGACCGGGTGCCCGAGAGCCCACGCCCGTTCATTGCCGTGGACTACGAGGGCGGGCAGGTGATGGACCTCGCCGGACTCATCGGCGTGGCACCGTCCGCGCGCGAGCAGGCGCGGACGATGTCGCCGGAGCAGGTGCGCGCCCTGGCCAACGACCGCGGCGGCGCCATGCGGCACTACGGCATCACCGTGGACTTCGCGCCCGTGCTCGACCTGGATCTGGGCAGCCCCATCGTGGGCGACCGCTCGTTCAGTTCCAACCCCGAGGTCGTCGCCGCCTACGCGACCGCCTGGGCGCAGGGTCTGCATGACGGTGGGGTGATCCCCGTGCTCAAGCACTTCCCGGGGCACGGCTCGGCGCGGGGGGACTCGCACAAGGGCCTGGTGGTCACCGACGCCTGGGACGTGCTGCGCAACCGCGATGTTCCGGTCTACGCGGAGGTGCTAAAGAACTCCGGGCCGGCCATGGTCATGATGGGACACCTGGTCGTGCCGGGCCTGTCGACCGACCCCGAGTCGCCGACGTCGGTCGATCCGCAGGCCTACCGGGCGCTGCGCGACACAACCGGGTTCACGGGCCCGGTCATCACCGACGACTTGGCCGCGATGAAGGCGATCACCGACCGTCTGAGCATCCCCCAGGCCGTCATCAGCGCCGTGCATGCCGGCGCCGACCTGGCACTCATCACCGAGGCGGCGTCCTACCCCGACTCGGTGCAGGCACTGGCGTCCTGGGCGGACTCCAACCCCGGCTACCGCCAGCAGCTGATCAACTCGGCCCTGCGGGTGCTGCCCCTGACGCCTTGCGCGACGGGTTGATGGGCTGCTCCTCCACCCAGCTGGCCAACGCGTAGGCACAGCTGGCCAGGGCCCCGACTACGTCGGTGGCCACAAAGCCGTGGCTCGCCGCACGATCCACAGCGATGTCGGGGAGCTTCCCCTGGGCGTACATCACGGGCACAGCGAAGCCGTCGCCCCCCTTCGCCCGGGACACCTCGGCCACCGCACGGTCCACGTCCGACCGAGGGCCGTTGGCCACGCTGACGGCAGCTCCCCCCGCGGCCACTGCAGTCGCCAGCGCGTCGAAGGGTGCCATCGCACCCGCCCGCTCGGAGCCTGCCGTCACCAGCACGATCCGCAGCGTTGCCTCGTCCAGGGCTCCCGGAGCGGTGCCCGACGCACGACCCACTGCCGCCAGCACCGCCGGCGCCAACCGCTCCGCCGGCATGGGCGCCAACGGCTCGACCACGATCCCGGGCACCGCCGCCTCAGCGCCTGCGACCGCGGTCGGCACGTCGTCGGCCAGGTGGCCCCCGGCGGTGAGCAGCAACGGCAGCACCCGCACCGGCGACGGTCCGCCGGCTGCACCGAACTGCGCCACCGCCTCGGCCAACGTCGGCCGGTTGTGCTGCAGGTAGGCCACCGACACCGGAACGCCCCGCAGCTGCGAGCCGACCTGCCGGGCCAGTCGCTCCACGCCCTCCGCGTGGCGGGGGTCGGGGCTGCCATGCGCGAGCAACACCAGGGGCGGCGGGTCAGCGCCCCGTGCCGTCTCAGGCATCTGAGCCGCCGATGCGCCGGCCGACCTCGACCACGTCGCCGACGACGACGACCGCCGGCGATCCCACGCCCCGAACTGCCGCGACCTGGGCGATGTCGGCCAGGGTCCCGAAGGTGCTGCGCTGCTCGGGCGTCCAGCCGCGCTCGACGATCCCCACGGGGGTCGCCGCCGGCCAACCATGCGCGATCAGGCCCTCGGCGACCTCGCGCAGCCGACCCACGCCCATGAGCAGCACGAGGGTGGAACCGGCGGCCGCACCCCGCGCCTGCTCCAAGGCCTCAGCGGCCGAGTGCGCCGACACCATCGTGAAGGAGGCGGCGACGCCCCTGTGGGTCACCGGGATCCCTGCGGCCGCCGGCACCGCGACGGCGGACGTGACCCCTGGTACGACCGTCACCGGTACGCCGGCGTCGACACAGGCCAGCGCCTCCTCGCCGCCGCGGCCCAGGACGAAGGGGTCCCCGCCCTTGAGCCGCACGACGACGTCGCCCTCCGACGCCCGTTGGACCAGCACCTCGTTGATCTGCTCCTGCGGCATCGCATGCGAGCCGGGCGCCTTCCCGACGTCGATGATCTCGACATCGGGATCCAGGTCGTCCAGCGCCTGCCAGGGTGCCAGGCGGTCGAGCACGACCACGTCGGCCAGCGACAGCAGGCGGCTGCCGCGCACAGTGATGAGATCCGGATGCCCAGGTCCGCCGCCGACCAGGTAGACGTGGCCGCGGACGCCAGGCGTCCGCCGCCGTCGGCGCAGCGGCAGCGCCCCCTCAGCCGCGCTGCGCCGCACCGCCGCCGCGACAGCCCTGGCCCGGACTGGGTCGCGCCCCCCGGACACAGCGACCGCGACCCCATCCTCCAGCTCGATGCTCGCCGCGCCCCAGCCGGGAGAGGCCTCGGCCCGGCCCACGTCGATCAGCCACACGCGCTCGTCGTCGGCCTCCGCGGCGACCAGGTCGTCGATCGCCGCCGAACCAGTCGCGGCCACGGCGAACCACGCTCCGGCCAGGTCCCCCTGGCGGTAGTCGCGAGCCTCCCAGGCCAACTCGCCGGCGGCGACCGAGTCCCGCAGGTCCTCGCAGACCGAGGGGGCCACCACCGACACCGCAGCGCCGGCGGCTACCAGGTCCGCCGCCTTGCGCGCGGCTACCGGTCCGCCGCCCACCACCACTGCCCGGCGCCCGGCGAAGTCGAGGAAGACCGGCAGCCGGCTCACGCGTGCATCCCGCACTCGGCCTTGGCGAAGCCCTGCCAGCGCCCAGCGCGATCGTCTTCCCCCTCGGCCACCGGGCGCGTGCACGGCTCGCACCCGATGGAGCGGTAGCCGAGTTGGCGCAGCGGGTTCTCCAGCAGCGAGTGCTCCACCACGTAGGCGTCGACCTGGTCCTGGGTCCAGTGGGCCAGCGGGTTGAGCTTGACCATGTCCCGCTTGGCGTCCAGCGTCACCACCTCCACCCCAGCGCGACCGTTGTGGTCGTCGCGGCGCAGGCCGGACGCCCAGGCGCGGTAGCCGGCGAGGGCGGCGTCGAACGGCGCCACCTTGCGCAGCGCGCAGCAGCGGTCCGGGTCGCGCGAATAGAGCTCCGGACCCTCCTCGGCATCCTGCTGGGCGACGGTGCGCTCCGGCGTGAGCGTGCGCAGGTTGACGTCGTAGACCTGCGCCACCGCATCGCGCAGCCCGCGGGTCTCGGCGAAGTGGTAGCCGGGATCGACGAACAGCACGTCCACCCCGGGCACCGCCCGTGCGGCCACATGGGCGAGCACGGTGTCGGCCAGCGAGGTCGCGATCGCGAGCTGGCGCAGGCCGACCTGCTCTGCCGCCCAGCGCAGCACCTGCTCCGGCTGCGCGTCGGCATCGCCGAACCGCACCGAGCCCAGGGTCACCAGCTCCCGCGCCGACCGCACGTCGGCGGCGACATCCACCCGCGGACTCATCGCAGGTCCGCCTCATCGGCCTCGATGGCCCACTCTGCGAAGGTGCGACCATCGCCGGAGTCGGCGTAGCGGCGCAGCACCCGCTCCACGTAGTCGCCCAGCTCGTCGCCGGCAAGGCGGAGGCCACGCGGCGAGCGGCCGAATCCGGCGGCTTGGCCGAGCGAGCCGCCCAGGTGCACCTGGAAGCCCTCCACAGAGTCGCCGTCACGGTCCACCAGCACGCCCTTGAGCCCGATGTCTGCCACCTGGAAGCGGGCACAGGAGTTGGGGCACCCGTTGACATGGATGGCGATCGGCGACTCGAAGTCGGGCAGCCGCTGCTCCAGTTGGCCGACCAGGTCAGCGGTGCGGGCCTTGGTCTCGGAGATCGCCAGTTTGCAGAACTCGATCCCGGTGCAGGCCATCGCAGCACGGCGGAAGGGACTCGGTTGTGTGCGCAGGCCGACCTCGGCCAGGCCCTCGGCGACCGCGGCCGCCCGTTCGGGCGCGATGCCGAGCAGGACCAGGTTCTGCCACGGCGTCAGCCGGATCCGGCCCCGTCCGTCGGCTGCGCCGGCATCGGCCAGGGCGGCGACGCGAGCCAGGATGTCGGCCGACACCCGGCCGACGGTGGTGGCGGCGCCCACGTAGACGCGGCCGTCGCGCTGCGGATGCACGCCGATGTGGTCGCGCTCACCGGGAGGCGCAGGCTCAGGCGCGGGGCCGTCGATCAGGCGGCGGCGCAGGTACTCGTTCTCGAGCACCTCGCGGAAGCGCAGCGGACCCCAGTCCCGGAGCAGGAACTTGAGCCGAGCTTTCGCCCGCAGGCGTCGGTAGCCGTAGTCGCGGAACAGCCCCAGGACCGCGCCGTACACCTCGGCTACCTCGCCGAGCGGCACCCACGCGCCCAGTCGCTGGGCGAGCATGGGGTTGGTGGACAGGCCGCCGCCGACCCAGAGGTCGAAACCAGGTCCGTGCTCGGGGTGGACGACCCCGATGAAGGAGATGTCGTTGATCTCGTGCGCGACATCCTGGCGAGGAGAGCCGCTGACCGCCGCCTTGAACTTGCGCGGCAGGTTGGCGAAGTCCGGGTCGCCGATGTAGTCGCGGACGATCTGATCGATTGCGGGGGTGCCGTCGATGATCTCGTCGGCGGCCACTCCCGCTACCGGCGAGCCCAGGATCACGCGCGGCGTGTCCCCACAGGCCTCGGTGGTCCCGAGGCCGACGTCATCCAGCCGCCGCCAGATCTCCGGCACGTCCTCGATGGCGATCCAGTGCAGCTGGATGTTCTGGCGATCGGTGACGTCGGCCAGACCGCGGCCGAAGTCCCGCGCAATCCCGGCGATGACGCGCAGCTGCGCGGAGTCCAGCGCGCCGCCGTCGGAGCGGATGCGCAGCATGAAGAACTCATCATCGAGTTCCTCGGGGGGCAGCGAGCCCGTCTTGCCGCCGGGGATGCCCGGCTTGCGCTGGGTGTAAAGGCCCCACCACCGCATGCGTCCGCGCAGGTCGTCCGCCGGGATCGAGGCGAAACCCTGCTTGGCGTAGATCTGCTCGATCCGCTCGCGCACGTTCAGCCCGCCGTCGGCAGCCTTGAACTCCTCGTTCGGGTTGAGCGGCGTCGTCGAGCCAAGTGCCCATTGGCCCTCGTCGCGCGGCTCGCGGGGGCTCCGGGCGGGCCGAGGGTTCGTGGTCGAGCGCGTGGGGGTCATGCAGTCCTCCGGTCAGAAAGGGAGGACGAGCGGGCTGCCGGTTGTGGACCGCGACGGGATGCGCGGCGCCTCGGCGTCCGCGCGTCCTGGGATGGGCGGCGGCGTCAGGCACAACAACGGCAGCAACACATCGCACACATACCCAGGACGGCCGGAGCGAGAGCTCGGGCTGTCTGGGGTGAGGGCGAGGCGTTCATTGCCGGGAATCCTGACATATCCCGCGCCGCCATGTGCGACTGCCCCGCCGGAGAGGTTCGGCGCTAACCTGCCGTGGTGGAACCCAACGCCGATCCTCTCGACCATCCCGGCGAGGCGCACCAGCACGGCGACCTCGGCGAGCGCGCCAACAAGATCAGGGCGGCCGTGCTCGGTGCCAACGACGGCATCGTGTCGGTTGCCGGCCTGGTGGTGGGTGTGGCCGGCGCCACGACGTCGACCTCGGCCATCGCGACCGCCGGCGTCGCCGGCCTGGTGGCCGGCGCCCTGAGCATGGGGGCTGGGGAGTACGTGTCGGTGTCGTCGCAGCGCGACACCGAGCGGGCGGCGGTGGCGAAGGAGACGCGCGAGCTCGCCGAGGATCCTGAGGGCGAGTTCGAGGAGCTCGTCGGGCTGTTCCAGAATCGCGGCCTCACCCGCGCCACAGCCGAGAAGGTCGCCGAGGAGTTGACCGCCCAGGACGCGCTGGCAGCGCACTCGCGCGAGGAGCTGAAGATCGAGCCGGGCGAGTACGTCAATCCGTGGGCGGCCGCGCTCTCGTCGCTGCTGTCGTTCACGGTCGGAGCGGCGCTGCCACTCATCGCGATCCTGGTCACGCCTGCCTCGGTGCGGATCTGGGTCACGTTCCTGGCGGTGCTGATCGCGCTGTTCGTCACCGGGTGGGTCAGCGCCCGGCTGGTGGGTGCCCCGGTGCGGGCGGCCGTGGCGCGCAACGTCATCGGCGGTGCCCTGGCCATGGCCATCACCTACGGCATCGGGGCACTGCTGGGGACGAGCATCTAGCGTGGCGCAGACCACCCCCGCCCACGGGGTGGGCCCCCACCCGCACCCCTGGCCGCAGGGCCCGCAGTGGGACCCGCAACTTCTTGCCGAGGGCGACCGGCGCAACGTCGCCGACCGTTTCCGCTACCTGACCGTCGCCGCCATCGTCGCCGAGCTCGATCGCGACCGCAGCCCGCTCCACATCGCCATCGAGAACTGGCAGCACGACCTGAACATTGGCTCGATAGTTCGCACGGCCAACGCCTTCAACGTGGCCGGGGTGCACATCGTGGGGCGGCGGGACTGGAACCGGCGCGGCGCGATGGTCACGGACCGCTACCTGCACGTGCGCCACCACGACGACGTCGCGTCGCTGGCTGCCTGGTGCGCGGGGGCCGGGCTGCCGCTCATCGGCATCGACAACGTGCCCGGCAGCCAGCCGATCGAAAGCGCGGACCTGCCGAGGGCCGTGGTCCTCCTGCTGGGGCAGGAGGGGCCCGGGCTGTCGGACGCAGCGCAAGCGGCCTGCCCGACCATCCTGGCTATCACGCAGTATGGCTCGACGAGATCGGTCAACGCCGCGGCCGCAGGGGCGATCGCCATGTACGCGTGGACGCTGCAGCACAGGCCTGCGCCCGAGCACCGCTAGGACGTGGCGGCAGAGCGCAACGCGGCGGCGAACTGCTCCAGCTGCGCCTGAGGGAGGGTGCCCGTCACGACGATCGTGGCGTCGCCGCCCTCGCGCACCAGGGATCGGTCGGCGCCATCTGCCGAAAGGTAAGTGGTCCACGGCTGCCCCGCCACCTCGACGATGCCCTGGGCCGAGCCGTCCTTGGTCTGGGTCTTGACGAACTCGGCGGCGTCGTAGTCCTGCTGCACCACCGCGGCGAACTCCCCCTCCGGAGAGACATAGCCGTTGTACCACTGCCCGGTGTCCTGGGTCGGACCCGCGGAGAACCGCGCGGACGTCGCCCGCCAGCCGTCGGGGAGCGCCGGCACCAGCACGTCGAACACGCCGGCCACCTGGGCTTGCGCCGCCGGTCCCGCGACGTCGACGACACGGACCGGGTCGGGGGTCGGGCGCAGCACCATCACGTAGAGGAAGGCGACGAACAGCCCGACGACGGCCATCGACAGCACCAGGTCGCGCACCGTCTGGTTGGCGCGCGACTTGGCCGATCGCGGCTTGACCGTGTAGCCCGCACTCGGCTCCACGCCCTGTTCGGTCTGGTCGGACATGCCCACATCATCCCCCGTGGCCCTCCGAGCGGCCACCGGGACCCTGGCGCTGACCGCCGGAAACCGCCCGCCTGCAGCCGACTACCCTTGGCCCATGACCCCCGAGCGCACCCCGACCCCGCCGGACCGCAACCTCGCCCTGGAACTCGTCCGGGTGACCGAGGCGGCTTCGCTCGCCGCGGCCCGCTGGGTCGGTCGGGGCGACAAGAACGACGCCGACGGCGCCGCGGTCAACGCCATGCGCACCCTGATCTCGTCGGTTTCGATGAACGGCGTGGTCGTCATCGGCGAGGGCGAGAAGGACGACGCGCCCATGCTGTTCAACGGCGAACGCGTCGGCGACGGCACCGGGGCCGAGTGCGACGTCGCGGTGGACCCGATCGACGGCACCACGCTGACCGCCAAGGGCATGCACAACGCGCTGTCGGTGCTGGCCGTGAGCGGTCGCGGCTCGATGTACGACCCCTCCGCGGTGTTCTACATGGACAAGCTCGTCACCGGACCCGAGGCCGCCGACGCGGTGGACCTCGAGGCGCCCGTCGCCTACAACCTGCGCGCCGTCGCCCGGGCCAAGGGCGAGAAGGTCGCCGACCTGACCGTGGTGCTGCTCGACCGGCCGCGCCACGAGGGTCTGGTGCAGGACATCCGCAAGGCGGGGGCCCGCATCAAGTTCATCGCCGACGGCGACGTGGCCGGCGCGATCATGGCTGCCCGCGAGGACACCGGCGTCGACCTGCTGCTGGGGCTGGGCGGCACGCCCGAGGGCGTGATCTCGGCCGCGGCCATCAAGTGCCTGGGCGGCATCATCCAGGGCCGGCTGGCGCCGCAGGATGAGGCCGAGCGACAGCGGGCCCTGGACGCCGGCCACGACCTGGACCAGATCCTCACCACCGATGACCTCGTCACCGGCGACGACGTCTTCTTCGTGGCCACTGGCATCACCGACGGCGAGATCCTGCAGGGCGTCCGCTACCGCCCCGGCGCCGCGACGACGCAGTCGATCGTCATGCGCTCGCGCTCAGGCACGATCCGCCTCATCAGCGCCAAACACAGCCTTGACAAGCTGGGCGTGTACTCCGCGATCGACTTCGAGTAGAGCGGCTCGGCGCGCTACGGTGCGCCCATGAGCGACACAGCTGACGACGGCTTGGCCCTGCCGATCGACTACCAGGCACGTTACGGCGACGGTCACCGTCGCACCGCGGTGCTCGGCGGTGGCGGCATCTTCTTCGTGGCCTGGCAACTGTCCTACCTGCGGACGTTGCAGCGCCAGGGCATCGACCTGGCCTCCGCCACGCGCATCGTCGGAACCTCCGCGGGGTCGGTGGTGGCCTCGCTGCTCGCAGGCGGCCGGCTGGGGCTGGCCGCGAAGGAGATCGCGCTGCTGGCCAAGGCCCCCAGCGTGTTGGGCGCCATGGCTCCCGCGGACGGGCTCAAGCCCAGCCAGGACCGGGCGCTGGACCTGTTCCGCGACGGGACCGACGCGGAGCCGGAGACGATCCGTGCCATCGGCTACGCCGCGCTTGCCGCCGAGGCGCTGCCCGCGGCAAAGCTTCGCCGCAACCTTTCGGGAGTCCTGGCAATGCGCGGCTGGCCATCGGCAGCCCTGGTGATCACGACCGTCGACACCTACACCGGGCAGCGGCTCGCGATCACGTCGTCGGCGCGGGTGCCGGTGTCGGCGGCGGCGGCCGCGAGCAGTTCGGTCCCAGGACTGTTCAGCCCGCAGCCGATCCTCGACCGCCGCTGCATGGACGGCGGCGTCAGCGGCAGCGGGACCCATTGCGACCTGGTCGCGGGCGCGAAGCGGGTGGTCGTGCTGTCGCTGGGGGCGAACCGCGCCGAGACCGTGCCGATGATGACCATCCAGCCCGACGCACTGCGGCGCGAGGTGGCGACGCTGCGCGAGGGCGGTTCCGAGGTGCTCGTACGGGGCCCGAGGACGACCGACGTGGACGTGCTCATGGACCCGACCGCCGTGCCGGCCGCGATGGCCGAGGGCCAGGAGCAGGCCGAGGAGGACGCCGCGGAGTTCGCCGAGTTCTGGCACTAGCCGGAGCGATCCGCAGGTCCCCGCGGGCGCGGGTACGCTGGGCCGCATGCCGGAATTCCACTACTCCGACCTGCTCCCCCTCGGCGCCACCGAGCCCGAGCACCCCACCGCGTACCGATTGCTCACCACCGACGGGGTGAGCACGGTGGAGGCCGCCGGGCGTACGTTCTTGCAGGTCGAGCCGGACGTGCTGCGGCTGTTGGCGTTCGAGGCGGTGCACGACATCCAGCACCTGCTGCGCCCAAGCCACCTGGCGCAGCTGCGACGCATCCTGGACGACCCCGAGGCTTCGGCGAACGACCGCTTCGTGGCCCTGGATCTGCTCAAGAACGCCAACATCGCCGCCGGCGGGGTGCTGCCGATGTGCCAGGACACCGGAACGGCGATCGTCATGGGCAAGAAGGGCGGCCAGGTGCTGACCACCGGCCGCGACGAGGAGCACCTTTCCCTGGGCATCTACGAGGCCTACAACCAGCTGAACCTGCGGTACTCGCAGATGGCGCCGCTGACGATGTGGGAGGAGGTCAACACCGGCACCAACCTGCCCGCCCAGATCGAGCTCTACGCCGACACCAAGTCCGGCCATGAGGCCGAGTACGAGTTCCTCTTCATGGCCAAGGGTGGCGGCAGCGCCAACAAGTCTTTCCTGTTCCAGGAGACCAAGGCGGTGCTCAACCCGGAGTCGATGACGACCTTCCTCAACGAGTCGCTGCGCAAGCTGGGCACGGCCGCCTGCCCGCCGTATCACCTGGCTGTCGTCATCGGCGGCACGAGCGCCGAGTACGCCCTGAAGACCGCCAAATACGCCTCCGCCCGCTACTACGACACGTTGCCGGCGGAGGGTTCGCGCTGGGGGCACGGGTTCCGCGACCGCGAGCTGGAGCAGTCGATCCTCGAGCTGACCCGCAGCTTCGGCATCGGGGCGCAGTTCGGCGGCAAGTACTTCTGCCACGACGTGAGGGTGGTGCGGCTGCCGCGCCACGGTGCCAGCGCACCCATCGCGATCGCGGTGTCGTGCTCGGCTGACCGGCAGGCGTTGGCGAAGATCACCCCCGAGGGCGTCTTCCTGGAGCAGCTCGAGACCGAGCCGGGTCAGTACCTGCCCGACGTCACCGACGAGCACCTCGACGACGAGGTCGTGCAGATCGACCTGAACCAGCCGATGGCCGCAGTGCGCGAGCAGCTGACCAAGCTCCCGGTGAAGACTCGGGTGTCGCTGACGGGCTCGCTGGTGGTGGCGCGCGACATCGCCCACGCGCGGATCAAGGCGATGCTCGATCGCGGCGAGCCGATGCCGGACTACCTGCGCGACAACGCCGTGTACTACGCGGGCCCGGCGAAGACTCCCGCGGGCTACGCGTCCGGCTCCTTCGGCCCCACCACGGCCGGGCGGATGGACGCCTACGTGGACCAGTTCCAGGCCGCCGGCGGCTCGCTCGTGATGCTGGCCAAGGGCAACCGGTCGAAGGCCGTGACGGACGCCTGCGCCAGGCACGGCGGCTTCTACCTCGGCTCGATCGGCGGACCCGCCGCGCGCCTGGCGCAGGACTGCATCACCAAGGTCGAGGTGCTCGACTTCGAGGACCTGGGCATGGAGGCGGTCTGGAAGATCGAGGTGCAGGACTTCCCCGCCTTCGTCGTGGTGGACGACAAGGGCAACGACTTCTTCGCCGAGACCATGCGCCCGATCGCCACGACGATTCCGGTCGGTCCGCCGAGCTAGCAGTCATGAACACCGACCAGGACACCGTGCGCGGCGACTTGCCGGCACCGTCGCAGCACCTGCCCAGCTCGCCCTTGATCGACCTGGTCCGGAGTTCGGTCATCGGCGACGGCGAGGTCATGGACACCCCCTATGGGCCCCGGCGCATCACCTACGCGGACTACACCGCGTCTGGCCGTGGCCTGACTTTCATCGAGGACTTCATCCTTGCGGAGGTGCTTCCCCGGTACGCGAACACTCACACGGAGTCCTCCGGGACCGGGCTGCAGACCACACGACTGCGCGAGGACGCGCGCGGGATAATCCACGACGGCCTCAACGCCGACGACGACGTCGCGGTGATCTTCGCCGGGTCCGGGACAACGGGAGCGATCGACCGCCTCATCGGCATCCTCAACCTGCGCATCCCGGCCGACCTGGACGCGCGCTACCGGCTTCGCGAGCAGATTCCGCCCTCGCAGCGACCGGTGGTGTTCATCGGACCTTTCGAGCACCACAGCAACGAGTTGCCGTGGCGGGAGTCGATCGCCGACGTGGTCACGATCCCGGAGGACCTCGACGGCCATGTCGACATCGCCGAGCTACGCCGAGCGCTCGAGCGCTACGCCGACCGACCCCTGAAGATCGGCTCCTTCTCCGCCGCCAGCAACGTCACCGGCATCATCACCGACACCTGCGCGATCGCGTCGCTGCTGCACGAGCACGGGGCCCTGTCGTGCTGGGACTATGCCGCCGCCGCGCCCTATGTGGACATCGACATGAACCCGGTGTGCGAAGAGCATCCGGATCCGCACAAGGACGTGGTGGTCCTCAGCCCGCACAAATTCGTCGGTGGCCCAGGCACGCCGGGGGTGTTGGCCATCCGGCGCGAGCTGGTAACAAACTCGGTGCCCGATGTCGTGGGCGGCGGGACCGTTGCCTTCGTGGCCCCGAACGGGCACAGCTACCTCGACGATCCCGAGCACCGCGAAGAGGCCGGCACGCCCGCGATCGTCGAATCGATCCGCGCCGGACTGGTTTTCAAGCTCAAGGCAAGCGTGGGGCCCGCCGTCATCCGCGCCCATGAGGACGACCTGGTGCGCCGGGCCATCAGCGCCTGGCAGCGCCACCCCGCCATCGGCATCCTGGGCAATACCGAAGCTGAGCGGCTGTCGATCGTGTCGTTCACCATCAAGCGTCCCGGCAGTGGCGGCCGCTACCTGCACCACAATCTCGTGGTCGCCATCCTCAACGACCTGTTCGGCATCCAGGCCCGCGGTGGGTGCTCCTGCGCCGGACCCTACGGACATCGCCTGCTGGGCATTTCCGAGCAGGTCTCGGAGGACTACCAGCAACAGATCCTGGCCGGCTGCGAGGGCATCAAGCCGGGATGGGTGCGGGTGAACTTCAACTACTTCATCTCTGAGGAGGTGTTCGCCTACATCGTCCGAGCAGTGGAGTTGATCGCCGACCACGGCGCGCGGCTGCTGGCCGACTACATGTTCGACATCCAGACCGGGCTGTGGCGCCACCGGGGCGGCGCGATCGAGCCGCCCTTGCGCCTGAGCCAGGTGGAGTTCGCCGCCGCCGGGATGATCTACCCGCACCACCACCGGACTGCCGGGGAGTCCGCGTTGGCGGGCTACCTGGCTGATGCCGAGGCCGCGCTCATGGCTCGGCCGCTGCCGACGACGGATGAGCTGATCCGCGACGAAGCCGATGCTGAGGGCCTGATCGCCACGCCGGTCGAGCACCTGCGCTGGTTCGACCTGACCCGCGAGTGCCTACGGGCCGACGGCCCGGCCAGCTGAGGCGGCGGTCAGACCGTCGCGTCGCCCAGCATGTCGGTCACGAGAGCGGCGACGGCCGAGCGCTCAGACCGCGTCAGCGTCACATGGGCGAACAGGGGGTGGCCCTTGAGCCGCTCGACGACCGCCACCACCCCGTCGTGCCGGCCCACTCGCAGGTTGTCGCGCTGGGCGACATCGTGGGTGAGCACCACCCTGGAGTCGCGGCCGATCCGAGACAGCACGGTCAGCAGCACGTTGCGCTCCAGCGACTGGGCCTCATCGACGATGACGAACGAGTCGTGCAGGCTGCGGCCACGGATGTGCGTGAGCGGCAGCACCTCGATCATCCCCCGGTCGACGACCTCGTCGATCACCGCCTGTGACGTGACAGCGCCCAAGGTGTCGAACACGGCTTGCGCCCAGGGGTTCATCTTGTCGCCCTCGGAGCCCGGCAGGTAACCGAGCTCCTGACCTCCCACCGCATAGAGGGGACGGAACACCACAATGCGGCGGTGCTCCTTGCGCTCAAGCACCATCTCGAGCCCGGCACACAGGGCAAGGGCCGACTTGCCAGTGCCGGCGTTGCCGCCGAGCGACACGATCCCCACCGAGGGGTCGAGCAAGAGCTCCAGCGCGACGCGCTGCTCGGCTGAGCGGCCCCGCACGCCGAACGCCTCGCGGTCCCCGCGCACGAGCTTGACCCGCTTGCCCGGGGTCACCAGAGCCAGCGCGCTGCCCCGGTCGGAGTGCAGCACGAGGCCCGTGTGGCACGGCAGATCCTGTGCTTCGCCGAGGTCGATGACGCCCTCGTGGTACAGGTCGTCGATGGCGTCGGGCTCCACCCGCAACTCGTCCATGCCCGTCCACCCTGAGGACACAGCGAGCTCGGCGCGGTACTCGTCAGCGGCGATGCCCATCACGGATGCCTTGACTCGCATCGGGAGGTCCTTGCTGACCACGACTACTTCGGCGCCCTCCGCTGCGAGGTTGGCTGCAACCGCCAGGATGCGCACGTCGTTGCCCCCGTGGCGAAGCCCATCGGGAAGCGCAGTGGGATCGGCGTGGTTGAGCTCGACGCACAGCCGGCCGCCGGCCGGCAGCGGGACGGGGTCGTGCAGCGCACCGTGCTCGATGCGCAGGTCGTCGAGGAGTCGCAGCGCGGTCCTGGCGAAGTAGCCAAGTTCCGGATGCGTGCGCTTGGCCTCCAGCTCACCGATCACGACCACCGGCAACACCACGTCGTGCTCGTCGAAGCGCAGCAAGGCATGCGGATCAGAGAGCAGGACCGACGTATCCAGCACGTAGGTGCGCACCCCGGTTCGCGAAGCGGCCGCAGCTGACTTATCGGCCGCCGCCCGCTGACGCCGAGCGCCGCGCCCGGAGCGCAGATCCACGTGCGCGGCAGATCCGGCATCGGGGCCTGCCTGCGCCTGGGTCGCCTGATCGTTGAGGGTTTCGCGCACGGCGCCTCCTGGTGGGACTGACGTTCCCGGCCCGCGTTGCTGGTTTGCGGCTCGTTCCGAAAGTAGCGCCGCCGCGTGGAGTCACCGAGGCTGACACGCCGCCGGGAGTCGGCTCGGCCCGAACAGGCGAGCCACCCAGGTACACCTAGGCGCCGAAGCGGCGCTGGCGCAGCGAGTACGACCGCATCGCCCGGAGGAAGTCGACCTTGCGGAAGTCGGGCCAGTAGGCCTCGCAGAAGTAGAACTCGGAATGCGCGCTCTGCCAGAGCAGGAAGCCGGACAGCCGCTGCTCACCCGAGGTGCGGATCACCAGGTCCGGGTCGGGTTGGCCGCGGGTGTACAGGTGCGCGGCGATGTGCTCGACGTCCAGGGCGTTGGCCAGGTCGTCCAAGCTGGTGCCCAGTTGGTGCTGCTCGGCGAGGAGCGACCGCACGGCGTCTACGACTTCGCGCCGGCCACCGTAGCCGACCGCGACGTTCACCATGAGTCCGTCACTGCCACGGGTGCTCGACTCAGCCTCCTTCAGGACCTCCGCCGTGTGCGCCGGCAGCAGATCGAGCGCGCCAACCGGATGCACTCGCCACCGGCCGGACGATGCGAGATCGGTCACTGTCGCCTCGATGATGCGCAGCAGCGGCTCCAGCTCGCCGGCCGAGCGCTCCAGGTTGTCGGTGGACAACAGCCACAGCGTCACGAGCTCGACATGGGCCTCCTCGCACCAACCCAGGAACTCGGCGATCTTGGCCGCCCCAGCCCGATGACCTTGCTCCGAGCCGGTGCCCTGCTCGCTGGCCCAGCGTCGGTTGCCGTCCAGGATCACCCCGACATGACGCGGACGCTCGTGCTCGGGCACGTGCTCGAGCTCTCGCATCAACTGGCGGGCGTACATGTCGTAGACCACGTCCCGCACGCCCACGTTGCTCACCTCCAGCCATCGGCAGCAGCCGGGGTGGGACGGCACGCGGGCCATCGCCGACCACCGCTGCGGCGCTGCGCCATACTCTGCCACACGCAGGCGACTGGGAGTCACCCTCGCGGCATAGCCTTGACCGGCGCCCCCGCCACAACCCGGCGCCCCCGCTACAACGCGGACCGTGGCACCTCCGCGGAGTCAGGCTCTGCGTAGGCGATGCCGATGGCGCCGGCCTGGGCGAGGAGGAGCCGCAGGAACGCGAGCAGCTCGGGCGCCGTGAGCGTGGCCCGCAGACCCTGGCCGCTATCTCCCCAGGCATCCAGCACCGCGCGCTCGCGCAACTTCCATCGGCCGGTCCCGCGCTCGTCGGTGGCGACCCACACCTTGGACGTGCGGAGCGAGCAGCGCAGCTCCGCCAGGCGGGCGGGGTCGTCCGGGTCACGCCGGCGGAACGAGAGGAGCGAGCGCTCCCGCGGCAGGTAGCGCATGAGCTCCGCCCACGTCTGATCCGGCGGCAGTCCCCGCTCGCCCGCCCAGGCCCGGACGCCGGCCTCCATGGAACTCGGGGGGAAGCGATCGTCCGGATCCTCCCAGACCACGCCGAGACCGTCGTCGGCCACCGGACCTGATGCCTCGGCGGCCCGTCCCAGCCGATTGGCCAGCGTCGCCAGGAAGTACCCGCAGCGCTCTCCCACGACACCGAACGGCTGACCGTCGCAGAGCAGCCGAAGGGTCATCTCGTAGGGGACGTCGTCCCGGTCCAGGACAGCTTCCGGGATGACAGCCAGCACACGCCCATCCACGCAGGTCACATCAGCCACACGGCAAGGCTACGGCGCTCTGGCATGGTCAGGGGGCGTGTCGGCCCAAGGGCGTTCCCCGCGCTGCAGCGGCGCCCCCCTTGGGCCAGACTCAACCGCAGCAACCGCCACGAGGAGCCGCGATGACCGCCACAGCACCATCCGACCCGCCAGCCGACGACGCGGCCGCCGATGCCCTTCCCGAGGGCGGCCAACCCTGGTCGATGCGGCTCCTGGCCGACGGCTTCGACCGCGTGGCCGAGGCGCTGCCGAGCACAGTCGACAGCCTCGAACCGGCATCGATCCTCTGGCGGCCCAGCCCCGCGGCCAACTCGATCGGGTGGCTGCTGTGGCACCTGGCCCGTGTTGAGGACGACCACCTCACCGGCGTTGCCGCCGCCACCGGCGTGGACGTTACCGGGGCGCAGGTCTGGCTCTCCGAGGGCTGGTCGGACCGCTTCGGGCTGCCCTACCCGGAACGGAGCATCGGCTACGGCCAAACGGCGCAGGAGGTCGGGGCCTTCGACGTCGCTGACGCTGACCTGCTGCTGGGCTACTACGCCGCGGTCCACCGGCGGACGCGGGAAATCCTCGCCTCGCTGTCCGAGGCCCACCTGGCCGCCGTGGTGGACGAGCGGTGGGATCCGCCCGTGACCGCGGCTGTGCGCCTCGTGTCGGTACTCAACGACATCACGGCGCACTACGGGCAGGTCGCCTATCTGCGCGGTCTGGTCGACCAGCGGTCGGCGCAGTAGCACCGGCGAGCTGCAGATGACCGACGGCCGGGAGTGGCCGGACGCACCGGTCGTTGCTTTGGTGCCGCTCCTGCGGGCCACCGCCGACCCTGCCCGGGCGCAGGCGATGGCCGACTACTTCAAGCGCGAGCCGTTCCTGGGCGTCGGGGTGCCCGCACGGCGGGCGGCGCAGAGGACCGCCTGGAAGACGCTGCCCACGCCCACGTCCAGCGAGCTGTGCGCGGCCGAGCGGCTGCTGCGGAGGGAGCCGGAGCGGGAGTTCCAGCTAGCGGGAATCGAGCTGCTGGGACGCTGGCACCGGGTGCTGGAGCCCGCACGGCTGGACATCGACGTGCGCGAGTCCCTGCTCTGCCGCCCGTGGTGGGACACGGTGGACTCGCTCAACTCCTTCGTCGTGAACCCGATGGTGCGGGACCACCCGATGCTGGTCGATGTGATGTGGCAGTGGAACGGCACCGACGACCAGTGGTTGATACGGGCCTCCATCCAGCACCAGCGCGGCAGCAAGTCCGATACCGACCTGGACCTGCTGTTCGCCCTGTCAGAGCGGCATACAGCAGACCGGCGATTCTGGGTGGCGAAGGCGATCGGCTGGGCCCTGCGCGACGCGACCGGGGTCGACGCCGACGCGGTCCAGACCTTCGTCGACGCCCACCCCGAGCTCACGCCGGTCGCGCGGCGCGAGGCGATGCGCGGCATCGCCCGCGCCCGTTAGGCCGGACCCTCGCGGCGAACGCGGTCGACGTCGTCGAGCGCGGTGCGCAGCGAGGCGATCCACTCCTGCTCGTTCTGGCCGACCAGCCTGACACACCATGCCAGCGCCTCCGCGCGCGAGCGCGCTACGCCAGCATCGACGAGGGTGTCGAGCACCTGTCGCTCCGGCTGGCGCAGTCGCGTCATGGCCGGGGCTGCCAGGTTGGTGAACAGGTAGACGTTGTCGTCGACCTTCACTCCCCACGACACCTTGCGGGCGAACTTGCGTTCCGCTTCCCGGGCAATCTCGATGCGGGCGTCCCGGGTGTCGTTGCGGAACCGGCTGGCGCGGCCTTCGGCTGCCGCCGCCGCATCGTCAGCGGCCGGGGCATCGATGGCGCCGACGATGACGACCTCGTCGCGGTCGATGGTGACCGTGGGCTCGCCGACGAACCAGTCGTCAGGCAAGCGCCCGACGAGCCAGCCGACGACCTCTGCGGACGACACCGTGGGCGGCTCTTCTGATCGGCCTCGGCCCCTCGGGCCTCCTCCTCGGTGACCCGGTCCAAATCGTGGTCCATGCGGACTCATGTCTCTCTCCTTTGGGTTCTGATTACTTGATTACGGTCTTGCAACCATTACAACTCGATGGTCCCGGACTCTATTCCCAGCCTTCTCACAGGTTCGCCTCAGGCAGTCCACAGAGCGCGGGGCGAGAGTTGAGGCCATGAGCAGCTACAGCTGGCCTGCGGTGGCCGAGGAGTCCCCGACCGAGGAGCCACCTGACGCGGCGCTTCGCGCGGCGACGGTGGAGATCGTCATCCCGGTCTACAACGAGGAGTCATGCCTGGTCGAGAGCATCGGCCGGCTGCGCGGCTACCTGGACACCTTCCCAATCCGGACCTCGGTGACGATCGCCGACAACGCCAGCACCGACGGCACGCTGGCGATCGCCGAGCAGCTGGCGGCCGCGGACGAGCGGGTCAAGGTGGTCCACCTCGACCGCAGAGGCCGGGGGCGCGCGCTCCGGCAGGTCTGGGGGTCGTCCGAGGCGACGGTGGTGGCCTACATGGACGTAGACCTCTCGACCGACCTGGACGCGCTGCTCCCCCTGGTCGCCCCGCTGCTCACCGGCCACAGCGACGTGGCCATCGGCACCCGGCTGGCCCGCAGCTCCCAGGTGGAGCGAGGGCCCAAGCGCGAGTTCATCTCGCGCACCTACAACCGCATGCTGCGGGTCTTCATGGGTGTTGGCTTCAGCGACGCGCAGTGCGGCTTCAAAGCCGTGCGCACCGATCGGGTGCGCGAACTGCTCCCGCTGGTGGAGGACGATGAGTGGTTCTTCGACACCGAGCTGCTGCTCATCGCCGAGCGGGCCGGCCTGCGCATCCACGAAGTCCCAGTGGACTGGACCGACGACCCGGACTCACGGGTGGACATCATCGACACCGCCCGAAAGGACCTGCGCGGCATGGCCCGGGTTGGCCGTGGCCTGCTGAACGGGTCGATCCCGCTGGACCGTGTGAACGCGCGGCCCCGGGTGGAGGTCGACCGGCGCGCGCGACTGGTCGGCCAGATCCTGCGCTTCGCTCTCGTCGGCGTGGGCTCGACGTTGCTGTTCTCGGGCCTGTTCTGGCTGTTCCGCGGGTTCGCCGGGCCTCAGGTGGCGTCGGTTTCGGCGCTGCTGCTGGCCACGATGGCCAACACGGCAGTCAATCGACGGTTCACCTTCGGGCTGCACGGTCGACGCCATGCCATGCGCCACCAGCTCCAGGGCCTCGCCATCCTCGGCCTCGCCCTGCTCCTCACAAGTGGATCGCTGGCCCTGCTGCACGTATTCGCGCCCACGGTGTCGCGCGGCACCGAGGTGGTGGTGCTGACCGCCGCGAACCTCGTCGCCACCCTGCTGCGCTTCGCCCTCTTCCGCGGCTGGGTGTTCCGCGCCGCGACCCCGCCCGCTGAGCTCGGCAACCGCCGCGCCAGCCCTGGCACCGACTCAGGAAACTCCAGTGGAAGGAATTCGGAATGACCGCCGCACCTATCGTCGAGGCCATGAGTCCGACCCCCCTCGCCGAGCCTGGGCCGGCAATCCATGGGGACCCCGACAGGCATGGGGAGCCCGACAGGCTGTCGAGCTGGCGCCGCTGGGGGATCTGGGCGCTGCTCGCCGCAACCGCGCTGCTGTACCTGTGGGGTCTCAGCCGCAACGGCTGGGCCAACTCGTTCTACACGGCCGCTGTGCAGGCCGGATCGCAGAGCTGGGAAGCCTTCTTCTTCGGCTCCTCCGACGCCGCCAACTCCATCACCGTCGACAAGCCACCGCTGAGCCTGTGGGTGATGGCGCTGTCGGTTCGGGCGTTCGGGCTGAACTCCTGGTCCGTGCTCGTTCCGCAGGCGCTGATGGGCGTGGCGAGCGTCGGGCTGCTCTACGCCACGGTGCGCCGCTGGTACGGCCCGGGGGCCGGCCTCCTCGCAGGCGCGCTGCTGGCCGTCATGCCGGCAGCCACCCTGATGTTCCGCTTCAACAACCCCGACGCGCTGCTCGTGCTGCTGCTCGTGGCGGCGGCCTACGCCACCGTCCGGGCCATCGAGAAGGCGTCGCCGACGTGGCTCATGGTGGCCGGCGCGCTGGTCGGCCTGGGATTCCTGACCAAGATGCTGCAGGCCTTCCTGGTGCTGCCCGCATTCGCGGTCGCCTACCTCGTGGCCGCGCCCACCGGCATCTGGCGGCGACTGCGGGATCTGCTGCTGGCCTTCCTCGCCATGGTGGTCGCCGGGGGTTGGTGGGTCGCCATCGTGGAACTCACCCCGGCGTCTTCGCGTCCGTACATCGGCGGCTCGCAGGGCAACTCCATCGTGGAGTTGATCCTCGGCTACAACGGCCTTGGCCGTATCACCGGCAACGAGGTCGGCTCCGTCGGCCCGGGGGCTGCTCAGGGTGGCGGCCCTGGCGGCGGCCCTGGCGGCGGTGGACCCGGCGGCTTCGGCGGCTCCACCGGCCTCGGCCGCCTCTTCGACGGCTCCTGGGCCGGCTACATCGCCTGGTTGCTGCCCGTCGCGCTCATCGCCGCCGTGGCGATGCTGTGGTTCACCCGCAGCGCCGCTCGCACCGATCGCACCCGGGCCGGCGTGCTGATCTGGGGGCTGTGGGCCCTGGTGACCTGGGCGACCTTCAGCTTCGCCTCCGGCATCATCCACGAGTACTACGCCGTCGCTCTGGCTCCGGCTCTCGCCGCGCTCGTCGCCATCGCCGCGTCGAGCCTCTGGCAGCGCCGAGAACAGCCAGCCGCTCGCATCACCCTCGGTGCGGCACTCGCCGTGGGGGCATTGACGGCGACGTGGATCCTGACCCTGGCCGGCGGCTGGTACGCGTTCGCGGGGCTGGCCGTGGGCATCGTCGGCGCGATCTCCGCACTCGCGCTCGGCTCACCCTTGGCGACCGGACGGCTGGGGATCGCAGCACTGGTGACCGCGTGCTCCATGCTGCTGGTCGGCCCGCTGCTCTTCAGCGTCCAAACGGCGGCGAACGCACAGACCGGCTCACTCCCCCAGGCCGGGCCGCAGCTTGCGGGCTCCACCGGCGGTGGTCCTCGCGGAGGCCCCGGAGGCCCCGGAGGCCCCGGGGGCGGCGCGGGCGGCGCGGGCGGCCTGCTCAACGCCCCCACCGTCGGCCCGGAGCTCGTGAGCACGCTGAACGCGGACGCCGACCAATTCACCTGGGTGGCCGCCGGCATCGGCTCGATGTCCACGGCGGGCTACCAACTGGCGACAGGCAACCCTGTCCTGCCGATCGGCGGCTTCAACGGCTCCGACCCGTCGCCGACGCTGGCGCAGTTCCAGCAGTATGTCGCCGAAGGCAAGATCCACTACTTCCTCGGCGGCGGCGGGTTCGGGCCCGGTCAGGGCGGCTCCAACAGTTCCTCGGAGATTTCGACCTGGGTGGAGCAGAACTTCACCTCCTCGACGGTCGATGGTGTGGTGCTCTACGACCTCACCTCCCCGGCTGCGGGATAGTGGCACCGTGAGCGAATCGAGCAGCTGGGCACCAGACGCCACGACTGGTGCCCAGCTGCTCGTCGCAGAGGACGAGCCGGTGATCCTGGAACTCATCGCCGCCAGTCTGCGGCACGCGGGATTCCAGGTGGTCACAGCGACGGACGGCAACCAGGCCCTGACCGCCGCCCGCACCACGGGTGCGGATGCCCTGATCCTGGACGTGATGATGCCGGGTCTGGACGGCTTCGAGGTCGTGCGCCGCCTGCGCGCCGAGGGCGTCCAGACTCCGGTGCTGTTCCTGACGGCGCGTGACTCCACTGAGGACACGGTGCGCGGGCTGGACGTGGGCGGCGACGACTACGTCACCAAGCCCTTCAAACTCGAAGAGCTGCTGGCACGGGTGAACGCCCTGCTGCGCCGGGCCGGGACGCGCACCTCGAAGACGACCGAACCGATCATCCGCATCGGCGACCTGGAACTCGACGAGGCCCGGCACTTGGTGCGCAAGTCCGGCACGGAGGTCGACCTCACACCCACGGAGTTCAAACTGCTGCTGCTCTTCCTGCGCAACCCCGACCGGGTGCTCAGCAAGGCCCAGATCCTGGACCAGGTCTGGGAGTACGACTTCGGCGGCGACTCCAACATCGTGGAGTCCTACGTCTCGTACCTGCGCCGGAAGGTCGACACCACCGATCCCAGGCTGATCCAGACAGTCCGCGGCGTCGGCTACCGGCTGCGGCCGCCGGCTGCGGACGGCTGACGTGGCCCTCCCCCGCGCCCCGCTATCACTGCGGGCCCGCCTGGTCGGCGTGGTCGTCCTGCTCGTGGCGGCGGCGCTGGCGGTCTCCGGCGTGCTGGCCACGTCGTTGCTGGAGGATTACCTGCTGCAGCAGGTCGATCGGCAACTGGAGCAGGTCGCCGCCAACCCCGTGCTAGCCGACCAGGCGCTGGGGGGCGGCGGCCCCGACGGCGGCCCGAACCGCGCCGGCGCACCAGGCTCACGTCCACCGCTGCCGACTGACTACTACGTCCGCCTCTACGACGCCAGCGGCGCCATCGTGGCCTCGTCGGCGAGCAGCTTCAGCGACAGCACCCCCGACATCCCCGCCAGCGCGGTGGTCGCGGGGCCACCTCGACAACCCTTCACAGTGGGCTCGACGAGCGGCAGCGCGACCTGGCGGGTAGCCGTGACGCCGCTGCAGGGCGGTTCACTGGTGGTGGCCCGCGACCTCACCGACATCGACCAGATCAGCACCCGCCTGGCCTTGCTGCTGTTCGGGGTGGGGGTGGTGGCGCTGGGGCTTGCCGCCGCGGGCGCCCTCCTGCTGGTGCGGCGCAGCCTGCGCCCGCTGGCCGATGTCGAGGTGGCCGCAGCTGCGATCGCGGCGGGCGACCTGTCCCGGCGGGTCCCGGATGCCGACGAGCGCACCGAGGTCGGACGGATGTCCGCCGCGCTCAACACGATGCTCGCCCGACTGCAGGACGCCTTCGAGTCCCGAGAGATCGCACTGGCTGAGGCGCGCGCCTCCGAGCAGCGCATGCGCGCCTTCGTCGCCGACGCCTCGCACGAGCTCCGTACCCCGCTGACGGCGGTCAGCGGATTCGCCGAGCTCTACCGGCAGGGCGCGGTGGCGCCCGACGAGGTCGGCCATACCTTCGACCGCATCGAGGGTGAAGCCCAGCGGATGTCGACGCTCGTTGAGGATCTGCTGCTCCTCGCCCGGCTGGACCAGCAGCGACCGATCGAGCGCACCAGCGTCGACCTCCTGGCGCAGGCCGCGCTCGACATCGCAGCGGCCCGGGCGGCCCATCCCGACCGCGACATCACGCTGCAGGCACTCCCCGGCGACCAGGTGCCGATCGTCACCGGCGACGAGCACCGGCTCAGCCAGGTGCTGCGCAACCTGCTGACCAACGCCCTGCGCTACAGCAGCGGGCCGGTGCAGGTGCAGGTAGGCATCGAGGCTGCCGATCGCCAAGCGGTGATGCGCGTGGTTGATCATGGACCTGGCGTGCCGGACGGCCTGAAGTCGGCGGTCTTCGACCGCTTCTTCCGGGCCGACGCCGCACGGTCCCGAGCGGCGGGGGGCAGCGGCCTGGGCCTGAGCATCGTGGCAGCCATCGTGGCAGCCCACGACGGTGCCGTCCGCGTCGTCGACACCCCGGGCGGCGGCGCCACCTTCGAGGTCATGCTGCCGCTGGCCGCCCAGCTGTGACGCGGTCGGCCGGCGGCCCGCGGGCTCAGCGCTTGGCGGCGCCGTGGCAGCGCTTGTACTTGCGGCCCGAGCCGCACGGGCACAGGGCGTTCTTCGCGGTCCCGGCGTAGTCCCGATCGACGCCGTCGCCGTCGCCGGCCGCCTCCGGGTCGTCGACGTTGGCGACGGCCTGCACCTGGCGCGAGACGCCGCCTTCGGCCGTCGGCGCGGAGTACTGCAGCTGACCGGGGCGCGGACGCTCCGCCAACGACTCGGGGAGGTCCAGCTGCACCTCTGCCGGCGCGGCGGCGTCCAGCTTGGCCAGGTCGACCTCCTTCGGCGCCAGCCCCGCAGCAGCCGCGATCGCCGCCGAGGCCGCACCGCTGACGACGCCGGTGATTCCCACGTTCTCGGCCTCGTGCACCTCGACCTGGGGCCGGTGCACCTCCGGCTCGACGGTGAACAGGTAGCGCACCGACTCCTCGCCGATGGCGGCCATCATCACCTGGAACAGGTCGTAGCCCTCGCGCTGGTACTCCACCAGTGGGTCCTTCTGGGCCATGGCGCGCAGTCCGATGCCCTCCTTGAGGTAGTCCATCTCGTACAGGTGTTCGCGCCAGCGCTTGTCGAGCACCGACATGATCACCCGGCGCTCCAGCTCGCGCACGACCTCCTCGCCGAAGTGCTCCTCGCGGCGGTCGTACGCCTCCTGCGCGTCGTCGCAGAGCTCCTCGATCAGGAACTCCTGGGTGATCCCATGCCGGCCGCCGCCGGAGCGGGATTCCAGGTCGGCCACCGTCAGCGATACCGGGTAGAGCTCCTGCAGCCCGGTCAGGAGCCCCTCGAGGTCCCAGTCCTCGGGGTAGCCCTCGGAGGTCTCGGCCTGCACATGCATGGTCACGGCGTCGTCGATGAACCGCCGCACCTGGTTGGACATGTCCTCGCCGTGCAGGATCGCGCGGCGCTCTTCGTAGACCACCAGGCGCTGACGGTTCATGACCTCGTCGTACTTGAGCACGTTGCGGCGCATCTCGGCGTTCTGCGCCTCCACCTGGGACTGCGCGCTGGCGATGGCGCGCGTGACCATCTTGGCCTCGATCGGGACATCGTCAGGCACGTTGAACCTGGTCAGGAAAGAATCCACCATGGCCGCGTTGAAGCGGCGCATGAGCTCGTCGTCCAACGACAGGTAGAACCGGGTCGCACCGGGATCACCCTGCCGCGCCGAGCGTCCGCGCAGCTGGTTGTCGATGCGCCGGGACTCGTGGCGCTCGGTGCCCAGCACGTACAGGCCGCCGGCCTCGAGCACCTCCTCGTGCTCGTCGGCGACAGCCTTCGTCGCCGCCTCCAAAGCGTCGGGCCAGGCGGCCTCGTACTCGTCGGGCTGTTCGGTGGGCGAGAGCCCCGCGGCGATCAGCGTGGCGCGGGCGATGACCTCGGGGTTGCCGCCCAGCATGATGTCGGTGCCGCGGCCGGCCATGTTGGTGGCCACTGTGACGGCGCCCCTGCGGCCGGCCTCGGCCACGATGTGCGCCTCGGCCTCGTGGTACTTGGCGTTCAGCACGGAGTGCGGGACGCCCGCCTTTCGCAGCTCTGAGGACAGCCGCTCGGACTTCTCCACGCTCACGGTCCCGACGAGGATCGGCTGGCCCTCCTCGTGGCGCTCGACGATGTCGTCGACGACCGCCGCGAACTTCGCGTCCTCGGTGCGGTAGATCAGGTCGGGGTTGTCCGTGCGCTGGCGCGGCTTGTTCGGCGGGATCGGGATCACACCCAGGCCGTAGGTGCCGTTGAACTCGGCGGCCTCGGTCAGGGCCGTTCCGGTCATCCCCGACAGCTTGTCGTAGAGCCGGAAGAAGTTCTGCAGCGTGATGGTGGCCAGCGTCTGGTTCTCGGCCTTGATCTCGACACCCTCCTTGGCCTCCAGCGCCTGGTGCAGGCCCTCGTTGTAGCGCCGGCCGGACAGGATGCGCCCGGTGTGCTCGTCGACGATCATCACCTCGCCGTTGAGCACCACGTAGTCGCGATCGCGCTTGAAGAGCTCTTTGGCCTTGATGGCGTTGTTGAGGAACCCGACCAGCGGGGTGTTCTCGGGCAGGTACAGGTTCTCGATCCCCAGTCGGTCCTCGGCCTTCTCCACCCCGGGTTCCAGGATGCCGACCGTGCGCTTCTTCTCGTCCACCTCGTAGTCCTCGTCCAGCGCCAGGCGCTGGGCGAGGCGGGCGAAGTCCGCATACCACTTGGGCTCGTGCTCGGCCGGGCCGGAGATGATGAGCGGCGTGCGCGCCTCGTCGATGAGGATCGAGTCGACCTCGTCCACGATGGCGAAGTTGTGGCCCCGCTGCACCAGCTCACCTAGCGACCAGGCCATGTTGTCGCGCAGGTAGTCGAACCCGAACTCGTTGTTGGTGCCGTAAGTGATGTCGGCGTTGTACGCCTCGCGGCGCTCGGCAGGGGACATGGTCGCGAGGATCACGCCGACCTTCAGCCCGAGGAAGTGGTGGATGCGGCCCATGGTCTCGGCATCGCGCTGGGCCAGGTAGTCGTTGACCGTGACGATGTGCACGCCCTTGCCCGATAGCGCGTTGAGGTAGCTGGGCAGCGTCGCCACCAGGGTCTTGCCCTCACCGGTGCCCATCTCGGCGATGTTGCCCTTGTGCAGTGCGCCGCCGCCCATGATCTGGACGTCGAAGTGGCGCTGCCCCAGGGTGCGCTTGGAGGCCTCTCGGACAGCCGCGAACGCCTCCGGCAGCAGCGTGTCCAAGGTGTCCTCACCGTCGTCGAGGCGCTGCTTGAACTCCGCGGTCTTGGCGCGCAGCTCGGCGTCGGTCAGCTCCTCGTAGTCCTCCTCCAGCGAGTTCACGACAGCGGTCATCTTGGTCAGCTCGCGCAGCTTCTTGCCCTCGCCGGCGCGCAGCATCTTGTCGAATAGACCCACGCGCGACATCGTACGCTGCACCCCGCCTGTCCAGCGGGCTGTGCTGTGATGGGGTCATGAGCGCCAGTGCTGATGGGTCCGAGCACTCCGCGTTGCTCACGCGGATCAGCGCAGCAGCCGATATCGGCATCCCGCTCGGGCAGCTCACGCTGCGTCGCCCCGCCGAGCAGGACGCTGCCGCCTTCGTCGCCGCCTGCAACGACCCCGACATCGCACGCTGGACTACGCTGCCGATCCCCTATACCCCGGTCCACGCCCACGCCTTCATCGCCCGCCGCACGCCGGCCGGCCTGGCCACGGGCACCGAGGTCGCCTTCACCGTCGCCGACGCCGACGACCGGGCACTCGGCGTCGTCGGCCTGCACAACATCGACGCCTCCGCCCGGGCCGCGGTCGGCTTCTGGCTGGCGCCGGCAGCTCGTGGGCGGGGCGTGGCGGCCGCCGCCGTGCGCGGGTTGGCGGACTGGGCCTTTCGCTCGGTGGGGCTGCGCGAGCTGCTTTGGCACGCGGTGGTCGGCAACGTCGACTCGCTGCGGGCTGCCGCCGCGGCCGGTTTCACCATGGAGGGCACCCTGCACGCGGCCCTCGGCCACCGTGACCAGATCGTCGACGCCTGGAGCGGCTCGCTGCAGCCCGGCGCCGACACCGCGGCCGCCCGCGCGGTGCGCCGGGGCTGCCTGGTGGAGATCGCGGCGGGGGCCTGGCAGCTGCAGCCGGTGGGCACCGCCGATGCGCTGCTCGCCGAGCGGCTGCTCCCCGTCTCCGCCTGCGTGCCCGCAGGAGTCTGGTCGGTGCGCCTGGCGACCACGGCCGCGACCGAGGCCGTGGCAGCTCTGCTCGTGCGCGGCGACCGCTGCTGGGTGGTTGCCGCCCCCACCTCGGCGCTGCACGAGGGCGCGGCCCAGACCGGCGCCGCGGCGGTGTCGCGCTACGCCCGCGGGGCCCTCGGGCTCCTGCCCGCCTGACCGACGAGCACCATGCCGTGCCGGGCGGCAATCGCGACGGCCTCGGTCCGCGACCCGGCCCCGAACTTGTCGAGGATGTGCCGCACGTGGTTCTTCACCGTGTTGACCGACAGGTGCAGCTCCACGGCGATCTCGGAGTTGCGGCGCCCCGCCGCGATGAGTTCGAGTACCTGCGCCTCACGGTTGGTCAGGTCGACCGCCACCGCCTCGCGACGGCGCCGCAGCATGCCGGCGAAGTCGGTGAGCATGCGCTCGGACATACCCGGAGCCACCATGGTCCGCCCGTCGGCGACGGCGATGACGGCCTCCCGCAGGGTCTCCACGGACGCCGTCCGCGGCAGGACCGCCTCCGCCCCCAGGCTCGCCGCCGCCGTCATCTCGAACTCAGAGCGCCCAGGCAGCAGCAGCACGAAGCGCAGCGGCCGGGCATCGCGCACGGCCAGCAGGTGGTCGCACACCTCCCACACCCCGCGCACGTCTGCCTCGATCCCGACGACCACGACGTCGGACGCTTCGGCGCCGCGGAACTCCAACGCCGTCCCTGGGAAGACCTGGACCCAGAGCTCGGCTGACGCCCGCAGGACCGACGCGGCCCCCTGCGCCAGCAGCGGGTAGGTGTCGATGACCACGACCCGGATCGGCGACCGGGCGGGCGTCGTGACGGTCAGCCTGCGGCCTCGATCCGGATGAGCCCGTAGTCGTAGCCGCGGCGGCGGTAGACCACCGAGTGCAGGCCCGAGTCGCTGTCCTGGAAAAGGTAGAAGTCGTGGCCCACCAGCTCCATCTGGGTCACGGCATCCTCGACCGTCATCGGCTCCGCGGCGTGGGTCTTCTCGCGCACCACGACCGGCCCGGCGGCGAACACCTCGGCGTCGGTGTCGTAGGCGTCGACCTCCACCGCTTCGGCATCGGCCTCGACCGCGCCAGCCCCGTCGCCGGCGGTGACGTCCTCTGCCGTCTGCCAGGGTTCGTTGCTCAGCGAGCCGCGGTGCGCGTGCCTGCCGCCGCGGTGCGGCCGATTGCGCTCGGCGTACCGGCGCAGCCGCTCGGTCAGCCTGTTGAAGGCCAGGTCGAAGGCCGAGTAGTGGTCCGTGGCGTAGGCCTCGGCCCGGATCACCGGTCCGCGCGAACGGCAGGTGAGCTCCACCTCGTAGGCGCGGTCGGCCAGACGCGGGTTGGTCTCCTTGGACACCTCGACGTCGACGCGGGCGATCGGGACGCCGAACTTGCCGACGCGGGCGAGCTTCTCGACGACGTGGTCGCGGAAGCGGGTCGACAGATCGACGTGTCGACCGTGCACGACCACCTCGGTCTCGCTGTCGACGTGCTGCTGGCTCATCGGCGATCTCCTCTCTCTGAGGTCAGGACGGTGGTAGGCATCCACCCGGCCGACCTGGTCTTCGACCCCACACTCGCCTGCGTCGGGCGCTGTGTCCCTCTGCCGCGGGCACCTGATCTGCAGGTCCCCACGTCGCAGGTCTTACTCCTAAGCCGCACCGTGATCGGACGACCACAAGTCGCCTTACGTGGGCCGTTTCGCCTGCGGCTGGCATCGGCTTGCCGCGTTCGGCGCAGGGGCCGAACGACGACGCAACCACGGACCCGGGCGGATGCCATAGACCAACGCTATCGCGCCTGGGCGTGTTTGCTCAGCCTGTACTGCTGCGAATACCCAAGTGCCCTCGCCAGCACCACGGATGCCGCCGGCGGCGCCCCGCCCGCACGCAGGCAGGCCGCCGCCTCCCGCAGGCTCGCCCCCGTGGTGCTGACGTCGTCGATCACGATGACTGTCGCGGACCGAGCTCGCGTCACGGCGGGCGGTAGCCGCCGGGGGTCCAGGCGCCAGGCGCCCGTCAGGTTGCCCGCACGCTGCTGCGCGTCCAGGCCCTTCTGCGGGCGCCGCCGGCGCCGGGCCACCAGCACTGGCGCCACATACACACCGACGCTGCATCGACTCGCCAGCCGCCCCAGCTCGACCATCGGCACCCGGTCGGGGTGCCTGGCGCTCGGCGGCACGGGCACGAGCAACAGCGGCGGCCGCCAGGCGCCAGCTTCCCGCAGCACCGCGGCGACCACCGCCAGGGCACGGGCGAAGAGGCGCGCCAGCGACTCCCGCAATGGGGGATGCTCGCGGCGCTTGTGCGCGAGGACCGCCGCCTGCAGCAACCCCTCGTAGGCCCCGCCGACCCCGACCAGCCCCACGTCCTCGGCCGCCGGGGCCAACTGGGGCCGCAGCTCCGCGAGCCCGCTGCTGCACGCGCGGCACCAGCCCACGCCCGGCATGCCGCAGCCGGCGCAGTCGCGCGGCAGCACGACGTCGAGCCACTGCTCCCACCCCCTGAGCCCCATGTGGGTATCCTGCCCGGCGCCGCCGTGACCCGCCAGCACGGTTGCGCGCGCCTGTGGACCGGTTCGGCCGGCGATGCCGCACAATCATGGTCGGATCATCGGTGCAGCTGCCAACTGCCAACTGCCAGCTGCCGCCGACGCCCACCGCCCCGAGGAGCCTGAGATGAGCGAGGACAACGACCCGGCGCCCGGCTGGTCCGAGCAGCAGCCGCCCCCCTACGGCGGCGACAGCGGGCGGCCGCAGCAGCCGGACCAGCCAGCCCAGCCAGCCCAGCCGGCTAGGTCATCATCGGGGGGCAACGCCTGGACACCCGCGCCCCCCGCCCCCAGGCCGGGCTCGGTGCCCCTGCACCCGCTGTCTGTGGGCGAGATGATCGCCGGGACCATCGACTACGTCCGGCGCGACCCGAAGACCGTGATCGCCATCTCGGCCATCGTCGGCTTCGTGGCCGCCGCAGCTCAGCTGGTCGTCATGGCGTTCGGCGTCGAAGACGCCGCCCAGCTGCCCGCGGACCCGTCTGCCGTGACCCCCGAGGTGCTCTGGTCGGCGCTGTCCGGAGTGATCGTGACGGCACTCGTCACCTCGGCGCTGGCCGGTGTGCTCCAGGTGTTGGGCACCGGGATGCTGGCCCACGTGATGGGTCGATCCGTGATCGGCCAGCACACCTCGATCGGGCAGGCCTGGCGGCTGATCAAGCCGCAGGCCCTGCGGCTGATCGGCGCCACCATCCTCGTGAGCGTGATCGTCGCCCTGGCGCTGGTACTGCCGCTGCTGCCCGGCGCGCTGCTGCTGGGCGCGGGGGCGTCGTCCGCGGGCGGTCTCGCGCTTTTCGCCGGCGGCCTCGTGGCGCTCGTGCTCTCGGTGTGGGCCTCGATCGGCCTGGTCCTGACGACGCCGGCGCTGGCGCTGGAGGATGCGGGCGCGCTGCACGCGCTGAAGCGTTCCTGGCACCTGGTGAAGGGTGCCTTCTGGCGCACGCTGGGCATCGTTCTGCTGGGGACGATCGTGGGCCAGGCGATCGGCAGCGTGGCTGCGGCGCCGTTCAGCTTGATCGGCGGCGTCGGCGCGGAGTTGACCACGGTCAGCGTATTCGCCCTGGCCATGGCGGGCCTGGTGAGCGTGCTCGTGGCGCTGCCCTTCGTGGCGGGCGTCATCACGCTGGTCTACATCGACCGCCGGATCCGGACCGAGAATCTGGCCGCCGTGCTGCTGGCATCGTCCCAGAGCGTCGAGGACGAGACCGCCTAGCCCATCGCGGAGGCGCGCCAGAGGTCGATCCCGCCCTCTTGGGCGAAGGCATCGATGGCCGAAAGCTCGTCGGCGGCGAAGTTCAGGCGGTCCAGCGCGGCCACGTTGGCGCGCAGCTGCGCGACGCTGCTCGCGCCGATGACCAGCGAAGTGACCCGCGGATCGCGCAACGCCCAGGCCAGCGCCAGCTGCGCCAGGGACTGCCCGCGCGCGGCGGCGATGTCGTTCAGCCCCCGCAGCCGGTCGACGTTGTCGGCGCTGATCAGGTCAGGGGACAGCGACGTTCCGGCGGCGGCGCGGGAGTCGGCGGGGATGCCGTCCAGGTACTTGTCGGTGAGCATCCCCTGGGCCAGGGGCGAGAACGCGATGGCACCCACGCCGTTGTCCGCCAGCACGTCCAGCAGCCCCTCGGACTCTATCCATCGGTTGAGCATGGAGTAGGACGGCTGGTGGATGAGCAGCGGCGTGCCCAGGTCCCGCAGTATCTGGATCGCCTCCAGGGTGCGGGCGGGACCGTACGAGGAGATGCCCGCGTAGAGCGCCCGCCCTGAGCGGACGGCGGTGTCCAGCGCCCCCATCGTCTCGGCCAGCGGCGTGACCGGATCGAACCTGTGGCTGTAGAAGATGTCGACGTAGTCCAGGCCGAGCCGGGCGAGGCTCTGGTCGAGGCTGGCCAGCAGGTACTTTCGCGATCCCAAGTCGCCGTAGGGCCCCGGCCACATATCCCATCCGGCCTTGCTCGAGATGATGAGCTCGTCGCGATGCGCGGCCAGATCTTCCCGCAGGATGCGCCCCACGTTGCGCTCGGCGGCGCCGTAGGGCGGCCCGTAGTTGTTGGCCAGGTCGATGTGGGTGATGCCCAGGTCGAACGCCGTCAGGATGATGTCGCGCTGGACTGCCAGCGGACGGTCGTCGCCGAAGTTGTGCCAGCAGCCCAGGGAGAGCAGCGGCAGGTCGATGCCGCTGCGGCCGCAGCGGCGGTACGCCATGGTGTCGTAACGATCGGCTGCTGGGGTGTGCATCGGCTGTCCCGTCCTCGATGTCGGCTGCTGCGGCTCCAGTGCAGCGCATCGACCGGCCTGAGGCCAGTCAGGACATCAGCACGAGCGCGATGGCGGCGGGGATGTTGTTGACCATGTGCGCGACGATCGGCACGGTCAGGCTGCGTTGCTGGTAGCGCGCGAAGGCGAGCACCAGCCCCGTGCTCATCAGCAGCGGGATGCGGATCGGCTCGAAGTGGAACAGCGCGAAGATGCCACCGGACACCAGGATCGTGAACCAGATGGGCATTCCGCGCTTGGCCAAGGAGCCGAACAGCAGGCCTCGGAACGCCAACTCCTCCACGATCGGGGCCCCCACGCCCACCAGGACCGCGAAGGCGATGAGCGCAGGCACGGAGTCCATGTCGCCCGCCAGCTCACCGGCGGCCGAGTCGAAGTCGCCGAAGATCGCCGAGGTCCCCAAGGCGATCACCGCGGCCAGGCCCAGCGCCGCCAGCCCGTAGACCAGGCCCCAGACCAGATCCATCCAGCGCCGGGTGAGGCCGAAGTCGATGACGGGGCCGTTGCCCTTCCACCAGGACACCAGCAGCGGCCAGCCGGCTAGGCCGATCCAAGGCATGGTCAGGGCCACCAGGATCGAGGCTGGCAGCTTGAGCTCCTCGTCGCCGAAGAGCACGACGGCCATGAGCGCCGAGACCAGCGAGAAGAAGAACCACAGCCCCAGCGTGATGAGAACATCCGGGAAGCCCCAGCCGGCGGCCTTCACCGGGCGTCCCTGCTCGACCGCCTGCACCAGGGTGGCCGGCGCGCCCGGGTAGAGCAGCGGGTGCTGCACCGGGGTCGGTGGCGGTGGTACGTACGGCGGCTGCCACTGCGGCTGCTGCTGCGGCGGCCACTGCGGCGCGGCGTAAGGGTTGACCGGGGGCTCGTTCATGGGACCAAGGTAGCCCGCAGGCAAAGACCGGCCCGGCATCCGAGTCGGATGCCGGGCCGGTGAGGTGCTGGTCCTAGCTCAGTAGCGGTAGTGGTCGGGCTTGTAGGGACCCTCCACCGGGATGCCCAGGTACTCGGCCTGAGTCTTGGTGAGCTCGCTCAGGCCGATGCCCAGGGCGTCCAGGTGCAGTCGGGCGACCTCCTCGTCGAGGTGCTTGGGCAGCACGTAGACGCCCACCGGGTACTCCTCGGGCTTCGTGAACAGCTCGATCTGCGCCAACACCTGGTTGGTGAAGGAGTTGCTCATGACGAACGAGGGGTGGCCGGTGGCGTTGCCCAGGTTGAGCAGCCGGCCCTCGCTGAGCACGATGATCGAGTGACCGTCGGGGAAGGTCCACTCGTCCACCTGCGGCTTGATGTTGTGCTTCTCGACGCCGGGCAGGCGGGACAGGCCCGCCATATCGATCTCGTTGTCGAAGTGACCGATGTTGCCCAGAATGGCCTTGTCCTTCATGCGCGACATCTGGTCGGCCGTGACGACATCCACACAGCCGGTGGCGGTGATCACCAGGTCAGCCGTCTCGATCGCGTCGTCCAGCGTTGACACCTGGTAGCCGTCCATCGACGCCTGCAGCGCGCAGATCGGGTCGATCTCGGTGACGATGACGCGCGCGCCCTGGCCCCGCAGCGACTCGGCGCAGCCCTTGCCGACATCGCCGTAGCCGCAGACCACCGCGGTCTTGCCCGCGAGCAGCACGTCGGTGGCGCGGTTGATCCCGTCCACCAGCGAGTGCCGACAGCCGTACTTGTTGTCGAACTTGCTCTTGGTCACCGAGTCGTTGACGTTGATGGCCGGGAAGAGCAGCTCGCCGCCGCGCATCATCTCGTACAGGCGGTGGACGCCGGTGGTGGTCTCCTCGGTCACGCCCAGGATCGGCTCGGCGATAGTGGTCCAGCGCTTGGGGTCCTCGGCCAGGGACTCGGCGAGCACGCCGAGCACCACGTCGAACTCGGAGCCGTCGCCGGTCTGCGCCGGGACGAAGCCGGCAGCCTCGAACTCGACGCCCTTGTGCACCAGCAGCGTGGCGTCGCCCCCGTCGTCCAGAATCATGTTGGCGCGCTCGCCCTCAGGCCAGCGCAGCGCCTGAACCGTGCACCACCAGTACTCCTCTAGGGTCTCGCCCTTCCAGGCGAAGACCGGCACACCCTTGGGGTCTTCCGGCGTGCCGTCCGGGCCGACGACGACGGCCGCCGCGGCCTCGTCCTGGGTCGAGAAGATGTTGCAGGACGCCCAGCGCACGTCGGCGCCGAGGGCGACGAGCGTCTCGATCAGCACCGCCGTCTGGACGGTCATGTGCAGCGAGCCGGTGATCCGCGCGCCGGCGAGCGGCTTGCTGTCGCCGAAGTTGGCGCGCATGGCCATGAGGCCCGGCATCTCGTGCTCGGCGAGCCGGATCTGGTCCCGGCCGGCTGGGGCGAGGGAAAGGTCAGCGACCTTGAAATCCACGTAATCCTCCTGAGGAAACGACAAAGGGGTCATCGCGGGCTGGAGGCTTCCGTGCCGCTGGGCGCAATTCTCGCACGATCCGAGAATTGCGCCTACTCCGCCGCTCCCGGCACAACTCCCGGCCCGTCGGCCGGTGCGTCGGAGCGGTAGATGTCGGGCTCGATGAAGATGTGCACGGCCGTGGGGACCGCCCTGCGGATCGCCGCCTCGGCCTCGTCGATACCAGCGGCGATCTGCGCCCCGGTATCGGTCTCTGCGACGCCGATCTTCGCGGCGACCAACAGCTCGTCGGGCCCGGTATGCAGCGTCTTGAGGTAGATCACACTCTCCACCAGCGGCGACGCAGCCAGCGCCTGCTCGATCGCGCGCTGCTCCTCGGGCAGCGCGGACTCGCCCACCAGCATGCTCGTCATCTCCAGCACGAGGAACACGGCGATGACCACCAGCAGGCTGCCGACCGCGATCGCTCCCATCGCGTCCCAGCGGCTGTCCCCCGTGATGGCGGCCATGCCGACGCCGATCAGCGCGAACAGCAGGCCGACGAGCGCCCCGGAGTCCTCCAACAGCACGACCGGCAACTCGGGCTGGCGCACCCGGCGCACGTAGGCGGGCAGCGAACGGTCACCGCGAGCCTTCTTGGACTCCTTCATGGCGGTGCGGAACGAATAGCCCTCGAGCAGGATCGCGATGATCAGCACCGCTATCGCAACAGGCAGATCGTGCAGCTCCTCCTTGTGCTCCAGCTTGTGGATGCCCTCGTACAGCGAGAACACCCCGCCGACGAGGAAGAGCACGATGGCCACCACGAAGGCGTACACGTAGCGGATGCGCGAGTAGCCGAACTGGTGCTTACCGCTGGCCCCCTTCTTGGCGCGCTTGCCGCCGATGAGCAGCAGCACCTGGTTGCCGGAGTCGGCGACGGAGTGGATGCCCTCGGAGAGCATCGACGACGAGCCGGTGATGAAGAAGGCGACGAACTTGGCCACGGCGATGCCCAGGTTGGCGCCGAGCGCCGCGACGATCGCCTTGTTGCCGCCCTCAGTGCTCATGTCACCCCCTGGTCTCGACGACGGCTGCCGAACCGTCGGCCTCAATCTGGGCATCCGGCTCGTCCGCCAGGATGGCGCACCCCTGCCCCTGTTGCAGCGTCAGCGCCTCGTCGCCGCAGATGATCGTCGTCTCACCGGCGATGCAGACCACGCAGCGGTAGCCGCCCGAGCGGGCAACCAGGTCAGACGATCGCAGGAACTCCGCTGCGAACGGCGCCGAGTAGGGCCGGTACGAGGTCATGACGGGATGTCCGTGGTCCATCTGCACGTCGGCACCCAGGAAATGCGGCTCACCCTCGTCCCGAAGGGCCACGATGGCCTCGTCCACCGCGATGCGCTTGCTGGTGAGCCCCAGTCGCAGGACGTTGTCCGACGAGGTCATGATCTCGATCCCGAAACCCTCCGCGTAGGCGTGCACGCCGCCGGCGGGCATGTACACGGCGGCCCCCGCCTCCAGCCGCCGGTGGCCCAGCAGCAGCAGGACGAGCAGACCGGCGTCCCCCGGGAACTCCCGCGCCGCCAAGGCCAGCGACGCGGTCTCGTAGGAGTCCAGGCCCAGGTCGGCTGCCCGCTCCAGAACCCGCCCGATATCGTTCTGCACCCGCTCGGGGCCGACTGCAAGAATCTTCGGCAGGGCCGCCTGCGGATTCTCGGCGCGGACGTCGTCGGCCGCCCCGGTCAGCTCCGGGTCGGCTGCCGCCAGCAGTTGCGCCGCGTGCTCAGCGTCGCGCCAGCCGGCGAAGACCGCGAAGGGCTCGAGGGCCACCAGCATCTCGATCTTGGCGCGGTCGTCGGCCACCAGGTCGGATCCGGCTGCGAACAGCGCGGCGGCGAGGTCGGCCGGGGGGTGCAGCTGGATGGACAGCGGCCTGGCCGCGGCGAGCAGCTTGACCAGCAGCGCCACCTCCCCCGGCGCGGTGGCGTCGGCGAGGCTGCCGGGCGCGTCCCGCAGCGGCGAGGGCCCGTTGGGGTGGGCGCCGAACCAGAGCTCGGCCTGTGGACCTTGCCCGGCGGGCGCCGTCAGCCAGGGGTTCAGACCGCCGGGGACGCCCCAGTCGTAGGTCTGCAGGTACCCGGTGATGGGGATCATCAAACGCTCCCGTAGTGGTCGGCCGCCGCGCTCCGCGCGCCTAGCGAGGGGTCGAGCTCTGCGGCCGTGCGCGCCGGGTCAACGCCCGCGGCGACCGCGCAGTAGATGCTGGCGAAGTCCAGCGGGCCGACCAGCCGCACGAAGCGCAGCAGCGCATTGCCGTCGCCGGCGTCCAACTCCACGGTGGGCACGCCGGCTGACCGGGCCACCGCCGCCGACGTGTCGGCGAGGCTGCCGCTCAGCGCGTCGCCATCCGCTTCGCGCAAGAGCGTCAACGAGGGTCGGCGGCCCGCGGAGCCCTCGTCCACCCGATCGCGGAAGATGGCGCCGCCATCGTTGGCCGCGTGGTCGGCCAGGATCCGAGCATGGGTGCGGGCGACCTCCGGCAATGCACCGTGCAGGGCGGGTACGGCGGCGTTCTCCGCCAGTTGGCGGGCGAAGCGCCGGGCCGCGGCCGCGGGGATCCCCGGCGTACCCCAGATCATCGGCACGCCCTCGGCACACAGCAGACCGACGTCCTTGGCGACGTTGTCACCCAGCTCCGCTGCCGGGCCGCACGCCAGGGCCACGGCGTCCAGCTCGTCGGCGGCGGCGGCAAGGGCGCCCCGTGATACCTCGACGAGCCCTAGCTGGCCGGACAGCAGGAGGAGCGGCGCTGCCAGCCGCCACAGCAGGAGACGGGCTGGCGCCGTGGCCTCGGAACCGGCCCCGCCGACGCCCAGCATCACTCCCCGAGCATCCGCGACTGCTGCGACCAACGGGCCCCCGCCGGCGATGCCCACGACGTGGGCGCCCCGGCGCCCGGCCTCACCGACGGCCGCGAGGGTCTCCGGCGACGCTCCCGATGCCGACACGGCCACGACCAGGTCGAGCGGCCCTACCCAGCCTGGTAGTCCGGGACCGCCGACGCTCACCACCGGCACCGACGATCCGCGCCCGGCGCACGCCGCCACCAGGTCCCCCGCGGCGGAGGACCCACCTGCACCCACGATCACGAGTGCGCGTGGCCGTCCGCCGATGGCGGTCGCCGCGCCCCGCAGCACATCCGGATCGGTCTCGAGCAAACCCAGCCGCAGTGACGCACCCGCCCCAGCGGTGCCGGCGAGCATCGTCCCGCCTGCCGCGACGAGCCGCATGGGATCAGCCAGGATGGCCTCGTCGACCTCCACGAGCGATCAGTCGTCGCCGCGGTCGGACTCGGCGGCCTCGCCGATACCCCTGGGACCCGGGGTCGCCTCGTCGAGCAGCATGACCGGGATCCCGTCGGAGATGGGGAAGGTCGTGGCGCAGCGGACGCAGCGCAGTGCCTGGCCGTCCTGCTCGACGGGGGCATGGTGCTCGCACGGGCAGGCCAGGATCGCGAGCAACTGTGGGTCCAGTGAAGTCATGGCCACACCCTAGGCCGTTGCGTCCCCGGCCTCGTCGCGGATCACCGCGAGCACCCGGTCGCGCAGATCGACCATGGCCGCCTCATCGCGCGCCTCCACGTTGAGCCGCAGCAGCGGCTCGGTGTTGCTCGGTCGCACGTTGAACCACCAGCCGTCGCCGCCCAGGGTCAGCCCGTCGAGCTCGGACACCTCGGTGGCCGTCGGCTCGAAAGCAGCCCGGACGCGCGCCGTGGCCGCGCCGGCATCCGCCACCCGGGAGTTCACCTCGCCCGAGGCGCAGTAGCGCTGATAGGGCGCCAGCAGCGACGACACGGGCGTCCCTGGCGGCGTGTGCCCCAGCGCGGCGATCAGATAGAGCGCCGCCAGCATCCCGGAATCGGCCCGCCAGAAGTCCCGGAAGTAGAAGTGCCCGGAGTGCTCGCCCCCGAAGACGGCGCCGGTCTCGGCCATACGCGCCTTGATGAAGGAATGCCCGACGCGCGTGACCACCGGGGTGCCGCCGTTCTCGCGGATCACTTCCGGCACCGCCGCGGAGGTGATGAGGTTGTGGATGACCGTCGCGCCGGGGTTGCGCTGCAGCTCGGCCGCCGCGATGAGCGCTGTCACGTCGCTGGGCGAGATCAGCTCGCCACGCTCGTCCACCGCGAAGCAGCGGTCGGCGTCGCCGTCGAACGCCAGCCCCAGATCGGCCCCGCTAGCCCGGACCGCAGCCTGCAGGTCGCGCAGGTTGGCCGGGTCGATGGGGTTGGCCTCGTGGTTGGGGAAGGTGCCGTCGAGCTCGTAGTAGAGCTCGCTGACGTCCAGCGGCAACGGGGCCAGCACCGAGGGTGCGGTCAGCCCGGCCATGCCGTTGCCGGCGTCGACGACGATCGAGAGTTCCCGGATGCCCTCGAGGTCCACCAGCGAGCGCAGGAAGTCGCCGTACGCGGCCAGCAGGTCCACCTCGCTGCGCGTGCCAGGCACTATGCCCTCGGACGGTCCCGGCGCGCCGGCGACGATGAGCTCGGTGATCTCGGCGAGTCCAGTGTCGCGGCCCACCGGCACCGCCCCCGGCCGGCAGAGCTTGATGCCGTTGTACTCGGCAGGGTTGTGGCTGGCGGTGAACATGGCGCCGGCATGGCCCAGGCTGCCGCTGGCGTAGTACAGCCCATCGGTGGAGCACAGGCCGATGTCGATCACGTCCACGCCGCGGTCCATGAGGCCGCGCGCGAAGGCATCGGACAGCTCGGGGCCGGAGGGGCGCATGTCGCGGCCGATGATCATCGCCCCGGTGCCGCCGTCGCTCCGCCGCAGGCCGAGCACCTCCGCACAGGCAGCCCCCACCGCCCGTGCCAGCTGGGCGTCGAACTGGTCCGGGTAGACGCCGCGGACGTCATATGCCTTGATGACCGGGGCCAGTTGCTCCGCACTGAAAGTTCGTGGTGACGTGGAGGCCATGATTCGCTCTAACCGGACTACTCGGCGGCGCGCAGCACACGCAGGTGACCGCGACGCGCCACCTCTACTGCGCCGGCGGGCAACTCGACAACCTCGGGGCGATCGGCGTCGGGCTTCGGCCTGGCGGCCTCGCGGACCGCATCGGCCAACGCCTCGAGGTCGTCCACGGTGGGCGCGAACTGACTTGGGTCGAAGTCCAGGCGGACGACCTCCCAACCGCGGGGCACAGTCAGGCGGTCGGCGTGCTCTGCGCACAGGTCGTAGCAGTGGGGGTCGGCCAGCGTGGCCAACGGACCGAGCACCGCCGTGCCATCGTCGTAGACGTACGTCAACGTCGCGACGGCGTGCCGGTTGCACGATGGCTTGGAGCAGGATCGCTGGAAACTCACGTCATGAAAGATAGTCCCGGCGACCCGCGGTCCTGTTATTCGGCGCGCGGGTAGTGCGGATCCAGTTCTGCGGGCGCCCGCAGCAGGAGGTCGCCGAGCAACTCGGCGAGCACATCGCGCACGAGGGGGTCAGGTGGCCCGCCGTCACCAGCGGCCGCCGCCAGGATGGGGCGGCGGTGCAGCACGAGCAGGTTGCGGGGGTACCGGCGCACAACCCTTCCCAGGGGCACCGTCTCGTCTCCCTTGGGAACCGGCGGGACGTCTTGCACCTCGACGTCAACCCGGTTGGCTTCCGGGGCGTGAACGGCAAGGTGGGCGACCGCGGCGGCCACCAACTCGTCGAACCGCTGACGTCGGCTCAGGGCCGCGGGGACTGTTGCCGGGACGAGCGGGCCGCGGACGCCGCGGCCGCGCCGATCGCGTGACAGCCGCCTGCCCACTGAGGTGGGGCCTGCCGCCTGGCTCAGGCGGACTCCTTCTTCAGGCGCCGCCGCTCGCGCTCGCTCAGGCCGCCCCAGATACCGAAACGCTCGTCGTTGGCCAAGGCGTACTCCAGGCAGTCCATCCGGACGTCGCACGACTGGCATACCCGCTTCGCCTCGCGGGTGGAGCCGCCCTTCTCCGGGAAGAATGCCTCGGGGTCGGTCTGGGCGCACAGCGCGCGCTCCTGCCATCCCATCTCCTCAGCGTCGTCCATGGGGAAGATGTCGATCTCGTTCATGCGGGTCCTTCCGGTGTGGGCACCCGGGGCCGCGGGGAAAGTTACCGCGGGTGGAATGACAGTGGTGTGATTACACAAGTGTAGGCAAGGCCGCGTCAAGCCCGGAATGGTAGGGCAAAGAATTCCTAACCATCGGATTGGGCCGCGTGCGCCGCGTCACTTTCGCGGGGAACGGAATCCGGCCCCGGCCCTGCCTCGACCACCCCGTAGGTAGTGGTCCGCTGCCGCGCCGGGCGACCCGCCATCGCGGCGATCCCGCGCAGCTGCTCGGGCGTCAGCGCCGAGCCGAACCCGGAGCCCGCCATGCGGGAGATCGTCTCCTCCATGAGCGTCCCGCCGATGTCGTTCGCCCCGGCCGCCAGCAGCCGTGCAGTGGCCTGCGGGCCGACCTTCACCCACGAGGCCTGGATGTTGTGGATCGCTCCGTGCAGCAGCACGCGCGCCAGCGCGATGACCGCGACGTCGTCCTCCGGCGACGGCCCCGGGCGCGCAACTCCGGCGAGGTAGAGCGGCGCGTTGTGGTGGACGAAGGGCAGCGCGACGAACTCCGTGAATCCGCCGGTCCGCTCCTGCAGCCGGCGCAGCGTGCGCAGGTGGGCAACCCAGTGCTGCGGAGCATCGACGTGGCCATACATCATCGTCGAGCTCGAAGGCAGCCCGACCTCGTGCGCCGTGCCGATGACTGAGAGCCAATCCGCCGTCGGCAGCTTGCCCTTCGTGAGCACCCAGCGGATGTCGTCGTCCAGGATCTCGGCCGCGGTGCCGGGGATCGAGCCCAAACCCGCCTCCCGCGCCGCGACCAGCCAGTCCCGCACCGACATCCGAGCCTTCGCTGCGCCGTTGCTGACCTCCATGGGGCTGAAGGCGTGCACGTGCACCCCGCGGGCGGCGACCTCGCGCACCAGGTCGAAGTAGGCGGTCCCGGGCAGCCGGGGGTGAATCCCGCCCTGCATGCAGATCTCCGTGGCCCCCGCCGCCACCGCCTCGTCCACCCGGCGCCCGACCTCGGGCAAGGGGAGCGTAAACGCGTCGGGATCACCCTCGCGCTGGGCGAAGGCGCAGAACCGGCAGCCGGTGTAGCAGACGTTGGTGAAGTTGATGTTGCGGTTGACGACGTAGGTGACGTCGTCGCCGACGGCCTCGCGCCGCAACTCGTCGGCGATGGCCGCCAACGCCTCCAAAGCAGGTCCGCGGGCACCGGCCAGCGCCACGGCTGCCGCCTCGTGGGCCGGGTCGGCGAGCGCGGCCGGGTTGTCCGCCGCGAGCCGCAGCCCGGCCGCCACGTCCGCCGCCAGCCGCGTCGGCGCAGCGACCCGGGCGGCCTTCCCCGCGCGGACGCCGCCGAAGACCTCGTCGAAGTCGGAGCGCCGTGGTTGGCGGCGCCCCTCGCCATCGATCGCCGTGGCCAGGTCGATGCGACCCGCCCCATCGCCAGCGGCGAACGACGCGTAGCCGTCGGCCTCCTGCCATTCCCGGCCGCGCGGACGGACATTCGCGCGAAGCAGCAGGTCGCCGTCCACCAGTGCTGCCACATGGCCTCCCAGCCGCGGGTCCAGCCAGCGCTCCGGCGCGGCCAGAAACTCCGGATAGGCCCCCAGCCGGGCGTGCAGCTCGAACCCCGCCGACGCGCACACCTCCGCCAGGCCATCCACCGCCGGCCACGGGCGCTCCGGATTGACATGGTCCGGCGTGACCGGGCTGATCCCGCCCCAGTCATCGATCCCGGCGTCGATCAGGGAACGGAGCTGCTCCGGATCGCTGAGGTTGGGCGGCGCCTGCACGTGTGCCCGGGGGCCCAGCAGCACGCGCGCCGTCGCCACGGCGGCCAAATGCTCATCGTGGGCGGCATCCGGCCGATGCCGGGCGGCGGTGTCCGGTTTGGCCCGGAAGTTCTGCACGATCACCTCTTGCAGGTGTCCGTACTCCCTGGCGAGCCCGCGCAGGGAGAGCAACGACTCGGCCAGTTCCCCTGGCGTCTCGCCGATCCCCACGAGCACGCCGGAGGTGGTGGGGATCGCCAGCCGACCGGCGTCGGCCAGCGCCCGCAACCGCACGGCCGGGTCCTTGTCCGGCGACCCGTGGTGCACCGCACCCGCCTGCGTGAAGAGGCGTCGCGCTGACGATTCCAGCATCAGGCCCATGCTCACCGCAACCGGGCGCAGCCGCTGCTGCTCGGCCCACGTCATCACTCCTGGGTTGAGATGTGGGAGCAGGCCGGAGGTCTCGAGCACGCGGATGGCCGCAGCGCGCACATAGTCCAGCGTCGAGTCGTAGCCGCGCTCGGCCAGCCATTCCCGGGCTGCCGGCCAGCGTTCCTCGGGTCGGTCGCCCAGGGTGATGAGGGCCTCGGCGCATCCCTGCTCCGCCCCCGCCCGCGCCAGCCGCTCCACCTCGTCCAGGCTCAGGTAGGGGTCACCGCCGCTTCGGCGCAGGGACGCGGGATCGACGGCGAAGGTGCAGTAGTGGCAGCGATCGCGGCAGAGCCTCGTGAGCGGCAGGAACACCTTCGGCGAGTAGGTGAGAACCCGTCGCCGGCGCCCCCGGTCGCGCAAGTCGGCGCTGATGGCCATGAGCTCGGCCAGCTCGGCACCGCGGGCCTGCAGCAGCGCCGCCGCCTCGCCCGTGTTCAGCGACGCCCCCCGCCCAGCGCGCACCAGGGCGCGCCGGACCTCCGCCGGGGTCGGGTGAACTGCGGCGGACGCGGACACCCCATCAGCGTAGGCGTTGGCCGATGGCGGCTGGGAGGATGACCGCATGCAACTCACCGTCCTGGCCGGCGGAGTGGGCGGGGCGCGCTTCCTGCGCGGCCTGCGCACGGCTGCGCCGGAGGCCCAGATCACCGTCGTCGGCAACACCGGCGACGACATCACCCTGTTCGGCCTGCATGTGTCGCCGGACCTCGACACAGTGATGTACAACCTCGGCGGGGGTTTCGACGACGAGCGTGGATGGGGGCGTAGCAGCGAGACGTTCCACCTGTCCGAGGAGCTCGCCGCCTACGGCGCCCAGCCGGAGTGGTTCAGCCTGGGCGATCGGGACCTGGCGACGCACATCCTGCGCACCCAGATGCTGGATGCCGGTTATCCCCTGAGCGCCGTGACCGCCGCGCTGTGCCGGCGCTGGCAGCCGGGTGTGGAACTGCTGCCCATGACCAACGATCGCATCGAGACGCATGTGGTCGTCGAGCTGGACGGCGGCCGACGGGCCATCCACTTCCAGGAATGGTGGGTGCGGCTGCGCGCGAGCGTGCCGGCGTTGGACTTCGTGATGGTGGGCGCCCGGGACGCCACACCGGGGCCGGGGGTGTTGGCGGCCATCGAGAACGCTGACGCCGTCCTGCTGCCGCCATCCAACCCGGTGGTCTCGATCGGCGCGATCCTGGCGGTGCCTGGGATCGCCGAGGCCGTGCGGGCGACGTCGGCGCCGGTCGTCGGCGTGAGCGGGATCGTCGGGGGCAAGCCGCTGCGCGGGATGGCGGACGCCTGCCTGGCCGGGATCGGGGTGGAGGCCACGGCCGCCGCGGTGGCCAGGTACTACGGGGCCCGCCCGGCCGGCATCCTGGACGGCTGGGTCGTCGACGACTCCGACGCAGCTTCGGTGGCCGAGGTCGAGGCGGCCGGCATCCGCTGCCGAGCAACCGACACGGTGATGTCCGACGGGCTGCGCGCGGCCGATGTCGCCCACGCGACTCTGGCTCTTGCTCTCGGGCTAAGGCCGTGAGCGCCGACCGCTCGCTGGTCGTGCTCGCGGTGCCAGGGCTGCCAGAGTTCGCGGCCGGGGACGACCTGGCAGCCGTCCTTGCTCCCGCCCTGCGGAGGCTGCGCTGGCCGGACGGGTCCCACGGCCTGCGTGCCGGCGACGTCGTCGCGGTGACGAGCAAGGTCGTGTCGAAGGCCGAGGGCCGACGCCTGGCTGCGGAGGACCGGGAGGCGGCCATCGATGCCGAGGCCGTGGCAGAGGTCGCCCGGCGCGTGCATGCCGACGGCAGCACCCGGATCGTGCGCACCCGCCATGGCCTGGTGCTCGCGGCGGCCGGGGTGGACGCATCGAACACCGAACCCGGCACAGTGCTGCTGCTCCCGCTGGATCCGGACGCCTCGGCTGCCAGGTTGCGGGCGCGGCTCGGAGAGCTGTGCGCCGTTTCCGATGTGGGCGTGATCATTACCGACACCGCAGGGCGCCCGTGGCGCGAGGGCGTCACCGACATCTGCATCGGAGCAGCCGGAGTGAGGGTGCTCGACGACCTGCGCGGCAGGCGAGACCGCCAGGGCAACGCCCTCAGCGCCACAGTGGTGGCGGTGGCCGACGAGCTGGCTGCGGCCGCGGAGCTGGTGCGGCCCAAGACCGCGGGCCTGCCGGTTGCGGTCCTGCGCGGGGATCCCGCCGCGGCATCAGCGTCGGGACAGACAGCGGCCGACCTCGTCCGCCCAGCCGCCGCCGACCTGTTCCGGCTCGGCACCGCCGAGGCGGCACAGCGCGGCGCAGCGTCAGCAGCCGCCGCCCGCCGGACCGTGCGCGAGTTCGCGCCGGACCGCCCGGTGCCCCGGGAACTCCTGGACGCCGGCCTGGCCGCGGCCATCACCGCCCCCAGCCCGCACCACACGACCCCGTGGCGGTTCATCGTCCTGCGTCCGTCGACCCGGTCGGCGCTGCTGGACGCGATGCGCGCCAGATGGGAGTCGGACCTGCGCGACATCGACGGTTTCGACGACGCCGCGGTCGCCCGTCGGGTCGCCCGCGGCGATGTGCTGCGCCGGGCGCCGGAGGTCGTCCTGGCGTTCACGGATCTGAGCGGCGCAGCGCATGCCTATCCAGACGCCCGTCGATCCGGTTTCGAGCGGGACCTGTTCCTGGTTGCGGGGGGCGCGGCGGTGCAGAACCTCATGGTCGCGCTCGCCGCGCATGGATTGGGGTCGGCGTGGATCTCGTCCACGGTCTTCTGCCCCGAGGTGGTACAGGAAGAGTTGCAGCTGGCCGCATCCTGGCAGCCGTTGGGAGCAGTTGCCGTGGGCTGGCCCGCGGCGGGGGCCGGCGAGCGACCCGCCCGGCGGCTCGCCGACTTCATTAGCGACCGCTGAGGCGGACGTCAGATATTGCGGTAATCCCGGCCGGCGAAGCGCGGACCTCGCCGCGGCTGGCCGAGGCGGCCCAGTTCCACCAGTCGCTGGATGCGGAAGCGATGGGGAGCGTAGGGCGCGACGAGCTCAAGCAGTTCTTCGTCTGTCCCGTCACGCTCGCCGGTCAAGGCATACACCACGTCGCGGCAGACGTGGTAGTCGCCGACCGAGATCGCGTCCGCATCGCCGAATACCCGCTGGGCAACCTCTGCCGCCGTCCACACCCCGATCCCCGGGAGCGACCGAAGTGACCGTTGGGCGTCGGTCGAGGGCCGACGGCAGAGCCGTTCGATGGCTTCCGCGCGGCCGGCCGCGACCACCACCGCCCGCGAGCGCTCGGGACCCACACCGGCGCGGTGCCACTGCCATGAGGGCACTGTGGCCCAGCGCCGCGGTTCCGGCGGCGCGAGCAGGTCCGGCCATGGCCCGAAGCCGACAGGCTCGCCCAGAGCCAGCAGGAGGCGGCGATAGCCGTCCGCGGCCTCCTTGCCAGTGACCTTCTGGGCCAAGATGACCGGGACCAGGGTCTCCAGCACCAGCCCGGTGGCGGGCACCCGCCACCCCCGGTGCTCGCGCCAGGCGCGCTGCAGCTGCGCGGGCGGCTCGAAGCCGCTGTCGTCGTCGCCGAGGCCGACCAGCGCGGGCAGCCGCTGAGCCAGCCAGTCGGCGCCGTCGCCCCATGCGCTCTGGCGCAGCACCCCGGCAGCCCGGTCGATCGCCAGGATCTCCACACCCACACCGGCAGGGGTCCTCGTCGCCTTCGCCCAGCCGCCGGGGATGCGCCGCCAGCTCGGGTCCCGGCCGCTGCGCAGCGGTTGGAGGATGGCGTCGAGGTCCAGCGGGCGGTCCAGCCGCAGTTCGCGCTGCACGGCCGGCGCGCGGCTCATAGGTCGCGCAGTCGCCGGGCGAAGGCCCAGCTGAGGGCGAAGCCCAGGGCGTTCAGCGACGCGTGCAGCGCGATGCTCGGCAGCAGCGAGTCCGACCAGATGCGCACCAGGCAGAAGCCCACCCCCGCGGCCCCGGTGGCGACCACCTGCCCCGCCACTGTCATGAACTTCGCCTTGCGCCCGTCCCCGAAACGGTCGGTCGTCGAGGACGCCTCGTGAAACTCCAGGGCGGGCAACACGTGCCAGAAGCCGAACAGCAGCGACGACACCGCCACCCCCCAGATCACTCCCCAGGCCTCCGTGAGAGCGGCCAGCAGCACGCCGCGGAAGGCGACCTCCTCCATCAGGGCCGTGCCCACGGGGATGCGCAGGAAGCAGTGGTAGAGGAACTTCCCCACGCCCATCTGCGCAGTCCGGGCGTCGGCGAAACCCTTGCGGGTCCAGGGCAGTGCGGCGGCGATGGCATAGCCGACGGAAACGATCCCGATCAGCGCCGCTGACCAGATCAGCCCCTTCGTCTGCGCGTTTCCGCCGAAGCCCAACCCCAGTTGCGACCAGGTGATGCCGGCCAGCCAGGCCACAGCGAGCAGGACCCCGGTGGCCCAGAGCGAGATCACCAGGTAGTGCTGCCGGGCCCACAGATTGGTCAGGAGGTTGACGACGACCATCACGGACGTCACAAGAGCCAGCACCACGAGCAGGGTGGTCATCAGCCTCGCCTCCTCGCCCGGCTCCCCTGCGCCGCGTCAACTCTGGTCTGACGAGAACCGTACGGCGCAGTCGGCCAGTTCGATACCGGGCCAGACCCTGGCTCCGGTCAGCAGCTCGTTCTCGGCGCCCAGCACAGCCCCATCGCCGATGACGGCGCCGGTGATGCGGCAGTGCGGACCGATCACCGCGCCACTGCCCACGACGCTGCCGGTGACGGTGGCCCCGACGCCGATCACCGCCCCGTCGAACACCACGCTCCCGTCGACGGTCGCGTACGCCTGTACCTCGGCCCCGGCGCCGATGGCGCAGCCGCCGGCCAGCACCGCGTCCTGGCTGACCAATGCGCCGGGCAGCACGAGGGCCCGACCGGGTTCGCCGGGCAGGGCGGGGGACGAGATCCGACCCGAGACTATGTCGCGCGAGCCCTCGACGAACGCCATGGGCGTGCCCAGGTCAAGCCAGTAGGCGGGGTCGACGACGCCGATGACGCGCTCGTTCGCGGCCAGCAGTTGTGGGAAGGTCTCCCGCTCGACCGACACCACCCGCCCCGGCGGGATGCGGTCGATGACCGCGCGTCGGAACACGTAGCAGCCGGCGTTGATCTGGTCGGTGACGATCTCCTCCGGCGTCGTCGGCTTCTCCAGGAAGGCGGTGACGCGCCCCTCGGCATCAGTGGGGACCAGGCCGAACGCCCGAGGGTCGGCGACCCTGGTCAGGTACAGCGCCACCTGCGCCGACGCCGCGCGCCACTTGTCCACCAGGCCCGCGATGTCGAGGCCGCTGAGCACATCGCCGTTGAAGATCAGCACCGGGTCGTCGGGGCCGCTGCGCAGTTCGGCCGCTGCGTGCCGGATGGCCCCGCCGGTCCCCAGCGGGGACTCCTCGGTGACGTAGACGATCTCGATCCCGTGCGCCCTGCCGTCGCCGAAGTACTCGCTGAAGACCTCGGCCCGGTACGACGTGCTGAGGATGATGCGGGTGACGCCAGCAGCCCGCGCCCGGGCGATCTGGTGGGCGGTGAACGGCACACCGGCGACAGGCAGCATCGGCTTGGGCGTGTTGTTGGTCAGCGGGCGCAGGCGCGTGCCCCGGCCGCCGACGAGCAGGATGGCTTCGAGCACCCACCCACCTTGCCAGATGATCATGCCCGACAGCGCGACGGTGGGCCGCGGGGCGCGAGCCAGCGCCGTAGGCTGCACCCGTGCAGCATCCCGATGACCTGCGCCGGGCTGCCCTGGCGCGCAGTCCCGGCGCCCCGTGGGTCACCTGGTACCGGGTGGCCCCCGCCGGAACCGAAGTGGCCGCGGTCGTGGCACGGGTCGAACTGTCCAACGCGACACTTGCGAACTGGGTCGCCAAGACCGCCGGCTACCTGTCCGAGGAGTTCGACATCGGGGCGGGCAGCGTCGTCGGCCTGCACCTGCCGCTGCACTGGCAGCTGCACGTGTGGGCGTACGGCGCCTGGGCCCTGGGCGCGGCCGTGGCGTGCGTCGGCGCCGCGGACGACATCGCCCGCGGCCCGGCGCCGCTGCTCGCCGTCGGGACCGATCCCATGGGCCTGCCGCTGGGGTCTGCGACCCCCGAAGGTGCGCTCGACGCCCTGGCAGACGTGCGCGGCTACCCGGACTTCTTCGATTGCCCGCCGGTGGCGCCAGATGCCGCTGTGATCGCGCTGGGCGGCCGGCGCCTCGACGCCAACCAGGTGCCCGCCCTCCTGCCGTCCGGCGATGTGGGCACCGGCGGGGCGACGAGCGTCATCACCGACGCCCCCGACGGGCCCCGCGCGTTGCTGGCGGCCACCGTGGCAGCTCCCGCCCGTGGCCAGCCGACGGTTCTCGTCGATGTGTCGCCGGCCAGCGCCCGGCACGCCGAGGCATGCGCGTCCGCCCTGGCCAGGATCGGCCAGCAGGAGGGGCTGACCGGCAGGGGCGAGCTGGGAACGCCACGGCCTGACTGAGCGTCGCAGTTGGTGGATCAACCGCCGAAAACCGACCGTTGGCCCACACCCGGACAACGGCCACGTACCATCGCAGGGATTGCCCCTGACCGCTATGGGCGACACGGAACACCTGGAGGACGAATGCGCTCACGACCACGGCGGTGGCCGCGGGTCCTGGCCGGCACGGTCAGCGCGTTCGTCCTGGTCCTGACGGGGATGTCCGGCGTGGGGGCGGTGGTATACCGCAACCTCGACAACAACATCACGTCCAAGGACATGACGAACGTCATCGCGACCGCCGACCCCAGCGGCTCGGCCTCGGCATCAGCCTCGCTGGACTCCTTCGAGCCCGGCGAGCCCCTGAACATCCTCGTCCTCGGCTCCGACACCCGCGCCGGTGTGCAGAACGCGCAGTACGGCGACGAGAAGGAGATCGAGGGCGCCCGCAACGACACGACGATCCTGGTCCACATCGCGGCGGACCGGAAGAGCGCCATCGCCGTGAGTATCCCGCGCGACACCGAGGTCAACATCCCGGCCTGCCAGCGGTTCCTGCTGGAGCCGTCGCCGGCCAAGACCGATCGCATCAACGAGGCCTTCCGGGTGGGCGGACCGGCGTGTACCTCCAAGACCGTCGAAGCCCTGACGGGGATTCCGATGGACCACATGATCGTGGTGGACTTCGCCGGCTTCAAAGATGTCGTCGCGGCCCTCGGCGGCGTCGAGGTGTGCCTGAAGGAGCCGGTGGACGACCCCCTCAGCGGGTTGAAGCTGCCCGCCGGCACCTCGACGGTGAAGGGCGACGATGCGCTGGCCTTCGTTCGCGCCCGCTACACGCTGGGCGACGGGTCGGACATCGGCCGCATCGAGCGGCAGCAGGCGTTCCTCGCCTCGGCCATCCGCAAGGCCACCAGCCTGGGGGTGCTGGCCAACCCGATCCAGACCTACCGGGTGCTTGACAACGTCACGAAGTCGCTCAGCACCGACCCCGGGCTGTCCTCGCTCGACCGACTGTCCGAGCTCGCCCTGAGCCTGAGCGACATGCGGCCCAGCGACATCACCTTCCTGACCATGCCGTTCCGCTACAACGAGGACGGCGCGACCGTGGCGCCCGATCCCAACCTGTCGGCAGTGCTCTGGCAGACCATCGCCGAGGACGGCACCTGGCCGCCCGCGGCCACAGTGCCCACCGGCGAGTCGACGCCGCTGACCGTGGCACCGGCCGACATCAGCGTCACCATCCTGAACGGCACCGGCCGCGACGGCGCGGCGACCAAGGCGTCCGAGGCTCTGACCAAGATGGACTACAAGGTGGTGGAGACCGGCGACTACACCGGCACAACACCCACCACGACCGAAGTCCGCTACCCGCCCGGCTATTCCGAGCAGGCGCGGACACTGGCCTACGCCACCGGCGCGAAGAAGGTGGTCGTCGACCCCGAGCTCGAGGGCACCACCTCGGTCCAGCTCGTCGTCGGCACCGACTTCGCCAAGGTGCTCCCGGTGATCGTGCAGGCGCCCGCCGCCGCCAGCCCCTCGGCCAGCAGCACCCCCGGTGCAGCCGACTCCACCGACCCCAACAACCAGAAGGTCACCGGGACGTCGGCCGACACCGTGGTGTGCTCCTAGCCGAACCCGGCCGCTGCCGGGACTTCCGCTGCTCGCGCCTCCGCCGCCCCGGCGGGATTTGCTGGTAGACACGGCTGCGTGACTGCCAGCGACATCCTGCTCGTCAGCGCCGCGCCGCTGGACGCCCATACCGCGGGCCTGCTGCGCGACTACACCTCCGACGAGATCAGCGAGGCCGACGGCGCCGACGCCGCCACGACGCTGCGGGAATGGTCACGGGCGGCCCGAGTCGGCAATCGGCTGGTGCTGGCGGATGCGGACCTGCGGGCGGAGGCCAACGCACTGGCCAACCTGCTCGACGACCCGCGTGTGCGCAGCGGGGTCCTGCTGGCTCACAACGGCGCGGAGGCCAACCCTTGCGTCGTCGTCCGTCATGGTCTCGTGATCGCCCTCTCCGACGCACCTGACTCGCCCTCGGGGGCCTCTCCGGAGGGCGCCGCCGCAGAGCTTCGGACCACCGTGGCCGACCGTCCCACGGCGGGCATCCTGGTGGTGGACCCGCATGAGCTGCCGGCGTTCGCCGACGCGTTGGACCGCAAGGCGGTGGCGGCCGCCGCAGCTGCCGGACCCGGCGGCGACCCATGGCTGCTGGCCCTGGCGGCGCTGCTGGAGGTCACCGAGGTCGCCGCTGTCGAGGCCGCTCCCTTCTGCGCCAGCCGGCAGGCGATGGACCTGCCGCCGCGCAGCGAGGACGATCGGCGCCTGCGCGCCGCCGCCAGCCAGTGGGACGACCCCGTCACGACGGCGGTCCTGCGGCCGGCATCCCGCCGGCTGACACGCTGGGCCGTGCGGACCTCCCGAGCCCCCGAGCTGCTCACCGCCGGCGGCCTGGCCTTCGGGCTGGTGGCAGCCGTGCTGGTCGGCGCGACCGGACGGCTGGGACTGCTGTTGGGCGCCCTGCTCTTCGTCGCCGCGGATGTGCTGCTGCTGGCCGACGCCGAACTGGCGCGCTACTGGCGCCGCCCGTCCGCCCGCGGGGCGCGCGGCAACCGCCTGGCCGCCCGGATTGTCGAGGCGGCGATGCTGTTCGGACTGGGCTGCTCGGCCGGATTGGCGGGCTCGGCCTGGCTGGCCATAGCGGCGCTGGGCGCGAGCGCCGCGGTGATGTCCATGGTGGCAGCTCGCGGGGCCTGCGACGCCGCGGCACACGGGCATCGCCCGGTGCGGTGGCTGCTCATTGCGGCCGCGATGATCGCGGCTGCCGTCAGCTCTCACTCCGGCTCGTGGGGGCTCTGGGCGGCCCTTGTCGGCTCGATCGCAGCCTGTGCGGCCATCCTGGTAACCGCCGCCCGCAAGCCCCGCTCGCCGGAGTTCCAGGCGACACCCGCCTCGCGGTTCCTCGTCCCGCCCGGGTCGCTCGTGGATGTAGGGCTGCCAGTCCGACTGGGCTCGGCCGCGGTCCCCTTCCCCTCGGCGGTGCGCGCTGGTCTCGTCATGGTTGCGGGCCTGTCCGGTTTCGTGGCGCTGACCGCGCTCGGCTGGGGCCGGGGCAGCCTGTTCCCGTTGGCGGCGGGTGTCGCGCTGGCGTTGGCCTATGCGGTTGCTTTCGCGCGCCCGCTCGACGGTGAGCGGGCCTGGCTGGCCGCGCCCACGGCGCGGGCAGCCGAGGCTGTCGCGTATGCGAGCGTCGCAGCCGGGCTGGCACCGACCGAGCGCTGGGCGCCGGTGCTCGTGGCCGCGAGCGTGCTGCTGTTCGTCCCGGAAATCGGGGACCGCTGGCGGTACCTGCACCGCCCGCCGGCGCCGTGGATGCCGCTGCTTGGACTGGGCTTCGACGGCCGCGTGCTCCTGCTGGGGCTGGCGCTGCTGGTCGGCCAGGGTTTCGCGGTCTCGCTCTTGGTGGGCGGCCTCGTGCTGGTCGCCTGGGTCGTCGGCCTGGTGAGCAACCCTTGGCGCCCCGTGCGCCGATGACGCCGCAGCCCAGCGTCGACGTCATCATCCTGACCCGCGGCAACCGCCCGCGGGAGCTGGAGCGGGCCGTCGATTCCGCCCGCGGCCAGACGGGTGTCACCGTGAGCGTCATCGTGGTCGGCAACGGCTGGCAGCCCACCGGCCTGCCAGCCGCCGTTCGCACGGTGCACCTGCCGGACAACGTCGGTGTCGGCGGCCGCAACTTCGGTGTGCCGCTGGGCCAGGGCGAGCTGCTCTTCTTCCTCGACGACGACGCCTGGCTGCCCGAGCCGGACACGTTGGCGCGGGTAGCGGCGGTGTTCGCCGCCGACCCGGAGGTCGGCATGATCCAGACCAGACTCGCCGACCCCGCCACCCCCGAGGCCCCCCGATACTGGGTACCGCGCCTGCGCAAAGGCGACCCGCAGCGCTCCAGCACGGCGATGTACGTGCTGGAGGCCGCGGTGGCGATCAGGCGCACGGTGTTCGAGCGAGTGGGCGGCTGGGCGGCCAACTTCCAGTACGCCCATGAGGGCATAGAGATGGCCTGGCGGGTCTGGGACACCGGGCACAGCGTCCGCTACGAGGGCGACATCGTCACCTGCCATCCGGCGATCTTGCCCACGCGACACGATGAGTACCAGCGGCTGAACGGCCGCAACCGCGTGTGGCTAGCTCGACGGAATCTCCCCTGGGTGTTCGCCGCCCCCTACCTGGGGGTCTGGTCCGCCGTGGAGTGGCGACGGACCCGAGACGAGCGGACCGCCTGGCGCATGTGGCGGCAGGGTTGGTCCGAGGGCTGGCACAGCGACCCCGGGGATCGACGGCCCATCAGTTTCAAGGCTGCTTGGCAGATGGCGCGGCACGGCCGACCGCCGGTGGTCTGATCCAGGCCCGCCGACGCCGTCCGCGCGTGGCGCAGGCATTGGCGGGACTGCGCTGCGCCTAGCCTCTTGATCACGACCGGCCGACGTCGCCGGCGATCCGCCGCCCGAACGAGGATCTCGTGCCACCTGAATCGTCACCCGCTGGTCCAGGCGGGACCGAGCCCGCACCGGGGCGCCTGGCCGCACTGCGGAGTCGCGTGAAGCGCCAGCCCCTGCTGGCCGCAGCCGCCGTGGGCGCCGCGGCGGTGCTCGCCGGCTCGGGTATGTCGTACGCGGCGGTCGCACACTACAGCGGAGCGGTCCATCGCTCTGACGTCTTCGCCGGCGTCACCGACCGGCCGGTGGACGACGGCGGCGTGAACATCCTGCTCGTGGGTTCCGATGACCGGGGCAGCATGAGCGAGGAGCAGCGGCTGCAACTGCACCTCGGCTTGGCCGACTTCGGCCGCAACACGGACACGATCCTGCTGGTCCACATCGGCGACGGTGGCAGCGTCGACGTCGTCAGCGTGCCCCGCGACTCCGCGCTGAGGATCCCCGCCCACACCGATCCGGATGGCAACGAGGTCGACGCGGCCATCGGCAAGGTGAACTCCGCCTACGGGGCGGGCGGCGCGGGTCTTCTCATCCAGACCGTCGAGGACGCCACCGACGTGCGGATCGACCACTACGTCGAGGTGGACTTCGCGGGCTTCATGGCCATCGTCGACGCGCTCGGCGGGGTCGAGGTGTGCACGCCCGAGCCGATCTCGGACGAGAACTCGGGGCTCGAGCTGCCGGCGGGACGCACGCGCGTGGATGGCGCGCAAGGCCTCGCCTACGTCCGGGCACGCTACTTCGATCCCACGGCCGACGTCGGGCGCATGGGGCGCCAGCAGGCCTTCCTGGGCGCCATGTTCGCGCAGGCCACCAGCCTCGGGACACTTGCTAATCCGGTCCGGCTGGACGCCACCGCCAAGGCCGCCCTGGAGAGCGTCACAACTGACACCGGCCTGGACGACGAGGCGGTGCGCGGGCTGGCGGTGAAGCTGCAGACGACCGACCCCGGCAAGGTCCGGTTCGCCACCCTGCCGCTGGCCGGCGACGTCGCCCTTCCCGACGGCACTACCGCGGTGCGCTGGGACGCCGCTGGGACCAGCCGAATCTTCGCGGCATTGCGGACCGGCGCCAGCGCCTTCGCCGACCAGCCGTCCGCAGCGACCGGCAGCAGCGCACCCGCGGACGCGCGGGAGGCCTTCGTGCCGACCGGCGACATCACCGTGGACGTCCTCAACGGGAGCGCCGCCGAGGGCCTCGCCCGCACCGCTGCCGAGGGTTTCGCCGCCCTCGGCTATGGCGTCGCCGAGGTCGGCAACGGCGACCCGACGGACGTCGTCAGGGTTGACTACGACCCCGATCAGAGCCGCGGCCTGCAAACCCTGCGAGCCGCACTGCCGGGCGCGGACTTCCGACCCCAGCCCGGCCATGGGCCAAGGTTCACCGTGACGGTACCCGCCGACTTCACGAGTCCGCGCCCTGCTGACGATGCAACCTCCCCATCTGAGGCACCGACGTCGCCGTCAGCGGCTGCCGCCCGGTCGGCCGCGGATAACGTCTGTCACTAGGCAGCCGATGAGCCTCGTCCAACTGCTGGCCGACTACGCCGGGGCCGACGCTGTCGCCGGGGCAGCGCGTGGCGCGCCGGACCCAGAGGACCTGCTGGCCGCCTTCGCGGGATGGGCGGCCGATATCGGCCATGACCTGTACCCCGCTCAGCAGGACGCTCTGCTGGAGCTGGCCGCCGACTCGCACGTGATCCTGGCGACGCCCACGGGCTCGGGCAAGAGCCTGGTTGCGGTGGGGGCGATCGTCTTCACCCTGGCGGCCGGCGGGCGGGCCTACTACACGGCCCCGGTCAAAGCGCTGGTCTCGGAGAAGTTCTTCGACCTTTGCGACTTGCTGGGACCCGAGAACGTCGGGATGGTGACCGGGGACGCCGCCGTCAATCCGACGGCCCCGGTGATCTGCGCCACGGCCGAGATACTGGCCAACCTGGCTCTGCGCGAAGGCGCCGAGGCAGACATCGACCTGGTCATCATGGACGAGTTCCACTACTACGCCGACCGCGACCGCGGCTGGGCCTGGCAGGTGCCGCTGCTCGAACTGCCCAGGGCGCAGTTCCTGCTCATGTCGGCAACGCTGGGAGACGTCGAGCGGGTCCGGCGGGACCTCGAACGCCGCACGGGACGCTCCGCCGCGATCGTGGCGGGGGGCGAGCGCCCAGTCCCGCTCACCTACCGCTACGCCACGACGCCGATCCACGAGACGATCGAGGAGTTGCTCGCCGGAGGACTTGCCCCCATCTACGTCGTACACCCCACGCAGGCGGCGGCCCTGGAGCGGGCGCAGGCTCTCATGAGCATCAACGTGTGCGGCCGGGAGCAGAAGGAGGCGATCGCAGCCGCAATCGGCGACTTCCGCTTCCGCGCCGGTTTCGGGAAGACTCTCAGCCGACTGGTCCGCCATGGCATCGGCGTCCACCACGCCGGGATGCTGCCCCGATACCGCCGGCTGGTGGAGCAGCTGACCAAGGCCGGGCTGCTCAAGGTCGTGTGCGGCACGGACACCCTGGGGGTGGGCATCAACGTGCCCATCCGCACGGTGCTCATCACCTCGCTCGTCAAGTACGACGGTCGCCGGTCGCGCGCGCTGCGGGCAAGGGAGTTCCACCAGATCGCCGGCCGGGCGGGGCGGGCGGGTTTCGACTCGGACGGCTCGGTGGTGGTGCAGGCACCTGACCATGAGGTGGAGAACGCCCGGCTGGTGGCACGTGCCGGCGACGATCCCAAGAAGTTGCGCCGGGTGGTGCGGAAGAAGCCGCCCGAGGGCATGCCCACCTGGAACCGGGCGGCGTTCGAGCGGCTCGTCGCCGCGGATCCCGAGCTGCTGCAATCCAAGTTCCGGGTCAGTCACGCGATGGTGCTGAACCTGGCGCAGCGCCCGGGCGATGCCGAAGCAGCGATCCAGCGGCTGCTGGCCGACACCGACGAGGAGCCCGAGACCCGAACGCGGTTGGCCGAACGCGCAGCTGCCATCCGCGAGGCGCTCCTGACCGCAGGGGTCCTGCGGGTGCTCGATCCCCCGGACGCCGAGGGCCGCACCTTGCGCGTGGTAGACGAGCTCCAAGCCGACTTCGCACTCAACCAGCCGCTGTCAACCTTCGCCCTGGCGGCCATCGAACTCCTGGACAAGGAGTCGGAGTCCTATGCCGTCGACGTCCTGTCCGTGTTGGAGGCCACGCTCGATGATCCGCAGAAGGTGCTGTTCGCCCAGCAGCGCCGCGCACGCGGCGAGGCGATCGCGGCCATGAAGGCCGAGGGCATCGAGTACGACGAGCGGATGGAGTTGCTCGAAGACATCACGTGGCCGCGGCCCCTGGCCCCGATGCTGGAGGCCGCCTACGACATCTACGCCGGCGGACACCCCTGGATCGTGGAGTACCCGCTGCGCCCCAAGTCCGTGGCCAGGGAGTTGCACGAGCTGTCCATGACCTTTGTGGAGTACATCGGGTTCCACAAGATGGCGCCTGCCGAAGGTCTTGTTCTGCGTTACCTGGCCGATGCCTACAAGGCCCTGCGCCGGACGGTGCCGGCAGAGGCCCGCACCGAGGAACTGGACGACCTCACCGAGTGGTTGGGCGAGCTCGTCAGGCAGGTCGACTCCAGCCTGCTGGACGAGTGGGAGCAGTTGCTGCACCCCGATGACGGCGCAATCCCGGGCACCTGGCGCCGCGATGCCGGCGACCTTGCGGCGGACAACGCCCCTCCACCAGTGACTTCAAACCCCCGCGCCTTCCGGGTGCTCGTGCGCAACGCCATGTTCCGGAGGGTGGAGCTTGCGTCGCGGCGGCGCTGGGAGGAGTTGGGCGAGCTGGACGGTGGCGCCGGATGGGCCGCCGAGCGCTGGCAAGAGGCGATGGCCGACTACTTCGCAGAGCACGACGAGATCGGCCTGGGACCCGCCGCCCGCGGACCACACCTACTGCTGATCGAGGAGCGGCCGGGGCACCTCGCGATCCGCCAGATCTTCGACGACCCGGCTGGCGACCACGACTGGGGCATCAGCGCCGAGGTCGACTTGGCGGCGAGCGACGCGGCGGGCGAGGCCGTGGTGCGGGTGACCGCGGTTGACTGCCTGTGAACAGGGCGTGACGCCTGATCCGGACCGCTTGACGGGCCGGGTCTCACCCGTCGAGGGGTGGTTGGGGGTGGCGGGTGTGGGTGAGGCCGGCGGGGGTGGTCCAGCGCCAGGCTGTGCTCAATGGTCCGGGTGGGCCGTCGTCGTCGTTCCCGGGTTCTCGTTGGCGGTCGTCGGGCGGGGGGAGGTTGGTGAGGGTGTAGCCGTGGTGGGTCTTGAGGTTGTGGTGCCGCCGGCACAGCGGGCCCATGTTCGCCGGGGTGGTGTCGCCGTCCGGGTAGGCGGTGGTGTGGTCGAGGTCGCATGACTCCGACCGCCGGGTGCAGCCCGGCCAGCGGCAGGTGGCCTCCCGTGCCCGCACGAGGCGGGCGACCGCGGCGCTGGGGGTGTAGGTACGTGAGGAGACGGCGGTGACCAGGCCGGCGGTGTCGGCGAGCAGGAGGCGCCAGCGGCCCTGCGCGGCCAGGGCCCGGCCCAGCGGCGCGGGGATCGGGCCCAGGCCGGGCACGTGGGCCGGGTTGTGGGCCAGGCCCACCAGGGGCGGGGCGTCGATGACGACGTGGATGTCCGGGCGCGCCGACACCGGCACCGGCCCCAGCGCACAGCCCGCATCTGACCCGGGGCCGCCCGCTGCTGACCCGGGGGTGGGGGCGCCGTCGGCGGTGCTGTAGGCGTCGGCGGGGTCGTGGGCCTGGTCCGAGCGGCGGTTGAGGAGGGTGGCGACGAGCACGTCGGCGCGGTGGCGGTCCACCGTGCAGCCCGCGCGGCGCCCGGCGCCGTCGGCGTGCGCCGCCGCGGCTGCCGCGGCCAGCCGGTTGTCGATGCGGTGGGCGTCGGTGGCCTCGATGTAGGCCGAGACCCAGGCCATGCCGTCCCCGGCGTCGCTGACCGTCACCCGCCGCTGCCCGAGCGCCCGCTCCCGCGCACCGACGCCGCCATCCTCGCCATCACCGTCGCCGTCTGCGTCGGGGTCCTGGCCGTCGTCGGGAGGCGGGGTGAGGGCCAGCGCGAGGGCGGTGGCGAGGCGGCGCAGGTCCCCGGCCGTCCACGACTCCAGCCCCGCGGCGCGGCGCTGGCGGATCCGCGCCGCCACCCCGTCGTGCACCGCAGCCCTGATCTCGGCGGGCAGCTCGCAGGCCGACGCGGTGACCGCGCGCAGCCCCGGGAAGAACAGCAGCCCCTCATCCACCAGCCCCGCCAGCGCCGACACCCGCAGCCCCACGCCGACGGGCTCGGCATCGCTCGTCGGCTTGGCCGCGGCATCGGCGTCGGCGTTTGGGTCGGCTTGGCCGTCGTCTCGGTTCTGGGGTTCGAGGGCGCGGGCGGCGCGCAGCCGGTTGGACACCGAGCCCGGGGAGAGGCGCAGCAGGCCCGACAGCTCATCGCGGGCCCGGTCGAGCACCCGCGCCGGGGCGAACCCGTCCGGGGTCGCGGCCACCGGGTCCGCGCCCGCGGCCGACAGCAGCGCCCGCCCGGCCTGCACGCCCGTCCACGCCGACTGGGCCTCCCACGCCGCGGCCAGCACGAGCTGGCAGCAGCACGGGAACCCCGGCGCCGAGCCCGGCAGCGGGAACCCCCGCGCCCCCCGGGCCAGCACAGGCCCCCACGACTCATCCATGTCGGAGGGGTCGTCGGAGTCGGGCGGCCCGGACGGGTCGGCGGGCTGGTCAGACGCCCGGGACGTTCGGGGCGCGCCGGGGAGCACCACAGCGGCGTCCAGCGCCGACCCCGCATGGAACCCCGGCCCCGCCGGGCACACCTGCGCCATCGCCACGCCGGCCAGCGCCGCGCCCAGCGCAGGGCCCGGCGGCAGGCCGATCATCGCCCGCACCTGCACGCACAACGGCGCGGCGGCCCACTCCGGCTCCATCCACCCCGCCACCACAGCACCGTCAGAGGCGCCAGGCGAAGCGCCGCCCGCAGCGCTGCCCGACGCACCGGCGCCGCCGGCAGCGCTGCCCGACGCACCGGCGCCGCGGCGCCAGCCGCGAGAACCACGTGGCTCACCACGCACGGGAACCACCCCCTCCGGGAAGACCAACGAGAAGCACCGCGACCGCCGGACACGACCCGGCCCCAACCCCCACGCACCAACCCCGAAAACCCACCCGACGCCCGACCCGGTGCCACAGCGGCCGCCTGGAGTCGAACTATGTTTCTAATATGAACCTAGCACGGCCTTGTCCATACGGCAAGACTTATTCCAAAGTACTTGCGATAACGTTCGACCGCCGCGCGCACAGGCGTCCCTGGCCTCCGCCACCCCACCCAGCAGCCCGCTGGCACGACCCGTCCCCGGAAGCCCTACCCCAGCAGGCGGCGGGCCATCACCAGACGCTGAATCTGGTTCGTGCCCTCGTAGATCTGCGTGATCTTCGCGTCGCGCATGAAGCGCTCGGCCGGATAGTCCTTGACATAGCCGTAGCCGCCGAGCACCTGCACGGCATCCACGGTCACCTTCATAGCGGTGTCCGACGCGAAGCACTTCGCCGCCGAGCCGAGGAACGTCACGTTCGCATCGCCACGGTCACTCGCGGCTGCAGCGTGGTACACGAGTTGGCGCGCGGCCTCGATCTGCATGGCCATGTCGGCCAGCATGAACTGCAGGCCCTGGAAGTCCGCGATCGACTTGCCGAACTGCTTGCGCTCCTTGGCGTAGGCCAGGGCCACGTCCAGCGCGCCCTGCGCCATTCCCACGGCCTGCGCGCCGATGGTCACCCTGGTGATGTCCAGCGTCTTCATCGCGATGGTCCAGCCCTCGCCGACCTCTCCCACCATGCGGTCCGCGGGCAGGTACACGTTGTCGAAATAGAGCTCGCGGGTGGGTGAGCCCTTGACGCCCAGTTTGTTCTCCTCCGCCCCGAGCGTGAAGCCCTCGTCGTCCGCGTGCACCACGAACGCGGTGATGCCCTTGGGGCCCGTTCCCGGCTCGGCGGTGGCGAGGACTGTGTAGTACTTCGAGATACCCGCGCCGGTGATCCATCGCTTGTTGCCGTTGAGCACCCAGCCGTCGCCCTCGCGTGTGACCTTGGTGCGCATGGACGCGGCGTCGGAACCGGCCTCGGGCTCGGACAGCGCATAGGAGAACATGGCCTCGCCCGAGGCCACCTCTGTCAGGTAGCGCTGTTTCACGGCCTCGGAGGCACCCACGAGCAGCGGCGTGGTGCCAAGCTTGTTCACGGCCGGGATCAGCGAGCTGGAGCCGCAGACCCGGGCGATCTCCTCGACGACCAGCGCCGAGGCCAGGTTGTCGCCGCCCATGCCGTCATAGGCCTCAGGGATGTGGATGGCATGGAATCCGGCCGCGACGAGCGCTTCGTAGACGTCCCAGGGGAACTCGCCCTTCGCGTCGATCTCGGCGGCGCGGGGGGCGATCTTGTCCTGCGCCAGGGCCCGCACGGCCTGCTGCAACTCGACGTACTCCTCGGGCAGTGCGTAGATTCCGGCGTCCACTTGGTGCTCTCCTTCTGGCGATGGGCTGCCACCATGCTACGGAGCGCCCACCTCCGCGGCGCCGCCAGGACGGTCCGGTGCGGCGCTGCTCGGAATCCCACGGCGCGGATGGACGTTTCACCCGTGTGACCGAACAGCAGAACTACGTCGTCGTCGAGACCCGCGACGGTGTCGAGCGGCGCCACTACCCTCCGTGCGTCGTCGCGGAGGTGCGGATCGACGCACCCGCCGACAAAGCCGGCAACATCGCCTTCCGTCCGCTGGTGAACTACATCTCCGGCGCCAACCGGAGCACCCGGAAGCTGGCCATGACCGCACCGGTCCTGCAGGAGCCCGCCGGCCACAAGCTGGCCATGACCGCACCGGTCCTGCAGGAGCGCGCAGGCGAGGGCTCTTGGGTGGTCTCCTTCGTCCTCCCTGGCGAGGGGGACTTGGCCGACTACCCCGAACCCACCGACCCCGCCGTGTCGCTGCGGCAGGTCCCTGCCCACGACGCGGCCGCGGTCCGGTACTCGGGTCGCTGGACCACCGGCAACGTGGACAAGCACACCGCGGCCCTGCTCAGCACCGTCGCCGAGGCCGGTTGGAAGGTCGCCGGCAGCCCCCGGTGGGCTCGCTACGACCCGCCCTGGAAACCAGCCTTCGCACGGCGCAACGAGGTCATCGTGCCGCTGGAGCCGTGAGCAGGGCGTCGCTACCGATCGACGCTTTCGCGCAGCCTGTCGCCTTTCTCCCGAGCGGTCGCCTCGAGCGCCACCTGGAACTCGCCCATCCGCTCACGGAGCCGATCATCAGCTATCCCCAGCATGCGCACGGCAAGCAGTCCGGCGTTGCGGGCGTTGTCCACGGCCACCGTCGCTACCGGCACTCCGGCAGGCATCTGCACAATCGACAGCAGCGAGTCCAGCCCATCAAGACGTGCCAGCGCCACCGGCACCCCCACCACGGGCAGCACCGTCACCGCCGCCAGCATCCCGGGCAGGTGAGCCGCCCCGCCGGCCCCGGCGATGATGACGCGAAGGCCGCGGGCTTCGGCCTGGCGGCCGTAGTCGATCATCGCCTGCGGCATCCGATGCGCCGACACGACGCCCACCTCAAAGGGAACCTCGAACTCGGCCAGCGCCTCGGCGGCCTTGGCCATCACCGGCCAGTCCGAGTCTGACCCCATGACGATGCCGACCAGCGGCGCGGCGGAAGCGTCAGCCATCGATTGTTCCCTCGAAGAAGTCAGCCGCGTGCCTGGTCCGATCCAGCAGCACCTGCGGGTCGGCCCCCATGGCGGTGACATGCCCGACCTTCCGGCCCGGCCGCACCTGCTTGCCGTACAGGTGCACCTTCACCCCGGGGTCACGCGCCATCACGTGCAGAAACGCGCGGTGCAGGTCCTCGTGCTGGCCGCCGAGGATGTTGACCATGACCGCGCAGGGAAGCAGCGCGGCCGGCGAGCCCAGCGGCAGGTCGAGCACAGCGCGCAGGTGGTTCTCGAACTGCGAGGTGTCCGCGCCCTCGATGGTCCAGTGCCCGGTGTTGTGCGGCCGCATCGCGAGCTCGTTGACCAGCACCGCGTCACCGGTGTCGAAGAGCTCGACCGCCAGCATCCCCTCGACCCCGAGCGTCGCCGCGACGTCGAGCGCGACCCGCTGGGCCTGAGCGGACAGCTCCGCGGCGAGCCCGGGCGCCGGCGCCACGACCTCCTTGCAGATGCCCTCGACCTGCAGCGACTGCACAACGGGATAGGCGACGGCCTGGCCGTGCGGCGAGCGCGCCACCTGCGCGGACAGCTCGCGGACGAAGTCCACCTTCTCCTCCACCAACCAGCGCGACTCGGGGGCCAGCACAATGCTGGCCATTACCTCCGCGGCCTCCGCCTTCGAACGCACCACCCACACGCCCTTGCCGTCGTAGCCGCCGCGGGAAACCTTCAGCACCACCGGCCAGGTACCGCTCTCGGCGAAGAGCTCGACGTCATCGGAGTCGGCCACTACTGCCCAGCGCGGATTGGGCAGGCCGGCGTACCCCAACGCCTCGCGCATGACGATCTTGTCTTGGGCATGTACGAGCGCAGCTGGCCCAGGGCGCACGGGGATTCTCCGCTCGACGAGCTCGAGCAGATGGTCCGGGGGAACGTGCTCGTGGTCGAACGTCACCACATCACAGCCCTCGGCGAAGGCGAGCAGGGCCTGCAGGTCGTCGTGCGCTCCGATCACGGTGTCGGGGATGACCTGGGCGGCCGGATCGTCCGGGGTCGCCGCGAGCACCCGCAGGTGCACGTCCAGGGCTTCCGCCGCCGGGGCGGTCATCCGAGCAAGTTGGCCGCCGCCCACGATGCCAACGATCGGCCTGGTCATGTCAGAACCTCCCAGCGGTGATGGTGAACACGGCCTCATAAGGCTCGTTCGCCACGATGACGTCGAACTTTCCGCTGAACGGCGCAGTGGGCGCGGTCATCGGCTCGATCGCAACAACGTCCTCGGCGGCAGGCGCGAAGGCGACGCCGTACCCGTACCCGCGCGTGTACTCCAGCCCGACGCGCAGACCGCGGCCGTCCGCGCCCACGCCGCTGAGCTCGGCCCGGGCACCTGCGGGCACGCCGACGAACATGTCGTCGAGCACGTCGTCACCCAGCGGGCGCCTGCCGCCGGGCGGAGTTGTCCAGGCCCAGTCCACGACCTCGCCGGTGGGCATGTTGCGCGCGTCCAGGACGGCTCGGCGCTGGTATGGCAGGGACAGCTGCCACTCCGACCGCGGCACGCCGGGCAGGGTGAAGTACGGGTGCCAGCCGAAGGCGACGGGCACACCCGAGCCCGACAGCGGGGACACCATTGTGGTCACCGTCAGCTCATTGCCGCGCAGACCCACCGAGATGTCGATCAGATGCGGGAACGGGAAGCCGTCGAACTCGGGGCAGTCGTGGTCGAACCGGAACTGGGCCGCCAGCCGCGCGGATTCCGCATCCGCCGTGGCGTCCAGCACCTGCCACCCGGCCGCACCCGCGAGCAGGCCGTGGATCGCCGTCCCGAACTCGTCCCGATGTACCCCCGGAACGCCGGCCACGGTGCACTCCTGGCCAGCGACCCGGTAGGTATCCGGTCCGAGCCGGTTGGCCCAGGGGGCCAGCAGCGGAATCCCGAAGGTCTTCGCAGCGGCGAGGTAGGCCGGCATCCCTCCGCGCAGCCCGAGGAGCTCCTCGCCGTCCAGCGTGAGGGCGCAGCCGACCATGCCGGCCCCCGGGACGAAAGAGGCCGCCATCCCCGAGGGGCTGGCCAACGTCACCGCGGCCAGGCCGCCCGAAGCCGGCACCGGACCGCTGCGGACGAAGTGGCCCACCGATGCCGTCACAGCGGCAATCCCAGGCCGCGCGCGATGAGCATCTGCTGCACCTGCGTCGTGCCCTCGCCGATCTCCAGGATCTTGGCGTCGCGGTAGAACCGTCCCACCGGGTAGTCGATCATGAACCCAGCGCCTCCGAACACCTGCGTGGCAGCGCGCGCGTTGTCCATCGCCGCCTCGCTGGTGACCAACTTGGCGATGGCCGCCTCATGCTTGAACCCCTCGCCCCGCTGCAGGCGGCCGGCGGCATCACGCCACACCAGGCGCGCCACGTGGGCGCGGGCCTCCATGTCCGCGATGAGGAAGGCAAGACCCTGGTTGGCTCCGATCGGCCGCCCGAACGCCTCGCGCTCGCTGGCGTAGGCCACCGACTCGTCCACGCACCCCTGCGCCAGGCCGGCGCCGAGCGCGGCGATAGCGATCCTGCCCTCGTCCAGAATCCGCAGGAACTGCGCGTAGCCGCGGCCACGCTCCCCCACCAGGTTCGCAGCGGGCACGCGGACGTCGGCGAATCCCAGTTCATGGGTGTCGGAGGCGTCCCAGCCGACTTTGCGGTAGGGCGGCGCGACCGACAGGCCGGGCGTGCCGGCGGGCACGAGGATGGCCGAGATCTCCTTGCCCCCGTCCGCCGTGCGGCCGGTCACCGCCGTGACGATGACGAAACCTGTGATGTCCGTGCCGGAGTTGGTGATGAACGCCTTCGAACCGTTGATCACCCATTCATCACCGTCGAGAACGGCAGTGGTGCTCGTGCCGCCGGCGTCGGAGCCGGCACCCGGCTCGGTCAGGCCGAAGGCCCCGAGCACCTCGCCCGCCGCCAGCCTCGGCAACCACTCGCGCTTGAGCTCCTCGGAGCCGAACCGGTAGATCGGCATCGCCCCCAGGGACACTCCCGCCTCCAGCGTGATCGCGATGGAGGAGTCGACTTTCGCCAGCTCCTCGATCGCCACGCACAGCGCGATGTAGTCCCCGCCCATGCCCCCGTACTCCTCCGGGAAGGGCAGGCCGAACAGCCCCATCTCGGCCATGCGCGCCACGAGCGGCAGCGGGAACTCGCCGCGGGCGTAGTAGTCGCCGATCACCGGGGCAACTTCGTTCACGGCGAACTCGTGGACGCTCTGGCGCAAGGCCTCGAGCTCGTCGGAAAGCCGCAGGTCCATCAGATGCACTCCTCGTCCTGGACTGGGGGTCAGCACAGCATGTGTTGGTGACGGGACTCACGCGCTCGGCCCTGTCTGAACGCACCCTGTGACGGGTACTCTAGACGCGTGACAGCAACGACGGAGGCGCCCACCGGCACCGAGGCGCTCCCTGCGAAGCAAGGCTTCGTGCGCAACCTCTACGACCGGGTGGGTGGCCTGGTCCACGAGATCGCCAAATTCGGCATCGTCGGGCTCAGCGCCCTGGTCGTGGACATTGGACTCTTCAACCTGCTGCTCTACGTCGGGCCGCTGCAGGGCAAGCCCTTGACCGCGAAGATCATCTCGGTGGCGGCCGCGACCACCTGCGCCTACTTCGGCAACCGCTTCTGGACCTTCCGGCACCGTGCCCGCACCTCGTTCACGCGCGAGTACCTGCTGTTCTTCGGCCTCAACGGCATCGCCATGCTCATCGCCGTCGGCTGCCTGTGGATCAGCCACTACGCGCTGGGCTTCGACAGCGCCCTGGCCGACAACATCTCGGCCAACGTGATCGGCCTCGCGCTCGGCACGCTGTTCCGCTTCTGGTCCTACCGCAAGTTCGTCTTCCCCGAGGTCGAGGATGAGGACGAGCGCCGTCGACTGATGGCGACCGTCGAGATCTGATTCCGGTCAGACCGGCCCAGCCGTGCTGCCCTCGGCCGTCGTCGCCGGCGCGGACTGCCCTCGGTAGAGCGGCAGATAGACCGTGAACGTCGGCGGTTTCCGCGACGTCAGCGCGATATCTCCGTCGTCTGCCGCCACCAGCGTCCTGGCCAGCGCCAGGCCCAGACCGGTCCCGCTCACCGAGACTCCGCGCTCGAACGGGTCCTGGCCATCCTTGAGCTTGAACACTCCACGCGTATCGACCACCTCGACCACCGCCGAGTCCCCCGACTCCCGAAGCCGCACCAGCACATCGCCGCGGCCATGGATCAGGCAGTTCTCGATGAGCGTGGCGAGCACCTGGCTCTCGCCGGCGCGGCTGGCCCACGCCACCACCGTCCCACTGGCCTGCAGCGTGATGCGCCGGCGCCGGATGGCGAAGGCGGGATACCACTCGACCATCTGCTCGGACACCACCGCGCTCAGGTCCAGCGGCTCCTGCTCGGTCACGACACCTTCCCGCCGGCCCTTCACCAGCTGGTTGATGACGTCCGTGAGGCGCTCGATCTGCACCACGCCGACCGCTGCCTCCGCCTTCGCCTCGGCCAGGTCGTCGGTCGCGATGATCTCCTCCAGCCGGAGCGACAGCGCCGTCAGCGGCGTGCGGACCTGGTGGCTCATCTCGCGCGAGGTCCGGCGCTCGGCCTCCAGCACGTCGCGCACCGTCGCGCCGCGGTCGTCCAGCACGCGCGCGATGCGGTCGATCTCATCGATCCCGGTCGGCTTGGCCTTTCGTGTGGCCACCCCTGAGCCGATCGTCTCGGCATGGGCGGCAAGGTCGCCCAGCGGCCGGTTGACCCGCCTGGACTCACGGTCCGCCACGCGATAGGCCACTGCCAGCGCGATGCCCGAGACCACCACGATGACGAGGGCCACCACGCCGATGGTCAGGTAGGACTCCGCCTGGCTGGTCGACGCCGTGGCGGTGACCTGCCCCAACGGGTCAGTCCGGGTGGCGACGAACTGCGGCCCCGTGGACTCGGCCTCGTTCGCCACCTTCGTGCCGTCCGAGAGCGTCACCGTCACCTGGTCGTGGCCCGCGATCGAGTCCAGGTACTCGGGCGTGACCTCAATGTTGCTGGCCTGCCGATAGGCGACGGCGACCACCACGCGGGAGGCGAGGGTGTCCACCTGCTCCTGGTAGATGCGCCGGATGAAGTACGCCGCGATCGAGCCCAGGACGATGGCGAGCAGCAGCACCGTGATGACGGCGACGCGCAGGGTTGCCGATAGGAACCTTTGGTACACGCCCGCAGCCTACGAGGCGTTGGCGCTCGGCTCGTCCTCCAGCCGGAAGCCGACGCCGCGCACCGTGCCGATCGTGGGTTCGCGGCCCTGGCCCACGTCGGCCAGCTTGCGGCGCAGCCCGGACACGTGCATGTCGAGCGTCTTGGACCCGCCATACCACTCGCCGCGCCAGATCTCCTTCATGATCTGCTCGCGGCTCATCACGCGGCCGACGTTCTGGCTCAACAGCAGCAGGACGTCGTACTCCTTGGGCGTCAGATTGACCTCGTCGTCACCGATGCGCACGCGCCGGGCCGCCGACTCGATCACCAACTCCCCCACCCGGATGGTCGCGGGGCTCGAGCCCCGCCGGACCAGCGCACGCACCCGGGCGAGCAGCACGTCGGTGCGGAAGGGCTTGGCCATGTAGTCGTCCGCGCCAGCGTCCAGGCCGACGACGAAGTCCAGGTCCGACGTCCGCGCGGTCACCACGATGATGGGCAGTTTGGACCCCTGCTCGCGCAGCGAGCGGATCACCTCCAGGCCGTCGAGGCCCGGCAGGCCCAGATCCAACACCAGCAGATCGCCCACACCAGCCGACGCCACCTCCAGCGCACTGGTGCCTGTGGCGACCACGGCCACCTCGTGACCATCGCGACGCAGCGCCTTTGCCACCGCCTCGCTGATCGCCTCGTCGTCCTCGGCCAGGATCACTCTTGCCATGGCCACCACTGTAGGCGTGCCCCCGAGGCGTCGCTTTGTGGCGCCGCAGATGCCGGTCAGACCGGGGTGACTCCGTGGCGTCGGCGGGCGAAGGCCCGGTCCTTGCCGGCCGCGGCTGCCAGCCGGGCGACGAGTTCGCCGCGCAACTCCTCTGGCTCGACGATGGCGTCCACCACGAGCTCGGCCGCCAGGTGGACGATGTCGATGTCCTGCTCGTACTCCTCGCGCCTGTCCACCACGAACTGCTCGCGCTCCGCGGCGTCTTCGATAGCCGCGATCTTGTTGGCGTAGACGGCGTTGACTGCCGCCTCGGCGCCCATCACCGCGATCTTGGCAGTGGGTAGGGCGATGGTTGCGTCAGGTGCGAAGCCGGGCCCAGCCATGGCGTAGAGACCCGCCCCATAGGCCTTGCGGATCACCACGCAGAACTTCGGCACGGTCGCCTCGGACACCGCAGTGATCATCTTGGCGCCGTGGCGGATGATGCCCGCGCGCTCAACCGCCGTTCCCACCATGAACCCCGGCACGTCGGCGAGGAAGATCAGCGGGATGTTGAAGGCATCGCACAGCGAGATGAAGCGCGTGGCCTTGTCCGCGGAGTCCACGAAAAGCACGCCGCCCTTGAACATCGAGTTGTTGCCGACGATGCCCACGACCCGGCCGTCCAGCCGTCCGAAGCCCACCAGGACCTCCTTGGCCCACAGCGCGTGAACCTCGAAGAAGCTGCCCTCGTCCACCAGCCCGCGGACGTAGCGGCGCATGTCGAACGCCTGCCGCTCGCTGACCGGCACCAGCGAGCGCAGCTCGATGCCCGCTGGATCGCGCGGCTCGGCCACGGGAGGCTCGCCGCGGAAGTTCTCCGGCAGATACGACAGGTAGGCAGCAACCGCGTCCAGCGCCTCGTGCTCGGTCTTGACCAGCTTGTGGCCGACGCCGCTGACGGTGCAGTGCACCTTGGCGCCGCCCATCTCCTCCAGGGTGGTCTTCTCGCCGGTGACCATCTCGACCATGCGGTCCGAGCCCAGATACATGCTGGCGTTGCCCTCGACCATGATCACGATGTCGCAGAAGGCGGGGATGTAGGCGCCGCCGGCCGCGCTCGGCCCGAACAGCGCGCAAACCTGCGGGATCGAACCGGAGGCCTTGACCTGGTTGTAGAAGATGCCCCCGGCGCCGCGGCGGCCGGGGAAGAGGTCCACCTGGTCGGTGATCCGCGCGCCTGCTGAGTCCACCAGCCAAACCATCGGCACGCCGGTCAGATAGGCCCGCTCGATGATCCGGATGATCTTCTCCACGGTGCGCGCACCCCAGGAACCCGCCTTCACAGTGGAGTCGTTGGCCATCAGACACACCTGCCGCCCGCCGATCCGGGCCGAGCCGGTCACGACGCCATCGGCGGGCAGCCCGTCGGCCAGAGCATTGGCCAGCTGTCCGTCCTCGACGAAGGAACCGGCATCCACCAGGTAGTCGATCCGCTCCCGGGCGAAGAGCTTGCCCTTGGCGGCGTTCGCCTGGTGGTACTTGGGCGCCCCGCCCGCCAGTGCGCGCTCGCGGGCCTCGTGGTGGATGTCGATGGTCACAGCAGCTCCAGCGGGGTTGGCGCGATCGGCGCGGTCGGAGGGATGCCGCGAGACTACCGAGCGGGCGTCACCGACCATGCGCGCACCGCTCCCAGCCCCCGTAACGCGCGCGGGCGCAGGGTGCGCAGGTAGAACCTGGGGTCGCCCAGTAGCCCGCGCGCGCAGGCGTCATCGACCAGCGTGGCACCGGGCCGAGCCAGCGCGGTCAGGCGGCTGGCCTGGTTGACAGTGGTGCCGAAGACATCGCCCATCCGTGTCACGACCTCGCCGAAGGCCATACCGACGCGCAGCTGCGGCACGTCCTGACCCTGGCCGTGGGCGGCGTGCAGGCCGAAGGCGGTCTCGACGGCGGAGTCGGGCTCGTCCGCGACGAACATCACCTCATCGCCGAGGGTCTTGATCAGCCGCGCGCCGGTGGCGGCGACGACGTCGGCGCTGTCGTGCTCGAAGGAGGTCACCAGGTCCGCCAGGCGGTCGTCGGGGAGCTGGCGGCTCAACCGGGTGAACCCCACGAGGTCGGCGAACCCCACCACGAGCTGACCGGCCTCGTCGTCGTCGCCCTCGTCGGCGGCATCGACGCTGCGCTGGATCGCGGCTGCGAGCTGACGCCGCCAGGCGTAGACCAGCATGTCCTCCAGGCTGGGCAGCAGAGCCGCCGTCAGCTCCGCGACCTTCTCGACGTGCTCATGGCGCAGGGTGTTCTCGTCCGGGATCTCCCCCTGGCGGGCAAGCAGCCGGGCCAGCGTCCCGGTCTGCCACTCGGCCATTCGGGAGGTCGTCTGACCCAGGCTGCGCACCACATCGAGGGCCTCGGACTTGTCCAGCACCCCGGCGGCGACCAGGCGATGGACCGCCTCGAGCGCCTCCAGATCACGTGCGGTGAAGGCGTCCGAGTCGCCCACATCCGCGAACCCCATCGCCCGCCAGTACTGCCGGGCATCCTCCAGCGACATCCCCGCGGCCTGCGCAACCTCCTCCCGGCTCATGGTCCGCGGCGCGCCCAGGACGGTCTCGATGAGCGAGTCGGTGATCGAGTGCAGCTCGCTCACCGCCGTCGGGTCGGACCCCCCGCCCGAGGACATCAGGTCTGGCCGGCGGGCGGCGCCGGCGGTCGCGGCTGCTGCTGCTCATCGGCGGCGGAGGCTGTGCCGGGGGCGGGGGGCAGCGGTGTCGAACCGGCACCCTCCTGACGTCCCGCGCCGCCGTCAGCCTGCAGCACCTCCGGGGTCTGGCCGCTGCGGAGCTGCTGCTCGAAGAGTTCCGAGCGCGCGGCGCGGAAGGCGTCATCATCGTCGTGCAGGCGGTAGACCTCGCGCTGGACCTGCTCGACGTTGGGGACGTTGGCGACCACCAGCATCCCGTGTTCGGAGGCGCTCTCGATGACGAGGGTGCCGCTGTTGAAGATGCGCTCCAGCACGGTGTGCTCGAAGCTAACGTTGTTGACCTTGGATAGCGGCATGTCCCGACCCTTGCGGGCGATGAGGCCCGTGCGGATGATGATGCGTCGGTTGGTGAAGACGTACTGCGTCGACAGCCAGGCGATGAGCGGGCGGATGAAGAGGAACACCAGCAGGAAGACCGCGACGATGACGATCGCCCACCGCAGGATGCTCGCGAGCCCGCTGTCCGACGACAGCCACGATCCCAGCTTCGCCGACAGGAACGCAGCCACCCCGACGATGACCAGAAGCCACACGATGGGCAGGATCATCGAGCGCCAGTGGGGCCGAAGCTCGAACTCCACCTCTTCGCCGTTGGCAAGCAGCTTCTGCGGATATCCCATGGCCGAATGGTGGCAGAAATCACATCCGGGCGGAGCGCAGATGCACGACGTCGCCGACGGTGACGCGCTCCACGCGCCCTTCCGCTGGCCGGGCGACGAGCAGGTGCCCGTCGTCATCCACCGCCGTGGCGGTGCCGCGCAGCGTCGAACCGTCGGCGCGCACAACCGCGACCTCGGCCCCGACCGTCCGGCACAGCCGCCGGTACTCGGCCAGCAGCGCCGCGCGGTCCCGCCGCGCCTGCGCCCAGGCCGCCACGATCTCGAGCACAACGTCAGCGAGCAGCTCCTCCCGGCGCAACCCCGGTGTCAGCCCGAGGGACCGCAGCCCCACGGCCTGTGGGACCGGGGCCTGCTGCGGTTCCAGATCGACGTTGAGACCGACCCCCATCACGATCCCGCGCGGCACCAGTTCCACCAGGATCCCGCCGGCCTTCCAGGGCTGGGTCGGACCGCGCTCGCCGTCGGCGATGACATCGTTCGGCCACTTCAGGCCCACCGCGGCACCGTGGTCGCGGCAGGCGCGCACGGTGCCCACGCCCGAAGCCAGGGGGGCGAGCGGTACCGAACGCCCAGCCGAGGGGCCGCCGGCGTCCACCAGCACGCTGAACATGAGGCCAGATGCCCCGGGGGACTGCCATTGCCGGTCCAGCCTGCCGCGTCCCGCCGTCTGGCGGTCAGCGGCGACAGCGGCCCAGCCGGACAGCTCGGTGCTCGCCGGCGGCAGCCCGGCAGCGACCCGGTTGGTGGAGTCGCACTGCGCCAGCACCGTGATCCGGCCGGTCGCGCCGCGCTCGACCAGCAGCCGCGCCACCAGCCGACCGTCGAGCACCGGCGCGGCGGCGCCGACGCTGGCTGACGACGCCCCATCCGCGCTGCTGCCTGGTTCGGTCACGTTGCTACGGTACGGGTCAGACCCTTTGTGGAGGTGCCATGACCGCGCAGCCAGCGGAACAGCTCGACCCGACGACCACGGCGGCCAAGCTCGCCGAGCTCAGCCGCCGCCGCGAGGCAGCCGAGAACGCCGGTTCCGAGAAGGCGATCGCCAAGCAGCACGCCAAGGGCAAGA
>CAYYRC010000005.1:0-14528 GCA_964474045.1 uncultured Actinomycetes bacterium
ATGGTCGCGGCGCTCGTGATGGGGCTGCCGCTCGCCGCAGTGGACCTGGGCTAGCCGGCGGCGCCGGCCGCCCGGTAGACCTCCACCGTGCGCTCGGCGATGGCGTGCCAACCGAACTCCGTGACCGCGCGCTCGCGACCGGCCAGACCCATGCGCGCGGCCGTCTCCGGGTCGTCGGCAACGGTGTTCACCGCAGCTGCGAACCGCCGCTCGAAGGCCTCTGGGTCCTCCGGGGTGTAGTCCACGAGCAGCCCGGTCTCGCCGTCGACGACGACCTCCGGGATTCCGCCCACCGCGCTGGCCACCACCGGCGCCTCGCAGGCCATGGCCTCAAGGTTCACGATCCCCAGCGGCTCGTACACCGAAGGGCAGGCGAACAGCAGCGCGTGGCTCAGCAACTCGATGATGTCGTCCCGGCTCAGCTGCGTGTCCAGCCAGTAGACGCCACCCCGCGTGGCGTTCAGCTCGGCCACCGCCTCGGCGACCTCGCGCCCCATCTCCGGCGTGTCCGGCGAGGACGCCGCGAGCACAAGCGGGATCCCCGGCGAGAAGTCCCGCGCGGCGCGCAGCAAGTGGTTGATGCCCTTCTGCCGCGTGATGCGCCCCACGAACAGGACATAGGGCTGATCCACGGGGACCCCGAGCCGCTCCAGCGCCCCGGTGGAGGCCACCGGCCGGTACTGCTCGGTGTCGATGCCGTTGTGCACCACGTGCACCTTGGCCGGGTCCACGTTGGGATAGCAGTCGAGCACGTCTGCGCGCATGCCGTGGCTGACGGCGATGATCGCGGCGGCGTTCTCGTAGGCGGTGCGCTCCACCCAGGATGACACCCGGTAGCCCCCGCCCAGCTGCTCCTCCTTCCAAGGCCGTCGCGGCTCCAGGGAGTGTGCAGTGATGACGTGTGGCACCCCCTGCATGAGGCCGCCAAGGTGACCGGCCAGGTTCGCGTACCAGGTGTGTGAGTGCACAACGTCGACGTCGGGCAGGCCGGCGACGATGTCCAGGTCCACGCCCAGGGTTTCCAGCGCCGGGTTGGCGGCGACCAGGTTCGCCGGAACCTCGTGTGCGGTGGCGTCCGGCCGCGGCTCCCCGAAGCATTGGACGTCCACGTCGATGAGGGTGCGCAACTCCCGCACCAGGTACTCCACGTGGACTCCGGCGCCGCCGTAGTTGCTGGGCGGCCATTCCTTGGTGATCACAGCTGCTCGCATCGCATCAGAGTAGGGGCACAGGCTCCCCGAAGCCCGCGCTTAACGCCGCACACGGCGCTAACGTGAAGGGATGCGCAGCGCACCGAAGGTCCTCGGCATCGTCCTCGCTGGCGGCGAAGGCAAGCGGCTCATGCCCCTCACCGCCGACCGTGCCAAGCCAGCCGTCCAGTTCGGCGGCTCCTACCGGCTGATCGATTTCGTACTGTCCAACCTGGTCAACGCCGGATTCGTGCGTTTGTGCGTCTTGACCCAGTACAAGTCCCACTCGCTCGACCGGCACATCACCACCACCTGGCGGATGTCCACCCTGCTGGGCGACTACATCACGCCGGTGCCGGCCCAGCAGCGGCTGGGACCGCGCTGGTTCACCGGCTCGGCCGATGCGATCTTCCAGTCGCTCAACCTGGTCTACGACGAGCAGCCCGACTACGTCGTGGTCTTCGGCGCCGACAACGTGTACCGCATGGACCCGCGGCAGATGCTGGATCAGCACATCGATTCCGGCGCCGGGGTCACGGTCGCCGGCATCAGGATGCCGCGCAGCACGGCCCACCAGTTCGGGGTGATCCAGACCGCCGACGACGGCCGACGCATCGAGGCGTTCCTGGAGAAGCCAGCCGACCCGCCGGCGATCCCCGGCTCTCCGGACGAGTCCTACGTGTCCATGGGCAACTACGTCTTCAGCACCGACACGCTCGTGGATTCGCTGCGCGTCGACGCCGGGGACGAGGGCTCGGTGCATGACATGGGCGGCAACATCCTGCCCATGCTCACCGAGCAGGGGCAGGCCTACGTATACGACTTCGACGCCAACAACGTGCCCGGCGAGACCGAGCGCGAGCACGGCTACTGGCGCGATGTCGGGACCCTGGACGCCTATCACGATGCCCATATGGACCTCGTCAGCGTGCACCCGGTGTTCAACCTGTACAACCGCAAGTGGCCGATCCTGACCAACCTGCCGCCGCTGCCGCCGGCGAAGTTCGTCGAGGGCGGCAACGCCCACGAGTCGATGGTGGGCGCCGGATCGATCATCGCCGGGGCACATGTTCGCAACTCCGTGCTCTCCGGCGACGTGATGGTCCATGCGGGCGCCTACGTGGAGGGATCCGTGATCCTGCCCGGTGCCAGGATCATGCCGGGCGCGGTGGTGCGCAACGCGGTGCTGGACAAGTACACGGTCGTGGAGGAGGGCGCCCAGCTGGGCGTGGACCTCGAGGGCGACCGCGAGCGCTACACCGTGTCGGAGAACGGGATCGTCGTCATCGGCAAGGGCGTCAGCGTTCCTCGGTGGTAGTGCCCGAAGCAACCTCGACAATCCGGGACACCGTCATCGACGGGATCCTTGCGCTGGCCCTGCTGGTGCTGGCCTGGTACTGCTTGAAGGGTATTGCGAGGCGGGCCGACCCGGCTGGGAACGGCAGGGCGGTGCGCCTCTTCAGGTGGCTCGATCCGCGGGTGCAGGCGACGAGGGCGTGGCTGGCCAGCGCCCCGGCGACCTTCGTCTACATCACCACCTGGACCGTCACGTCGCTGCTGGTACAGGGCTCACCCACGGCGCTAGCGGACATGTTCGCCAAGTCTGCCTCCACCAACATCTACGGGTTGCTCACGCAACCGCTGCGGGTGCTGTTCAGCAGCGCCTTCCTGGTGGCCGACAACGGCCTGTTCCTCAGCGGCTACATCGTCGTCTACGTGCTCATCTCGGCCCGGCTGGAACAGCGCATCGGCACCGCGCGCTGGCTGCTGGTGGCGCTCGTGGCCCACGTGGTCGGCTCGATCGTCACCGTGGTCCTCGAGAGCGTCCTGATCGCGCAGGATCTGCTGCCCAAGGCGACCGCGCTCACCACCGATGTGGGCGTCAGCTACGTGATGGTCGGGACTTGCGGCGGCTACCTGCTGTTCGTCTCACGGCGGTGGCGCTGGTGGTACTACGCCGCCCTCTTCGCGGGAGTCGGACTGCCGCTCATCGTGGTGCACGACATCTGGAGCTTCGGGCACTTCAATGCCACCGTGCTCGGGCTCATCACCACCGCGGTGGTGCGGCGCTGGGGCGTTCGTCCACCTCTGCTCTGGCGCCAGCTGGTCGCCGATGCCCGGCCCAGGCAGCTGCCGACGTGGCGCGCCACAGTAACGTGACCACACCATGAGGCACATCACGATCGTCGAGGTCTCGCCCCGCGACGGCCTGCAGAACGACCCGGCCCAGCTGAGCACCGGGCAGAAGATCGAGCTGGTCGAGCGCTGCGTCGCCGCGGGTGTGCGCCGGATCGAGGTCGCGAGCTTCGTGAACCCCAAGCGGGTCCCGCAGATGGCGGACGCCGAAGCAGTCATCGCAGGCCTGCCCGTCGGCGGCGGGCAGTCCGCGGACTACATCGGGCTGGTGCTCAACGAGCGCGGGTTCGAGCGGGCTCGGCAGACGGCGCTGCAGGAGGTCAACCTGGTCGTGATGGTGACCGACGAGTTCTCCCAGCGCAACCAGGGAATGCCCACGCGCGGGGCCTTGGACACCGTGGCCAAGGTGGCTCCGCTCGCGCGCGCAGCCGGTCTGGTCACTTCGGTGACCATGTCTGCGTCCTTCGGCTGCCCCTACACCGGCGAGGTTCCGGTCGGCCGAGTTGCCGACGTGGCGGCCGAGATCGCCGCCATCGGCGTGGACGAGGTGGCCATCGCCGACACCATCGGCGTCGCCGTCCCCGCGGATGTCCGCCACCGGGTGGCAGCGGTCCGCGAGGTCGTGGGCTACACGCGGCTGCGGGTGCACGTGCACAACACCCGCAACACGGGCTACGCCAGCGCCCTGGCCGCCGCCGACGCGGGCGTCACCGTGCTCGACTCGTCGTTGGGTGGGATCGGGGGCTGCCCCTTCGCCCCGAACGCGACCGGGAACATCGCCACCGAGGACCTGGTCTTCGCCCTGGAGCGCTCCGGCTACGACACCGGTTTGGACCTGGACGAGCTGTGCCGGGCCAGCGAATGGCTCGCGGCCCAGCTGGGGCGCCCAGTGCCGAGCCTGCTGCCCAAGGCCGGCGGCTTCCCGCCGCCCGCCGCCTGACCCAGCACGGGGCTGAGCCGGCGCTACTCCGGGACTATCCGCTCTACGGCGACTGCCCGCCCGTTGGGGCGCCCTCGCGGTCCCAGCTCCCGGTGGATGATGACCATGGCTCCGGGTTCCAGCGACGGGCTCAGCTTGGGCAGCGACGCCTTGAGCCCGAACTGCTGGGCCACTGCCGCGAGTACATCGGGTAGCACCGGCCGGTGCGTGCACAGCAGCTGTGCCGACGGACGGCGCCCGATCATGGCCATCCGGCGGAGCGCGGTCTTCGGCCGGCGGTCGAAGATCTCCTCGCTGAACAACGCCTCTTCGATGATCGGGAGGCCCGCGGCCCGGGCATAGGGCTTGACCGTCTGCACGCAGCGCTTGGAGTCCGATGAGCGCACCTCGGCCACGCCATAGGCGGTCAGCAACGGCACCAGGTCCGCGGCGTGGCGCTTGCCCGACTTCGTCAACGGGCGACGCCAGTCCTTGTTGCCCTTGTAGTCAGAGCGCCGCACGGCCGCGGTGTGCCGAAGGATGATCAAGGGCGACGTGCGCGGGACGGTCGCCGCGTCGAGCAGCCAGCGCCGGTCGCGGGCGTACGTCAGGCGCGCCCGGGCCCGCTGCACCGTGACCCACTCAAGGGCGTCGATCTCCTTGTTCGGCCGGAAGCCGGGTCCGCCTCGGGTCGCTGCGGCCACCCAGTAGTCCACGGTCTTCGGCCGACCATCCACCCGGTACGACTGAGTCGGCAGCGGAGCTCCGAGGTGCACGAGCATCCCGGTCTCCTCGACGGCCTCCCGCCAGGCGGTCACCGGCAGCAGCTCGCCCGGATCACGCTTGCCCTTGGGCAGCGACCAGTCCTGGTGGCGCGGCCGGTGAACCACGCACACCTCTAGCCCGTTGCGCCCGCGTCGCAGCAGCACGACGCCGGCGGCCTCAATCGTCGGGGCCACGGCTACTCGAGCTCTGTGTGCTTGTACACCCGCACGGTGCGCTTCCAGATGTCGCCGAACAGGATGCGGTTGTGCAGCTCCTCCTCGAACTCGTGCTGGTGCAGCAGCCCCAGGGCGAAGCCGGTGGCGCCGTCCACGTCGGGCTGTTCGGCGATCTCGCTGATGACGTCCTGCGCCACGCAGGCGTCCTGGTGTTCGCCGAGCACCTCGGTGACTTCGCTCAGGGCGTCCTCGAGCGTCTCAGCCGGCTCCCCGAAGACCGGGATGACCGCGCCGGCGGCGTACCGCGCGCGCTTGGCCGCGATCCGGGCGGCGTGCCATGACTCCGCCGGCCCCTCCAGGTCGAGCGTGCGCACGGAGCGCCGCAGCCGCTTCCAGGACTTGTCCACCAGCGGCGGCAGGACCTCCGAGCACGGCTGCTCCGCCAGCGGCGTCAGCCTGGGGTCGACCGCGGCGTCGACCAGCATCGCAAGCAGGTCGGCGTGGCGCTTGCTGCGCATGGCCGCCAGCGCATGGTCGCGGGCCCCTGCCAGCCGCGCGCGCAGCACCGGGTCCATCACCCCCCGGATCAGGGCCGCCTGTCGCTCACCCAGGTCGTCGGCATGCTTGTCCAGGCGGCCGAGCAGCACCTCGGTGTCCCGGGCGTTGCCGAGCTCGCCCGCGGCCCAGGCCAGCTCCTCGCGCAGCGCATCGGCCCATTCGCGGTCCACCAGCGGGCCGAAGGTCTTGAGCCCGCTGCGCAGCCGCCGGGCCGCGACGCGCATCTGGTGCACGGCATCGGGCAGGTCCCGCCGGACCCGGACATCCTGGTTGAGGAAGGCTCGGGCGTGTTTGCGCAAGTACGCCGTGACGGCATCGCCCGCGGGCTCGGCGGGGGTGACCCGCTCCTGCTTGGGGATGTCCGCCGGCTCGGCTGCGGCGGGACCCAGGGCGCTCGCCGCCTTCGACGACTTCGACGGCGTCGCGCCCAGGCTGAGCAGCAGGTCCACGGGGCCGCTCAGGTCAGCGCCATCGACCAGCGCCTCCACCTCGAGCTCGCGGAACATGGAAACCACGTCGTCGCCGTCGTAGATGGACACACGGTCGTCCACCAGCTCGGCGAAGGCCACCCCCTCGGCGTCGTACAGCACGTACGGCGAGCGGACGGTGCGCAGCCTGACCACGGGCACGAGATCGGCTCCGCGCACGTACGCGGTCACCACGTCGCGCAGCGCATGCGGGACCTGACCCACCTCCCCCTCCTCGAGCGAAACCCGCAGCTCATCGCGCACGCCCTCGCTGGCGCCGTCCACGGGCAGCTTCATGTGCCAGCCCTCGTCCGGGCCGCCGGTCCGTCGCCGCAGCGTCACACCCCAGCGGAAGAGGGCCAGGTCCGAGGTGTCGTGGTAGACGGCGTTGAGCTCGCGGGTGGTCTGCGGGATCACTTGCGCGACACCCTCGGCCTCAGTCAGCTCGGGGAGCTTGAACAGCCCGTGCACCCGCAACTTGGTCTCGACCTCGCGCACCTCCTGCGGCGCCGGCTCGGCGGCGGCCGGCGCGACCTCCGCGGTCCCGCCCGCGCGAACGTCCGGCGGCGTCGGGTCCTCGCCCGCGACCAGCTCGTCGGGGGTCGGGTCGTCCTGGGGCAGTCGGGTCATGCGAGGGCACCTCCGCGGGAGCTGACGTTTCTGATCATGTAGTGCTGCAGGTCGAGCAGCGGTTCGCCGGCGTCGTCGACCGAGTTGCGGTGCCAGAAGCCGTCGGCATCCAGGTCCCAGGAGCTCACGTCCGGCCGGAAGGCCATGTCGAAGAGGTCGTTCACGGTCTCCACGTGCCCCGGCTCGGCCAGCGCGATAAGCGCCTCGACGCGGCGGTCGAGGTTGCGGTGCATCATGTCGGCCGAGCCGATCCATACCTCGGGCTCGCCGGCGTTGGCGAACTCGTAGGCGCGGGAGTGCTCCAGGAACTGTCCCAGGATGCTGCGCACCCGGATGGACTCGCTCATACCCGGCACCCCCGGCCGGAGGGCGCAGATGCCGCGGACCCAGATGTCAACGGGGACGCCCTCCCCCGATGCCCGGTAGAGCGCGTCGATCACGCGCTCGTCCACGATCGAGTTGCACTTGAAGCGGATGCGCGCCGGCAACCCGGCGCGATGGTTGGCGACCTCCCGCTCGATGCGCTCGATCAGCCCGCTGCGGATGCTGTGCGGGGCCACCAGCAGGCGTTGGTACGAGGTGTTCATCGAGTAGCCGGAGAGCTGGTTGAACAGGTTGGCGATGTCCTCGCCCACCGCCGCGTCGGTCGTCAGGATCCCCAGGTCCTCGTAGAGCCGTGCGGTCTTGGGGTGGTAGTTGCCGGTGCCGATGTGGCAATAGCGCACCAGGCGGTCGCCATCATCGCGCACGACCATCGACAGCTTGCAGTGCGTCTTGAGCCCCACCAGGCCGTACACGACGTGGACGCCGGCACGCTCCAGCTTGCGGGCCCAGGTGATGTTGGCCTCCTCGTCGAAGCGGGCCTTGATCTCGACCAGCGCCAGCACCTGCTTGCCGGACTGGGCGGCGTCGATCAGGGCGTCCACGATCGGCGAGTCGCCGGAGGTGCGGTAGAGCGTCTGCTTGATGGCGAGCACCTTGGGGTCGGCCGCGGCCTGCTCCAGGAAGCGCTGGACCGAGGTCGAGAACGAGTCGTAGGGGTGGTGCAGCAGCACCTCCTTGGCGCGCATCGCCTCGAGCACGTCGGGAGCGCTCGCCGACTCGACCTCCGCCAGCTCGCGGCTGGTCTTGGGCACGAAGGGGGCGTCCTTGAGGTCCTCGCGGTCCAGCCCCACCAGCGTCCACAGCCCCCGGAGGTCCACCGGCCACGGCAGCTGGAACACCTCCTGCTGGCTCACGCCGAGCTCCCGGACGAGCAGGTCGAGGACGTGCGGCGAGATCGAATCCTGGACCTCCAGCCGCACGGGCGGGCCGAAGCGACGCCGCATGAGCTCGCGCTCCAGCGCCTTCAGCAGGTTCTCGGCGTCGTCCTCCTCCACCTCCACGTCCTCGTTGCGGGTCACCCGGAAGGTGTGGTGCTCCAGCACCTCCATGCCGGGGAACAGTTGGTCGAGGTTGGCCGCGATGGCCTCCTCCAGCGGTAGGAAGCGAGAGCTGCCCAGGTGGATGAAGCGGTCCAGCAGCGGCGGAACCTTGACCCGGGCGAAGAGCTCTGTGCCGGTGTGCGGGTTGCGCACGATAACGGCCAGGTTGAGCGACAGCCCCGAGATATAGGGGAAGGGGTGCGCCGGGTCCAGCGCCAGCGGCGTAAGGACCGGGAAGACCTTGTCGTGGAACATCTCCGAGGCCTCTTTGCGCTCGGACTCTGTGAGGTCGCGCCAGCGCACGATCTCGATGCCGTGCTCGGCCAGCGCCGGCTGCACATCGTCGCGGAAGCACCGCGCCTGGCGGAGCATGAGCGAGTGCGTGTGCTCCAGCACCGCGTCGTGCACCTCCCGCGGGAGCAGCCCGCTGGCCGCGCGCACTGCGATCCCGGTGGCGATGCGACGCTTGAGCCCGGCGACGCGGACCATGTAGAACTCGTCGAGGTTGCTGGCGAAGATAGCCAGGAACTTGGCGCGCTCAAGCAGCGGCAGGCGCCGATCCTCGGCCAGCTCGAGTACCCGCTGGTTGAAGGCGAGCCAGGAGAGCTCCCGGTCGATGAAGCGCCCAGAGGGCAGCTCATCCATGACTTCGGAGTCCAGCTCCACAACCGCGTCAGACATAGTCCCTACCCTGCCAGAAAGCCTCGACCAGGCGCATACTACGCACCCTCGGTCCACCCGCCCGGCGTTTAGCCGCCCACGGCGTAGAGCACGTCGCTGCGCCGGCGGGTGAAGCCCAACCGCTCGTACAGACGCAGCGCGCGGACGTTGCCGGAGTCGACGAACAGAACCACCTCCGAGCACCCCCGACGGCGGAGCTGGGCCAATCCGGCGCAGGTGAGGGGACCGGCGAGCCGGTGTCCCTGCACGGACGGGTCCAGCGCGAGGACGTAGACCTCGCCGGTGCCGTCCGGGTGCACCTTGGTCCAGTGGAAGCCCACGATCTGCGCGCCTGGGACGCTCGCGTCGTTGTCCGTGCGCTCCAGCACCAGCAGCCCGTCCGGGTCGAACCAGTCGGCCTCGACCCGCGCCCGCACATCCTGCTTCGACCAGGAGCCCTGATCGGGCAGGTCCGTGAAAGCCGCCGAGTTCACGCGCAGCAGCCCCTCATCATCAGCCTCGCCGGCGTAGCGGCGCAGCCGGTAGCCGGCGGGCAGCGCGGCTTGGGCAGCTGGCGGCGAAGGCGGGGCCGGTGTCGCTGCCTCGGTCCTCGCCAGCAGATACAGCGTCCGCTCCGGCCGCGCCCCGAACCGACGTGCCAGCGCCCGCGCGGCCGGCCGGTCGCCGTGCGCCCAGAACCTGCGGGCACCCGCGGTGATCGCTGCGCTCACCAGTTCGGTGCCGATGCCGTGCCCCCGCGCCTCGGGCCGGACCACCAGCTCCGCGATCTCGCTGACGGGGTCCACATACGCGTAGCCGTCGAGCTCTTCGCTGTCGGACCACACGGCCAGGTGCACCGAATCCCGGCCCGGCGACAGCAAGACAGCATCGGACAGCGGGATGGCGCCGTCGCTGTGGTTGGCGGCTTGGGACAGCGCCCGGATCGCGTCCTGGCCGACATCCGACTGCTCACCAGGTCCATTGCCGCCGCTGCCCATCGGAACAGGGTAGGGGCCGACGCGGGTTATCCTGTTGCGGTCGCGGCGCGGAAGGCGGAAGGGGTGCTCGCCATGAGTCAACTCCTGTTGCTCACCAACTCCAGCGATGCCAGCGTCGTCGTGCTGCCGGCGCTCGGGCTGCTCAGCCACCGCGTGCGCGTGCTCAGCGCCGAGCCGAGTGCCCTGCTGGATGCCCCGCCGGCCGACGCTCTGCTGGTGGACGGGCGCAGCGACCTGATGACGATGCGCGGGCTCTGCCGGGTGATCCGCACGACCGGCGTGGCCGTCCCGGTGCTGCTGGTGGCCACGGAGGGCGGCCTGGCCGGGGTGACGAGCGAGTGGGGCATCGACGATTTCCTGCTGGACTCCGCCGGGCCTGCCGAGGTGGAAGCCCGGCTGCGGTTGGCGCTATCACGCACCGACGACGATCCGAGCGACGACGCCGACCTCATCCGCAGCGGCGAGCTGGTGGTCGACGAGTCGGCCTACAGCGCGCGGCTGCGCAACAGCCCGCTCAACCTCACCTACAAGGAGTTCGAGCTTCTCAAGTATCTGGTCCAGCATCCAGGGCGGGTCTTCACCCGCGCCCAGCTGTTGCAGGAGGTCTGGGGCTACGACTACTACGGGGGCACCCGGACGGTGGACGTCCACGTTCGACGGCTACGCGCCAAGCTGGGTCCGGAGCACGAACACCTCATTGGCACGGTGCGCAACGTGGGATACCGTTTCGTCGCCCCCCTGGACGAAGAAGTGATGGCTGAATGACTGGGATCTACGTGCTGCTCGTGGTGCTGGCGGCGGCCGCCGCCTTCGGCATCTACCGCCAGCGGACGGACGGCCGGCTGAAGGAGCCGGATCAGAGCGTCACCAGCCGGCGATCCTCAGCTGACGACGCCAAGACCGCCGCATTGCCAGAGCGGATCCTGACAGCCGAGACGCTGCAGCAGCCGCTGGGGGAGCGTGCCACCCTGGTGCAGTTCTCGAGCGCCTTCTGCGCACCCTGCCGAGCCACCCGGCGGATTCTCACGGACATCTCCGCCGACACCCCGGGTGTGGCTTTCATCGAGGTGGACGCCGAGGACAACCTCGACCTGGTCCGGGCCGTGGGCGTCACCCGCACGCCCACGGTGTTCGTGCTGGACGCCGGGGGCGACATCCGCAACCGGGCGGTCGGCCAACCCCGCAAGGATGAGGTGCTTGCCGCGCTCCCGGGCGCGGCCTCCCACACCTAGCCCCGCTGCGCCCCTACGCTACGCAGCATGCCGACCCGAGTCCCCGAGCTGCTCGATCGACGATCGCTCCGCTTTGCCGCGCTGCTCGGCAGCATTCTGCTCGGCGTCGCCCTGGCACTCGGCCCCATCGACGGGCTGGCCCTCGTCGCGGCGCAGATGTTCGTGTTCGCCACCGGAGCCATCATGGGCCCGCGCCATCAGCCCTTCGTTGCGCTGTACCGGCGCACCGTCGGCCGCAGGGGGGCACCGGCGACCCGCCTCGTGCCCGCCCCGGCCGAGCAATTCGGACAGACGCTCGGGCTGCTGGCGACGTTCGTCGCGCTGATGGGCGGGGTTCTCAACGCGACGGGTGTGTTCACGGTGTTCACTGCCGTGGCTCTCGCCGGCACGCTCATCCAGGTGCTGCTCGGCAGCAACCCGCTGGGCAGCCTCCTCGCGCGCATCGCCGGCCGGGCCGCGGGCACCGTGCGGGTCGTTCCTGGCACGGCGGTCGATGACGCCGATGACGCCGAGGCCGACGGCTACCCGGGTCCGCGAGCCCCGGTCGATCTGACCGAGGACGCCGCGGCGCGCACCCTCAGCAACCGCTAGCAGCTCTGCCGCACACGGCCGTGAGCCCCACGCTCGTCGTCAAGCTCACCTGGGGTGCGGAGTCCCCCGAGCGGGTCTCGCAAGCCCTGTCGGTCGCCGCAACGGCGACTTCCGTCGGCGCACAGGTGTCGCTGTGGCTCACCGGTGAGGCGAGCTTCCTCGCTCAGCCGGGCACCCTCGAGCGCATCCAGCTGCCGCTCGCCCCTGAGCTGCCGGAGTTGCTCGCCGGTCTACTGGCGTTCGGGTCGGTGACCGTCTGCGCCCAATGCGCGGCCCGCAGGGGGATCACGGAGGACTCGTTGCTGCCGGGAGCGGGCATCGCCGGGACGGCAACCTTCGTGGAGCAGGCGCTCGCCCCCGACGCCCGCGTGCTCGTGTACTGAGTCACCGGCGTGGCTAGGATGGGACCGTGACCGAAATCTTCTTCGAGGTCCTGCTCGTGCTGTGCAGCATCCTCATCGTGTGGTTCGCCGGCTACGTGGTCTACCGCCTGTTCAAGAGCTGACGTGGGCGCCGACTCGCAGAACCAGGACCTGCAGCCCGACGAGGGCGAGTCCGTGCTGCCGCTGGAACTGGCTTCCGTCGCGTGGCTGCTGGGCAAGTGGTCCGGGGTGGGCCTTGGCCAGTACCCCACGATCGAGACGTTCCGGTTCTACCAAGAGGTGACTGTCACCACCGACGGGCGCCCTTTCCTCACCTACCACAGCCGCTCGTGGCTCGTGGACGACGAGGGCGAGCGGATTCGCCCGAGTGGTACCGAGGTCGGGTACCTGCGCCCGCTACCCGGCAACGAGGTGGAGTTCCTGCTCCAGCACCCGACCGGCATCACCGAGGTGTGGTTCGGCAGCGTCGAGATCACCGGCATGAGCGACTCCGTCATCACTGGCGCACGGCTGCAGCTCAGCACCGACGGAATCATGCGCACCCCCACCGCCAAGGAAGTCACTGCCGGCGTTCGCCTCTACGGGCTCGTCGAGGGCGACCTGCTCTGGACCTACGACATGGCGGCCGTGGGCCAGCCGCTGCAGAACCATCTGTCCGCCCGGCTCAAGAGCGGCTGACGAGGACCCCAGCAGGGCACGAGCATCATGGTCGCCAGCACGCACGGCCCGGCAACGCGGGATCACGCGGACGCAAGTGCCGACGCGGACGCTGCGGCCCTGCGTTCCGCCGGCTTCCGGGTGACCCGCCCGCGGATGCTACTGCTGGCAGCCGTGCGGCGGTTGCGGCATGCGACCCCGGAGGAGTTGCTGGCCGAAGTCCACACGGCCGAGCCCGGCATCAACCTCTCCACCGTCTACCGCGCGCTCGGCGTGCTGGACCAGGTCGGTCTCATCACCCATGCCCACATCGGCAGTGGCGCACCTACCTACCATCCGTCGACCACTCCCGCACATCTGCACTTCCGGTGTCAGCGGTGCGGGCGGCTGCAGAGCCTGCCCCCGAGCGTCGGGGCGAGTTTCGTGGCCGATGTCCACAGCCGCATCGGCTTCGCGGCAGACCTCAGCCATGCCGCCATCCGCGGACTGTGCTGCGATTGCACGGGAGCGGTGCACGAGGGAGCAGAGTCATGACCGGCAAGCCATCCCCGGCGCTTGGGCTGCCAGGCGCCGTCCCGCCCCCTCCCACCGCTGTGGATCAGGGGGTCCCCTGGCATTACGGCGACCCTCATGGGGAGCAGCGACGCCTGGCCGCGGGCCGGGCGGCCGTCGACCAGTCCAACTTGGCGGTGCTGACAGTCGGCGGTCCTGACCGCCTGACGTGGCTGCACTCGCTCACAAGTGGGTGGCTAGCAGACCTGGCACCCGGGCAGAGTGCGACCGCGCTCGTCCTCGATCCGCAAGGCCACGTCGAGTTCGAGCTCCACGTGGTGGATGACGGCGAGCAGACGTGGCTGATTGTGGAGCCGGAGGTAGCGTCCGCCCTGCACGACTACCTGGACCGGATGCGCTTCCTGCTCCGGGTGGAGGTCGCGGACGTAACTGCCGACTACGCCGTCCTGTGGCGCGCCGACGGCGGCCGGGAGGGACAGCTCGCGTGGCAGGTGCCGGCGGAGTACGCAGGAACCGGGACCACGCCAGCCGGCTCTGATCGCGGCGGCGAGGCGACGAAGTACGTCGGCGAGCGGCCGGGCCGCCTGCTTGGGGCGCAGGTGATCGTTCCGCGCGGCGACCTGCTCGCAGAGCTCGCCAGCGGCGCCGAGGCGGAAGCGGTGTCCGACGCGGCCACCGGCCTGGCCGGAACTTGGGCGCTGGAGGCACTGCGAGTGGCCGCAGGCATGCCTCGCCTTGGCTGCGAGACCGACCACAAGACGATTCCCCATGAAGTCGGCTGGATAGGACCGGCCGTGCACCTGGCCAAGGGCTGCTATCGCGGTCAGGAGACAGTGGCCCGCGTGCACAACATGGGACGACCCCCACGCCGCCTGGTGCTGCTGCACCTGGACGGAGCCGCAGAGGGACTGCCCGACCATGGGGACGCCGTCTTCTCTGGCGAGCGGCAGGTGGGCTGGATCGGCACCGCCGCCCGGCATCATGAACTTGGTCCGATCGCGACGGCAATCGTCAAGCGCAGTGTCCCCGACGATGCGGCGCTGCTGGTTGTGCCCGCCGACGGGTCGGCGTCCATCGCCGCCGCCGTCGAGCCCATCGTGCTTGGCTAGGACGCGCCCGCGGCCCTGCGCGGCCAGCACGCTGGATGACCCGAGGCGGGCGCTCGGGTCGCCTGCTACCCCTCGGGACGCTCGGCGCGGTTGAGCGCGGACAGCTCGCGCAGCAGGCTG
>CAYYRC010000005.1:14628-65645 GCA_964474045.1 uncultured Actinomycetes bacterium
CTACCCCTCGGGACGCTCGGCGCGGTTGAGCGCGGACAGCTCGCGCAGCAGGCTGGCGGCGTCCACGCTGCTGCGGCGACGGGGTTCGCGCTTGGCTTTGCCAGCCGGCCGGCTGGGCGGAGGAGGCAGCACCACCAGACCGACGTCGGCAAGGCCGTTGATGACGTGAGCTGTCTCGTACAGGCTCAACCCGCAGTGGTCGGCGAGGGTCTCCAAGGAACGGAGTCCGTCTACTTTGGTGAGCACCGCCCAGTCATAGGGACCTAGCAGCAGGTTGGCCCGGGGCGCGGCCAGCATCGACGGCCGCGGCACCCCCTGGGGACCCCCGAACCGCTGGACCATCGCCTCCCACACCTCACGGCGCTCCATCGCCTCGCGCAGGACCACGTCCACGCCGAACGGCTCGTCCAAGGCCTTCGGCGGGATGTCGCCGGCGAAGACCGCGGTTCCGATCAGATCCCAGCCGAGCAAGTCCGAGATCATGTCGACCAGCTGAATTCGGACGAAGTGCTCGACCTCCTCCCGCTCGACGGCGCCGACCCGGACGAGCAGGTCGCCGACGGGACCGGCGTCGGCGTCCTGCGACTGCTCCCGAAGCGCCCGGTCCAGGTCCTCCGGGCGCACCAGGCCAGCCGACAGCAGCCGCACACCCAGGCGCGGACGAGACCCGGGCACCGTGGTGGCGCAGATCGATCCGTTGCCGAACCACACCAGCGCGACATCGCCGGTGGCGGACGTCATCTCCATCCTGCCGGTGAAGGACTCCTCAGCACGGGCGCGAAGGGCGGCTTCCGCCGTTTGCTGACCGGGGATGAAAGTGCCCGATGACATGGCGCTCCTCCTTCCGCCGGTGGCGTTCCTCGCGCCTCGCAGAGGCGACGCCGTCAAAGTATCCCCCGTGCGCGCCCAGCGCGCACGGATGGTGGACGGATCGGCCGACGAGCTCCGCGCGCCCCTCGGGCGCCGTCGCACTCCCCGGCCGATCCATCCGAGTCACCTGGATTATCGTCCTGCCCAGGGGCTGACTGAAGTGGTCGGCAACGGTCGGGACGGGCGGTGCGAGGTGGCGGCGATTGGCCAGGGAGCGACACCGCCGATCGCCGTCGAAGTCCGCCGGGGGCCACTGGTGGAGAGCGTTCACCGGGCCCACATCGCGGTCACGGACGCCGACGGCCGGCTGACCCACCACTGCGGGGATCCGGAGGCGCTGATCTATGCCCGATCCTCACTGAAACCACTGCTGGCGGCCGCGATGACGCGGCTCGGCTTCACACCGCGGACACCGCAGCACGCGGCGTTGGCGGCCTCCTCCCATTCCGGGGAGCCCTTCCACCTTGAAGGCGTGCAGGCCATGCTGGAGTTCGTCGGACTCGGCGCCGAGGACCTGGACAACACCCCGGATTGGCCGTTCGACGAGGAGCAGAAGCTGCGGGTGGTGGCCGCAGGCGGCCGGAAGTCCCGATTGGCCGCCAACTGTTCCGGCAAGCACGCCGCCATGCTCGCCACCTGCAGCGCCAACGGCTGGCCCATCCACGGCTACCGCTCCCCGAATCACCCGCTGCAGCTGGCGCTCGCTGAGCAGATCGCGGACATGACCGGCGCCGACCCAGGCCAGTTCGGCGTGGACGGCTGCGGGGCGCTCATCTGGGCCACACCGCTGTCCGGACTGGCCGCCGCCTTCAGCGCCCTGGTAGGAGCGGATGCCGATGATCCCGCCGCAGTGATCCGCGACGGGATGCGCGAGGCCCCGGAATACGTTGCCGGCACCACCCGCGACGCCACTGCTCTCATGCGATCGCTCCCGGGCGCGATCGCCAAGGACGGGGCCGACGCGGTGTACACCGCGGGGTTGCCCGACGGCACCGGGATCGCGATCAAAATCGAGGACGGCGGCGCACGGGCCCGACCCGCTGCCATCTACGGCACGCTGGTGGCGCTGGGGCTGCCAGCCGATCAGCTGCAGCCCGTCATCGCGGGCGACCGGGTGCTGGGCGGCGGAGAGCCCGCGGGACAGCTGCGCTCAGTCGTGAGGCTGGTGCGCGACCGACCGGCCTAGTGCCGGTGGCGTGATGAAGATCACGGCCACAGGTGTTTGCTCTAGCAAGCAGTTAGGGCACACTTATAGACGTGTCAGCGATCGATGTCAGCACTCTCGGAGAGTTCATCCGGGAGCAGCGGCAAGCAGCGCAACTGTCGCTGCGGCAGCTGGCGGCGACGGCGGGCGTGTCCAACCCCTACCTGAGCCAAGTCGAGCGCGGCCTGCGCAAACCGAGCGCGGAGATCCTGGCCCAGATCGCAGCGGCGCTGCGCATCTCGGCCGAGACGCTCTACGTCCGTGCCGGACTGCTCGAGGCGCAGGACAGCTCCCGGGTGCGGGCGGCAATTGCCCGCGACTCGGCGTTGACAGAGCGGCAGCGACGAGCGCTGCTGGAGATCTATCGGGCCTTCGTAGCCGAGAACATCGCCAGCGGGCTCGTGGACGCCAACGACGACGCTCCGGCGACCGGCCACAGCGCTGACGCTGGCGCCGCCGACTCAGAGCCAGCGCCGGCTGAGTAGCCAGCGCTCCAACGACCCATCGAGGAAAGGGAAACAACTGATGGCAACCACGTCCGAGAACACCCCGAAGCCGGCCCCGAAGCCCGCTACCGCCGCCAAGCCGGCGACCGCTGCGAAGCCCGCCGCCAAGCCGGCCGCCAAGAAGGCCCCAGCGGCCAAGAAGGCGCCTGCCAAGACGGCTACCGCCGTCAAGAAGCCGGCTGCTGCGAAGCCCGCGGCCAAGCCGGCCGCTGCCAGCAAGCCCGCCGCAGCTGCCAAGCCTGCTGCCGCCAAGGCCAAGACTGTCGCTGCACCCCCGGTCGCCGAAGCGCAGAGCTTCCTGGCATCGCTCCGGGCCTACGAGCTGCCGAAGGTGGAGCTGCCCAAGGTCGAGCTGCCGACCGCCGACGAGTTCCGGACCGAGGTCGTGGACTTCTTCGGCGAGCTGCAAGAGGCCGTCGCCGCCGCTCCGGCCAAGGTCCAGACGCTCCTCATCGACCTCCGCGACCACGTTGAGGGTCGCGCCGGCGAACTGCGCACCCGCGCCGAGGGTGCCGTGGCGGACGTCCGCGAGCGGATTGGCCGCTAAGGCCCAGCGCCGACCGCGCCACCAGCGCATGACGATGGCCCCCACCCGTCACGGGTGGGGGCCATCGTCATGTCCGCCTATCCTAGTGCGATGCCGCCGCTGATCGGACTGATCGTCAACGTCCTCGCCATCGTCCTGTCCCTGACTGCGGTGGTCGGCTTCATCGACTGCCTGCGCCAGCCGAAGCAGGGCTTTGAGTTCATCAACCGCCTGTCCAAGCCGATCTGGCTGGTGATCCTGGGCGTCAGCGCGGTGGCCATCTACCTGCAGCCGATCGGGCTGCTGGGGATGGCCGGAATAGTCGGCGTGGCCCTGTACTTCGCCGACGTCCGGCCCAAGCTGCGCGCCCTGACGCGGCGGTAGCGCCTACCCGGCGGCCGCCACAGGAGTCACGACCAGCTCTCCCTCGCCGGCCCCCTCCGGGGCATCCACGAGCACCGTCGAACCGTCGGTAACAGCACCCGACAGCAGCTCGCGGGCTAGTTGGTCGCCCACCGCCGTCTGCACCAGCCGACGCAGCGGCCGCGCGCCGTAGACCGGATCGAAGCCACGCCGGGCCAGCCAGGCCTTGGCGTCGTCGGTGACCTCCAGCACGATGCGCCGATCGTCCAACCGCCGTTGCAGCGAGTCCAGCTGCAGACCCACGATGTGGACCAGGTTCTCCTCGCTCAGCGGGTGGAACATGACGATGTCGTCCAGCCGGTTGAGGAACTCCGGCTTGAAGGCCGCCCGCACCACGTCCATGACCTCCTCCGAGCGCTCCTCGAACGGCTTGGAGGTGTCGATGAGGAACTGCGAGCCCAAGTTCGACGTCAGGATCAGGATCACGTTGCGGAAGTCCACGGTGCGCCCCTGGCCGTCGGTCAGCCGCCCGTCGTCCAGCACCTGCAGCAGAATGTTGAAGACCTCGGGGTGCGCCTTCTCCACCTCGTCAAGCAGCACCACCGAGTACGGGCGGCGGCGCACGGCCTCGGTCAGCTGGCCACCTTCCTCATAGCCCACGTAGCCGGGGGGCGCGCCCACCAGCCGCGCGACGGCGTGCTTCTCGGAGTACTCGCTCATGTCGATGCGGATCATGGCGCGCTCGTCGTCGAACAGGAACTCCGCCAGCGCCTTGGCCAGCTCGGTCTTGCCGACGCCGGTGGGTCCCAGGAACATGAAGGATCCGGTCGGCCGATCGGGGTCGGCAATGCCGGCTCGCGAGCGCCGGACCGCATCGGACACCGTGTGCACCGCACCGTCCTGGCCGATCACGCGCTGGTCCAGGTAGTCCTCCATGTGCAGGAGCTTCTCGCTCTCGCCCTCCAGCATTCGCCCGGCCGGGATGCCGGTCCAGGCCGAGACGACCTCGGCCACGTCGTCCGCCCCGACCTCCTCGCTGACCATGCCCTCGCGGTCATTGGCGACCGCGGCGGCCTCGGCGAGCTCAGCCTCCTTGGCCGGGATCTCGGCGTAGAACAGCCTCGAGGCGGTCTCGAAGTCACCGTCGCGCTGGGCGTTCTCGCCGCGCACGCGCAGGTCGTCGATCTCGATCTTCAGGTCGCCGATGCGGTCAAGAGCCGACTTCTCCTGCTCCCACCGGGCCTTCAGCCCCAGCAGCACCTCATCCTTGTCGGCGATGTCCGACTGCAGCCGCTTGAGCCGCTCTTTGGACGCCTCATCGGTCTCGTTGGCCAGGGCCATCTCCTCCATGCGCAGGCGGTCCACCTGGCGCTGCAGGGTGTCGATCTCCTCCGGGGAGGAATCGATCGCCATCCGCAGCCGGCTGGACGCCTCGTCGACCAGGTCGATCGCCTTGTCCGGCAGGAAGCGGCTGGTGATGTAGCGGTCCGACAACGTCGCCGCGGCCACCAGCGCGGCGTCCGAGATCGCGACCTTGTGGTGGGCCTCGTACTTCTCCTTGAGGCCGCGCAGGATGCCGATCGTGTCGGTGACGCTGGGCTCCCCCACGAAGACCTGCTGGAAGCGGCGCTCCAGGGCAGCGTCCTTCTCGATGTACTCGCGGTACTCGTCCAGCGTGGTGGCGCCGATCAGGCGCAGCTCGCCGCGGGCGAGCATCGGCTTGAGCATGTTGCCCGCGTCCATGGCGCCCTCGCCGGAGGCGCCGGCGCCCACCACAGTGTGGAGCTCGTCGATGAAGGTGATGATCTGACCGTCGGACTTTGCGATCTCGTCGAGCACCGCCTTGAGCCGCTCCTCGAACTCACCGCGGTACTTGGCGCCCGCGACCATGGAGCCGAGGTCCAGCGAGATGAGCTTCTTGCCGCGCAGCGACTCGGGCACGTCGCCGGCGACCATGCGCCGGGCGAGGCCCTCGACGACGGCGGTCTTGCCGACGCCGGGCTCGCCGATCAGGACGGGGTTGTTCTTGGTCCGGCGCGAGAGCACCTGGATGGTGCGGCGGATCTCCGAGTCACGGCCGATGACGGGGTCGATCTTCCCCTCGGCGGCTCGCTTGGTCAGGTCGACGCCGTACTTCTCGAGGGCCTGGAAGGACTCCTCGGGGTCGCGGTTGGTCACGCGGTCGGCTCCCTTCACTTCGGTGAGGGCCGACATCAGCGCCTCGGTGGTGGCTCCCATCTTCGCGAGCAGGTCCGACACTCCGGTCCCGCCCGCGCTCGACAGCCCGATGAGCAGGTGCTCGGTCGACACGTACTCGTCGCCGCGCGACTTGGCCAGGTCCTGCGCCGCCTGCAGCACCGCGTAGATCGCGCGGGACAGGTTGGGGGTGCCCACTGACGATCCGGAGGCCGACGGCAGCGAAGCCATCTCGGCGTCGACGGCAGTCTGCAGCACGCGACGGTCCACGCCCACGGCGTCGAGCAGCGCGGTGGCGATGCCCTCGCCCTGGCCGAGCAGCGCGTCGAGCAGGTGCACCGGCTGCACTTCCGCGTTGCCGTTGGCGGCTGCACGCCGCACTGCGGCCCCAAGCGCGTCCTGTGCCTTGGTAGTGAATTCGATGTCCATCGGGTCTAGGTCCTCGTTCAGGTGATGCGTCTTGGAAAGATAGCGGCGAGAGCCCCCGGACGGTGGGCTAGGAGCGTCGCCGGTGCTGCTGGGGGTGCCAGACGACCAGCGCCGTGGAAGCGCTGTCGGCCTCGTAGCGGGCGAGCCGCTCCTCGAGCACCGACAAGCGCTCCTCCAGGTCGAGCACCCGTTGGATACCGACCAGGTTCAGACCCTCTGAGGTCAGCTCTGTCACCTGCCGCAACCTGCGCACATCGCGCATGGAGTACAGCCGGTAGCGGCCGCCGGCCCGCCGCGGCCGCACGATGCCCATGCGGTCGTACTGGCGCAGGGTCTGCGGGTGCAGGCCGGCCAGCTCGGCTGCCACGCTGATGACGTAGACGGGCGCGTCGTCGGGGATGCCGTCGCCGGGGGCGCTGCTCATCGGGCACCACCCGCAGCCCCGGCGGCGGCCATGAGGCCCTCGCGGGGATTGTGGGCGTCGGTCGCGTCGCGATAGGCCGCCAGCGCCTCGCGGGCTGCCTGCGTGAGCAGGGCCTCCTCCGGCACAGCGACTTTCACGGTGACCAGCAGATCCCCGCGCGAGCCGTCGCGCCGGGTGGCGCCCTTTCCGCGCACGCGGAACGTGCGCCCGTTGGCGGTGCCGGGGGGCAGCTTGAGGGTGACGGTGCCGCCGCCGAGTACCGGCACCTTGATGTTGCCTCCCAGCGCCGCCTCGTCGAAGGTCACCGGGACGGTGAGTTCCAGGTTGTCCCCGCTGCGCGAGAACACAGGGTGCGAGTCCACGTGCACGACGATGTACAGGTCACCGTCGGGCCCGCCGCCCTCACCTGGGCCGCCCTTGCCCTTGAGCTTGATCCGCTGGCCGTCCTTGACGCCGGCCGGGACCCGCGCGTGGACGGTCTTGGTGCTCTGGGCCCTGCCCGAGCCGTAACAAGTCGGGCACGGGTCGTCCACCACGAGCCCGCGGCCCAGGCACTCATCGCAGCTCTCGGCGAAGGCGAATCCGCCCAAGTTCTGGGCCCGCTGACCGGTGCCCTCACAGGTGGGGCAGACCCTGGGGGTCGAGCCGGCGCGGGCACCGGTGCCGTGGCAGGCGCCGCAGGCGCCCTCCGTCGAAAGGCGCAGCGGCAGCGTGACGCCGTCGAGCGCCTCAGTGAACCCGAGGTTCACCTCGGACTCGATGTCCTGCCCGCGACGGGCTCTGCTGCGGGTCTGGCCCCCGGCGCCCCGGTTGAACAGACCCGAGAAGATGTCGCCCATCCCGCCCGCGGCGGCCTGTCCGGCACGGCCGAACATGTCCCCGAAGTCAGACGGCGAGAACCCCTGGGCGCCCGCACCCCCGCCCTGACCACCGGCCCCGCCGAAGCGGAAGCGGGCAGCGGGGCCGAGAGCGCGCAGCTCGTCGTACTCCTTGCGGCGCTCGGCGTTGCCCAGCACGTCATAGGCCTCGCTGACGGCCTTGAACTTGTCCTCGGCCTTCGGGTCCGGGTTGGTGTCGGGGTGGAGCTCCCGGGCGAGTTTGCGGTACGACTTCTTGATCTCGGCAGCGTCCGCCTTCTTGGACACGCCGAGGACCTTGTAGAAGTCCTTGTCCAGCCAATCGGCCTGGCTCATAGACGGCCCTCCGTCGCGTCCTGGGGTTGGTTAGGTAGATGTGGTCGGCCGGGGCGGGTCGTCATTCGCTGACGGCGACCCGCGCGGGACGGATGATCCGCTCGCCCAGCCTGTAACCCGGCTCATAGACCGCCGTGACGGTCGGACCGTCCAGGCCCTCGCCGGCGGCGTGCGTCATGGCCTCGTGGACCAGCGGGTCGAAGGGGTCGCCGGCGCTGCCGATCGTGGTGAGGCCAAGTTTCGCGAGTGCCGCGGACAAGTTGTCCGCGAACGCCTTCGCCGGCCCCGTGAGCTCGCCGTGGGCGTCCGCGCGCCCGAGCGCGTCGAGCGTTCCGAGCAGCTCGCGCACGACCTCGGCGCGACCTGCCGCGCGGGCCTCGGCGAGATCGCGCGCGGTGCGGTCGCGGTAGTTCTTGTACTCGGCCGCCAGCCGCTGCAGGGTGTCGGTCAGCTCCGCGACTTCCGCCGAGGCGTTCGCGGCCGCGGCGGAAGCCTCATCGTCGACGATCTCGGCCTCGACGGCGTCGGCCGCATCGCCCGCGTCGGCTGCCTCGGCAGCGGGCTCGGCTGATGGGGCCGACGCAGCCGCCGGCTGCCGGACCGCCCCCGTTTGGGGGTCGATCCGGCGCCGGTCGGTCACGCGGACCTCGTCGCCGTCGCCATCAGGGCGCTCGGTCACTTGCTCTCGTCCTCGTCGACGATCTCGGCGTCGACGACATCGTCATCGGCCGAGCCCGCGCCGCCGTCGGCGCCACCCGCCGAGCCGCCCGAGCCGCCACCGGGCTGCTGACCACCGGCGCCGCCGTCGGCACCGGCGGCGCTGGCCTGCTGGTAGATCGCCGCACCGGCGGTCTGGCTGACCTGGGCCAGCTTCTCGGCCGCGGACTTCATGTTGCCCACGTCGTTGCTGTCCACGGCGGTCTTGAGCTCCGCCAGGGCGTCCTCGACCTCGGTCTTGTTGGCCGCAGGCAGCTTGTCGCCGTTCTCGGCGAGGAACTTCTCGGTGCCGTACACCGCGCTCTCGGCAGCGTTGCGGACCTCGACCTCGTCGCGGCGCTTGCGGTCCTCCTCGGCGTGCTCCTCGGCCTCGCGCATCATCCGCTCGATGTCCTCCTTGGGCAGCGACGAGCCGCCCGAGATGGTCATCGACTGCTCCTTGCCGGTGCCCAGGTCCTTGGCCGACACGTGCACGATGCCGTTGGCGTCGATGTCAAAGGTGACCTCGATCTGCGGCACGCCGCGCGGCGCGGGCAGGATGCCGGTGAGCTCGAAGGTGCCGAGCTTCTTGTTGCCGGACACCATCTCGCGCTCGCCCTGGAACACCTGGATGTGCACGCTGGGCTGGTTGTCGTCCGCGGTGGTGAACGTCTCCGAGCGCTTGGTCGGGATGGTGGTGTTGCGCTCGATGAGCTTGGTCATCACGCCGCCCTTGGTCTCGATCCCCAGGGACAGCGGCGTCACGTCCAGCAGCAGCACGTCCTTGACCTCGCCGGTCAGCACGCCGGCCTGCAGGCTGGCGCCGATGGCGACGACCTCGTCCGGGTTGACGCCCTTGTTCGGCTCCTTGCCGCCGGTGAGCTCCTTGACCAGGTCGGTCACGGCCGGCATCCGGGTGGAGCCGCCCACGAGCACGACGTGGTTGATCTCGGACGGCGAGATGCCGGCGTCGGCGATGACCGACTTGAAAGGCGCCTTGCAGCGGTCGAGCAGGTCAGAGGTCAGCTGCTCGAACTGCGCCCGGCTGAGCGACTCGTCCAGGTGCAGCGGACCCTCGGCGCCGGCCGTGATGTACGGCAGGTTGATCGAGGTCTGCGAGCTGGACGACAGCTCGATCTTGGCCTTCTCGGCGGCCTCGCGCAGCCGCTGCATGGCCATCTTGTCCTTGCTCAGGTCAACGCCGTAGGCATTCTTGAAGTTCTTGACCAGATGGTCGACGACGCGGGCGTCCCAGTCGTCGCCGCCCAGGTGGTTGTCGCCGCTGGTGGCCTTGACCTCCACGACGCCGTCGCCGATCTCAAGCAGCGACACGTCGAAGGTGCCGCCACCCAGGTCGAAGACCAGGATGGTCTCGTCGCCGGAGGCCTTCTCCAGCCCATACGCCAGAGCGGCCGCCGTCGGCTCGTTGACGATGCGGTCCACCGTCAGGCCGGCGATCTCGCCCGCCTCCTTGGTGGCCTGCCGCTGCGCGTCGTTGAAGTACGCGGGAACGGTGATCACGGCGTTGGTCACCTTGTCGCCCAGGTAGGCCTCGGCGTCCGTCTTGAGCTTGGCCAGCACCCGCGCGGAGATCTCCTGCGGGGTGTACTTCTTGCCGTCGATGTCGACGGACCAGTCGGTGCCCATGTGACGCTTGGCGGACCGGATCGTGCGGTCGACGTTGGTGACGGCCTGGCGCTTGGCGACCTCTCCGACGAGCACCTCGCCGTTCTTGGCGAAGGCGACGATCGAGGGCGTGGTGCGAGCGCCTTCGGCGTTCGGGATGACCGTCGGCTCGCCGCCCTCGAGGACGGAGACGACGGAGTTGGTGGTGCCGAGGTCGATACCGACTGCTCGTGCCATGTGTGGTTCCTCCTGCTTGATGGTGAATGTTGACGTGCGTTGGGTTGCAGACCTGCGCCCTCCGGCATCAAGATTGCTGCCAGCGACGTCGGTTCGCAAGTGCGCCCGCAGCGCTGTGCAGAAACTATGAGTCGAAGCGACGCAAGTTATGTGATAGGAACCCATCTGGCCTTGCCAGCATTCCGCGCACCACAGGGCAGTGACGTGATTCACGTCACATTCGAGCCCTGACTAGCCGAGGATGTGGCCCAGAACCTCTGCGGCGTTGGCCTCCGCGGCATCCGTGCCGTCCAGGCGGATCTCCGGGTAGCTGGGAGGCTCGTAGTCCTGGCCAACACCCGACATGTTGGGCAGCTCGCCGGCAGCCGCCTTGGCATACAGCCCCTTGGGGTCGCGCTGGATGCATACCTCCAGCGGCGTGTCGACGAAAACCTCAGCGAAGTCGCCCTCTGCGAACAGCGCCCGGGCTGATCTGCGGTCGGTGCGGAACGGCGACACCAGGCACACGAGCACCACCAAGCCGGCATCCATCATGAGTCGGGCCACCTCCGCCACGCGACGGACGTTCTCGGCGCGGTCCTCCGGGGTGAAGCCCAGGTCCTTGGTCAGGCCATGGCGCACGGAATCGCCATCCAGGATGTAGGTGCGCACGCCCAGCGCATGCAGGCGCCGAGCGACGTCGTTGGCGACGGTGGACTTGCCCGATCCGCTCAGACCGGTGAACCACAGCACCTGGCCGCGATGGCCGTTCAGGGACTCGCGCGCATTGCGGTCAAGGGAGAACTCGTGCTCTGCCACGTTGGCGGATCGGCGCAGCGCATACCGGGTCAGCCCGGCGGCCAAGGTGTCACCGGAGACCCGGTCGCACAGGACGAAACCGCCGGTGGCATGGCAGCCGGAGTAGGCCTCCAGCGGGACCGCGCGGTTGGTGGCCAGCTCCACCCGGCCGACGTCGTTCATGCCGAGCGTGCGCGCAGCCATCTGCTCGCCCGTGGTCACATCCAGCCGGTGCCGGATGGTGGTGACGACCGCCGGCACGTCGATCGGCCCACAGCGCAGCGTGTAGGAGCGGCCATGGGCGAGCGGCTCCTCGGCCAGCCAGACGACCTCCGCCGAGAAGCGGTCGGCAGGCTGCGGTGCGGGGGCGTCATCCGCGGCCGCGATCAGGTCTCCGCGAGTGATGTCGAGGTCGCGGTCGAGCTCGACAGCCGCACTCAGCCCCGCGCGCACCTCGTCGAACTCCACCGCGCTGTCCCCCACCATGCCCACCAGCCGGGTGACCACGGCGGTCTGGCCCGAGTCGACCACCCTGACCTTGTCCCCGGCCCGAAGCACCCCTGCCTCCACCACCCCGCCGTAGCCGCGGAAGTCCGGCGCCCGCAGGATGGTCTGGACCGGCATCCGCAAGGGCGCCGCCGCATCGTGCTCGACCTCCATCGCGTCGATTGCCTGAAGCAGCGACGGCCCGTCGTACCACTGCGGCGCCGCCCTCGAACTCGTCACATTCGCGCCGGTCAGGGCGCTCGTCGGAACGCAGACGACGCTGTCGATGCCGTGTCGCGCGGCGGAGGCCCGCAACTCCTCGCAGATGGCGTCGAACACCCCGCGGTCCCAGTCCACCGCGTCCATCTTGTTCACCGCGACGAGCAGGTGCCTGACGCCCATGAGGGCGCACACCGACAGGTGGCGGTGGGTTTGGTCGCGCGAACCCCGCAGCGCGTCGGCCAGCAGGATCGCTGCGTCCGCGGTGGAGGCGGCCACGGCCATGTTCCGGGTGTACTGCTCGTGTCCCGGCGCGTCGGCGAAGATCGCCCGCCGCCCGGAGGGCAGGTAGAGGTGGCGGTATGCGACGTCGATGGTGATGCCCTGGTCCCGCTCGGCCTCCAAGCCGTCGGTGACCAGCGAGTAGTCGACCTCGCCCACCGGGACCGCCGAGCCCGGGCGGCGCGTGAAGCGGGCCGCCTCTACCAGGTCGGTCGGCAGCGAGTCGGTCTCGGCCAACAGCCGCCCGAGCAGCGTGGACTTCCCATCGTCGACGCTGCCGCACGTCACGATGCGGATCAGGGCTTTGGCCATCGTGCCCCCCGTGATCGGCGCACCGCTGTCGAGCCGGGCCATCAGAAGTACCCCTCGGCCTTCTTGCGCTCCATGGACGCAGCGCCCTCGCCGTCGATCAGCCGACCTGCCCGCTCCGAGAGATTGTTGGCCCGCAACTCGTCGATCAGCTCAGCCACCGTGTACGCCGGGGTGGTGACACCACCGGTGAGCGGGTAGCAGCCGAGCGTCCGGAACCGCACCTCGCGCACCACGGGCTCCTCGCCGGGCAGCAGCGGGAGCCGGTCGTCGTCGACCATGAGCAGCGTGCCGTCGCGCTCGACGGTGGGCCGCGGCGCAGAGAAGTACAGCGGGACGACGTCCAGGCCCTCCGCCGCGATATAGCGCCACACGTCCAGCTCGGTCCAGTTGGAGATGGGGAACGCCCGCATCGTCTGCCCGTCGGCTAGCGCGGAGTTGACCGTGCGCCAGAACTCGGGGCGCTGCTTGCGCGGCTCCCACCGGTGTCCGGCCTCGCGCAGCGAGAAGATTCGCTCCTTCGCCCGCGACTTCTCCTCGTCGCGCCGGGCGCCGCCGATCGCGACGTCGAAGCCACCCTGGTCAAGACCCTCGCGCAGCGCGACTGTCTTCATGATGCGGGTGTACTCCTGCGCCCCATGAGTGAACGGCGACACCCCCTCGGCCCGTCCCGCCTCGTTGGTCACCACCCGCAGGTCCAGCCCCAGCCGCTGGGCGGCGGCATCGCGGAAGCTGATCATCTCGGCGAACTTCCAGCCGGTGTCGATGTGCATGACCGGGAAGGGGATGGGTCCGGGGTGGAACGCCTTGCGCGCGAGGTGCAGCAGGACCGTGGAGTCCTTGCCGATGCTGTACAGCAGAACGGGACGGGCGAAGGCCGCGGCAGTCTCGCGCAGGGCCCAGATCGCCTCTGCCTCCAGGTCGGCGAGCACCCTGTCGGGAAAGCCGTCGACGGGCGCGGCGACCGCATCGATAGCGACCATGGGCAGACATTAGGGATGCCTTGCGGCAGCGGGGTACCCGCGGGTGTATCCGAACCACGGGCGGAGGGTCGCGGCGGAGCGCAAGTTACTCGCGAGTAGTATCGAAAGACCCGTTGTGCCACAAGGCCTGTGCGCGCCGCGCGCGGTCCGACACCTTCCGGAGGTCCCGGTGGACGAAAGCACCATGATGTGGATCCGACTGATCGTCGGCGTCCTCATCACCGTCGTAACCCTCGCGTTCGCGGCCCGGCGCGGCCGCGTGCTGTACCGGCTGATGAAAACGGGCCAGCCCGCCGTGGACCGCCCGCAGAAGGTGGACAAGGCGGTCGAGGCCGAGGCCGTTGAGGTCATGGGGCAGAAGAAACTGCTCAAGTGGACCATCCCCGGCATCGCGCACGTGTTCGCGTTCTGGGGCTTCCTGATCCTCGGCCTGACGATCCTGGAGGCGTTCGGGGCCCTGTTCAAGGCCGACTTCGCGATCCCGGTGATCGGACGCTGGGCAGTGCTCGGGTTCTTCGAGGACCTCTTCGGCGTGCTGGTGCTGATCGGCATCGTCATCTTCCTGATCATCCGGCTGATCAACAACCCCAAGAACGAGGGTCGCAAGAGCCGCTTCTTCGGGTCGCACACCGGCGCCGCCTGGCTGGTGCTCTTCATGATCTTCAACGTGGTGTGGACGCTGTTCCTCTACCGCGGCGCCCAGTGGGCGGTCACGTCGATCAAGTACGGCACCGACGAGCAGAAGCTGCACTTCCCGTTCTACGAGTCCGGCGGCGCGTTCGTGTCGGAGTGGGTCGGCAACTTGCTCAAGCCGCTCGGGCTCACGGCCAACGAGTGGCTCGAGACCATCGGCATCTGGCTGCAGATCGCCGTCATCGTGGTGTTCCTGGTGATCGTGCTCTACAGCAAGCACCTGCACATCTTCCTGGCGCCGATCAACGTCTACTTCTCGCGTCGGCCCAACGCCCTGGGTCCGCTGCTGCCGATGTACTCCAACGGCGAGAAGATCGACTTCGAGGACCCGGCCGAGGATGCCGTGTTCGGGGTGGGCCGCATCGAGGACTTCACCTGGAAGGACATGCTGGACATGTCCACCTGTACCGAGTGCGGTCGCTGCCAGTCCCAGTGCCCGGCGTGGAACACCGAGAAGCCGCTGTCCCCGAAGCTCATGATCATGGACCTGCGCGACCACCTGTTCGCCTCGGCGCCGTATCTGATGGCGACCGCCGGGGCTGGCGAGCGCGACGAGATGGGCGAGCGCAACGAGGCCGTCCTGACCGCCGTGGGCACGACCGTCGCCGACGAGGTCCAGCGCCCGCTGGTGGGCTCACGCGAGGACGACCCGCGCCGCGCCGACGACGGCTACGACGCCGCCGGCCACCGCTCGCACACCGGACCCGTGATCGACACCGACGCCCTGTGGTCCTGCACCACCTGCGGCGCCTGCGTCGAGCAGTGCCCGGTGGACATCGAGCACATCGACCACTTCGTCGACATGCGCCGCTACCAGGTCATGATCGAGTCGGAGTTCCCCACCGAGCTCAACGGCCTGTTCAAGAACGTGGAGCAGAAGGGCAACCCCTGGGGGATGAACGCCTCGATGCGCAACGCCTGGATCGAGGAGGTCGACTTCGAGGTCCGCGTGTTCGGCATGGACGGCGAGGACGAGATCCCCGACGACGTCGAGTACCTGTTCTGGGTCGGCTGCGCCGGCGCCTACGAGGACCGCGCCAAGCGCACCACCAAGTCCGTCGCCGAGCTGCTGCACATCGCCGGCGTCGAGTTCATGGTCATGGGCGAGGGCGAGACCTGCACCGGCGACCCGGCGCGCCGAGCCGGCAACGAGTTCGTCTACCAGATGCAGGCGATGCAGAACGTCGAGGTGCTCAACGAGATCAAGGCCAAGAAGATCGTCGTGACGTGCCCGCACTGCCTGAACACGATCGGCCGGGAGTACCCGCAGATCGGCGGCGACTACGAGGTTGTCCACCACACCCAGCTGCTGGCGACGCTGGTCAAGGACGGCAAGCTCACCCCGGTAGAGGCTGTGGACCAGACGGTCACGTACCACGACCCCTGCTACCTGGGCCGGCACAACAAGGTCTACACGCCCCCGCGCGAGCTGGTGCAGAGCGTGCCTGGCGTCAACTTCGTGGAGATGGAGCGCCGGGGCTCCAAGTCCTTCTGCTGCGGCGCCGGCGGCGCGCGCATGTGGATGGAGGAGAACCTGGGCACCCGGATCAATGTCAACCGCTCCGACGAGGCGCTGGACACCGGCGCCGAGAAGATCGCGGTGGGCTGCCCGTTCTGCAACGTGATGCTCAACGACGGCGTGACCATGCGAAAGCAGGAGGGGACCGCCCAGGAGAGCATCGAGGTGCTCGACGTGGCCAGCCTGCTGCTGGACTCGGTCAAGCAGTAGCGCCCGCAGCCTCCCGGGAGCCCGGGTCGACGGTGTCCGAGCCGTCGACCCGGGCTTCTTTCATGATGTCCAGCAGGGCGAACGCGCTGCTGACGATGCCCTCGATCTCGTTCAGCCAGCCCAGCGCCCAGGCCAGGTGCACAGCACGGTCGGCCATATCCGAGCGTCGCTCGGCCGCCCAGCGGTCGACCAGCGTCGCGATGGCGACCTGGGCCTGCTGCAGACCCGCGCTGGTGGGGCGCTCCGCCCCCGGCCGCAGGCTGGGGTAGACGCCCGGGTCCGGCAGCCGGAAGTCCGGCGGCAGGTCCGTTGAGGCTGCGAGCAGCTCGTCGACGGCCCGGTGCACGCGGTGGGCGATGTCCTTGGCGGCGACCACCAGGTTGCCCGCGGCGCGCTCGTCGCGGGCGTCGGCCTGACCGCGATAGCGCACGGGGGCGATGACGTCGGCGACATAGGTCATGAACTCCACGAGGTTGATGGCCCGCGACCACAACAGGATCTGGGCCTCGCTGGGCACCCCCTGGGCGACCGCCAGGTCCACCGTCTCGGCCGCCTGCTCGATGGCGGCCCGCACCTTGAGGTCCTCGGCGTCGGCCATCGCGCTCTCGCTCGACGACGTGGCGGCGTCCTGATGGCTGAGCACCCTCGTGGACAACAGTCTGGTCTGCGCGACCAGCAGGTCGCCGGCCGCCACGACCGCCGCCGACACACTCGACTGCACCCGCGGCACCAGTCCCCGCGGGAACACCAGCACGCTCACCACGATCGCCACCGCCAGGCCGATCAGGACGTCGGTCAACCGCAGCAGGGCGATGTCGCGCCGGGGCGACGTCACCATCACCAGATCCACCAGCAGCGCCGTGAACATCATCTGCTGGACGATGATTCCCTTGTTGTTCGCCACATAGCCCTGGGCGAAGGCCAGCGGCGGCAGCAGCGCCCAGGCCAGCCAGTGGGCATCCGTGGTCAGCGGGATGATGAGAACGCCCAGGCAGAAGCCCAGCAGCTGGCCCTGAACCACCTGCCAGGCCGTCCGGCCGGTGCTCAACAGGTCCAGCCGCATCACCGAGAGCGTGCCGAGCACCACCCAGTAGCCGCGCTGCACGCTGGTCAACTCCACCACGGTCAGCGCCAGCGCCAGCGCCAGGCCGAGTCGGAACGAGTTGCGGAACCACGGCGCGGACCAGGAGAGCTCACCGCGAACCCGGTGCCACGGCCCGCGCGGCGCCAGCGTCGTGGGCATGCGCCGGCCGCGGAAGGTGATGTGCGGCACGGCCTCGTCGCCATGGGCCACCGAGGCGTCGCGCACGGGCACGAGAGACAGCATGCTCAGCGAGCGCACCGGGAACGAGTCGATCACCACGCCGCCCGCGGCAGCGCCCTGCGCCTCGGCGAGGTGCTGCGCGGTGGCGTCCACCACTCGGGCGCGGTGCACGACGCGGGCCTCGTTGAGCATCCCGAACGCGCCGAGGTCGTCGCGACCGTCGCGCAGGTGCTGGGCGGCTTGATCCAGCGCGTCTGCGGTTTCCTGGCCCAGGTCACGGTCGCGGGCCGGGGGGTCGGCCGGCACCCGCGGCAGCTGGGTCAGCAGTCCGATGCGCAGGCGCCGAAGCTCCTCCACCAACGCCACCAGGAAGCGTTCGCGGCGGTACGAGTTGCCGGGACGCTTGAGCTGGCCGGCGAAAAGGTCGCGAACGCGCTGCATCGAGGTGCTGACGGCCACCAGCCGCTCGGCGCGGTCGTCCGCGGCAGGGGTGGCGAAGTAGGACCTCAGCGCGGCGGCCGCGACCTGCATCGCGTCGCACATCGCCTCGGTCAGGCGGGCCCGCGGGAAGTAGGGCCACATCGTGATCGCCGCTACGGCCGAAACCAGCGTTCCCACGCACCAGCCGATCTCCATCTGCACCAGCGCCGCCATGGGCTTGGCCGTGGTGGCGGCCAAGAAGAACGGCAGCAGGATGGGGATGGTGGCGCGGGCCATGAAGCCGCGCAAGACGCCCAGCAGGGCGACGAAGGTGCCCAGCACCAGGGCGGCCGGAATCAGCACATAGGGATAGGCCGCGAGGGCGGCCCCCAGCGCGAGCGTGCCCGCACCGGCGGCGCCGGTCACCACGATCGATGTGAAGCGCTCCCGCCGAGGCCCCGAGAAGTCGCCGATGACCAGCATCGACAGTGTGGCGAACGACGCCAGGAAGGCACCCTGCGGAAGCTTGATCCACTCGAAAAAGGCCAGCAGCAGCGGCATCACGATCGCCACCCGCAGACCTCGCCCGGCCGCGCGGGACTCCGTGATCCGCCGCACCGAGCGCGCCGTCGCGCGGGCGTCGGGCAGGATCACCCGGCTGAGGCTAGCGTGACGGGGGCCATCCCGGATACCGATGCCCATAACCGGAGGAGACCGGCCAGACTGGTGCCATGACCGCTGGCCCCCGCACCCGGATGTCGGGCACCGCCCGCCGCGAGCAGCTCATCCGCGTGGGTCGGCAGCTCTTCGCGGAGAAGGGCTACGAGGCCGTCACGGTCGAGGAGATCGCCGCCGAGGCCAGCGTGTCCAAACCGGTCGTCTACGAGCACTTCGGCGGCAAGGAGGGGCTCTACGCGGTGGTGGTCGACCGCGAGATGTCGGACCTGCTGGGCCGCATCGAGGCTGCCTTGGCGCCTGGGCCTCCCAAGGCCATGCTGGAGTCGGCCGTGCTCGCCTGGCTGGACTACATCGCCACCGAGACCGAGGGCTTCCGGGTGCTGGTGCGCGACTCCGCCCCCGGGGTCGCACAGGGATCGTTCGCGTCGCTGCTGCGCGACATCGCCGGACGGGTGTCGGTGCAGCTCGCCGACGAGTTCGACCGCCGGGGCTACCAGGCCAAACAGGCCGACATGTATGCACAGATGCTCGTGGGTATGGTGACGAGCACCGGCATGTGGTGGGTGGATGTGCGCAAGCCCAAGCGCGAGGAGCTCGCGGCGCACCTGGTCAACCTGGCCTGGAACGGGCTGTCGCACCTGGAACCCAAGCCTGTACTCGGGTGACGCGCGCCGCCGGAGCGGAAGGAGAATCTGCGATGACGGAACGGGATGGCTTCGCCACGCTGCGGGCCGGCGGCCTGGACTGGGACGCCCTGCCGCTGCGCCTGTGGCGCAAGGGCAACGCGCTGTTCTGGAACGCCGCCGACATCGACCTGACGCAGGAGGCCGACGGCTGGCGCACCCTGTCCGGCCCGGACGTCGAGGCCGCCAGCCGGCTCAGCGCGATGTTTCTGGCCGGCGAGGAGGCTGTGACCCACGACATCCAACCCTTCCTGGCGGCCATGGCCGCCGAGGGCAGGCTGGGCGACGAGATGTACCTGGCGCAGTTCTGCTTCGAGGAGGCCCGGCACACCGAGGCCTTCCGGCTCTGGTTCGACGCCGTCGGCGAGACCGGCGACCTCACCCCGCTCGTCGCAGACAACCCCGGCTACCGGGCGATCTTCCTCGACGCGCTGCCCTCCGCGCTCAGCGCCTTGGCCGACGATCCCAGCCCAGCCAACCAATTACGAGCATCGGTGGTCTACAACCACATCGTGGAGGGGGTGCTCGCCCTCACCGGCTACCACGCCTGGGAGCAGGTGTGCCGCGACCGAGGCATCCTGCCCGGCATGCAGACCATCATCCGCCGGATCGGCGTGGACGAGCGGCGGCACATGGCCTGGGGCACCTACACCTGCCGCCGGCACGTCGCCGCCGACCCAGCGCTCTGGCAGGTGGTCGAGCAGACGATGGCCGAGATGCTGCCGCTGGCGCTGTCGGCAATCGAGTTCCTGTCGCTCTATGACCGGCCGCTGGGGCTCGACGTCCAGGACTTCGTGGCTTATGCCGCCGAGCGCGCCCAGCGCCGGCTCGGGGCGATCGCCGCAGCTCAGACGGGCGGCAGCGCAGCAGTCGAGGCCGACCTGTCGCCCATCGCGCTGGAGGACGAGCTCGCCGGGGACGCCGACCCCGCCTGAAGCCCCCGAATTCGCAGCCAGTCGCGCCTGCAACTCTCGTGGCCAGCCTGGCCGATGCGCTGCATCAGGTCGGAGCGTTGACTACTTTTCGGGTATGACCAAAGACTCCGCGGACACCAACGTCGAGCAGACCGGCGACATCACCTTCGCGATGCAGCAGAAGGACTACCCGACCGTCATCGAGCTCGTCCGCGACGCCGTCACCGCGGACCCGGTGGCGGCGCTCAACGATCCGGTGATCCGCGAGTGGATGGGTGTGCGCTACCGCAACATCTTCATCACCGAGGCGTGCGCCAACCCGGCGGCCGTGAAGAACTCCCAGGCGCCGTTCCCGCTCAACCTCGTCGACCCGCGCAGCGAGCGCGAGAAGGTCGGCAAGCGGATGATCACGAACCTGCCGGAGCACGAGGTGCAGCTGGATCTGCCGCCGGTCGAGCCGGGGGCGTTCGCCGACACCACGCTGGTCTTCGCCCCGGGCCTGCTCACCGGGCTGCTTCCCAACCTGGCCTTCGAGAGCGTCTGGCCCACGCTCATCAACCGCTTCCGCTGCAAGATCATGATCGCCGATTCGCACCCCATGCGCAGCTGTGAGGCGAACGTGGCCGACCTCGAGAACGTGATCGAGCGCGGCATCGGCGTCTCGCCGATCGACTCGTCGTTCATCACCGATGAGCAGAACCCGACTCCGCCCGGCGACGTCATCCTGATGGGGTACTCGAAGGGTGCGCCGGACATTCTCACGCTGCTCGCCAAGCGGCCCGACCTGGCCCCGCGGATCAAGGGCGTCATCGGCTGGGCCGGCGCCGTCGGCGGCTCCTACCTGGCCAACGGCATCTACGACCAGATCAAGGACATCCCCAAGTTCGACGTCATCGAGGACATGACCGGCAACATCGGCAAGCTGATGCTGCAGCTCGCCCCCATCATCCAGGTCAACAACATCAACCGGCGCCTGGACGAGTACGACATCAAGGGGGCCATCCTGGGTCTGACCACGGACTACCGAGCGGGCTTCCTCGAGGAGAACGCCGACGACATCAACGATCTGGGCATCCCGATGTTCAACTTCAGCGGCTCCACGCACCTGATGGAGGTGCCCTACTACCAGCGCCAGGGGACGCTCGAGCTGCTCAACTACGACAAGTACAACGACATGCAGCTGACGCAGGACCAGTCCATGCTTCCGCTGGCCACTGCGCCGCACCTGTCGATGTTCCACGCCAACCACTGGGACCTGTCCTACGACACCTTCCCCTGGTACACCACCCTGGGCTCCACGAAGCTGAAGGAGCCGTTCGCCCGGGAGGCCGCGATGTCGGCGATCCTGCTGTTCATGTCCGAGATCGGGCTGATGGACTGAGCTCGCAGGCACGGCGCGTACATTCGCCGGTGTGACGGTAAGCCTGCGCCCACCCTCGCCGACGGGAGTGCTCGTCGCCGCGGTGACGTGGGTGGTGGCTTGGCTGCCGTCGCTGCTGCCGCTGGGAAGCGTGCTGCAGGGCGTGGTGTGCGGCCTCCTGGCCGCGATCGGCTACGGCATCGGGGCGAGCGCGGCCGCAACCGCGCGGGTTGTGAGCCGCCAGCCGCGCAGGCGGCCAGAGCCCCGGGGCGACCGCGGCGGACCTGCGGCGACCCCACGGTGGTACCGCTTCTGCGCGGGCGCGGCGGCCGCGGTCGCCATCCTGGCCGGGTGGCCGCTGTCCGGCGGCCTGCGGGTGCAGGCGGTGCAGCTGGGGGCCCCGCAGCTCGCGGTGAACGCGCTGGTCGCCACCGTCATAGGTGTGCTGCTGGCCGCCCTCCTGGTACTGGCGGGACGAGGGCTGCGTGCTGCCAGCCGCCGCTTCGCCCGGCTGTTCCAACGCGGTCTGCGCCAAGGCGGCTCACCAGGTTCCACGAGCTCACCGGCACTCGCGCCCGGCTCCCTGGCCCTGCTGCTCGGCGCGCTGGCCACGACGCTGACCGTCGGCGCGGTGGTCGCCCTGGGACTGTTCGCGACGTGGGAGTCGTTCGCGCGCATCGACGCCAGCACCTCCGGCCAGCGCCCTCCGGCCGATCCGTCCCGATCAGGCAGCGCGGCCTCGCTGATCGCGTTCAACACTCTGGGCCGCGAGGGGCGAGACTTCGTGTCCCAGGGCACGCCGGCTACCAGCATCCGAGCCTTCGCCGGGCTGACCTCGGCGGCTACCGACGATGAGCGGGCGGAGCTGGCCGTGCGGGACATGCTCCGGGCAGGAGGGGCGGACGCCCCGATCTGGATCGGCATCACCACTACCGGCAACGGCCAGATCGACCCGGTGGCGGCTCAGGCGGCCGAGGACGCCGCCGGGGGTCGTGCCGCCCTGGTCGCCATCCAGTACTCGACGCTGCCCAGCTGGCTGTCGTTTCTTGTGGACCAGGAGGCCGCCAAGTCCGCCGGCGTGGCTCTCTATGACGCCCTCGCGGCTGCTCGGGACGCGTTGCCGCCGGCCAACGACACCACCACCCCCCGGCCGAAGCTGATCCTGTACGGCGAGAGCCTGGGCGCCTACGGCTCGCCGGCGCCCTTCGCCGGCCTGGACCCAGCCCAGGTGGCTAGCCGCATCGATGGCGCGCTGTGGGTGGGTCCGCCGGCGTCGACGGACCCGATCACCGGTTGGACCTATGCCGGCCAGCCGCCCGTGTGGCAGCCGATCGTCGGGGGCGGCCGGACCGCCCGCTATGCCGCCTCGACGGGGGCGGCCGCGCAGCCCCCCGGTGACGGCAGCTGGCCCACGCCCCGGATCCTGGTGCTGCAGAACCCCACCGATCCGGTGGTGTGGTTCGCGCCCGGGCTGATCGCCTCGCGGCCCGAGTGGCTGACGGGACAGCGGGGCCCGGGAGTGCAGCCGGGCACCCGCTGGACCCCGGTGTTGTTCTTCCTGCAGGTGGCCATGGACCTGCCGCCCGCAGTCGGGATGCCCTCCGGGAGCGGACATTCCTACGCAGATGCGCTGCCGGCGGCCTGGCGCCAGGTGCTCGGCGGCTAACAGGACCGCGGAACCCACCGCCTACGCTGGGCCGATGCGAGTCGCCAGCGACAACCCCGAGGTGGTGCGCCTGGTCACGCTCATCGCAGACGAGGTCGTGGGCGCCGGCGGGTACGTCCACCCGGAACTCGTGGTCAACCACGAGGGCGGGAGCTTGTGGCTCAGCCTGCCCCGAGAGCACAATCCCCATCTGACGCCCCGTCTGGACCGTCCGCACCCCGAGGCTCCGCCCATGTTGGTGGTGCCGGGGCGGCTGCACATCCCCGTCACGAACCTGGCCTGGGTCGCGAGCGACACCGAGTTGGCCTACACCGCTGACACGGCGCACCTGACCTCGGGCCAGCAAGCGATCCTGGACGCCATGGTGAGCCTGTTCAACACCATCGACAAGGTGCGCATCGTCGGCCGTTCCTACGCGCGGCACAGCATTGGCGAAGACCCGGAGCTGAGCGCGCTCGTGGCCGAGGCCCGGCCGGGCTGGCTGGAGTCGCAACAGCCTGCCGCGGCGGTCGGCGGCGCGGTGGCAGCCGAGCAGGGCGAGCAGGCCGAGCAGGGCGAGCCGGAGTCGCCTGCCCACAGCGTCATGCGCTCACGCCTGCGCTCCGAGATGGGCGAGGGCGACGAAGGTCCGCTGGGCTACTTCATGCCCATGATCGACATGCTCAACCACCATCCCTACGGTTCCCGCTACGAGCACACCGACGACGGGGACTGGCTGATCCGGGTGCATCATCCGACGCCCACGGACCAGGTCTTCGTCCGCTACAACAAGGCCGACTCGTTCGGGGTGGCGCTGGGACTCGGCTACTTCGAGGCCGACACCCGCTTCGTGTCCTCGGTGGCCTGCCGGGTCGGCATTCCCGATGTAGTCGAGGTCAAGGTCGCGGGGGTGGGAGCGGCGCGCCGTCGGCTGCCCGCCCCCCGGGTGAGCCGCTCCGACGACGGGCTGGTGGTGCGGGGGCTGGTGCTCGAGCTCCCCCGCCGCGATGCCCTCACGCAGCTGCTGGCGATGCCGCTGCGCTCGCTGCACCCCGACCGGCCGGCAGCCGTCGTGGAGTCCTGGGCGCAGCAGCTCATCGCCGGGGTGGTGGCCGCGAACAGGGATTTCTTCACCCGGCTGGAGGTGCTGTGCGCCCAGGACGCGGACGAGTTCGGGCTGCGCCCGATCTTCGGCCGGGTGGCGCGCCGCCAGCTCGAGCTCTTGGCCGAATGGGACTGAGCCGGCGGCCCGGTTTCATGTCGGCGATGCCCGCGCGGCATACTGTCAGCGCAAGCTCGGCGGGTGTAGTTCAATGGCAGAACATCAGCTTCCCAAGCTGAACACGCGGGTTCGATTCCCGTCACCCGCTCCACTAGGGGTCGCCCGACTTCGCTCGGCAACCGCTGCGACGGTCGACAGTTCAGCGGCCTTCAATGCCCGCGTCATCGGACGCGAGGGCCTCTCGCATGCGGCGCGTCAAAGGCGGCAGCAGCCCGACGATGAGGATGCCGACGGCCATGCTCAGAAGGGTCATGATGGCGTCGTGGCCCAGCGACGTCAGACTCCGATCGTCGGTGATCAACCCCGTGAACGAGACGAACACCAGCGTGGTCGGCACCAGTAGCCAGAAAGCCGGGATGAAGATGACCGCCACGGCCGGCCCACCGCCCGCCCGGCCGTTGATGATCCGGGCCAGCAACAGGGCGACCGCCGTCGCCACGCCGGCCGCGAGGGTGGCTGGAATGGCCAGGGCCACAGCCTGGTCCACCGCGAAGGCGATGAGCGGCACGATGATCGAGGCCGCCAGCACCGACCGCGGCGTGCAGAAGTAGATCGCGGCACCGACGACGAACACCAGGGCCCCGGCCCAGGCCACCCACGCTGGTGTCGGCGCCGCGCCAGTGCCCTGCAACTGGCTGGTGGGAAGGTCGACCAGGGAGATCGCCACGGCGAAGCCGAAGGCCATCGAGAACACGATCGTCAGCGAGTAGATGAGTCGGGACGAGCCGGAGACCATGTCACCGCGCGCGAGCTCGATGAGCGAGGCGGTCAGACCCGCTCCCGGGATGAGGGCGATGGCTGGCACCACCGCCAGCCGGACAGGGTCATCGAAGCCGGTCAGGCCTGAGACCCACGCGACTCCCAGGGCCGCGCAGAACGTCATGAGCACTGGCATGAGCGCGGCGATGTTCGGCCGATCACCGGCGGCGACGAGCGCGACGCCGGCCAAGGCGCCGAGCACCGCAGCCCCCACGATCGCCGGGATGCTCATCCGAAAAAGTCCAGCGACGCCGATGCCCATGAGGACGTACCCCAAGATCCGCAGCCACGAGGGGTAGGGCGCCGGAATCCGCTCCAGCCGCTGCAGCGACGCGAGGGCATCGGCGGCAGGCACCGCGGCCCGGCGCGCCAGCAAGATCTCATGCTGCGAGGCCACCACCTGGTCGAAGCGGAACGAGCCCGCCGGCCCCAGCATCGCCACCCGGTGGTCGCCCTTGCTCACACCCATGATCAGGTTGGGCAGGACGGCGTACTCGGCCTCAACGCCGTAGGCGCGCGCGATCTGGTCCATCATCACGCGGCTGTAGCTCACGGGGTAGGAGGCGCGGTTGAGCGTCCTACCGGTCTCACCGACCAGGGCGATCACGGCGGCTGTATCGCCGACGGCCGCCGCACCTCCGTCGCCCGCAGACGGCTTCGGAGTCCCGTCCCCCTCGGCCCCGCCACGACTCATATCGCCGTCCACACTCATGTCTCCTCTGCACCGCGCGATGGTTGAGGCTACCGACGACGGAGGCCTGGCTAGTAGCGCTCCAGCAACATCTCGGTGCGCTCCTCGGCGCTGATGGTGACCAGGTTGGCGATCTCGTCGCGCTTGACTGCGGCGTAGGCGCTGTGGAAGGACGCGCCCATCGCAGCCGACAACACCTCGTCGGCGGCGAAGGCCTGCAGGACCGCCCGCGAATCGTGGGGCAGCGCCCGGATCCCCAGCGCCTCGCGATCGTCGGCCGAAAGCAGCCCTGGGTCCCCGACCAGCTCGGCCGGCAGGGCGGCCCCCTGCGCGATCCCGGCCAGACCGGCAGCGAGCAGGCAGCCGAGCGCCGTGTAGGGGTTGGCACTCGCGTCGCACGCCTTGAACTCCACGTCCCGCCGCGCTCCCGACGACTGGCCAACGTGGCGCGGCACGACCCGCAGCGGCGCCTCCTTGTTGGCGACGCCCCAGCCGGCGAAGGCTCCCGCCCAGTAGTGCGGCCGGAACCGCTCCAACGACATCGGCGTCGGCGCGGTCGCCGCGAGCAGCCCGTCGAGGTGCCCCAGCACCCCCGCCATGAAGGCGTCGCCGTGCGGGCCCAACCCGTCCGGCGCATCGTCGCCGGCCAGCGACAGATGCAGGTGCATGCCCGAGGCACAGGCGTCCCCGAAGACCATCGGCAGGAACGAGGCGACCAGCCCATGGGCCCGAGCCGTCGCCTTGACGGTCTGCCGGGCGATCACGATGGCATCGGCGGCGGCCACCGGCGGCAGCGGTCGCAGCGAGATCTCGAACTGACCCGGTGCGGATTCCGGGTGGATCTGGGCGAGGTCCACCCCCTGGGCCGACAGCGCCGCCGCGAGGTCTGCCACGACGGCGGCATGCAGGTCGGCCGCGCTGTCCTGGCAGAACACCGTCGCGTCGGCCGGCTCCACCGACCCGTCTGCCGCGCGGGTCAGCAGCATGAACTCCAACTCCGGCCCGACGAGCACCGTCAACCCGGCCTCCGCCGCCCGTCGCGACATCCGACGGAGGAAGCCGCGGGGGTCCTGCTCCCACGGCGACTCGCCGTCGTAGATGTCGCAGGCCACCGCCGCGCAGCGCGGCGCGTACGGCAGCGCCCGCAACGAGTGCCAGTCCGGCACCAGGGTGACGTCGTGCGTCGGCAGCAGGCCCGTGGCCACGACGACGGAGTCACCCGTGACCGGGAGCGCGAACTGGGCCTGTGAGATCTGCACGGCACGGTCGAGGGTGCCGGCATCGGCCGTCAGGGCCTCCCGCAGCGGCGGCAGGTACACGGCCTTGGACCTGATGACGTTCGCGTTGTCAACCCAGAGGTAACGCAGCAGGTCGATGTCGGCGAGTTCCGCGCTGATGTCCATCGTGCGATGCTAGACCGCGCGGTGCCAGGCGGGCCGATCATCCGGATGGGCGCCCGAGGGCAGCGCGGGTAGACCAGGAAGGCGGCCATGCCCAGCATCCAGCACCGTGGCGTCGGCTGGGCTCTGCGCGCACTGCGCGTGAACTCCGTCTTCGCCAGCCCGGAGTCGCTCCAACGTTCCCTGGGCAGCCCGCCGCGCCTGGGCGCCGCCCCCACACCGCCGTCCAAACTGCGCCGGGACTTCCGCTGCCAGCCGCAGGCGCGGCAACCCGGGGGCGGCGCCGAGAGCTGGCGGAACTGGCCGGTGTGGGAGCTGACGCCGCGCACGTTCCTGCCCGCCACCACGGTCATCTACTTCCACGGCGGCGCCTATGTCCGTGAGGCGATCAGCCAGCATTGGGGGCTGGTGGAGCAACTGCTGCGCGAGGTTCCGGCCCGCGTGGTGTTCCCCCGCTACCCGCTGGCACCTGGGACGCATCCCGGCCCCAGCAGCAGCGACCCCGAGGCCGCGCCGACCCCGAGCAGTGCCGAGGCCACGGTCACCGGTGCTGCCGGGCTCATAGCGCACTGGGCGGCGATGGTGGGTGCGGGCGAAGTCGTGGTGATGGGCGACTCGGCCGGGGCGGGCCTGGCGCTGGCGGCCGTGCAACATCTACGCGACATCGGCGGCGGGGTCGGGCTCCCCCGGCGGCTCGTCCTCATCTCCCCCTGGCTGGACGTGACCATGTCCGACCCCGAGCAGGCGGCGCTGGAGCGCGGCGATCCGATCCTGGGTCGCGCAGGCCTCGCCGAGGCGGGGCGGATCTACGCCGGGGAACCGGGAGTCGAACATCCCTTCGCCAGCCCGCTGTTCGGTTCGATGACGGACCTGCCGCCCTTGACAGTCCTCGCCAGCACCGGCGACCTGCTGCTGCCGGACGCCCGGCGGCTGGTCGCGGCGGCCAGGGCGGCGGGGGTGGACGTCGACTACGACGAGCAGCCCGGCTTGTTCCACGACTTCGCGCTGCTGCCGGTGCCCGAGGGCGGCGCCGCGCGCGCCATCCTCGTCGCCGCCTGCCGACCGTAGGGCGCCGCCGGCAGCGAGACGCTCCCGCTATCCGCCCCGCGCCGTGGTCGGCTGTTCCAGCGCCTGCAGCACCACCACCGACTTGGCCGCCACCTCGATCGCATCCCCAGCCGACCAAACGTGGGGCTGGCCGTCCCTGGGCCACTCGGCGGTGTCGAGCACCTCGACCCACTGCTGGACCGATCCCTCCCCGGGCACGATGCACGTCTCCGGGCCCTCCGAGGCGTTGAACACCAGGGCGAACGACGAGTCCGCCAGCGCCCGGCCGAACTCGTCGGCCTCGTCGAGGGCCTGGCCGTTGAGCACGACGATCACCGTCTTGGCGTAGCCGACGTGCCAGTCATCCACGGTCATGGGCTGCGCGTCGGGGCGCAGCCAGCTGATGTCGGGGACGTCCTGCCACTCCGTGATCTGCTGGCCGTTGAAGAACTTGCGGCGGCGGAAGATCGGGTGCTCGGAGCGGACCCGGATGAGCAGGCGGGTGAACTCCAACAGGTCCTGGTCGGCGTTCTCCCAGTCCACCCAGGTGATCGGGTTGTCCTGGCAGTAGCCGTTGTTGTTGCCGAGCTGGGTGCGCCCGAGCTCGTCGCCGTGGGCGATCATCGGCACGCCCTGGCTCAGCAGCAGGGTGGTGAGGAAGTTGCGCTGCTGGCGCGCCCGGAGCTCCAACACCTCCGGGTCGTCGGTCTCGCCCTCCACGCCGCAGTTCCAGGACCTGTTGTGGCTCTCGCCGTCGCGGTTGTTCTCGCCGTTGGCCTCGTTGTGCTTGGCGTTGTAAGACACCAGGTCGCGCAGGGTGAACCCGTCGTGGGCGACGATGAAGTTGATCGAGGCGTGCGGGCTCCGGCCGTCGTGCAGGTAGAGGTCCGAGGATCCCGTCAGCCGGGAGGCGAACTCCGGCATCGCCGCGTACTCGCCGCGCCAGTAGTCCCGCACCGTGTCGCGGTACTTGCCGTTCCACTCGGTCCACAGGGCGGGGAAATTGCCCACCTGGTAGCCGCCCTCGCCCAGGTCCCAAGGCTCCGCGATGAGCTTGACCTGCGACACCACCGGATCCTGCTGCACCAGCTCGAAGAACGTCGACAGCTTGTCCACCGCGTGGAACTCCCGCGCCAGGCTGGCGGCGAGGTCGAACCGGAAGCCGTCCACGTGCATCTCGGTCACCCAGTACCGCAGCGAGTCCATGATCAGCTGCAGCGAGTGCGGGTTGCGGACGTTGACCGAGTTGCCCGTACCGGTGGTGTCGAAGTAGAACTCGGGCTCGGACTCGACCAGCCGGTAGTAGGCGGGGTTCTCGATCCCCCGGAACGAGATCGTGGGGCCCAGGTGGTTGCCCTCCGCGGTGTGGTTGTAGACCACGTCCAGGATGACCTCGATGCCGGCGACGTGGAGTTGCCGGACCATCCCCTTGAACTCCGAGACCTGCTCGCCGAGCGTGCCCGTGGCCGCATACTCGTTGTGCGGGGCGAAGAAGCCGATGGTGTTGTAGCCCCAGTAGTTGCGCTTGCCCTGGCGGGCCAGGAAGTCGTCCTGGACGAACTGGTGGATGGGCATGAGCTCCACGGCGGTCACGCCCAGGGTGCGGAAGTAGTCGATCATCGCGGGGTGCGCGAGGCCGGCGTAGGTCCCGCGCAGCTGCGGCGGGACCTCGGGGTGCTGCATCGTCATGCCCTTGACATGCGCCTCGTAGATCACGGTCTCGTTGTAGGGCCGATCGATGCGGCGGTCGCCGCGCCAGTCGAAGTAGGGGCTGACGACGACGCCGAGCATGGTGTGGCCCAGCGAGTCGGAGTCGTCCGGCTCGTTGGGCTCGTCGAATCGGTGGCCGAACACCGACTGGTCGCCGTCGGTCATCCCGTGCACGGCGCGGGCGTAGGGGTCGAGCAGCAGCTTCGCCGGGTTGTACCGCTGGCCGTTCTCCGGATCCCAGGGACCGTAGACGCGATAGCCGTAAAGCTGTCCGGGACCGATCATCGGCAGGTAGGTGTGCCAGACTCCCGCCGCCTTCTCGGACAGGGGGATTCGCGTCTCCTGGCCCTCATCGGAGACCAGGCACAACTCCACCGCATCGGCCACCCCCGCGTAGAGCGCGAAGTTGGTGCCCACACCGTCGTACGTCGCCCCGAGCGGATACGGCCGCCCGGGCCATTGCAGTCCAGCTTGGAAAGGCACTGAGGACCTCCGATGGTTGCGACCGGATTGCCACGTTAGTGCGCGCGTGCCGTCCAACGCCCATCTACGCCCGCCTATCCTGACCCCGTGGCCGATGCCGAACAGAAGCCGCAGTCGCTGGCGGCGGACCTGCGGGTGCTCGTCGGCACCTCCTGGCGGCTGAGCCCGCGGAACCTGATCGTGCAGCTGGCGCTGCTGCTGGTGGCCGGCCTGATCGGCGGCGCCTCGCTGCTGCTGCTCATCCCCATCGTCAACTCGCTGGCCAACCCCGGCTCCCGCATCGAGCTGCCGGGGCTGGGGGCCGTCGATGTGTCCGGGGTGCCGCTATGGCAGCTGCTGGCCGTGTTCGTGGCCTTCACCGCGATGGCCGCCCTGGTCCAGCGGCAGTCGTCGGTGAACGCGGTGGCGCAGCAGCAGGTGATCGTGGACCAGCTGCGCCAGCAGGCCTTCGCGGCGATCCTGCGCGCTCGTTGGACGTTCGTGCTGTCGCGTCGGCGCAGCGACATCATCGAGGTCGTGACCATCGGCGCGACCCGCACCGGGCTGGCGTACCAGCAGCTGGTGCGCCTCGCCGTCTCGGTCGTCATCTTCCTCACCACTTCGGCGGTGGCGCTCATCGTGTCGCCGAAGGTCACCGCGGTCGCCCTGGTGGGCATGGCGGTCCTGGGCGTCGCCCAGTCGCGGGCCGTCGCGCCGGCGCACCGGATGGGCCGGACCTTCGGCCAGCGCAACCGCGACCTGCAGGCGGTACTCACCGACTCCATGGACTCGCTGCGGCTCGTGCGCGCGCACGATGCCGACGAGGTGTGGGCAGGGCGCCTCTCCGAGGCCTTCAGCGACACCCGGCAGATCCAGATCGCCAACGCCCGGCGCAGCGCAACGGTGTCGGCGACGTCGTCGGTGGGGCTGGCGCTGGCCGCCTCGGCGTTGATCCTGGTGTCGGTGTGGGCCGGGGTGGAGCCCGCCGGCATCGCGCTGATCCTGGTGCTGGTAGCCAGGATGGCCAGCCAGGTGCAGGCCGCCGCCACCACGACCGTGACACTCGCCAACGCGCTGCCGGCCGTCGGCGACCTGACGGCGCTGACCAGAGCCGCGGCGGCGGCCGCCGAGGCCCCGGAGGCCCCGGAGGCCCCCGCTCGCGACGGCGAGGGGCGCTCCGGCACCAGCCGCTCGGACGTCCTCGCGCGCGATGACGCAGCAGCCCTGGTGGAGTTCCGCGACGTGACCTTCAAGTACCCCGGCGGACGCGGTCTGCAGCAGATCGGATTCTCGGTTCCCCGCGGCGACATCACCGCGCTGACCGGGCACTCCGGGTCCGGCAAGTCCACGACGGCCGACCTGGTGCTCGGGCTGCTGCGACCGGATTCGGGGCAGGTGCTGGTCGATGGCGAGCCGCTGGCGCCGAGCGACTACCGCTGGTGGCGTCGGCATGTGGCCTACGTGCCGCAGGAGACGGTGCTCGTCCCGGGCACCCTGCGGGACAACCTGGTGTGGTCGGTGCGCGGGACCGTGGGCGACGAGGACTGTTGGCAGGCCCTGGACCGGGCGGCGGCAGGGTTCGCCCGCGAGCTGCCGCAGGGCCTCGACACGATCCTCGGGGACCGCGGGGTGCGGCTGTCCGGGGGCGAGCGCCAGCGGGTGGCGATCGCCCGGGCCCTACTGCGCGATCCGGCGCTGCTGGTCCTCGATGAGGCGACGAGCAGCCTGGACGACGCCACCGAGGCTCAAGTGCTGGAGCTGCTGGCATCGCTCACCCCGGCCATGACCGTGCTGGTCATCGCCCACCGCGCCTCGACCATCCAGCTGGCCGACCACGTCGTGCGACTCGACGCGGGTCGGGTCGTCACCGCCCGTCCGGCCGGGGGTACCGGCAGTGAGGGTTAGCTAGCGCAGCTCGATCAGGCCGGCGGCGGCCAGCGCCTCGATGAACTCCAGCGAATCCGTCCGAATCCGCTCCGGGTCGGTGTCTGCGTGATCGGCCTGCAGCTGCGCGATGATCTGGTCGACCGACCGCTCACCGTCGATCAGCGACCACACGGGGTTGCCGGAGCCCTGCAGACCGTAGTACGAGAAATCGGACGGGCTGAGCAGGATCGTCTCCTCGTCGACCTCTGCGGCCACCGTCCCGACGGTGAGAGTCGGGACGTGGGAGCCCAGAACGATGATCTCGGTGGTGTCTGCCATGATCGGAGTCTAACCAGCCGGGTCGGCTGGACAGGCGGCTGTCGCGTCGCCGTGTTCGTGCTCGACCCCCGCGCGGTCCTTTTGGCGCTGGCGGCCGGTGTGCTCCACCTCGCGGCTCAGCAGCCATTCGTCGAGCCCCGGCAGGAAGTCCTGAGCATCCACCCGGCGCCCGGCCGCGTAGGCATCGCCGGCGGCCACCAACGCCGCAGGGACCAGCGGATCCAGCCGTGCCTCCGCCCAGGCCCGCAGCGCCCGCAGGTGCTCGCCCGGCAGCATCGGCCCGCACACACGCAGGTCGCAGTCGCGCGCCAGCTGCAGCAGCCACGGCTCTGGCTCGCGGTACGTGGCGATCCACCATCCCGCGTGGTGCACCCCCGCCGAGAGCATCAGCTCCAGGTGCGCCGCCATCATGACGCGCTCGTCCCAGACCTCTCGCATATTGCGCAGCTTCCACTCGGTCTGCTCGCCCGTCCCGGTCATGGTCACGTGGATGCCGAACGTGCGCTCCTTGTCGATGAGCGGCGAGCGGAAGCGCACGCCGCTCGGCGAGCGACCCTTCATCTGACCCGCCGTGGCCACCGAGGGCGCCGCCACAACGTAGGGGCGCCGGGTCCGCGCATCGGGGTCGCGCAGGCCCGCAAGGGACTCGTTCCAGCAGCAATGGATACTGCGCGCGCGCCTGTCGACACCCCCATACAGCGGCACCAGGCCCAGTCGGGCCGGCTCCTCAAGGCCCTCTGCCAGCCGTTCCTGGACCAGTTCGGCGTCCAGGAACTCGTCGGCATCGAGCATGAGCACAAAGCGCTCCGGGTCCTCGAAGGCGAGCACGGGCAGGCAGGAGTCGCGCTGGATCCGCTCGCGCTGCCACATCTCCTCGCCGGCCAGGTCCGTGGTGATCACCCGCAGCCGGGGCTTGGTCAGGCCCAGCAGGTCGCGCCAGCCCGAGCGCAGCGGCCGGCGCGGCTGGCCGGAGATGGTCTCCGTGCCCTCGGTCAGCAGCAGGTCGCACCAACGCGACAACTGGCGCAGGTTGGTCAGCGTGAGCGGCGTCGGATCGGCCACCATCACCACGGCGAGGGGGCGCTGATCCGTCACGGCGCCAGCCTACGCGGGCAGCACGGTTGCTACCGTCATGCCGTGTTCAGGCCTGCCGCTCAGCCCAGCGCCCAGGTCATCGCCAACGCCGAACAGGTCGTCCTCAGCGGCAAGCCGAGCGGTCTGTTGGCTGATGCCAAGGCACTGACGCGCGCGGCCTGGCGGCTCAGCCCGGGACGCTTCACGCTGCAGGGGATCTTCCTGGTGTTCGGCGGCTTCATCGGGGGTGTGAGCCTGCTGCTCCTCATCCCCATCATCAACTCGGTGGCGAAACCGGACGGCAAGCTCGAGGTGCCGGGTGTCGGCTCGGTGTCGATCGGCGGCATCCCGCTGTGGGCGCTGCTGACGGCGTTCGTGTTGCTCACGCTCATCCAGGGCCTGATCCAGCGCGCCAGCGCCATCAACTCGGCCCGGTTCCAGCCGATGCTCGTCGACACCTTGCGGCACCAGGCCTTCGTCGCCGTGCTGGACGCCCGATGGACCTTCGTGCTGGGCCGGCGCAAGACCGACATCATCGCAATCGTGACGGCCGGCGCCAGTCGTTGCGGGGCGGCGCTGCAGCAGCTGTTGACCGGCGCAGTGGGAATCATCACCGCCTTGGTGACCGCTGCTGTCGCCTTCTGGGTCGCACCCGGGGTCACCGCGATCGCCCTGGTCGGCGTGCTGATCCTGGCGGGCATCCAGGTGGCGACCATCCGGCCGTCGTATCGGCTGGGCGTGGAGTTCTCAGGCCAGAGCCGTAACCTGCAGGCCGTCATGCAGGACTCCCTGGACTCGTTGCGGCTGGTGCGCGCCCACCACGCGTCCGCGGTCTGGGTGGAGCAACTGGCCGACGCCTTCACCGTGACCCGCGAGGTCCAGGTGGAGCAGGCCCGCCGCACCTCCACGATCAGCGTGTTCTCATCGGTGGCCCTGGCCGCCGCCGCCGCGGCGCTGGTGCAGGTCTCGGTGTGGATGCACGTGCCGGCGACGTCCATCGTGGTCATCCTGCTGCTGGTGGCGCGGCTCGCGCGACAGGTGCAGGGGCTGGTCGGCACCGGGGCGCAGCTGGCCAATTCGCTGCCCGCCGTCCAGGAGCTCGCCGAGCTCACGACGGACGCCCGAGCCGCCGTCGAGGTACCGCCCAACTCCGGTACGCGGACGGGAGAGCTGTCCGCGGCGGTGGATCTGCCGCTCATAGCCTTCCGCGATGTCACCTACACCTACCCGAACAGCGACAACGGGGTCCGCGGCATCTGCTTCACCGTGCCCCGGGGAGACATCACCGTGCTGGTCGGCCCGTCCGGCGCCGGCAAGTCGACGACCGCGGACCTCGCCCTGGGGCTGCTGGAACCCGAGTCGGGCGCGATCGAGATCGACGGGACGGCCCTCACCGCAGGCGATCTGCCCTGGTGGCGCTCGCATGTGGCATACGTGCCGCAGGAGACCGTGCTGGTGCCCGGCTCGCTGCGCGAGAACCTCGTGTGGTCCGTGCCCGGCGGCGCCACCGATGCGCAATGCTGGGAGGCGCTGGACCGAGCAGCGGCGGACTTCGCCCGCGACCTGCCCGACGGCCTGGACACGGTCCTCGGGGATCGTGGGATTCGGCTGTCCGGGGGCGAGCGGCAGCGGGTCGCGATCGCCCGCGCACTGCTGCGCACGCCGGCGCTGCTGGTGCTCGACGAGGCGACCAGCAGCTTGGACGACGACGCCGAGTCCGCAGTCATCGGCCTCATGACCAGCCTTGCCCCGCATGTGACGGTGCTGATGATCGCCCACCGGCAGTCGACGATCGACGCCGCCAGCTACGTCGTCCACTTCGATGATGGGAGGGTGCTGGGCACGACGACGCACGCCGCTCCCGGCCCCCTACGATCTGCTCATGACCACGCCGACGCCGCAGCCGCAGACTGAGGCCGGCGGCGTGCCGCCCGCGCCGCCCGCGCCGCCCGCGCCGCCGGAGCCGCCCAGCCTCGATCGCTCCGGCGACACCTGGATCGGCCTCCTGCCTGGCCTGGGGGCGGTGCGGATCGCCCCCGACGGCGGCATCGAGGTCACGGTCGAGCCCGCGGCGACGGCGACGACGCACGGCGCCGCGCACCCCGATGCGGGCGAGAGCGAGGAGTTGCGCGCGGCGGCGCTGCGCCACGGCTGGGCCGAGGGCCTGTCCTGGGCCCGCCGCGGCTACCGGCTGGCCGCCGGCGCCGCTGTCTGCGCACCCGGGGACGAACGTCGCTGCCTGGTTCTGGCCGGGGATCCCCACGACACGGCGATCGTGCTCATCCAACTGGTCAACCGGGGCTGGACGGTCATGGGCGACAAGTACACCCCCACGCGATGGGTCGATGGCACGCTCGTCGCCTCGGCGCGCTCGGCGCCGCTGCTGATGGCGGCACGACGCCTGGCCAAGGCCGACCTGGAGGGCTTCAAAGTGCGTGCCCACACCGACGCGCGCGCCGTGGAGCTGCCGCGCGCGCTGGGAACCCGGGAAGTGGCGGCCTTCTGCTCGCTGCGCATGCGCAAGCCCGACGAGGAGGTGCTGGAGGTGCTGACCGGGGCGCAGCGCTTCGAGGCGTCCGCGTCGATCATGCTCGGCGGCGCGCTGTACCCGGCCTCGACCGACGCGGAAACCGAGGAGGAAGAGGACCTGGCTGCGGAAGCAGGGGACCCGGAGCCCACGGGGGGCGAAGAACTCAGCACCGAGGACCGCGCCCGGCTGGCGGCGGAGGCCATGGCCGAGCAGCTGCGGCTGGTGGCCATCCCGCAGCTCCGGCTGTCCCTGGACAGCACGACCGCCGAGGACGACACCGGTCGCCTGTGCGCCTGGTGGGACGAGGCGCTCGCCGCACCCACGGAGGCATCGTGATCCCCGCACAGCCCAGCACCGCGACCCTGCCGCCTGGTCCGGGGGCAACAGTGTGGTTGGCCTCGTATCCCAAGTCTGGCAACACCTGGATGCGGGCCATCGTCACCGCACTCGGCACCCACCGGCATCTGTTCGGCGTCAACCAGCTGGGTTCGGGCGCGCAGCCCAACCATGTGGGCGGAGTCCAGGGCGTCTACGGAATCGACCCCCGGTGGCTGAGCAGGGACGAGGTCGACCGCATGCGCACGGAGCTCATCAACCGCTGGGGGGTTACGGCACCTGACGTCGCGGCCGACGCCGACGGCATTCCCGATGAGGATCCGGCGGGGCCCGTCCGTCCGGTCCTGCGCAAGACCCACGAGGTCTACCGTGGCGGGGCACCGGGGCGCGAGCCCTTCCCGTTGGCGGCGACGCGGGCCGCGATCCTGGTGGTGCGGGACCCGCGGGACGTGGCGTGCTCCTACGCGCCGTTCTTCGGGGTGGACCTCGACGGCGCCGTTGCGGCGATGGGCCGCACAAACGCCGGGGGCGCCTCGTCGCCCGCGTCCTCCCAGACCGACCAGCCCTGGGGCACCTGGACGAGCCACGCGGCTTCGTGGCTGGCCGACGACGTCCCCTTCCCGGTGCACCTGGTGCGCTACGAGGACCTGAAGCGCGACACCGTCGGCACCCTGCTGCCGATCTTTCAAGCGATCGGCCTGGACTGCACCGAGGCTCAGCTCGCGGCCGCCGCCGAGCAGGCCCGGTTCGACCGGCTGCAGGCCTCCGAGGCCGAGCGCGGGTTCCGGGAGACCTCCAAGCAGACGCGCACGTTCTTCCGCAAGGGCAAGGCTGGAGGCTGGTCGGAGGAACTGTCGGAGTCGCAGGTGGCTGCGTTGGAGGCTGACCACGACGTCATGATGCTGCGGCTCGGCTACGAGCTGACCACCGAGGCCGCACCCCGCGCCGCGCTCGCCGAGTCCCGGGCCTCCCGGCGCCGCTCGGAGCGCTTCGACTGGATGCGGCTGCCAGCCGCGATGGAGCTCGAAGTTCGCCAAGGCAGCGTCCCCGAGCAGATCCCAGACGCCAAGAACCCCCGACCCTGGATCCACGTCAACGACCACCAGGTGCTGGTGGTCTTCTCCGGCGGCACGCGGCTGCTGGTGCAGGACGGCAAGTCCATCACTGTGGACTGGACGCCCGACCCGGATCGCCCGATGGACGATCCCTCCTGGTTGGTGCAGGGCTGGGGGGTCACGCTGGCCATGTTGCAGCGCGGCGACCTCAGCCTGCATGCCGCAACCGTCCAGATGGGCGACGAGGTAGTGGCGATCGCCGGGCACCGCGGGGCCGGGAAGTCGACCACGTCCATGGCCCTGCGCAAGCGCGGCCACCGTCTGCTGGTGGATGACGTGACGCTCATCAGGTTCGAGGGCGACCAGGCCTGGACCACGCCCTATGCGCGCAACGTGCACCTGCTGCCCGACGCCGCCGCGGCACTGGGCGTGGACTTCGACGCGCTGCCGATGTTGGCCGGCGGCCGGACCAAGGTGGCCTTCCGCGCCGAGGAGCCCGACGAGCAGCCGCACCTGATCGACCGCGTGGTGGTGCTGGCCCCTGGGCCAGCGGTGGAAGAGGTCACGCTGACCGATGCGCGCGGCGGCCAGAAACTGGCGACGCTCTTGGGGCACACCCGGCGCGACGGCATAGCGCCGCTGATCCTCGGCCAGGCCCGCTACTTCGAGCTCATGACCCGGCTGTCCAACGCCGTCCCGGTCCAGGTGCTGCGGCGCCCGCGCGAGGAATGGACGCTGGACGAGGTGCTGGACTTGATCGAAGCCGGTTCCGGGGCCGGCGAGGGCGAAGCGCCGTGACCCGCGGCGCCGCGAGGACCGGCGCAGGCGCGCTGCCCGACCTCGACACCTCGGTCCCCGGCGTCCTGTTCGCCATCGGCGACCACACCTGGGACTACGGCGCCCTGGCCACCATCCGGACGCTGGGACGCTGCGGGGTGCCGACCTTCGCGATGGTCCCGACGCTGGACCTGCCCGTGGTCGCGTCGAAGTACCTGACCGAGGCGATCCTGATCCCGACGACGGGCGACGAGCCGCCGGACGCGCTGGTGGACGCCATGCGGCGGACCTGCGAGGCGGTCGGCCGGCCGGCGGTGGCCATCGCCGGCGACGACGAGAGCGCGGTGCTCCTGGCCCGCCACGCAGGTGAGCTCCCCGGCGCACTCCTTCCTCGGGTCGCCCCGGAGCTGCCGGCCCAGTTGGCCAGCAAGGGCGGCCTGGCAACGCTGTGCGAGCAGGCGGGCGCACCCACCCCGCGCAGCGCGACGCCGGCCGATCGGGCCGAGGTCGAGGCCTTCGCAGCGACAGCGACCTACCCGCTCGTGCTCAAGAATCCCGAACCCTTCAGCCGCCTGGTAGCCCCCGGCGTGCAGCGGACCACCCGGGTGGCCGACGCCCGCGAGCTCGAGCAGGCGCTGACCGGGTGGCGCCCGGGCGCACCCCTGCTGATCCAGGAGTTCATTCCCGAGGAGGCCAGCCAGGACTGGTACGTCGAAGGCCTGTTCGACGATGACTCCACCCCGCTGATCGTCTTCACCGGCCGCAAGCTGCGCGCCTATCCAGTCTCGACGGGAGTCGGCACGCTGAACGAGTCGGCAGCCAACCCGCAGCTGGCCCAGCTCGCCACCGACTTCGTCCGTGCCATCGGCTACGCCGGGCTGGCCGACATGGACTGGCGGCTGGACAGCCGCGACGGCCAGTACAAACTGCTGGACTTCAACCCCCGGCGCGGCGCCCAGTTCCGGCTGTTCCAGTCGACTGCGGGCATCGACGTGGTGCGTGCGCTGCACCTGCACCTCACGGGCCGGGCGATCCCACCCGGGAAGCAGATCGAGGGCATCCGGCACGTGGTCGGGCTGCAGGATCAAAGGGCCTACCTCGCCGGGCGGCGCGGCGAGGCGGGCACCGGTGCCCCTGGCCCCTTCCAACGGGGCCTGGTCGAACGGGCGTGGTGGGCCGCAGACGATCCCAAGCCCGCGGTCAGCTTCGGCCGGGGGCTGGCAGCGAAGGCCGCGGGCCGCCTGCGCCGCTAGCCGCTCACCTACACTCGGCGGATGCGCGTGGAGTCCGACCAGGCCGACGTCGCCGCCGCCCTCCAGCGGATGGCCGCAACTATTCGCGCGGAGGGTGGCTTCGTCGCCGACGACTTCACCGTGCGGGTGCGCGACCGCCAGATGTCCTGCGCCATAGCCGACCAGCCCGGCGAGGCGGGCCGGTTGCTGGTGTCCTATCCAACCAGCCTGCAAGTTCCCATGAGCGTGCTGGCCTGGGCCGACAATCCGAACGCCATGGAGCTTGCCGACCCGTCGGCACCCGCTCCGCGCGGCAGGCTGGGCAGGCCGCAGCGGAGTCTCCTCGAGGACTGGCTGGAGATCATCAACGCCGTCGACCGCGTCGCCCACGTCCGGGCATCCGTGCCGGAGCACGCCATCGCCGACCCCGCGGTCCGCCACCACCTGGCCGACGCCGGCTATCCAGCTCTGCGCGAGCCGAACACTGACGAGGCCGTCCGTCAGACCGTCATCGCCTGGCACTCGTCGGGCGCCGGCACCGCACCGGACGGCAGCCAGCGGTGGCGGCTCATCCCCCTGAAGCACCTGGTCAACCACCATCCCGACGGCGCAGATCAGGTTCCGGTACCAGGCCGCACCGCGGTCGCCACGAGCGCGACCTCGGACGCGGTTGAGACCTTTGAGAACTACGGCGACCTGGACGCACTGCAGCTGCTCACCTTCTTCGGCTACGTCGATCGCAGTGCCCCCCTGGTGCACTCCGTACCGGTGGAGGTGGAGTCCCCAGCGGTCGGGCGGGTCGTGGTGCGCTGGCGGGCGCCCCGCAACCCGCGGGCGGCGGAGGCGCGCGACGTGCCCGAGATCGCCCCGCTGGACGGCGAGGTAGGCGGCCTCGCCATCCGGCATCTGACGATCCGGCCGGACAACAGGGCCCGAGTCGCGGCCTACCTGTCGATGGCGTGCCAATCGATCGGCGGGCTGGAGGGCGGCCGGGCCAAGCGCGAGGGGGAAGGGATCCTCGACTCCATCCTGGCCGCCAACGAGGCCTACTACCAAGGACTGGACCGGCTGCTGGCCGCCAGCGCCGACCCGTTCCTGCCGCTGGTCGAGGTATCGCTGCTGCAGCAGCAGCGGCTGCGGGAGATGTGGGGCTGTTGACCTCCCTTTGATCAGGCGCCGGGCAGCTGAACCTGTGCCGCCGTCAGGGCCTGCGGCACCTGGAACACGGTGGCCGCGGTGAAACCTCTGGCGGCGGCGCCGCCGGTCAAGGCACCCGCCCGCCCCAGCAGCCAGGCGTGGGCGTCCCACCGACCGTCTTGGCCATCCGGATTCGGGCGCAGGCCGATGACCACGACGCCGGCGCTATGCCGCACCCGCAACATGATCTGGCCGGCGGTGGCCTGTGCCAGGCAGGTCGGCTCGAACGGCAGGCGCTGCACGCCTGACTTCACCGCCACCGCCACCTGGCGCTCCACCGGCGAGGCCGCGATCGCCGGCAGCCGCACGACCTCCTGGCCCAGCCAAGCGTCGGGCACAGCGGCGTGGTGGCCCAGGACGCGGGACCAACGAGGCATCGGGACCCACTTCTGCGCCGCCGCGCCCAGCAGCAGCAGCCCCATGGCCTCCAGCACACGACCCCGGTGACGGGCGATCCGCAGCGATCGCTCCCATCGGGGAAGCCCGCGCTTCCCTTCCCGCGCGACGGGTCGACGGTGCGCGGTGGACATGGGCGCCACGATACTTCCCGCCGAGCGCGGCCCGCGGGGCGGCAACAAGCGCCGCCCGGCGCTGCGGGAGAATCATCTGACGCCACAAGGTCCAGGCACGCCCGGCAGCCTTGGACATACGCCTCGGCCAGGAACGGAAATCCAATGCCATCCCAGCGAGTCTCCGCACCAAGCACGCCAACTCCATGCGCGGCATTCACCTGGGCCATCGCAATCGGGACGATGATGGTGCTCCTCGTGGGCCTTGGGGCGTCCCCGGCCCTGGCCCACAGCGACCTGGTGTCCTCGTCGCCGGCCGAGGGGCAGGCCCTGGATGCGGCACCGGCCCAGGTGGAGCTCACCTTCAACGAGGAGATCTCCGACGCCGGGCTGCAGGTCGTCGCCCAGGGGCCACAGGGGCCGGTGAGCCTGGGGACGCCGCAGCTGGCCGGTCCCAAAGTGACCGTGCCCTGGCCGCAGACGGCACCGGCCGGGTCGTACACCGTGTCCTACCGCGTGGTCAGCGCCGACGGGCACCCGATCGATGGGTCGCTGCCGTTCTCCTACGGCGGCGCCGCCGCGGCGACGGCGCCCCCGGCAGGCGGAACCGCCAGCCCATCGGCCGCGACCAGCTTCGTCGACCAGGGCCAAGCCGCGGCGGATGCCGCGGCGAGCGCCAGCACGGCTGCTGCCGCTGCGACGTCGGCAGACTCCAAGGAGGCGTCTCGATCGGCGTTCTGGCCCATCATCGCCGTGGTCGCGATCGGCGCTGCGATCGGCGCCGGCATCGCCTACGCGCTGCGCGCCCGCGCCGCCCGCCGCTCCTGAGCACCTACGTGTCGCGGCCCGGCGCCACGGTGCGACACTCGTTGCCATGACCGTCGAGGCCACCGCCGGCCCGGCGCAGCGGGACGCACCCCCGACGCCACCGGGCAAAGTCCGCAGGATGCTGAGCCTGCGGCTGCCGTTGCTGCTCGCCCTCGTGCTGGCTGCCACGGCCGTCGGACTGGTGATCGGCGGCGGCCGGTACACGCCACCCGCTGCCGGGATCACCGACGCCGGCGCCCTCGTGGGGTGGCTGCTGCCCCTGGTCCGGGCGGTCGCGCTTGCCGCCAGCGTCGCCGCCTTCGGCTGGTTGCTGTATGCAGCGTTCCTGGGCACCCAGAAGGGCGGCGAGCTGCTGGGCGACAGCGCCCTGGCCGACGTCCGCCGAGCCGGCACCGCCGCGGCGATCTGGGCTCTGGCCTCGCTGGTGTCCGCGGTGCTCGCCCTCGCCACCGTGCTGGGATCGCCGCTGGCCGAGGCGATCAGACCCGCCGTCCTGCAGAAGTACGCCTGGGACATCCCCAGCGTCCGCGCCTACCTCATGGCCGCGGTGCTCGCCGGCGTCATCTGGGGGGCCGGCCGCTTCGCGCGCTCGCTGGCGGCGGCTGCGGCTTGGTGCGTCGTGGCGCTCGCGGCGCTGGCGATGCCACCGCTGGCGGGGCACGCGGCCGGGTTCGGCAACCACTCCCTGGCGCTGACCTCCGGGGTTGCGCACACCTGGGCCGCGGCTGCCTGGGCCGGCGGGCTGCTGGCGCTGGCGGTGCATGCCTGGCGCGGCGACCGAGGCGTGGCCGTGTCCGCCCGGCGGTTCAGCACGCTGGCGCTCGTCGCCGTCGGCTTGCTCGCGCTGTCCGGCGTGGGCAACGCGGTCACCCGGATGGACACGTTCTCGGACCTGTGGAACTCCGGCTACGGGCGCCTTGTGATCGTCAAGACCATCATCTTCGCCCTGCTGGTGGTGGCAGCCGCCTACCTGCGCCGGAAGCTGCTGCCCCAGATCGAGACCCGGCGCCGCAACGTCGTCGGCCTGGTCGGGCTGGAACTCGGGCTGCTGGCGCTGGCCGGCGGGTTTGCGGTCGCGCTGGCGGTGACGCCCTACCCGCGCGCCCAGAACTCCGCGATCAGCATGGTCGAGCAGCTGCTGGGCACGACGATGCCCGAGGCCCCGACGTGGACCGGCGTGGTGCTGGGATGGCAGTTCGAGCCGCTGTTCATGGTCGGCGGCATCGCGGCGGCGGCGCTCTACGTTGCCGGCGTCGTCCGACTGCGGGCCCGGGGGGCGAAGTGGCCGCTGGGGCGCACGATCGCCTGGCTGGCCGGTGTGGTGGCGATCATCTGGACGACCAACTCCGGCCTGGCCGTGTATTCGCCGGTCTCGTTCAGCATCCACATGCTGCAGCACATGATGCTGTCGATGATCGCCCCGATCCTGCTGGTGCTGGGCACGCCGATCACCCTGGCCCTGCGGGCGCTGCGCCCGGGCGGCCACGGCCGCCGCGGCCCGCGGGAGTGGATCGTGTGGGCGATCAACTCGCCGGTCGCCAAGTTCGTCACGCACCCGCTGTGGGTGCTGTTCATCTTCACGGTGGGCCTCTACGGGCTGTACTACACGTCGCTGTTCGCGTGGCTGATGGGCTCGCACCTGGGGCACCTGGTCATGCAGGTGCACTTCCTGCTGGCCGGCTATCTGTTCGCCTACGTCGTGATCGGGCTGGACCCGGCGCCGCGGGTGCTGCCGCCCTGGCTGCGGATGGTGATGGTGCTGATCGCGATGAGCCTGCACTCGTTCTTCGCCGTGCCGATGATGATGAGCGACGTCGTGTTCGCCGGCGACTGGTACGGCCTGGTGCAGCCGCCGTGGACCGAGAGCCTGCTGACCGACACCCGCACGGCAGGGGGAATCGCCTGGGCCATCGCCGAGATTCCCAGCCTGATGCTGCTACTCGCCCTGGCCTTTCAATGGGCCAAGTCCGACGACCGGGAGGCGCGCCGCAGTGACCGCCAGGCCGACCGCGATGGCGGCGCCGAGCTGGCGGCCTACAACGAGCGGCTGCGGCTGATGAACGAGGCGGCGGCCAAGCGCGGGGAGTAGGGGGCCTGCGCGCGGGGCTGGTGGTGGGCGGCCCTGGTGGTGGGCGGCCCTGACCTTGCAGGGTCGGCGTCGGATCGGTGTCCTAGGCTCACAGGCGTGATCGATCCCGGCTCCTTCGTCGATGCGGAGTCGTCAGATGTGGGGTCGATCCTCACCGAGATGACCCGCTTGGTTATCGACCGCGACGGCGCGCTGCACCCGGGCCTGCGGATGGTCGAGCGCAGCGGCGAATTGACGGTCTTCTGCAGTGATCACGCTGGCACTGCGACGGATCAGCCGCTGTTCGACGTGCCTCGGGAGCTCCTCATCCCGGTGGATGGGGCGGCGTGGGTCGCTTCCGACCAGATGCTGGTGCTGGCGGAGCCGCCTCCTGGGCTGACCGCCCTGCAGCGCGACGCTCTGGATCTGCACATCGCCCTCTACAACGCCACCGGAAAACTCCCCTGGGCGATGTCGAGTCATCCGCGGCTCGCCCTGCGCGGCGAGCCCGAGGTCTTAGCCGCGATCAAGCAGGTCCGACCTGGCTTCGACGTGGCGGGCACGGGGCAACGGGCCTCCGAGGCGCCCGCAGCGGACGTCTTCCTCGGCACCCGGGTCTTCGGGCTACCGCCCGCCGCGGCAGCGGACAAACTCGAGCGGGCGGCCGATCCGGCTGCTGCCGCTGCTGCCGTTGCTGCGACGCGGGCGGCAGCGGGCCCCGCCGGCTCCTCCGCCGACGGCTCACCCGATGCCCCCAGGCAGCGGGTGCTGATGACCCTCATCGACCTGCTCAACCATCATCCGCGCGGTGCCTCCTACCGTGTGGACGCCCGCGCCATGACCCCTGCGGTCGCGCGGCCCACCGGCACCGACGAGTGCTTCGCCCACTATGGGCACCGGCGCGACACGCTCGATCTCGCACTGAACTACGGCTACCTCGACACGGCTACGGACTTCATCCACTGCGTGCCGTTGGACCTCGACGTGGCGGGCTTCGGCGCCGTCCGGGTCGGAGGCGCGCGGAGGCGCCCGGTCAACCCCCTGGATCCGCCTCAGGTCACCGTCGACTCCGAGCTGCTGTCGCTCAGCCACATCACCTTCCAGCGCGCCCGGCCCGACCGGTGGCAGACCGCGGTGCGAATGGCCGTGCAGGCGACTGCGCTGCAGCGCGGCGCGCCCATGGGTAGAGCCCAGGTCGCCGCCGATGCGGTGGTCTCGGCCATCGTGGAGGCACAGCGGGATGCCCTGGTGAGGGTGGGCGAGGCCGCTGCAGCGATCGCTGCGGGCAACGCGGCCGCGGCGCTGATCGCGCGGGCGGCCGAGTTTCAGGTGGTCGGCCTGCCCGGGTGACTGGGGCTGGCGTCGGCCTGCGGTGCGTGGGGCTTGCTGGGAGGGGAATGCGCGCGGCATGCGCCCGCGGCGAGTCGACGCTGAGTGACACCCGGCGGCATAGTGGGGGCATGCCGCCCGCGAACCCGCTCCCCAGCGACGTCCCGTCGGGCCAGCTCGGTGATGCACTGTTCCGCCAACTCGTGGAGCATGCCAGCGACATCGTCGTGGTGACTGAGGCCGAGCCGCTGGACGAGCCCGGGCCGCGCATCGTCTACGTCAACCAGGCCTTCACCGAGCTGACCGGCTACGCCGCCCACGAGGTGCTGGGGCGCAACCCCCGGTTCCTGCAGCGCCGGAATGAGACTGACTCGGACACCCTGCACCAGATGCGCTCGACGCTCGACCGGCGCGCGGACTACCACGGTGCCGTCTTGAACTTCGGCAAGGACGGCACGCCGTACTGGCTCGACATCCGCATCTTCCCGCTGCTCGACTCCACGGGCACCGTGACGCACTTCGCCGCGGTCGAGCGCGACATCACGGCCCGGACGCTGGCCGAGCTCGACCTCCGCCAGGCCGCGCTGCACGATCCGCTGACCGGGCTGCTCAACCGGCGAGGCTTCCATCAGATTGTGGTCCGCTCCTGGGACCCCACAGCGGGTGGTGCTGTGCTGTCGATCGACGTCGATCGCTTCAAGGGCATCAACGACTCCCTGGGGCACGCCGCCGGCGACCGCGTCCTGACCGACCTGGCCGACGCCGTCGCCAGCGCCACAGGCGACGCCGGCTTCGCGGCCCGCACGGGTGGCGACGAGTTCGTGGTCGCGCTGCCGGGGGCAGATCTGGCGACGGCGACGGCAGTCGCCGAACGGGTGCGCCGGAACCTCGACGGTGCGACGCCCCCCGAGTCGGCCAACGGAGCCGCCGCCCTCTCCGGCGTGTCCGCAACCATCAGCATCGGCCTGGCGGCCGACGACGCGTACTGCGAGCTGGCGTCGCTGCTGGCCGCCAGCGACGAGGCTCTCTACCGGGCCAAGGAGGCCGGCGGCGACGCCACCGCCCAACGCGAAGGTGCAGGCATTCGTCAGCAACCGGTGGCCCCGCGGCCCCCAGGAGCCTGACAGAAGCCTGCAGTTTCGAGGGGGCCGGAACGTCGGCGGGAGGAGCGGGGGGTCCGGGGTGGGGTTAGGCGGTGGGGGGAATCGCCGCGCGCACCTGGGCAACTCGCTGCGCCACCGATCCCGAGACCATCACCCAAGGCGCCTCGACCGACGGTATGACCTCGCCGATCACGACCTGCGCGGCTTGGCGCACCTCCGGGCCGTCGCGCATGGGGTCCGACGCCCAGGGGAAGTCGTCCGAGCACCATACGACCAGCCGCGCCCTCGCCGTCAGCGCCAGCGCCTCGTCCAGCAATGTGGAATCGTCGTAGTACAAGAGGGAGTAGACAGCGGTCATCAACGGCCCACTGTCGCTGACCGCCCACGACAGTCCCTCCTGGGCGGCGTGATCCAGCGCCACCGCCTCAGCCTCGGCGTGTTCGCGCATCACCGCCCGCTGCTCGTCGGCCCGTGGCACGCGGCCGTGGCGCTCGACCCAGGACCGCAGCGTCTCCGGCACCTGGACGGCGGGCAAGTCACGCGCCAGCGCACGGGCGAGCGTGGACTTTCCCGTGGACTCGCCGCCGATGACGGCCAGCATCCGAGCGGCGTCACGGCGTGGGCATGACGGATCTGCTGCAGGTGGAGTCGGCCGGGGACGCTCGATGGGCATGTCGCGTCGGCTACTTGGGCGCGCTCGAGGACGAGGACTCGTCAGCGCTGACGGCGTCCGAAGGGGATCCCGGGACGACGGTCGCCTCAGTGCCGAGAGGCGCCTCGGTCGAGGGACGAGCCCGCTGGGCTTCCACGCCCACCCGCGCCCGCTGCAGCCAAGCACGCCAACCGACGACCGCCATCCCAAGCAGAACGGCATAGAGGCCCGCCGTGAAGTACAGCCCCTGCGACGCATAGAGCGCAGTCCCGATGCCGTTGACGGCAATCCACATCGGCCAGGCTTCGACCTTCTCGCGCACCATGAGCAACTGTGCCGCCAGCGACCCCACGAACATGAACGCGTCCCCCCACGTCGCGACGCCGCCGATGGTCTGCAGCAGCGGTGCCAGCACCAGCCAGGCCACGACCACCAGCAACGCGCCGCCCAGGCGCACCCGTGAACTCAGCCGCCCCGGCTGGCGCACGCCCTCGCGTCCCCACGTGAACCAGCCCCACACGGCAGCGGCAATGAAGATCAGCTGCATGGCCGCCGATGCCGGCAGGTGCCACTGCAGGAACAGCCATCCGTACAGCACGCTGGACACAAAGTAGAAGGGCCAGGTCCAGCGGGTCCCCTTGATCCCCAGCCCGACGGCCACGATCGCCACGACGACGGCGAGCAGCTCCAGCCAGGTCACGTCGTAGCCCCAAGCAGTGAACAGGACATTCATCGCGCAGCTCCCAACCCGGCATTACCCGGACGGTCAAGCGGTCGGCGGCCCGGTTGGCCGCCCTCTCAGCCCGGTTCGGTCCGGGCTCCCGCGGTACCGACAGCCTACTCGTGGGTGATCGTTGAGGTAGATGGTCGTCCCAGGTGTCCGTCTACCTCAACGATCATGAGGCCGCACCGGCGAGCGCCAAGGCCTGGCGGATTTCGCGAACCACGCCCTCGGGTTCGTGCACGAGTCGGTCCCAGGTGAAGTGCAGAACGCGCCAGCCGGCCCCCTCCAGCGCGTTGTGACGCTTGCGATCAGCGTTGAACCTGGCGTCGCCGTGGAAAGCTCGCCCGTCGATCTCCACCGCCACCAATGCCCCCGGGAAGGCAATGTCAATGACGTAGCGCTGGCCCCGGACTCGCACGGGATAGTTGGCCCGCCACTCTGTGAGGCCAGCCGCGCTCAACAACTGCTGGGCCAGCAGCTCAGCCTCGGAGTGGGCCCCCGTGGCGACCAGTGCGGCCATGGCCCGCAGTTGGACTGCCCCGGGCATCCGCTGGTAGTCCGCGGCGGTGGTGGCCAGACCCCTCATGAATCCGGCCCATTCGGAGGTCCCACTCGCTCGATAGGTGAGGTTGCGGGCGTCCGACTCCGGCAGGAACCGCAGCAGGTCCAGCATGACCGTGTGCGGCTGCGCGATCCGCACGCCCAACATCGTCGCGCCGCCGTCGTCGCGCCGCTGGAGAACGCGAGCCGGAATAACGACCCGATACGGGTAGATGACCCAGGGCTCCATCGTCTCCGGCAGAGCGTCCCAGGGCGGTGCGCGCAGCAGGCCGCGAACAGCGAGCACCGAGGGTCCCGTCAGGCAGGCCGCTCCGGATAGCCGGTGCGCGACGATCAGCGACCGCTCTCGAAGACCGTCGGGCAGCCCGGGCAGCGCGAGCACGGATCGGCCGTGACGGACCCACACCCCTGCGCCTACTTGGCTGCGTATCACGCGGCGACTGATGCCGAATTCCTCCTGCAACTGCTGGCTGCGGAACACCCCTCCCTGAGCCTTCGCAAACTCGTGGGCCCGACGCAGTGCGGCGTCCCGCGCCGAGATCGGCTGACTCACCATGCCCGCCATGATGGCCAACCTGGGCAATCAGGGACCGTCGTAGTCCACAGGTGTACCCGGCCCATGATCATTGAGGTAGACGGTCCCCGCAGATGTTCGTCTACCTCAATGATCATGGACACGAGTACCCGAAAAGCCTCAGCCAGCAGGAACTCTCACGAAATACCCACCCCCGGGTGTTGCCTTTGTTACTGACCAGTAGCATCATTAGGTTACTGATCGGTAACCTCGGCGCCGGATCACGTCGCCGCCACTTTTCCCTGGAGCGTGACAATGTCGCACTACAAGAGCAACGTCCGCGACATCGAATTCAACCTCTTCGAGGTCTTCGGTGCCGACAAGCGGATGGGCACCGGCCCGTTCGCCGAGATGGACCCCGACACCGCCAAGGAGATTCTGCGCGAGGTCAACAAGCTCGCCTCCGGTCCGCTGTCCGAGACGCTGCTCAGCTCCGACCGCAACCCGCCGAAGTACGACCCGGCGACCTACACAGTCACCATGCCGGAGGACTTCAAGGCCTCGTACCAGACGCTGATGGACGCCGGCTACTGGAGCCTGGAGCTGCCCGAGCACCTGGGCGGCCAGGGCGCTCCCCCCAGCCTGCGCTGGGCCGTGGCGGAACTGCTGCTGGGCGCGAACCCGGCCGCGTTCATGTACATGGCAGGCCCCGGCTTCGCCTCCATCTTGGACGCCCTCGGCAACGAGGACCAGAAGAAGATGGCCGAGCGGATGATCGAGAACCAGTGGGGCGCCACCATGGTGCTCACCGAGCCGGACGCCGGCTCGGACGTCGGCGCCGGGCGCACCAAGGCGTTCCTCCAGGACGACGGCACCTGGCACATCGAGGGCGTCAAGCGCTTCATCACCTCTGCCGAGCACGACATGAGCGACAACATCGTGCACCTGGTGCTCGCACGCCCCGAGGGCGTCGAGGGCGCCGGCGGCCCCGGCACCAAGGGCCTGAGCCTGTTCGTGGTGCCGAAGTACCTGTTCGACATCGAGACCGGCGAGATCGGCGAGCGCAACGGCGCCTACGTCACCAACGTCGAGAAGAAGATGGGCCTCAAGGCCTCCACCACCTGCGAGCTCACCTTCGGCGACAAGGAGCCGGCGATCGGCTACCTCGTCGGCGACGTGCACGAGGGCATCGCGCAGATGTTCAAGGTCATCGAGTACGCCCGCATGATGGTCGGGACCAAGGCCATCGCGACGCTGTCCACCGGTTACCTGAACGCGCTGGACTATGCCAAGAACCGCGTCCAGGGCTCGGACATGACGCAGATGATGGACAAGACCGCACCGCGGGTTGCCATCACCGCCCACCCCGACGTGCGCCGCAGCCTGATGCTGCAGAAGGCCTACGCCGAGGGCATGCGGGCGCTGGTGCTCTACACCGCGTCGTGGCAGGACCTGGTGGCCCTGGGCCACGCCGGCGAGGGCGACGCGGACCTGGCCGAGCGGATGAACGACCTGCTGCTGCCGATCGTCAAGGGCGTGGGCTCGGAGCGCTCGTACGAGATGCTGGCCGTCGCGCTGCAGACCCTGGGCGGCTCTGGCTACCTGCAGGACTACCCCATCGAGCAGTACATCCGCGACGCCAAGATCGACACCCTCTACGAGGGCACGACGGCCATCCAGGGCCTGGACTTCTTCTTCCGGAAGATGATCCGCGACCAGTTCAAGGCCGTGTCGCACCTCGCGGCCGAGATCACCGAGACCGTCAAGGGCGACACCGGGAACGGCCAGCTGCTGGCCGCGCGCGAGCTGCTGGGCAAGGCGCTCGAGGACGTCCAGGGCATGCTCGGTGCCCTCGGCGGCTGGGCCATGAAGTCGCAGACCGAGCCGCAGGAGCTGTACCGGGTGGGGCTGAACACCACCCGGCTGCTCATGGCGACCGGGGATCTGGTGATCGGCTGGCTGCTCATCCGCCAGGCCGAGGTGGCCATTGCTGCGTTGGAGAACGACACCCTGTCGGCGAAGGACCGCGCCTTCTACGAGGGCAAGGTCGCCACGGCTCGCTGGTTCGCCCAGAACCGCCTGCCGCTGCTGACGTCCGAGCGAGCCGTGGCCGAGGCCACCTCGCTGGACATCATGGAGCTGGACGAGGCGTCCTTCTGAGGCTCTGATTTCCCCCGACAGAGGGGGTCGGCTGCGGTTGCGGTCGGCCCCCTCTGTCGTGTCCCGGGGGCCGGGCCCGGGGGCCGGGCCCCGGGAGCCT
>CAYYRC010000005.1:65745-144047 GCA_964474045.1 uncultured Actinomycetes bacterium
GCGTGCGATTTTGGGCTTTACGCCTGCGCGGGCCCCTCCGACCTCCGGTCCGGCTCCACGTGGGGCGGGCCCCTCCGACCTCCGGTCCGGCTCCACGTGGGGCGGGCCCCTCCGACCTCCGGTCGGGCTCCTCGATGGCCGCGTAGGGTGGGCGTCGTGGTGGACGTGGCGCTGGTGCAGCTGGCCCTGACCGCAGGTGGGTCGGGCCAGGTGCGGCCGATCGAGAGTGCATCGGAGGGCGTCAAAGAGGCGGCGGCAGCGGGGGCGGGGTTCGTCGTGCTGCCCGAGTTGTGGCGCACCGGGCCGTTCGAGCTGGAGGCCACCCTGGGGGCGGCGGAATACATCGACGGGCCCATGGTCAGCGCGCTGTCGACGCTCGCTGCGGAGCTGGGCATCTGGTTGCACGGCGGCTCGTTCCTGGAGCGCGCGCGACGCGGCCGGGAAGGACCCGCCGACTCCACGCAGATCTACAACACCTCGCTGCTGTTCGACCCCGCCGGCGATCTCGTGGCCAGCTACCGCAAGCGCCACCTTTTCGGCTTCGACTCCGGCGAAGCGGCGCTGATCGACGCTGGCGACGAGGTGGTGGTGGTCGATACGCCAATCGGACCGACCGGCTTGGCCACCTGCTATGACCTTCGGTTTCCCGAGCACTTCCGGGCGCTCATGGAGGCTGGGGCCGAGGCGATCATCGTCAGCTCCGGCTGGCCCGAGGTGCGTATCAGTCACTGGCAGGTCCTTTGCCGCGCCCGCGCCATTGAGAACCAGGTGAACCTGCTGGCCTGCAATGCCGCCGGCGTGAGCGGCGCCGTGCCGCTCGGCGGCCGCTCGAACGTGCTCGACCCGTGGGGTGACGTGCTGGCTGAGGCCGGCCCGCAGCCGACGACCCTGGTCGCCCACATCGACCCCGCCAGCCCGGGCCGCACCCGCGGGGAGTTCCCCGTGCTGCGGGATCGGCGGGATGTGCACGGCAGCTAATCTGGTCGAATGGACCGCCTGCCGCCCTCAGCTACCCCCTACCCCGAACTCGTCGCGGCCTGGGCCAGCGCCGTCGAGGGCTTCGCCGCGACCGCCGAGTCGCTCACCGCCGAGCAGTGGTACGCCGCAAGCGTGCTTCCAGGGTGGACAAACGGCGACATCGTGGCCCACGTCGTGGGCATCGAGCAGGATCTGCTCGGCGAACCGCTGCCCACCATCGACATCGACTGGGACACCAAACCCCATGCCCGGGACCTGTTCAGCCGCTACACGGAGATCGCCGTCGAGGCCCGGCGCGGCGAAGAGCCCGGCGAGGTCTGCGCCGAGCTCCGCAAGGCCATCTCCGCACGGCGTGCCCAGCTGGCGACCGAGCCCCACGACCTGGGACAGGTGGTGCGAGGCCCGGGCGGCTGGGAGCTGCCCCGCGGCGTGGTCGTGCGGATGCGCTGCTTCGACATCTGGGTGCACGAGCAGGATCTGCGCATGGCCACCGGTGAGCCCGGCGACCTGGGCACCGCCGCGGCGTGGACGGCAGCGAGCCAGATGGTCAAGGGACTGGGCCGAACCTGGGCCAAGGCGGTAGGGGCGCCGGCCGATCGCTCGGCCATCGTCGACGTGACCGGACCCGGGGTGGTGTTCCGAGTTCAGGTGGCGACCGGGGAGGACGGTCGCGCTCGCGCCATCGAGGCTGATCCCGCGGCTCGGGCGGACGTCATCGTGACGATGTCGTGGCCGACGTTCGCCGCCCTCAGCACCGGGCGCCCCGCGCCGGAGCAGCCTGGGATTGACATCGACGGTGAGCGCGGCCTGGGAGAACTGCTGGTCACCAGCCTGAACATCGCACCCTGAACCCGGCACGAGAGCCACCCGTGCGCGCACGGGACTATCCTCGACAACATGCCCGACAAAGACAGCCCGCGGATCCGAGTGTTCCTGCTGGACGATCACGAGGTGGTGCGCCGGGGCCTGGCGGAGCTGTTGAGCATGGAACCCGACATCGAGGTCGTAGGCGAGTCGGGCACCGCCCATGACGCCGTCACCAGGATCAACGCCACCCGGCCGGACGTCGCGGTGCTCGACGTACGGCTGCCCGACGGCAGCGGGGTAGAGGTCTGCCGCGACATCCGCAACGAGAACCCGCAGATCTACGCCTTGATGCTCACGTCGTACGCCGACGACGAGGCGCTCTTCGACTCGATCATGGCCGGAGCCTCGGGCTACTGCCTCAAGGACATCCGCGGCCACGACCTCGTGGGGGCCATCCGCAACGTGGCCTCGGGGCGCAGCCTGCTGGACCCGGTCGCCACGGCGCGGGTGCTGGCGCGCCTGCGCGGCAGCAACGAGCCCGATGAGCGGCTGACCAACCTGACGGCGCAGGAGCGGCGCATCCTCGACCTCATCGGCGAGGGCCTGACCAATCGCCAGATCGGCGACCGGCTGCACCTGGCCGAGAAGACGGTGAAGAACTACGTCAGCTCGCTGCTGGCCAAGCTCGGCATGGAGCGTCGCACCCAGGCCGCCGCCTATGTCGTGCGGATGCAGGAGCACAAGGAATAGGGACGCCCCCCTGGCGGCAGCTGCTGCGGCATCACTCCAGCTCCACCCACCAGCGCAGTTCGGCACCGCCGCGACCATCGCCGCGCGCACGCAGCTCGCAACCTCCGCCGAGGGCCTGCGCCCGGCGGTCCAGGTTGGACAGCCCGGACACCCGCGGCGCCTCGCCCGCAGGCACGCCGACGCCGTCGTCGAGCACCGCCAGGGTCAGCAGGGCGTCGGTGACGGCCACCTGCACCTCGATCCGCTTGCAGCGGGCATGCCTGACCGCGTTGCTCAGGCCCTCGCGGACCGCGGCCACCAGCTGCCCGGCGCGCTCGACGTCCACCACCGAGTCCACCGGTCCGGCGAACGTGACCGAGGGCCTGGGACCACCTTGCACCGACGCGCGCTCGATCTCGGCCAGCACCCTCGCCCGCGGCCCCACCCAGGTGGGACCGTCGCCCACCTCGTTGAGGCCGAAGATGGTGGTGCGGATCTCCTTGATCGTGCCGTCCAACTCGTCCACGGCGGCACTCACGCGGTCGGCGAACACCGGCGGCAGGTCCGCCAGGCGGGCCGCGCCCTCGAGCATCATCCCGGTGGCGAAGAGCCGCTGGATGACCAGGTCGTGCAGGTCACGGGCGATGCGGTCGCGCTCCTCGTAGATCGCCAGCCGGTCGCGCTCGCGCCGCTCGTCGCCGAAGGACAGCGCGAGTGCGGTCTGGGCTGCGAACGCATCGGCTAGCTCGATGACCTCGTCGTCGAAAGGCAGGTCGCCCGCGAGCCGCCGCAGACCGAGCACACCCAACGTGCGGTTGCGCGCGCGCAGCGGCAGCGCGAGGGAAGGCCCGAAGACAACACCGAGATCATCCTCCAGGAGCGATCCCTCCGAGCGGATGAGCTCGCCGGTGGCGAAGGAGCGGCCGATGATCGAGGCGGGCGGGACCACCGATCCCTCCAGGCCGCCGAGGGCCTCCATAGCCTCCGCCTGCTCTTCCGTCAATCGGGAGTGCGGGACCGAGTAGCGCAGGTCCGCATGCGCCACATCGCCGCCGATCACTACCGTGGTCACCTTCAGCACCCCACTGTCGTCGGGCAGCGCCAGCACCGCGCCGGCGGCCGAGGCCAGCCGCGCCGCACGGCGGGTGATCTCGTCGGCGATGTCGGCCGCACCGGCCTCGGCCAGCACCATGCCATCCACCGCCGAAACACCCTGCTGCCACGCCTGTCGACGTTCGCTGCGCTCGAAGAGCCGGGCGTTGCGGATGGCGACCCCCGCCGCCCTGGCCAAGGTCACGAGCAGCCGCTGGTCCTCGTCGCTGAAGTCGCCGGAGCGCTTCTCGGTCAGGTAGAGGTTGCCGAACACCTCCCCGCGCACCATGATCGGCACGCCCAGGAAGGACGTCATCTTCGGATGCCCGGCGGGAAACCCGGCGGCCTTGGGATGCTGCGAAAGGTCCCGCATGCGCATCGGCCGCGGGTCCGTGGTCAGCAGGCCCAGGATTCCGATGCCCCGGGGCAGGTGCGCGATGCGCTCGGCGGTGCCGGGATCGGTGCCGTGGTGGATGAAGCGCGCGACGTCGGTGTCGCTGCCGATCACCCCCAGGGCGCCGAATCGTGCGTCGAGGAGCCGCACTGCGGTCGTCACGATGCGATGCAGGGTCTCCTCGAGTTCCAGGCCGTCGGCGATGTCGACCAGGGCCGCCAGCAGCGCCTCCTGGGCGACCTCTGGGCCCACGGCTGGCTGCTCCTCGCCGGCGTCGGTGGGCTGCGTGCCCCCTCCGAAGATCATCGGTTCGCGCTCGGTCACGGTCCTGTCACCCCAATCTGCACGGTGCGATCCGCCGACGCGGCGTCGCGTGGGTTGTGCGTGATGAGCAGGGTCGCCCGGCCCCGGGAGACGGCCGCGACGTCGGCCATCAGTGCCCGGGCGGTGGTCGGATCCAGGTGCTCGGTGGGCTCGTCCAGGATCAGTACCTGGAAATCCGCCAGCAGCGCCCGGGCCAGCGCCAGCCGCTGACGCTGGCCGCCGGACAGGGCCGCACCGTGTGCGCCGACAGGAGTGTCCAGTCCATCTGGCTGCGCACGTACCCATTGGCCCAGCTGGGCCGTGTCGAGCACCGCCAAAAGCTCCTCGTCGTCGGCTGAGCGCCTGGCCAGGCGCACGTTCTCGCCGATGCTGGTGTCGAAGACGTGGGCATCCTGGGCACACATGCCGATGACAGTGCGGACGTCGTCGGAGTTCAGCGTGCGCAGCTCCGCGCCGTCCAGGCGGAGGCAGCCGTCATAGTCCAGGAAGCGCTCGAGCGCGGCGGCCACGGTGGACTTCCCGGATCCGCTCGGCCCGACCAGGGCGGTGGTGCTGTCGGGCTCGATGCGCAGGTCAAGCCCGGACAACGCGTCGGCATCGGCCCCCGGGTAGCGGGCGCTGACGTTCGTGACGGCGACCGACCGACCCGCTGGTTGCGCCCGCGGCAGTGGTCGGGGTTCGTCAGCCTCGGTCACGGCGGGCGCTGCATCCACCACCTCGAAGACGCGGCGGGCGGCGGTCCGCACCCGCAGCAGCGCGAGCGCGGCCGCCGGGAAGTTGGCCACCGACTCGTAGGCCGCCAGCGGCAGCAGCACGACGACCGCCAGGTTGACCCCCGCGAGCTGGCCGCTGCGCACCGCCGGCACCGCGACCAGCACGGCGCCGATGACCGCCGCCCCTTGTGCGGCGGCGCCCAGCGCCGCGGCGATCCCGGCGGCGCCCGCCGAGCTCGACTGCGCCGCGGTGAGCTCGTCGTCGGTGCGCCGGATCCGGTCGACCATCCGCCCCGTGGCCGAGCACGACGCGATGTCGGCCGCGCCGGCGAACAGATCGACGACCTCAGCAGACATCTGTCCCTGCACCGGACCGATGCGACGCACCGCTCGCGCCCCCGCGCGCATGGTGATCCACGGCACCAGGGCGCCGCCCACCACCAGCGCCGCCGCCAGGATCGCCCCCGCCGACGGCAGCAGCCAGACGGCCAGCGCCACCGAGCCGGCGCCGACCAGCAGGCCGGACAGGGTGGGTACCAGCACCCGCAGCGACAGGTCCTGCACCGCATCGACGTCGCCGACGAGGCGGCTCAGCAAGTCGCCGCGGCGGAAGGGCCGCAGCGCGACCGGGCCGTTGGCAGCGAGTTTGTCGTAGAACGACACCCGCATGTCCGTGAGCGTCCGGAACGCCGCGTCGTGGCTGACCAGCCGCTCGGCGTAGCGGAACACAGCCCGGCCCAGACCGAACGCGCGCACGCTGACGATCGCGACCTGCAGGTAGAGGACCGGCGGCTGTTGCGAGGCCCGCGAGATCAGCCAGGCGCTCGTGGCAAGCAGGCCGACACTGCAGCCAACGGCCAGCGCTCCCAACACCACAGCAAGCAACAGCCGCCCCGACACCGGCCGCGAGAGGGCCAGCAGCCGGCGGACCGGATGGGGGGCGGGAGAGGCCGCGACGGCCGTCATGTCCCGACCCGCCCGCCGCCGACCTCAACCACGGCGTCGGCCAGCTCCACCAGCGACTCCCGATGGGCGACGACGACCACGGTCTTGCCGGCCGCGTGCGCACGCACGGCGCGCAGCACGTCGGCCTCGGTCGCCACGTCGAGCGCCGCTGTCGGCTCGTCGAGCAGGAGCAGCGGCGCGTCGCGGACGAAGGCCCGCGCCAGGGCCACCCGGCGCAGCTGGCCGACGCTCAGCGCGCGCCCGCCCTCGCCCATCGCCGTGTCCAGGCCTGCCGGCAGGGACGCCACGAGCTCACCGGCCCCGGCCGCGGCCAGGGCATCGAGCAGTTGCGCATCGGTGGCGCCGGGGCGCCCCAGCGACAGGTTGTCGCGCAAGGAGATCGACAACAGCCTCGGGTTCTGCGGTACGTAGCCGAGCCGGTCCCGCCACGCGTCCGGATCCAGCTCAGCCAGATCGGCATCGCCCACCATGATGCGACCCGAGTCGGGGGCAACGAATCCGAGCAGGGCGTTGAGGAATGTGCTCTTCCCGCCGCCCGACGGCCCGACGATCGCGGTGATGACTCCCGGCTGGATGCGCACCGAGAAGTCATGCAGCGCGGGGGCGTCGCGTCCCTCGTAGGCCACGCTCAGGTGCTCGGCGGCGATGGGCGTGCGTGTGAGGTCGGGGATGTCGGTGCTGGTCCCGCGGCCCGGCAGCGGCACGGCCAGGACGTCGAAGACCTGTTCGGCAGCGCCGAGGCCCTCGGCGGCGGCGTGGAAGTTGGCGCCGACCATGCGCAGCGGCAGGTAGACCTCGGGAGCCAAGATGAGCACGGCCAGCCCCGCATACAAAGTGAACGTCCCGTCCACCAGCCGCAACCCGATCGAGACGGCGATCATGGCCACCGACAGCGTGGCCAGCAGCTCCAGCACGAACGACGACAGGAACGACACCCGCAGCACCCGCAAGGTGGCAACGCGATATTGATCGCCGATGCGCCGGATGCTGGCGGCCTGGGCTTTGGCGCGCCCGAAGACAGCCAGGGTGGGCAGCCCGGCCACGACGTCCAGGAAGTGACCGCTGAGCACACCCAGGGTGCGCCACTGGCGCTCCATCCGCGACTCGGTCATGCGCCCGATGAGGACCATGAAGATCGGGATGAGCGGGATCGTCAGCGCGACGATGACCGCAGCCAGGACATCCTGCGTGAGGATGGCGACGCCACCCAGCACCGGCACCGTCACCGCGAGCACCAGGGTGGGCAGGTAACGCGCGAAGTAGGCGTCCAGGGCGTCGATGCCACGTGTGGTGAGCGTCGCCAGGTCGCCCTCCCCCCGGCGGGCGAGCCAGACCGGGCCGAGTGCCATGACGTGCTCGACCAGGGCCGTGCGCAACTCGCTCTTGGCCCTGGCTGCGCTGGCGTTGGCGGTGCGCTCGGCCAGGTAGCTGAGCACCACTCGGCCGAGCACGACCCCCACCAGCACCCACACAGCCGGCATCACGCTGGCCAGGTCGCCGCCGTCGGTGAAGACACCCACGATGATGCGCGCGAGCGTGAAGGCCTGGATGATCACCAGGACCGCCGTCAGGGTGCCGATGACGACGCTGGCGACGAGGAACCAGCGAGTGCTGCGGGCATACCGCAGCAGGCGGGGGTCGATGGCTGGCACGCCCCCACGCTACCGGGCGGTCAGACCGCGGCGAACGCCCCGACCGGCGGGGTACGCGCGCCTCGATAGGCGGGTACGACCGACAGCGCGGCCGCCCCGATCACCCCTGCCGCAGCCAGGGCCGCGAGCCAGCCCCACGGCATCACGGCCGTGAAGCCGGCGCTGGACAGCACGGCGGCCGCCCCGCCGGCGCCGAAGAGCAACCCGAGCAGCACCCCGGTGCCCGCCAGCACGCTCCCCTCCCTACGGACAAGCCGCAGCAGGTCCGCCCGCTCCAGCCCGACTGCCCGCAGCACGGCGAACTCCCGCCGCCGTTCGTGCACCCCCAGGACGACCGTGTTGAGTACCCCCACCAGCCCGAGCACCAGGGTCATCAGCGCCATCGCCGCAGTCGCGACAAGGGCCCCGAGCATGGGCCCGAACATCAACTGCTTGGCCTCCTGCCGGGTGATCACCTGAGCGTCCGGATGGGTCTGGAGCGCGCTCTGCACCTGCGGCAGCACCGTGCCCACCTCGGCGCCGCCCGGCACTGTGACCGAGATCAGCCCGGCGTCCTGCAGCTGCGGCTCGATGCCCGTGGCCGCTGCGAGATCTTCCCAGAGCGAGACGTAGCTGCCAGGCTCGAACACGTAGATCGCCTGCACCGGCAGCTGCCTATCGAACAATTCGCCCCCGGTGGACACGACAGTCAGCACGCCGGAGGTGACACCCACCCCGAGGGCCATCGCCAGCACCGTCTGCGCCACCCGCCGCGGCTGGCGGCGCATGTCCCTGCCCGCGAGCGTGCCCGGCACAGCGCGACGACGCCCCGCCAGCCGGGCCGCGATCCACGGGCTGGCCCACGGCCCGACCAGCACGAAGCCGGCGAAGGCGACCATGCCGGCGAGCATCACGACAACCGGGCTCCGGCCAACCACCGCGAGCACGGCCATGCCCACGCCGCTGACCAGCACGAGCACCCCCACCGCCAGGCGCACCGGATGGCCCCGGCGGACGGCTTGCGCCCACTGTGAGCCCAGCGCGGCCACCGGTGGAATCCGGGCGGCCGCAAGGGCGGGCGCGGTGACGGCGAGCAGCGTCACGCCCGGACCCATAAGCAGGCCGGCCACGACACTTCCGATCACCGCTACCGGAGCTGGAGCCTCGTGGATCACCAGCGCCGCGGTTCCGAGTCCGGCCGCGGTACCAACACCTACGCCGACCGCGGTAGACACCGCACCCACCGCGACTCCTTCGGCAACGACGCTGCGCAACACCTGCCCGCGATCCGCCCCAACCGTCCGCAGGAGGGCGAGCTCCTGGGTGCGGGCCCCCATGGTGGCGTCGAAAGAGAGCGTGACCACCAAGCTCGCCGAGACCAACACAACAATCCCGAACAGCTTCAGCAGCATCAGCGGCGTGCTCGAGCCCCCCACAGCCTGGCCGACGACTGCCGACAGAATCCCCGAGCCGACCACGTAAGCGACAGACGTCGCGATGGCCAGGGCACCGAGCAGGTAGCGCATGCGGTGCAGCGCAGCGGTCCGCAGCGCCACACGATTCATCACCGACATGTCAGCGGCCCTCCTGCATCGCTGTCGCCACGGCGGTGTAGTCGCCGCCAGGGAGCTCGGTGCGGATGCGGCCGTCCGCGAGCACCACGACCCGGTCTGCCAAGGTGGCCACCCCGGGATCGTGCGTCACGATGACGACCGTCTGAGCGGCCGCGCTGGTGGCGTTGCGCAACAGGGCCAGCACCTCGCCGCTGGCGGAGCTGTCCAGGTTTCCGGTCGGCTCGTCGGCGAACACCACACTGGGTCGGGTGATCATGGCCCGCGCCACCGCGACGCGCTGCTGCTCCCCACCGGAGAGCTGGGCGGGCCGATGCGACAATCGGTCGCCCAAGCCGACCGTGCCGATTACGTAGTCCCACCACGCTGGATCGGGACGACGTCCCGCTAGATCCAGCGGCAGCCGGATGTTCTCCTCCGCCGACAGCGTCGGAATGAGGTTGAAGGCCTGGAAGACGAAGCCGATGCGCTCGCGGCGGAGCTGCGTGAGGCGGGAGTCACCGAGGCGGCCGAGGTCGAGGCCGTCGAGCAGCACTCTGCCTGAGCTCGCCGAGTCCAGACCCGCCAGCAGATGGAGCAGCGTCGACTTGCCGGAACCGCTGCGGCCCACGATCGCGGTGAACGCCCCCGCCTGCAGACCGAGCGAGATGCCGTCTACGGCCCGCACCGTCGCGGCGCCACTGGCATAGGTCTTGGTCAGGGACTCAGCCATGACGGCCCAGGCCACTTCAGCCGGTGGCGACGTGTGGGCGGGGGCTGGCGCGGGGGCGTACGGGGCTTGGCCATACGGGTCGGTGACGGCGTGCACGACTACTCCTCAGTCCGGACGGGATCGGGCACTCCCCACACTGCCCGGCGTCCGGGACGTCGTCGTCAGCCCGCAGTCGCGACTTCGCGTCGGGTCGCGAACGGCTCCGGCACCGCGGACGTACTCCTCCAGTACCGCGTTGGTTTGCGCCACTTGCCGTCGCTTGCGGCCTGTCTACGCGGCGCAGATGCCCCGAAGGGGCGCAAACGCGGGTCAGGCGACCAGGCCTGCGTCGTAGGCGATGATCACGGCCTGCACCCGATCGCGCGCCCCGAGCTTCTGCATCATCCGCGACACATGCGTCTTGGCCGTCGACTCGGCGACGACCAGGGCCTCCGCAACCTCGGCATTGGTCAGGCCCGCCGCGACCAGGGCCAGGACCTCCCGCTCGCGCTGTGTCAGCCGGGCCACCTGCTGGGCCGCCTGTCGCCGCGCATCGGCGCTATCTCGCCGGCCGGAAGCACCTTCTGCCCGGGCCGCCGCAGCGGCGGCCGGGGACGCATCCCCACTACTCCCGGGCACGCCAGTGCCCAGGCCGGTCTTCTGCAGCAACCGCCGCAGCGCCGCCGGCGACACCACCGCGTCACCAGCGGCGATGTGGCGGATCGCGGCCACCAGCTCCTCCGGCGGAACGTCCTTGGTCAGGAACCCCGACGCACCCGCCCGCAACGCCGACTCGACGTTGCCATCGGTGTCGAAAGTCGTGAGCACCACTACTCGCGTGCTGGTAGCTGAAGTGATCGCCCGGGTAGCCGCGATGCCGTCCGTACCCGGCATGCGCAGGTCCATGAGCACCACATCAGGCCGCAGGTGACGAACCGCCTGGATCGCCGTGGCGCCGTCATCGGCCTCCCCCACAACCTCGACATCCGCCTCGGTGCTGAGGATCATCCGCACACCCGCGCGTACGAGCGGCTGATCGTCGGCCAACAGCACCCGGATACTCACCGCAGCGTCCAACGGCTGGCAGCGGGACCGCTGCTGCGCGGCAGCGTGGCAGAGATCGTGAACTGCCCGGGCGCATCGACGATCTGCACGCTGCCACCGTAGACCGCCAGGCGTTGCCGCAGCCCGTCGATGCCGAAGCCACCAGGACCCTGGTCGCGCTCGGAAACCCCGGCTTCGGCGTCAGCGCTCGTGACGCTGAGCAACAGGCAGTCGGGCTGGTAGCGAAGCAGCACGACGATGGGCGCGTTGGCGCTGCCGTGCTTGACAGCGTTCGTCAGCGCCTCCTGCACGAACCGGAACGCTGCGACATCTCGTCCGGCGTCAAGCTCGTAGACCTCGCCACGCCGTTGCAGCTGCACGCGGTCGGCCACGGTTCCCATGGCCGCGACGAGTTCGTCGATACCGCCGAGACCCTGCTGTGCCAGGTAGCCCCCGCTGCCTACCGCATCAGGAATGCCGATGTCCGGGCCCTCGCGAAGGATCGACACGAGGGAGCGCATCTGCGCCAAGGCGTCCCGAGAGGTCGCGGCGATGGTGCCGAGCGCCTCCCGGGCCATTTGCGGATCACTGTCGAAGACCCGCTCCGCACCGGCGGCCTGCACCGAGACCACCGCCAGCGAGTGCGAGACCACGTCATGGATGTCACCGGCAATCCGCGTGCGTTCGCGTTGGGCGGCCCGCTCAGCGATCAACTCTCGCTCGCGCTCCGCGATCCGCGTCCGCGCCACGAGTTCCGCCACGTACTCCCGCTGCTTGCGCACCCCGTAACCCCACGCGGCTCCTGCCGAGAGCGTGGCCAGCATCAGCGCAGCCAGCAGGAACCCGGTGCCTGCCAAGATGGGCAGCACGAAACCGAGGACCAGCGCAGCCGCGATGACACCTCGGCGCAGCGCAGGTCGGTTTTCGTACGCCGCTACGGCGAAGACGGCCAGCGGCAGCAGGACCAGGGCCGCGGTGGTGGCTGCGATCTGTGATCCGCGAGTGAGGATGTCCAAACTCGCCGCCAACACGCAGACCACGGCGAACGGCATTGGCCGCGTGCGCCGCTTCCAGCCGGTGACGAGCCCGGCGACCAAGACGGCCAGCCCCACCGACAGGAACGCCGCCCGGGTGCCGAGCGGGGAGTCCTGGCGGCCGCCGGACAGGGTGCCCGCGAGTCGCGCGAGGGCCAGCAACGTGACGGACCCCAGGACAACCACGTCCGCAGCCGCGCGGACCACCCGTGAGCCCATCACACCTGCCGCCGGGGATGAGGAACGCCGCGCCACCCGACCGATGGTAGGCGCGGATCCCCTACTTGCCGGCGGTCGCCGCCGCCTTTGCCGCCTCAGCCTCGTCCGGGTAGTCCAGGGTGCCCTCGTGCGGGTTGGCGATGTCCGACGGCGACACCCGCTTGCGGAACACCCAGTACGTCCAGGCCTGGTAGGCCAGCACGACCGGGACGAAGATGATCGCCACGATCGTCATGATCTTCAGCGTGTAGGGGGTCGACGACGCGTTTGTGATGGTCAGCGAGTTCTCCGGGGTGCGCCCGTCGATGTTCGGCATCACGTACGGGTAGAGGACGCAGAACAGGAACGTCACGGCTCCCACCAGGGTCACCGCCGAGAAGGTGAACGCCAGGCCCTCCTTCCTCTGCAGGTTGAACCAGATCGCCGCCACCCAGGCAAGGGCGCCCACGGCGACGAGCGCCCAGGTCCAGGTCTTGTCCGAGTAGGCCAGCTGGGTCCACACCAGGAAGACCACTGCCAGCACCGCGGCCACGATGCCGGACTTGATGGCGAACTGCTGGGCGCGCTCCCGGATGGGCGAGCCGGTCTTGAGCGCCAGGAACACCGCGCCGTGGGTCAGGAAAAGCGTGAGCGTGGTCAGGCCCCCCACCAGCGCATAGGGGTTGAGGAGGTTGAAGAATCCGCCGTCGTACAGGATGCCGCCGGCCGGGTTGGGGATGAGCGGCACGCCGCGGACGATGTTGGCGAAGGCCACGCCCCACAGCAGCGAGGGGATGAACGAGGCGACCACGATCGCGATGTCCCAGTTCTTCCGCCACTTCATCGACGAGCGCTTGCTGCGGTACTCGAAGGCGACGCCCCGGACGATCAGCGCGATGAGGATGAGGAACAGCGGCAGGTAGAAACCGCTGAACAGCGTGGCGTACCACTCCGGGAACGCCGCGAAGGTGGCCCCTCCCGCCACCAGCAGCCAGACCTCGTTGCCGTCCCAGACGGGACCCAGCGTGGTGATGACGGCGCGGCGCTCGGCCTCGTCCTTGGCCACGATGGGCAGCAGCATGCCCACGCCGAAGTCGAAGCCCTCGAGCACGAAGTACCCGCTCCACAGGACCGCGATCAGAATGATCCAGACGGTTGTCAGTTCCATGATCCTTTTCCCTGGTCTCTGCGCGGCGGCCTAGTAGGTGACCGACAGCTGCTTGGCGTCGCTGTCGATGTCGTAGGGATCGGCGGCGACCTCCTCCGGCGGCCCGATCTTGATCGCGCGGATCATCAGGCCGATCTCGATGATCGCCAGGATCGCGTAGAGCAGCGTGAAGACCGTGACGGTCGTGATCACCTGCCCGGTCGAGATTCCTGGCGAGACCCCCGACTGCGTCTGCATCAGACCGAACACCACCCACGGCTGGCGGCCCATCTCGGTGAAGATCCAGCCGGCGCTGATGCCGAAGATCGCCGCGAACGGCATGGCGATCGCCGCCCACTTGAACCACTTGCCCTTGGGCATCCGGCCCTTGCGCGTCGCCCAGAGCGCGTAGATGGCGAACAGGAACGCCAGGCCGCCCAGACCGATCATGATCCGGAAGCCCCAGTAGGCCACCGGGATGTTGGGCTTGTAGTCGCCCGGGCCGTAGGTCTGCTGGTACTGCTCCTGCAGGTTGTTGATCCCGGGCACCTCGCCGTTGAGGGTGTGGGTTGCCAGCAGCGACAGGCCGTGGGGGATGTCGATGCTGAACAGCGGCTCGGAGCCGTCGAGCGTGCCGATGGTGAAGATCGAGAACGGAGCGGGGGCCGAGGTCTCGTACAGCGCCTCGGCGCTCGCCATCTTCATCGGCTGCTGCTTGAACATCAGCACCGCCTGCGAGTCGCCCGTCCAGCCCACCAGCAGGAACGCCACGACCGTGGTGATCATGCCCAGCTTCATCGTGCTGCGCGCCATGTCGGTGCTCTTGCCCTTGAGCAGCAAGTACGCCGAGACGCCGGCGACGAACGCCCCGGAGGCCAAGAAACAAGAGGTGATGACGTGTCCGAAGGTGACCAGCGTCGTGTTCTGGAACAGCAGCTGACCGAAGTCCGTCATCTCGGCGCGGTTGGTCGCCGGGTTGAACTCATAGCCCACCGGGTGCTGCATGAACGAGTTGGCGGCCAGGATGAAGTAGGCCGACAGCACCGTGCCGATGGCGGCCAGCCAGATGGTGGCGAGGTGTACCTTCTTCGGCAGGCGGTCCCAACCGAAGATCCACAGGCCGAGGAAGGTCGACTCCAGGAAGAAGGCGAGGAGACCCTCGACGGCCAGCGGCGCCCCGAACACGTCCCCGACGAAGCGCGAGTAGTCCGACCAGTTCATCCCGAACTGGAACTCCTGCACGATGCCGGTGACAACCCCCATGGCGAAGTTGATGAGGAAGAGCTTCCCGAAGAACTTCGTGGCTTTGAGGTACTTGTCCTTGCCGGTCCGCACCCAGGCCGTCTGCATTCCGGCCACCAGGAACGCTGTGCCGATCGTGATGGGCACGAAGAGGAAGTGGTAGACGGTCGTGATGCCGAACTGCCAGCGGGACAGCATGAGCGGGTCGAGAGCGACCAGATCGAGACCATTCATAGCCCTATGTTGGCGGTACTTGGGTCCTTCTGTTCACGGAAAAAGACCCGGCTCTGGGGGTATTTCGGCCCCTTTTGTTCGGGACTAAAGTCCCTATCGGGCGCCGAGCGGCCGATCCCGGGGTGGCCGCGCGACAACGAACCCATCGGCGGCCGCCGAAGCCTAGAGTGACTTACGTGACGCTACGAGCCACCGGACGGCTCGTCGTCGTCACCGTCGCCTTGCTCTACCTGGCGCTTGCGCTGGGGGTGGCGATCAGCTTTCGCGACGTGGCGGCGGCGCGGGCGCGCATGACCGAGCAACTGCAGCCAGCACAGGACGCAGTCGCAGAGGCGCTGGTGTCCAGCGCCGACATGGAGCGCAGCCTGCTCGCATGCGCCCGTGACGGGGACCGCAGCACGCTGGCGCCCTTCGTGCTCGGCCGGTCCTACAGCGGCCGCGCCCTGGACCGCATCGGGGCCGGCATCGCCGACGGCGGCCTCGAACGCTTGCGCCCGCTCTACGAGCAGGCCGTGGCGGAACGGGAGTCATGGCTGGCAGACGCCGCGGCGCCCCTGGTTGCGGCAGTGCAGAGCGGCGACGCGGCGACAGTGGATCGGCTGACCACACCGGCGGGCGGGCCGGAGCGCTATGCCTTCGGCAAGCTCCGCACGGACCTGCGCCTCATCCAGTACGAGATCGGCCGGCTCATCGCAGCTGACACCGCCGTGGTCACCGCCGCCAATCGCCGGCTCACCTGGGCGCTCGTCGTCACCGCCCTGGCGGTCGGCGCCCTGGCAGTGGGCGGCTACGCATTGCTGCAGCAACGGGTCCTCCGTCCACTGGCCGACTTGGGCGGCCAGTTGCGTCACCTGGCCGGCGAGAACGACACGGCAACGCCCCTGGTGCCGCACGGGCCGCCCGAGATCGCCGCCGTCGCGCGCGACGCCGAACGGCTGCGCCAGCATCTGGTCGGCCAGATCGACGTGGCAGCGCAGGCCAATGAGGCCCTGGTCGACGAACGGCCGCTGGTTGCGGCGCTCGGCTCCTACCTGCAGGGGGTTCCTGCCGACATCCAGCTACCGGGCTTCGCCGCTGGCGTCGCGGCTGTGACCGCCGCCGGAGTGCTCAGCGGGGACTGGTGGGGTGTGGTGCCCGCCAGCGCGGGCCGACCGCCGCTGCTGGTACTCGGCGACGCCAGCGGGCACGACCTGCGCGCCGGCGCGGTGGCCGCGCGGTTCAAGGCCGCCCTGGTCGCGTCGCTGACCTCGGGCCACGAGCCGACTGAAGCCCTGGCGACCGCAGTCGCAGGCCTCGCAGATGAACCCGGCTGCTTCGTGTCGTGTGTCGTGCTCATCGCAGCGCCAGACGGGCTGAGCTACGTCAACGCGGGGCACTGCCCGCCCCTCGTGGTGAGAGGGGAGGCAGCGCCTGCCGCCGACGTTGCTGCGGCACAGCTCGCCCCCACCGGTCCGATCGTGAGCATGCTGGGTGGGACCTGGACGCAGACCACGATCGACGTGGCGCCCGGCGAGGCCGTCGTCCTGTTCACCGACGGCCTGGTCGAGGCGCGCGGCGCCGGCGGCTTGGAGCTCGGCTGGGAACCGATCGCGGCATGGTCGGCGCAACTGCTGCACGAGAGCGCCGATGACGCCCCGGCGGAGCGGGCGCAGTACCTGGCGGCGGGCCTGCTGGACCGCGCCCGGGCCGCCGCTCCCGAACTGCGCCGCGACGATGTCACGGTGATCGCGCTGCTGCGGACCTAGCGGCCGACCAGCTCGGCGACCGCCGCATCGAACAACTCGGTGTGCCGGTCGACATCCTGGGCGCTGGTCGCCGGGCTCATCAGGGCCATGTTGTGGAAAGGGGTGATGAGCACATCGCGGTTGCTGGTGTACAGGTGCAGGAACTCCTCCAGCTCAGCGTCCCCGGCCGCCGCTGCCTGGGTCCCGGTGCGCGGCGCTGGTGCGGCGAAACGGTACTCCGCGCGAGCTCCGAGCTGGCTGACCGACCAGTTCACGCCGTAGCTATCGATGACCCGGCGCGTGCCCTCGGCGAAGCGGCCGCCCAGGTCGATCATGGGGCCGAACGCATCGTCGGTCAGCACCTCACCCAGCGTCGCGCGCATCGCCGCAGTGCTCAGGGCGTTGCCCGCCAGCGTGCCGCCAACGCCGCCGACGTCCACGATGTCCGCATCGTCTGATCGCAACACGGCTTCTGCCAGGGCTTCGGTGATGCCATAGGCGCCGGAAGGCACGCCGCCGCCGATGGACTTGCCGATCACGAAGATGTCCGGCTGCAGGTCCCAGGCCGCCGTGCAGCCACCGGGTCCGGCGCTGAACGTGTGCGTCTCATCGATGAGCAGCAGCGCTCCGTATTGCGTGCACAACTCGCGCAAACCGGCCAGGAAGCCCGGCTCGGGCAGCACGATGCCGATGTTCGTCAGGGCCGGCTCGGTGATGAGCACGGCGACATCCCCGTGCGCCAGCGCCCGCTCGACCGAGTCCAGGTCGTTGAACTCCGCCGCTCGGGTGGTGGCCGACACCCCCACCTGGGGTCCCACGCTGCCGGGGCGATCAAGGGTCTGGCCCGTGGCGGGGTCAAGCACGGCGAAGGTCTCGTCAACCGTGCCGTGGTACCCGTACGAGAACGCCAGGACCTTCGGCCGCCCGGTCACCAGCCGGGCTAGCCGGAGCGCCCACCGGTTGGCATCGGTGGCGCTGAGCGTGAAGGACCACTTGGGAAGGCGGAACCGCCGCGTCAGCTCGGCGCCCACCCACTCGGCGTCCTCGGTCGGCAGCATGGTGGTGATGCCGCCGAGCTCGCCCGCCCGGCGGGCCAGGGCCGCCACCGTCGGCGCCGGCGAATGGCCGGCCATCGCCGCGGTGTCGCCCAGCGAGAAATCAACATAGGTGTGGCCATCCACGTCGGTGATCCGGTTGCCCCCGGCGCCGGCCAGGTAGAGCGGGAACCCGCCGGACCACTTGTTCATCCAGGTCATCGGCACGCGTCCGAAGAGGTGGTCGGCGCGGTCGTACAGCGCACGACTCGCCGGGTTCCGCTGGGCGTGGTTGCTGCGCTCACGCGCGAGCAGCTCGGTCAGGCGCGCGCTGTCGATGGTCGTCACCGCTGGCTCCCGGTCAGTCGCGGGTGGTGGGGTCGGAGGCGGGACCGGCCGGGGTGACCGCCGCAGTGCCATCGGGCATCGCGATGGCCATCGTGAAGGCCGGGGTGCCCAGAGCCGTCATGGTCCGCACCCACAGCGCCAGGTACATCTCCTGGCCGCGGGCGCCGGAGAGTGAACCCAGGTCGACGATGCTCGCCCACCCCAGGTCGCGCAGCAGGTCGACGACGACCGCCTTGGCCGCCGGGTCATCGCCGCTCACGAACATCGTGGCGCCCGGGGGCGGGGACACCATCACCCCGGCGTTGACGGTGTTGAGGGACTTGACCACCGAGGAGCCCGGGAGCTCCCGGGCGATCTGCTCCGCGAGCGAGTCGTCGTTGCAGACGCTGAGCGTCGGCGGGAACCCGGCGCTGAAGTCCAGTGGGTTGGCGACGTCCAGCACGACTTTCCCGTCCAGGGCGGCCGGGCCGGCCGCCCGCAGCGCCGACAGGCTGGCGGCGCCGCTGGTCGCGTTGACGACGACGTCCGCAGCGGCAGCGGCCGCCGCCAGCGACAGCAACGCGATGCCCTGCGCCTTGATGACCTCCCCGATGGTGGGCGCGGCCGGCGCCTCCCCGACGGGCCGGACCGAGGTGGCCTGCGGATCGCGGGTGCCCATGACCACCTGGTGGCCGCTACCGGACCAGCCGGCCGCCAGGGTTCGACCCACGACACCGGTACCGAGGATGGCGAGCTTCATGAGGACCTCCAGCTTGGCGACGACCTCATCCGATCATGCCGCGGGTGCGCATGCCAAGGTGGCGGCTACAGCGGCCCTTCCCCCACCAACCCGACCCCGGACGGCGAAGGGGGCGGGGTCAGCACCACCGCCGCGGCGCCGGACAGCGCCCATCCATCGAGGGTGGGACGGATGAGCAGTGCTCCCAGCATGGTGTCCCGGAAGGGCGGGCGTTGCGGATTGCGCATGGTGATGACTCCTATGGCGTGAATGAGGCTGAAGGGGCGGACACGGGAACTCCTGTGGGCTAACCGCGGGCGAGGTCGATGAAGCGGCTGTAGTGGCCCTGGAACGCGACTGGCACGACGCCTGTCGCGCCGTTGCGGTGCTTGGCGACGATGAAGTCGGCCTCGCCGGCGCGCGGCGACTCCGGCTCGTAGACGTCCTCGCGGTGCAGCAGGATCACGATGTCCGCGTCCTGCTCGATCGACCCGGACTCGCGCAGGTCCGAGACCATCGGCTTCTTGTCTTGGCGCTGCTCTGGCCCGCGGTTGAGCTGGCTGATGGCCACCACCGGCACCTCCAGCTCCTTGGCCAGCAGCTTCATCGAGCGCGAGAACTCGCTGACCTCCTGCTGGCGGCTCTCGACCTTGCGACCGCTGGACATCAGCTGGAGGTAGTCGATGACCACCAGCTTGAGGTCGTGCTGCTGCTTGAGCCGACGGCACTTCGCGCGGATCTCCATCATCGACAGGTTGGGCGAGTCGTCGATGAACATCGGCGCATCGGCCAGGCGACCCATCTGCACGGCCAGCTTCTGCCAGTCGGACTCGGACATCGTGCCGCCGCGCATGTGCTGCAGCGAGATCCCTGCCTCGGCGCTCAGCAGGCGCATGACGATCTCGTTCCGGCTCATCTCGAGCGAGAAGATGGCGCTCGTCAGCTTGTGCTTGATGCTGGCGCAGCGGGCCAGGTCCAGGCCGACCGTGGACTTACCCATGGCGGGTCTCGCAGCCACCACGATCATCTGCCCCGGGTGCAGTCCGTGGGTCATGGCGTCCAGGTCGGTGTAGCCCGTCGGAACGCCGGCGAGGCCGCCGCCGCGACGGCTGATCGACTCGAGCTCCTCAAAGGCACCATGCATGAGCGTGCCGAGGGGCTGGTAGTCGTCGGCGGTCCGGTCGTTGACGACGTCGAAGACCTCGGCCTGCGCCCGGTTGACGATGGCCTCGACGTCGCCCTGCGCGGCGTAGCCAGCCTGCGCGATGCGTGTGCCGGCCTCGACCAGGCGGCGCAGAATGGCCTTCTCCTGCACGATCTCGGCGTAGTAGCCGGCGTTGGCGGCGGTGGGGACCTTCGCCGTCAGCGTGTGCAGGTAGGCCGCGCCGCCCACGCGCTGCAGGTCCCCGGCGCGCTGCAGAGCCGCGGCCAGGGTGACGGCGTCCACCGGCTCGCCGCCGCCGTAGAGCGACAGCACCGCGTCGAAGATCGTCTGGTGTGCCGGCTGGTAGAAGTCGGCGGTACGCAGCACCTCGACCACGTCGGCGATGGCGTCCTTGCTCATCAACATGCCGCCGAGCACCGACTGCTCGGCCAGGGCATCGTTGGGCGGGACCCGGTCCAACGGCACGGAGCTGGGAGGCGCCTCGTAGGCCGCCCCGTGCCCTGGTGACTCGGACATATCGATGACGCTCATCGGTCCCCTTCGCTCAGTTCTGCTGGCGTTGCCGCTGCTGGAGTTGGTGGTGCTGGAGTTGGTGCTGCTGGTAACTCCCGTTGCTGGTTCGACCCGCAGCCAGGACTACCCGGCGGGTCCGACACAACGTGCTGAGGCGATTCTGGGCGGCGGCGCGACGGACCGGAACCACTCCTGGGATAACCGTCCACCATGTGAGACGCAGTTGTGGACAACGGTGTGGACGACGCGCCTCGGGACCAGCCCATTCCCGTGATAAGCCGTGCAGAAGATGTGGACAACTCCTGGGGACATAGCGCACATTCGCCTCAGGATCTAACTCTGACCAGGGACTTCACTTCCCACATGGTGGGGACCGAGATTCCTCTGCGGGCGCGTCGGGTTATCCCCAAAGATTCACTTACGTTCGCCCCTGACCCTTGCGCAAGGCCCGCAAAGGCCGGGAAAAACGGCGAGGGGCCGGACGATCGTGACGATCGTCCGGCCCCTCGCCGGGACAGCTGCGCCGGGCGTCAGGCGGCCACCACGGAGACGCTGACCTTGGCGGTCACGTCCGGGTGCAGCCGCACCTGGGCCTGCACCGAACCGACGTCCTTGATGTGCCCGCCGGGCAGCTCGATGCTGCGCTTCTCGATCAGCGGCCCACCGGCAGCCCTGATCGCATCGGCCACGTCCTTCTCGGTGATCGAGCCGAACAGCTTGCCGTCATGCGCCCGCGCCGCCAGCGTGACGTCGAGCGCCTCCAGCTCGCCGGCCACCTCTTTCGCATGGTCGAGGCTGCGGATCTCGCGCGAGGAGCGCGCGCGGCGAATCTGGTCGATCTGCTTCTCGGCGCCCTTCGACCAGGCGATCGCCAGGCCGCGGGGGACAAGGTAGTTGCGCGCGTAGCCGTCCTTGACGGTGACGACGTCGCCCGAGTCGCCGAGGCCGGAGACGTCCTGAGTGAGGATGAGCTTCATATGCTGCCGATTCCCTTCCGCTTACCGGCCGGCCGTGCTGTACGGCAGCAGGGCCATCTCGCGGGAGTTCTTGATCGCCATGGCGATGTCCCGCTGGTGCTGAGTGCAGTTGCCCGTCACCCGCCGCGCCCGGATCTTGCCGCGGTCGGAGATGAACTTGCGCAGCAGGTTCGCGTCCTTGTAGTCGATGTGTGTGACCTGGTCCTTGCAGAATCCACAGGCCTTCTTCTTGATCTTCAGGTCTTTCGCGGCGTTGTTCCGCGGCGAGGGCTTGCCCATAGTTGTCAGTCCAATTCGTCTCTGGCTACACGATGTCTACGTCTGAGGGAGGTGGATCCTGAGGTTGCGATCCAAGGTGAGCGTCCACACGTCGGCGGACGCTCATCGCGGTGCGCCCTAGAAGGGGGGCGCGTCGTCGCCGGGGTTGCTCCACCCGCCGGCGTTGCCGCCGCCGCCGCCGCTGCCACCGCCACTACCCCAGGGGTCCTGGCCGCCGCCGCCGCTGCTGCTGCCGTAGCCGCCGCCACCGCCGGAGTTCCCCCCACCGTAGTTGCCGCCGCCACCGGAGTTACCGCCGCCGAATCCGCCCTCGCGCTGGATCCGCGTGACTTTGGCGGTCGCGCTGCGCAGCGCCGGGCCGACCTCGTCGACCTCGATCTCGAACACGGTGCGCCGCTCGCCGTTCTGGGTCTCGTAGGAGCGCTGCTTGAGCCGCCCGGTGACGATGACGCGGGTGCCCTTGGTCAGGGACTCGGCGACATTCTCGGCGTACTGCCGCCACACCGAGCAGGACAGGAACAGCGACTCGCCGTCCTTCCACTCGTTGGCCTGCCGGTCGAAGGTCCGCGGCGTGGAGGCGACGCGGAAGTTCGCCACCGCCACACCGCTGCCGGTGAAGCGCAGCTCAGGGTCGTCCACGAGGTTGCCGATGATCGTGATGTTCGTCTCGCCAGCCATGCGATCAGGCGTCCGTCCGCATGACCTTGGTGCGCAGCACCGACTCGTTCAGCGTCAACTGCCGGTCCAGCTCAGCCACAGCCTCGGGAGTGGCGGTCACGTACATGAAGGCGTAGATGCCCTCGGACTTGCGGGCGATGTCGTAGGCGAGGCGCTTGCGGCCCCAGATGTCCACCTTGTCCACCGAGCCGCCCTCGGAGCGGACGACGTTCAGGTAGGTCTCCAGACTGGGGGCGACAGTGCGCTCCTCCAGCTCCGGGTCGAGGATCACGCCGATTTCGTAACGACGCACGATGCGACCACCTCCTTCGGACTAATCGGCCACGGTCTCTCCGCGGCAGGAGGTCGATGTGCCGGTGAGCTGCCGACGGCATGCTTACCGACGGGCATCGTACCTGGCCGTCGATCCGAGACCCGAGGCTAGGGTGACGACCATGAGCAGCAGCGCCGATGACGCAACGACCGCGGCCGCCGGCAGGAACCCCGCCCGAGCACCCCATGTTCCAGGGGCGCCCGCCATCGGGGCGCATGTCGACCCGGCCGACCCGATCGGCGCAGCCAGGGCGCTCGGCCTCGACGCCGTGCAGATCTTCCTGGGCGATCCGCAGAGCTGGAAGGCGCCCTACGTGGTCTCGCCGGGCGGAGCGCCGGCCCTGCGGGAGGCTGCGCGGGAGGCCGGGGTCCTGATCTACGTCCACGCTCCCTACCTGATCAACGTGGCTTCGCCGAACAACAGGATCCGCATCCCGAGCCGCAAGCTGCTCAACGCCACCGTGGCGCTGGCGGCCGAGGTCGGCGCGTCCGGCGTCATCGTCCACGGCGGCCACGTCACCGGCGACACTGACGACGCCGTGGGCTTCGACAACTGGCGCAAGGCCTTCGAAGGGCTCGACCGCGCATGCCCGGTGCTCATCGAGAACACCGCCGGCGGCAACCATGCGATGGCCCGCCACCCCGAGGCGCTGGAGCGGCTGTGGGAGGCGATCGGCGAGTACGATCCCGGATTCTGCCTGGACACCTGCCACGCGTGGGCGGGCGGCATGCCGCTGCCCGAGGCCGTGGACATCGTGCGGGCGATCACCGGTCGCATCGACCTCGTGCACGCCAACGACTCCCGGGGCGACCGAGGGTCCGGCCAGGACCGCCATGCGAGCATCGGCGCGGGGACGATCGGCGTGGACGTGCTGCTCGCGACCATCGTGGCCGCCGGCGCTCCGGCCGTGATCTTCGAGACGCCGGCCGAGGCGGTACGGGCCGACATCGCACTCCTGCGCGAGCGCTACCGCTGAACCCACAACCCCCGACCTATCCTTTGCCGCGTGACCTACTCGCTGCACGTCGACGCCGAGCTGTGGCGCAGCAGCATCGCTTCCGAGGTGGAGCGCGTGCAGCGCGTGCTCGTGCCGGATGCGGACGGGCATCCCGGCTCAGGCTCGGACTCGGGGCTGGTGCCGGTGATCGAGGGCAGCGGCCTGGGACTGGGTGCACCGCGGCTGGCGCGGGAGGCTCAGGCGCTGGGGGTGGCGACGATCGCCGTCCCAGGGCCCTTCGACGCAGTTGCGCTGGCGCCGCACTTCGCGGGCGACATCCTGGTGCGCCAGCCCTGGGACCACCGCGACGCCGTGGCCACGCGGGTGTGGGCGGAGCTCGACGCGCTCCCCGGCGGCCGGATCATCCGCACGATCGCATCCACCGAGGCGCTGCACCGCGCCGCCGCGACCACCGAGCAGCCGTTGCCCGTCGTCCTGCAGGGCTGCACGTCCATGCACGGACCGGGTCTGCGCGAGCCCGACCTGGACGCCCTGCTCGCCGACGACACCATCCGCGCCGCCCTGCGCTCAGGTCGGCTGGCTGTCCGCGGCGCCGTGCTTGACCTGCCCAGCCGTCAACCCGGCAGCCCCCAGGTGACGACGTTCAGCGAGTCCGCCACCGGTGGGCCGCCGGCCGGCGCCACCAACCGCGTCCGCGAGACCTGGGGCTGGACGGTGATCTGGATCCGGGCACTGGCCGCCGTCGAGCAGGCGGGCGCGGATCTGGGCGCAGGTGCGGCCACCATGTGGGTGACCGAGCTGGGCGACGACGAGTTGGCAGACCTGCACACGGCGCTGCAGATGGTGCCGCTGAAGGTGCTGCGCGGCGATCAGCTGTGGGCGGGCGAGCCGCAGGCGCTGCAGGCTTTCGGGACCGTGCTGTCGGTTCAGCGGGTCGGCCGCGGCCTCGACATCGGCGACGGCCAACGCCGGACCCCGCGGGAGGGCTACCTGGTCGTGGTCGGGGGCGGGGCCTGCCACGGCGTCGGCGTCACCGGGCCGGCCGGGGCGGCCTCACTGCGGCAGCGGGCGCATGCGGCCAAGTCCGGCGCCATGGGCGCGATTGGGAAGCTGCGCTCGCCCTACGTGTGGGCAGACCGGACGCGCTGGTTCGCCGAGCCACCCGGGCGGACGGCCTCGATGGTGTGGCTGAGCGACGACGAGGTGCGCGAGGCCATGGCGGCGGGGCAGCGCCTTCCCGCGGTCGGCGACCAGTGGCTGTGCCGCACCAACCTCGACCTGGCATCGTTCGACTGTGTCCTCGGCCTCGACTGACCTGACCTTGCCGCCCGATGCGGCCTCGCCGCCATCTGAGCAGCAGCCGGTACAGCCCACCCACGACGACCCCGACGTGGCAGCCGCGTCCACTGTGATCGGCGGCCCGGTGGGCGACCGAGGGCGCCAGGGGTACTCCTGGTGGGGCCCCGTGCGCGTGGCCGTCCTCGTCGCCGTCGTCGGCTACTCGCTGGCTGTGCTGGCGCGGATGCCCTGCGTGTCCAGCGGGTTCGCCGGGATCAGCCGCTACACCCACATGTGCTACTCGGACATCCCGGTGCTCTACCACCTGCGCGGCTTCGCGGACGGCTACCTGCCGTACCTCGACAGCGCCCCGGACCTGCACCCGTTCGAGTACCCCGTCCTGACCGGGGCGATGGCCCAGCTGGCGGCCTGGCTGACGCCGCTCTTCGGCGGCGGCGCCATCGGCTTCTACGCGGCGAACGTGGTCCTCATCGGGGCGCTCCTCGTCGTGACCGTCTGGGCAACGGCGCTGACGGCGGGGCGGCGCCCGTGGGACGGAGTGTTGGTGGCTTGTGCACCAGCCCTGCTGCTGACCTCCACGATCAACTGGGACCTGCTCCCGGTGGCGCTGGTGGCGGTGGCGCTGCTGCTCTGGGCGCGGCGGATCGTCTTCTGGGCCGGGGTCGCCATGGGCCTGGCCATAGCGGCCAAGTTCTACCCCCTGATCCTGCTCGGGCCCCTGCTGATCCTGTGTTTCCGCGCGGGCCGGATGAGCTCGTTCGGCCGCTTCGTGGCCGGGGCGGCGATGGCGTGGGTGGTGGCCAACGTGCCGGTGATGGTCGTCAACTTCGAGGGCTGGGCGAACTTCTACACCTTCAGCTCCGAGCGCGGACAGGACTTCGGCTCGCCCTGGCTGGCGCTGTCGCTGGCCGGGTTCACGATTCCCGCCGGAGCGCTCAACCTGGTGGGGCTGCTCGCCTTCGGGCTGCTGTGCCTGGTGCTGGCCTTCGTCATGCTGGCCGCACCGCAGCGGCCGCGCCTGGCGCCCATGCTCTTCTGCGTGCTGGCGGCGTTCGCCCTGACCAACAAGGTGTATTCGCCGCAGTACGTGATCTGGCTGGTGCCGCTGGCGGTGCTGGCGCTGCCGCGCGTGCGCTACCTGGCTGCATGGCAGGCCGGCGAGCTGGTCTACTTCGCGGCCATCTGGCTCTACCTGGCGGGGCTGGAGCAACCGGGCAAGGGCCTGCCTGCCGGGTGGTACGCCGTGGCCATCTGGGTGCACGTGATAGCGACCGCTGCCTTCTGTGGGGTGCTGCTCTGGATCAGCTGGTGGCCCGACCGCGATCCGCTGCGGCCCGGCGGGTCCGCCAGCGGCTCGGATCCGGGCGGCGGAGTGCTGGACGGCGCACCGGACCGGCGACGACTCCGGATCGGCCCCGCACGCCCAGTGCCGGGTTCGGCCCCAGAGCCGCAGTCAGTCCGGGGTCCCGACAGCGCGGCCGCTACCTGACGGACAACTCGGCGAACGGCTCGACCGGCCCGCCCGCAAGCGCGTCCCCCATGAAATCCCCGAAGATGCGGGCCGGCACCTCCGCGCCGTTGAGCTCGTTGGCACCCCCCACCCCCGACAGCGTGATGGGATTGCCGGCCGAGTCCTGCCGCACCACCATCACCGCGGCCGCCAGCTGCGGCGCGTAGCCGACGAACCACTCCGACAGCAGCCCGGTGCTCACCCCGGTCTTGCCCGCCAGCGGCTGCGCACCGGTGTTGGCCGCGGCGCCGTCCCCGTAGGTCACGACGCGCCGCAGCGCAGCCGTCACGCGGTCCGCGACGTCGGCATCGAACGCGCGCTCGGTCGCGGGGCTCAGCCGGAAGGTCACATCGCCGGACGGTTCCCGGACCTGTTGGATCACCGAGGGTCGGACCCGCTCGCCGCGAGCTGCGAAAGTCCCGTAGGCGCCGGCCGCCTCCAGCGCCGTGGGAGCCGCCTCGCCGATCACGTTGGTGACCTCGTCGTTCAACCCCGGGGTGCCTGCCGGAATCCCGGCAGAGACCGCGGCGTCCCTGGTCGCGGCAGCCCCGATCTGGTCGTTCATCTGCACATACGGCGTCTGCAGCGAATGCACCGTGGCGTACAGCAGGGTCACCTTGCCGTAGGACTCACCGCCGGCGTTGGCCACCGTTGCGCCGTCGACGGTCACCGGCGAGGCGCCGCTGTAATCAGAGTCCAGGGTGAGCCCTTGGTTCAACCCGGCCGCCAGGCCGAAGGGCAGGAAGCTCGAGCCCCCCAGACCCCGTAGTTCCGAGGCGGCGCTGGTCCGGTTCAGCTGGTAGTCCGGACCGCCGTACAGGGCTGGCACGGCACCCGAGTGCGGATCCACCGCCGCCAGCCCGATCCGTACGCCGTTCGAGCGGTAGGCCGGCGGTGCCGCGTCGACGGCGGTCACGGCCGCCGCCTGGACCCGACGGTCGAAGGTCGTCACCACGTTCAAACCGGCCGAGTTGAGGCTGTCGCCGGAGTAGCCCATCGAGAGCAGCTGCTGCTGAGCGGCGGCGAACAGGTAGCCGTCGGAGCCTTTGGTGTAGTCCGTGGGGGGCTGGAAGTCGGCAACCTCCGGGAACCGCATGGCCGTGCGGGCATCGGCGGTGAGCCAGCCCTCGTCGACCATCCCGTCCAAGATGTAGGCCCACCGGGCGCGCAGTGCCTGGGGGTTGTTCTCCGGCGACAGCGCGCTCGGCGACTGCAACAGAGCAGCCAGCACCGCCCCCTGCTCCACGCTCAAATCGGCGGCGGGGACGCCGAAGTAGGCCTGCGCGGCCGCCTCGATGCCGTAGGCGCCGCGGCCGTAGTACACGGTGTTCAGATAGTCGGCCAGGATCTGGGCTTTGGAAGTCGTCAGCTCCAGCTTGACCGAGAGGATCAACTCGCGCAGCTTTCGTGAGAACGTCTGATCCTGGGTCAGGAAGGCGTTCTTGGCGTACTGCTGGGTGATCGTCGACCCGCCCTGGGTATCGCCGCCGTCGCTCACGTTGTGCCACACCGCCCGCACGATCCCCACCGGCGAGAACCCAGTGTGGTCGTAGAACTCGCGGTCCTCGGCCGCCAGGACCGCCTGCTGCACCTGTTCGGGCACCTGGTCCAAGGCCACGCTGGTGCGGTTGGCCGCGCCGATCCGGCCGAGGACGGTGGTGCCGTCGTTCCAGTACAGCGTGGTGGTCTGCGCCAGCGCGATGTCGTTGGGCTGCGGCACCCGGACGACGGCGATGGCAATCAGCACCGCCCCGACGGCCGCGAGGACGACCAGTCCCAGGGCTGCCGCCGCCTGCCGCCACGACGGCACCCAGCGCCAGACCCCTGAGCGCGCAGCGCGCGGATAGTCCACGCGGCGCCGAGGCCGGGCGTCTGGGGTGGGGTCCATCGCCGATCAGTCGAGCAGGTCCGGCGGGCGACGATGCGGCCGGCGCTGGTGGCCGTCGCCCAGGACGTACGTGCGCAGCAGGTGGTTCCAACGGCAGTCCGGGCACACCTCCACGAGGTAGACGTCCAGGAAGCCGTACTGCGGCGCCATCTCGTCCAGTTCCGCCTCGGTCTTGATCCGGCCGCTGTAGGGCCCGAGCTCGTCGGAATACACATAGCGCAGCAGCACCAGCCCCTCGCCCCGGCACCAGGGGCACGGCCGCCCCGCAGGACGGCCGTGGTGCTTGGCAGCCCGCAGCAGGTCGGGGTGCGGGTCCAGCGCATCGCTTGACCCGGTCGCCGCCAGCACCGCCGCGCTCAGCGCCCGCTGCCGCGAGATGGCGTGGTCGACGATGTGGCGCGGCCGCCGCGGGTCGGCCACATCCTCCGTCTCGGCGGGGTCGCGCCGGCGGGCGGGCGCCGGGGATCCCGTGGGTCCCAGACGGGACCCCCGGGGGTTGGTGGAGCGCGGCGCCGGCATCGACCCAGCCTACGCCGGTGTGACCAGCGGCACATAGCCGCAACGGGTGCCACCGGTTTACTCGCGACACGCCTAGAGGTATCGTTGGAACATATCGATTCGATATATCGTTGAGTATCCCGGAGACCACGGACAGTGTCGCTCGACCGTGCGGCGCGGTGGCTCCCGGACACCGACGGCTCCGGCCGGGAAGCACCAACAGAAGGAGGCAGCATGGCGCGTCGCAACGACGTGGTCGAGCTCGCCGTGCTCGGCCTGCTCAACGAGGGCCCACAACACGGCTATGAGCTGCGCAAGCGGCTCAACTCCATGCTCGGCACCTTCCGCGCGATCTCGTACGGCTCCCTCTACCCAGCGCTCAAGAACATGCTGGCCAAGGGATGGATCGCCGAGGACGGCCCCGCCGACGCAGGGGCCCCGGCACTCAGCAACCGTCGCGCGCGAATCGTCTACAAGCTCACGGCCGACGGCAAGGAGCACCTGCAACAGCTCCTCGACGAGTCCGGCCCCGACGCTTGGGAGGACGAGTCGTTCAACGTCCACATGTCCTTCTTCTCCCGCACCACGGCCGACGCCCGCCTGCGCATCCTGCAGGGCCGGCGAAGCCGACTGGAAGAGCGCCGCGCCTCGATGCGCAGCGCCACGGCGCGCCAGCGGGAGCGCCTCGATGACTACACCACGGCCCTGCAGCAGCACGGCCTCGAAGGTGTGGAACGGGAAGTGCGGTGGCTCACCGAGCTCATCGCCAACGAAGAATCCGGCGGCGGCCGCCGTCGTCCGGCGCAACAGGAGAGAAGGTAGAGATGGGGAACCTGCGGGTAGCCATCGTCGGCGTCGGCAACTGCGCCTCGTCGCTCGTCCAAGGCGTTGAGTACTACAAGGACGCGACGCCCGACACAAACGTGCCTGGCCTCATGCACGTGCAGTTCGGTCCGTACCACGTGTCGGACATCGAGTGGGTCGCCGCTTTCGACGTGGACGCCAAGAAGGTCGGCCAGGACCTCGCCCACGCGATCACGGCCAGCGAGAACAACACCATCAAGATCTGCGACGTGCCGCCCACCGGCGTCACCGTGCAGCGCGGCCACACCCTGGACGGCCTCGGCAAGTACTACCGCGAGACCATCGTGGAGTCTGACGAGGAGCCAGCGGACGTCGTCGCCACGCTCAAGGAGACCGGTGCCGACGTGCTGGTCTGCTACCTGCCCGTGGGCTCGGAGCAGGCGGCCAAGTACTACGCCCAGTGCGCGATCGACGCGGGCGTGGCCTTCGTCAACGCCTTGCCGGTGTTCATCGCCAGCAACCCCGAGTGGGCCCAGAAGTTCACCGACGCCGGCGTGCCGATCGTCGGCGACGACATCAAGAGCCAGGTCGGCGCGACCATCACCCACCGGGTGCTCGCCAAGCTCTTCGAGGACCGCGGCGTCACCGTCGACCGGACCTACCAGCTGAACGTCGGCGGCAACATGGACTTCATGAACATGCTCGAGCGGGAGCGCCTGGAGTCCAAGAAGATCTCCAAGACGCAGTCCGTCACCTCGCAGCTGCGCGACGAGATCGCCGACCGCAACGTGCACATCGGCCCCAGCGACTATGTCGCCTGGCTCGACGACCGCAAGTGGGCGTTCGTCCGCCTGGAGGGCCGCGCCTTCGGCGACGTGCCGCTGAGCCTGGAGTACAAGCTCGAGGTCTGGGACTCGCCCAACTCGGCGGGCATCATCATCGACGCCATCCGGGCGGCGAAGATCGCCAAGGACCGCGGCATCGGCGGGCCGATCCTGTCCGCCAGCTCGTACTTCATGAAGTCGCCGCCGGTGCAGTACACCGACGGTGAGGCCAACCAGGCCGTCGAGGACTTCATCGCGGGCACCATCGAGCGCTGATCTCCCGGTAAACCGCACGACCAGCTCAACCCGAGCACCGCACCTCCCAGACGCCCCGTCCATCGACTCGATGGGCGGGGCGTCGCGTGCGTCCGACACCGCCACACCCGGCGCGGGTAGGTTTGCCACGTGGCGAAGGTCGAGTTGCGGGGTCTGTTCCGCGAGCGGCTCTTCCGCCGGCTGCTGGCGGTCCGGGTGGTCGGCCAACTACAGGACGGCATCATCCAATCTGCCCTGGCCGGATTCGTGCTGTTCTCCCCCGAGAGCCAGGACTCACCCGCCGGCGTCGTGGGCGCATTCGCCATCCTGCTGCTCCCCTACTCGATCATCGGCCCGTTCATGGGCGTGTTCCTGGACCGCTGGCGGCGCCGCCAGGTGCTGCTGGTCGCCAACCTGGTTCGATCGGTCTTGGTCGTCGGCCTGATCGCCGCCACGCTCGGGTCCTGGCCCGTCTGGGCCACGGGGCTGCTGGTGCTCTTCGTGCTGGGGCTCAACCGCCTGATCCTCACCGCCCTGGCCGCCTCGCTACCACGGACGGTCTCGGTCGACCATCTGGTGCCGGCTAACGCCGTCGCGCCGGTCTCCGGGACGGTCGGGGCCGCAGTGGGAGGGGCGCTGGCCATCGGCGCCGGTGCGATGCTGGGCGCCACCCGGGCCACGACCGCCGCGCTGCTGGCGATCGCCGCCGTCGGCTTGCTCGTCACCGCGGCGCTGAGCCTGCGGATACCGATCGGAGCGCTTGGGCCGGAGGGCGAACGGCAGCGGGAGACGGTGGGCGAGGTCGTGCGCCAGCTCGCCGCCGGTGCGCGGGACCTGCTGGACGCCCGTCCCGCCTGGTGGTCGGCCTGGGGCGTGATGGCCCACCGGGCCGCCTACGGCATCGCACTGCTGCTGGCAATCGTGGCCTCGAAGAGCGTGCTCAGCCCTGACTCCAACGCGGGGGCGCTGGGAGTCGTGGGCATCGCCATCGGCGCGGCCGGCGCCGGGGCGCTGCTGGGGGCGATCATCACACCGCCGATCGTGCGGGCGTCCTCGCCCGGGGTGTGGTCGGCCGCGGTGGCCGCCATCGCCGCCGTCGCCGCCACGATCGGTCTGCTCAGCGTATCCACCCTGGGCTTCGTGGTGGGCGGCTTCGTGCTCGGGTTGGCGGGCCAGGCGATCAAGATCGACACCGACACCGTCATCGCGCTGACGATCGGCGACGACGCCCGCGGGCGAGTGTTCTCGCTGCTCGACGTGGGCATCAACGTCGCCTTGCTGTGCGGCATCGCCGTGGCGGGTCTGCTCATCGGACCGGGGGGGACCTCCACCGGGCTGGCGCTGGCGACGGGCACGCTGCTGACGTTGTCGGCCGGTTTGTTCGTACTATCGGGGCGCAGGCGCCGCACAGAGCAATCCCAGCGAATGGACGACCGCGCATCAACTGAGCATGGTTGGCTGCAGACGCCCGTAGAAGCCGACCAGGCGGCGGGCGACCACGAACGATCGGAGTGAACGTGACCACCTCGGAACCAACACCCGCGAGCTCCGGCGAGTCCGCCACCGATGTGGCGGTGCCGACGCCTGAACCCAAGGCGGCAGCGAAGGCATCCAAGGCCCGCGGCCGCGGGATCGTCGCCTGGGTCCTGGTCGTGATCGCCGGCATCCTGATTCCGGTCGCCGTCGTGGCCTACTGGGGCCAGCGCACCATCACCGACGCCGAGCGCTACATCGAGACCGTCGGCCCGCTGGCGGCCGAGCAGCCGATCAAGGACGCCATCGTGGCCAAGACCACCACGACCGTCATGACGCTGATCGAGGAGGACGACACGGTCAACGAGGCCCTCGCGGCCCTCCCGCCGGCGGCGGCGACCAAGCTCAAGCCGGCGATCCTCGGTGGCATCGAGGGCCTGGTCACGAACGTCACGACCAAGATCGTCGACTCAGAGCAGTTCGAGGAGCTCTGGGTGGACGTCAACGCCAAGCTGCAGGAAGAGCTGGTCAGCGCCCTCAACGGCGACCGCAACGGAGCGGTCAAGCTCGAAGGCGACGAAGTGGTGCTGGACACCGGAACGGTCGCCGAAGCCGTCAAGCAGGCGCTCGTGGACAAGGGCCTGACCGGGCTGGCCGACAAGCAGATCCCAGCCGGGGCCGACCAGAACATCGTGCTGCTGCAGTCCCAGGAACTCGCCCAGGCCCAATTGATCTACAAGTTCACGATCCCGCTCGCGCGCTACCTGCTCCCGGTCCTGGCCCTGATCCTCGTCGGCGCGGTGCTCATCAGCGGCCGACGGGCACGGGTGGTGTTCGGCATCGGCATCGCGTCGATTCTGGGCATGCTGCTGCTCGGGGTCGCCCTCGCCTTCGGCAAGCAGGCGCTCAACAGCGCGGCGCCGACCACGATGGCGCAGGGCGTCCTCAATGCCTTCTGGGTGACGCTCACCCGCTATCTCTCGACTGCCGTCACGGCGTATCTGACCGTGGGCATCGTGATCGCCCTGCTGGGTTGGTTCGGCGGGCGCAGCCGTCCGGCGACCTCGGTTCGAGGTTTGATCAGCAACGGTCTGCGGCAGTCGGGCTCGCGCATCCAGGCCGACTGGTTGGACGGCATATCGGGCTTCCTCCGCGATCACTGGCGGGCCGCCTTCATCGTGGTCGGCGTCCTCACAAGCGCTCTGCTGCTGCTCTTCGGCAACGTGTCGGCCGCGGTCGTCGGCTGGTACGCGGCCGTGGCGCTCGCGCTGTGCGCATTGCTCTATTTCCTCACCGGGGTCGGCTCTGCGGAGAACCCCGTAGCAGCAAGTTCCACGGCGGCTCCCGAGCAAACGGCCGCGCAGCCCTAGTCGCCGGGGCGACTGCGCCACCAGCGCAACAACTCCGCTTCGGCAGCCTCGGGGCCAATCGGCCCACGTTCCAGCCTGACCTCCAACAGGTAGCGATAGGCCTCGCCCACCTGCGGACCCGGGTCCAGCTGCAGGATTCGCATGATCTGCTCGCCGTCGAGCTCAGGCCGCAGCGCCTCGAGTTCCTCCTGGGCGGCCAGCCGGTCGATGCGGCGCTCGAGGCTGTCGTAGGACGCCTGCAGCGCAGCTGCCTTGCGCCGGTTGCGCGTCGTGCAGTCCGCCCGGGTCAGCTTGTGCAGCCGCGGCAGCAGCGGACCGGCGTCGCGGACATAGCGCCGCACCGCGGAGTCAGTCCACTCGCCACCGCTGTAGCCGTGGAAGCGCAGGTGCAGGTCCACCAGCCGCGCGACATCCTCGGTGACCTCTTTGGAGAAGCGCAGCGCCCGCATCCGCTTGCGCGTCATCTTGGCTCCGACCACCTCATGGTGATGGAACGAGACGCCCCCCTCGGTGGTGAAACGCCGCGTCCTGGGCTTGCCGATGTCATGCAGTAGCGCGGCGAAGCGCAGCGTGAAGTCGGGCCCGGAGGTCGGCTCGTGGTCCTGCTCCAGCGCGATTGCCTGTTCCAGCACGGTCAGGGAGTGCTCGTACACGTCCTTGTGTCGGTGGTGCTCGTCGATCTCGAGGGACAGCGCGGGCAACTCCGGCAGGATCTGGTCGGCCAGCCCCGTGTCGACCAGCACCCGCAGGCCCCGCACAGGGTCAGGCGCGAGCATGAGCTTGACCAACTCGTCGCGGATCCGCTCGGCCGACACGATGGCCAGCCTGGGCGCCATGTCTGCCATGGCGGCCTCGGTGTGAGCGTCGATGCGGAAGCCGAGTTGGGCGACGAAGCGTGCCGCGCGCAGCATCCGGAGCGGATCGTCGCCGAAGGAGTCCTCGGGGGGCCCTGGCGTTCGGATGACGCCTGCCGCCAGGTCGTCGATCCCACCGAACGGATCCACCAGCGCGCCCCCGGGGATCGAGAGCGCCATCGCGTTGATGGTGAAGTCCCGCCGGCGTAGATCCTCGCCCAGGTCGTCGCCGAAGGCCACGGCGGGTTTGCGGGACTCGGGGTCGTAGGAGTCAGCCCGGTAGGTCGTCACCTCCACCTGGTGCCCGGCCAGCATCCCCCCCACCGTGCCGAACCTGATCCCGGTGTCCCAGAGCGCATCGCAGTGGGGCGCCAGCAGGGCCCGGATGCGCTCCGGCCGGGCATCGGTGGTCAAGTCCAGGTCGCCGCCGCCGGAGCGGCCCATGGCAGCGTCTCGAACACATCCGCCCACAACTGCCAGCTGGTAGCCGGCGGAAGAGAAATCGCTGATCAGCGGCCATAAGGCGGTCACGGCCGGAGTGAGCCCCGGCCTGATCCGGGCGACCGCCGCGGCTGCACCATCTTCACGCGACACGACCGTCACCATACCCACGCCACGGCGGGGCGATGCGCCCAGAACCTCCACGAGTCCGACCGGCGGCATCTCGTGCGCGGGCTAGACTCCAGGTCATGTCCCCTTCCCGTCCCGGCCGTTCGACGGGTACGCCGACGGTCGAGGAGACGAGTGCGGGAGGTCTCCTGATCGATTTCGACCGGGATCCGCTGTCCGCGGTCATCATCGGCCGCTACGACCGTCGCGGGCGGATGGTGTGGTCGCTGCCGAAAGGTCACATCGAGGAGGGTGAGACGCGCGAGCAGACCGCGATTCGCGAGATCGCCGAGGAGACCGGGATCGAGGGCGAGGTCTTGTGCGAGCTCGGCACCATCGACTTCACGTTCGTGGCTGAGGGCCGGCGCATCCACAAGACGGTCCACCACTTCCTGCTCGAGCGCACCGGCGGCGAGGTCAGCACCGAGGACGTCGAGGTGGCCGACGTCGCCTGGGTGGCACTGGCCGACGTGAGCGACCGGCTGACCTATGCCGACGAGCGCCGGCTCATGGCCAGGGTCCCCCAGCTGCTGGCTGACATCCCCTAGGTGGTGAGTGCGATCCACCCTCGTGCCGCCCCGCGGCCGATGCCCGGGGCGCTCGCCGCAGTGGCTTCCATCGTGATCGCGGCGGCGGCGCTGCTCATCGCGGTGATAGCGCCAGCTGCCGGGTCGCCTGTGCGCGCCGCAGCCGCCGCGGCCGGCGCAGCCGGCAACGAGGCGGGCAAGGCGCCCGTACGCGTGGTCGTCGACTCGCTGAGCCCAGCCCTACCCACTGTGGGTTCGACGCTCACCGTCGCCGGCACACTGACCAACGACTCGAACATCTCGCTGCGTGACGTCGGCGTGCGCCTGCGGGCGGGCGGTTCCGCGGTCGCGAGCCGCAGCGCCCTGACCGCGGCCGCCACCGACCCCAGCGCGGTTGACGGCCCCACGCTCGCGCAGCGGCCGGGCTTCGTGACGCTCGCGCCCGGGGCCTCGACCACGTTCGAGCTCTCTGTGCCGCTCACGCAGACGACGTTCCCGGCGACCGGGGTGCTGCCCCTCGCCGTGGAGTCGGTGGACGGCGCAGCCGCACTCCTGGGCGCCGTCGGCACCACGATCCTCTGGTACCCGGAGAAGGCCAACGCCCCCTCCCCCGTCCCGCTGACCATGCTGTGGCCGTTGGTCTCGTCGGCCGCACGCGATGCCGACGGCGTCGTGCTGGGGGGCGAGGTGGCGTCGGAGTTCGCACCTGGCGGACGCCTGGACACGCTCCTGGCGCTGGGCGCGCGCGAGGCCGCCGGGCTCTCGTGGGCGGTCGACCCGCAGACACTTGAGATGGTCGGCACCTTGGGCTCGTCACACCAGGAGCTCGTCGACGGCGCGCCGGTCCCGCGTCCGCCAGACGCCGCCGCCAGCAACTGGCTGGCGCTCCTGCGGCAGAGCACCTCCGCTCCCGGCGTCGATGTGACCGCCAGCGGCTACGCCAACCCGGACTCCACGGCGGAGGTGAGCGCCGGCCTGGACCGCGACCTGGTGCGGGCGACGGCGACGGCCTCCGAGCAGGTGGAGCTCGGCCTCGGCCGCAAGGTGCGCGACGGTGTCTCGTGGCCCCCCGGTGGCCTCGTGGACGACCGCACGCTGGGGCTGCTGCGCGGCGCCGGGGTCAACTCGGTCGTGCTGAGCCAGGCGGGAGTCGAGTCGGCCGCAGCCGTTCTTCCCGCCGGCGGCCTGATCCGCCTGGGGACAGACAGCGGGCCGATCACGGCGATCGTCGGCGATGACGAGTTGGCCAACAGCCTCCGGATGCTCGCCGCGGGACCGCAGTGGGCGACGCTCGGCAGGCAGAACTACCTGGCACTCACCGCCCTGGCGGCGCAGGACGGGCTGGGCATCGTGGTCTCACCGCCGCTCGACTGGAGCCCCGCGCCCGACCAGCTGCTGACGCTGCTAGCTGCCGTCAAGGCCAGCGGCCTGACGACTCCTCGCACCCTGACCGCCCTGCTGGCGGGCACCGATGACGCTCCAGCGGGACAGCTGGACCCCATCGCAGCAGCGGATGCGTCGGCCGCCGCCAGTGCCCCACAGCAGTCCCAGCAGATGGCCGGGGTGGCACAGATCAACCAGACCTTGGACGCCCTCGGCGCCATTACCGAGGCGCCTGAGCCAGGAGTGGTCCCGGTTCGCAGTGCAGCGCTGCGGTGCGCGTCGGCGCAGTGGCGCAGCCAACCGGACCTGGGGGCCCTGCTGTTGCAGCGCACCGATGCCCAGGCCACCGCGCTGCACGACCGCGTGCGGATCAGCAGCCAGGGCCCGGTGGCGTTCCCGGGCGCCGAGGGTCGGGTGCCCGTCACCGTGTCGAACGACCTGAGCGTTCCAGTCACCGTGAGCGTGACCCTGCGCGCCGACGAGGACTATCGCCTGGAGGACCAACCCCCACGGCCGGTGCGGGTGGCCGCCGGGCAGCGCCTGAGCCTGGAGGTCCCCGTGCGCGTCGTCGGCTCCGAACCGCTCACCGTGACCGCCGGGCTCATCGCCCCCGATGGTTCCGAGTACGGCGCGGGAGAGGTCTTCGAGCTGCGCACCACGGCCTACACTCGGGTGGCCGGGTGGGTGGTGGCCGGCGCCCTCGGGCTCCTGGTGGTGCTCGTGGTGATCAACGTCGCCCGACGCATCCGATCGTCTCGGAAGGAGGCTGCTGGTGACTCCGAACCGGCCTGACCCCGAGCAGGATCGGCCGGCGGCACCACCCGGTACGACGGCCTCGGATGCGACGCTGGACCGAGGCTCAGAGCCAGAGATCGCGTTCCAGGCGCCGGCTGAGGGACCGGGCGAGGCGCTGGACGAGGGCGCTATGACCGATGCCGCGGACCCCGCGGTCATGCGCAGCAGCGCCATCATGGCCGTCGGCACCATAGTGTCGCGGATCACTGGCGTGGGCCGCGACATCGCCATCGTCGCCGCCATCGGGTTCGGCACGCTGGCCGACGCCTACACGCTGGGCAACACGCTGCCCAACACCATCTACCTGCTGCTCGTCGGCGGAACGCTGAGCGCGGTGTTCGTCCCGCAGCTCGTGCGGCACCTGAAGTCCGACCCCGATGGCGGGGACGCCTACGCCAACCGGCTGCTCACGCTCACGTCGCTGGTGCTGCTGGTCATCGCAGTGGCCTCGGTGCTGCTGGCGCCGTGGATCGTGTCGCTCTACGTGCCGCAGGACTATCCCCCCGCCAACTACGAGCTGGCCGTCGCCTTCGCTCGCCTGTGCCTTCCGCAGATCTTCTTCTACGGCATCTACACCATGCAGGCGCAGGTGCTGAACTCCCGCGGGCACTTCGGCATGCCGATGTTCGCGCCCATCGCCAACAACGTGATCGTGATCGCGATGGCGTTCGCCTTCCTCGCCATCGCGGGGACGTCGGCGACGGTGGAGTCGATCACGCCCGGGGAGGTGGCCCTCCTGGGCGTGGGCACCACGCTGGGGGTCGTCGTCCAGTCGTTGATCCTGCTGCCGGTGCTGCGGCGGGTGGACTTCCGGATCAGGCCGCGCTTCGACTTCCGCGGGTCAGGCCTGGGCAAGACCGCCAAGCTGGCGGGCTGGACGGTCGCGCTGGTCCTGGCCAACCAGGTCGCGCTGCTCATCACGGCCCGCCTGGCCACCCAGGCGAACGTGCTGGCCAGCGAGGCGGGCAGCACGCCGGAGGGCCTCATGACCTTCGACAAGGCCTACCTGGTGTTCATGCTGCCGGTGTCGGTGATCACCATCTCGATCGTGACTTCGCTGCTTCCGCGGATGAGCGAACAGGCGGCCGAGGGCGACCTGCGCGCCGTGTCAGACCAGTTGGTCAGCGGGGCAAGGTTGATCTCGGCGCTGGTCCTGCCAGCTGGTGCCATCCTCATCGCCGCAGGTCCGTTCGTGGCGCAGCTGATCTTCGGCTACGGCGCGGGCGCCGGCGACGCCGCCCACTACACCGGCGTGGTGATCTCGGCTTTCGCGGTCGGGCTGCTGCCGTTCTCGCTGTTCTACCTGCTCATCCGGGGTTGGTATGCCCTTGAGGACACTCGCACGCCGTTCTACGTGACGGTGGTGTTCAACGGCCTGCTGATCGTTTTCATGCTCGGCTTCTTCCAAGTGGCGCCGACGGGGGCCAAGGTCGTCAGCCTGGCGCTCGCCGAGTCCCTGGCCTACTGGATCTCGCTGGTCGTGGCGTGGCTGTGGCTGCGGCGCAAACTCGTCCACATGCACACCTGGGACACGATCTGGGCGCTCATCCGCATGTACCTCGCGGGCTTGCTCGCGATCCCGGTGGCCTTCCTGGGCACCCTGGTCGCCGACGTGCTCGTGGGCGCGATCCCGGGCGACTGGTTGGAGACCAGCTCCGCCGGCAGGGTCATCCTGCCAGCCGTCGCCCTGGGCACCGCCAGCATCGTCGGTTTCATCGCCTACGTGCTGTTCTGCCGCCTGCTGCGGGTGCCGGACGTGGATGAGGTTCTGGGGATGGTGAGGGCGAAGCTGCCGTTCCCCGCACGACGGCGAACCTCGGAAGATTAGTCTTGACCCTATGCACTCCCGCGTCCCGCTGTTCGCCCCCGGCGATCTGATCGGCGGACGCTACCGGCTCGAGGACGACGTCGTGCTGGCGCCGGCGACTCAGACCTGGCTCGGAATGGACGAGCGCCTGAAGCGGCGGGTGACGCTCCGGATCATCCCTGCGGACTCCCCCGCGGCCTCGCTGCTGCCCGCAGCAGCGGCGCGGGCAGCCCGCATCGACAGCCGCTACGTGCTGCCCGTACTGGACATCGTGCCGGACCGCGGCATCCTGGCGATGGTCACGGACTGGACCGACTGGCCGGCGTTGGGCTACCTGGGCCGGGAGCCCATGTCGGCGCGGCGGGCCGTAGAGACCACCATGGCCATCGGCCAGGCACTCTTGGCGCTCGACGCAGAGGGCGTTCACCACGGTCGGCTGCACCCGGACACAGTTCACCTGGATGGCAACGGCCAGGTGAAGCTCCGGGGCGCGGAGGTCGATGTCGCTCTGCACGGCTCCGGCATGACCGCGCGGGCGGCGGCTCGCGCGGATGCCGCAGCCTTGGTCGGGCTGCTCTACCTGTGCCTCACCGGAACTTGGCCGGAGGAGCTCGCCGACCCCAGCCGAAGGGGGCTGATCCCGACCATCCCGGCACCGAGCCGACTGGTGCCCGACGTCCCCAGCAACCTCAACAACCTCACACTGCGGGCGATGGACGAGGCCGCTCGCGGCCTCGCCGACGTTCGCAGCCTCATGGCTGCCCTCGCCGTGGCCCTCGACGACATGGCGCAGCGGCAGCGCGAGGCGGCGACGCCGGGGGAACCGCGGCGCTGGCGCCACGCTGGCCGGGCGGCCGTGGCGCTCGGGGTCGCCACCATCATCGCCGGCCTCACCATGACCGGCATCACCCAGGCTGCCCAGGAGCGTGCCGCTGTGGGTGCCGACCAGGCCCCCATACGCACCGATGACGGCAATCTGGCCGCGCCGTCGGCCGCGCCCGCGGTCGGACCCACCGAGAAGGCCCAGCCGATCGTGGCCATGGCCACGCTCGATCCAGACGGCGACGGCAGCGAGTACCCATCTCTGCTCGGCAACATCGTCGACGGCGACGCGGGGACGGCGTGGATGAGCAAGGGCTACTACTCGGCCGACATCGGTGGCAAGCGCGGCGTCGGGGTCGTCCTCGACCTCGGCAGCGACAAGGAGGTGACCAGCCTCGATCTGCAGCTGACCGGCACCTCGACGGACTTCTCGTTGCTGGTGGGGGAGGCTCCCGACGGCGCCCTCGAGTCGTTCCGCTCGGTCTCGCAGACCCGCGGGGCAGGTCAGAGCGTGCTCGTGCGGCTGCCCCGTCCGACCAGGGCCAGGGCCGTCGTCATCTGGTTCACCAAGCTGAGCAACACCGCCAACTCGATCGGTGACTCCGGTTATCGCGCCGGGATCCGGTCGGCCACCGTCTACAGCACCGACGGCACCGACGGCACCCGGCAGTGACCGACGGCGGCGACCTGCCGGTCGGCGATGCGAACACCGGGGCGACTCCAGCCACCGACAAAGAGCTGCTGGCAGCTCACGTCGCGGGGGACCCGAGGGCATTCGAGCAGATCTTTCTGCGCCACCGCGACCGCCTTTGGGCCGTCGCCCTGCGCACCACGGGCGAGCCGGAAGAGGCCGCCGATGCTCTGCAAGATGCGATGATCTCCGCCTTCCGCTCCGCCGGGTCCTATCGCGGCGACGCGGCGGTCACCACCTGGCTGCACCGCATCGTCGTCAACGCCTGTCTGGACCGGCTGCGACGACGGCGCTCGCGGGCCACCGTCGCTCTCCCGGGCGACAACCCAGCCGGCGGCCAGGACACTCTGGCCGATCCGCACGACCGCATCGGGAACCTGGAGCTCGCGATCGAGCTCGAGCGGGCGCTGGCCAAGCTGCCGCCGGAGCAGCGCGATCCCATCGTGCTCGTCGACGTCCATGGCTACCGAGTAGCGGAGGCAGCGGAGATCCTGTCCGTCCCGTCCGGCACCATCAAGAGCCGCTGCGCCCGCGGCAGGGCAAGGCTGGCGACCGCCCTGTCCGGCCTCCGACCGGGGGTGGCTGATGGGAACCCTGGTTCGCAGCGCTCCGTCTCACCGGGGACGGCCGAGCACGAGGGAGGAGGTGGCAGCCAGCGATGACCGAGGATTCACCGGAGTCAGCCGATCCCTGGCTCGACGCCGCCCTGTCCCAGCTCGACCCGCCGCACATCCCGATGGAGGTGTCGGCCCGGATCGTCGATGCGCTTGCTGTGGAGTCGGAGACCCGGTCGGCGGCCGCCGCGGGGGTCGCCCCCATCGCGCCCAGGCGTCGACGCTGGATCTGGGCCGCTGCCGGGGTCGCCGCAGCCGGGCTGGTCGCCACGGCGCTCGTGGTGGACCGGGCCGACGCCCCGATTCCCGCAACTGTGGCAGGCGGCCAGTGGGCTGGGTTGCAGACCATCCCCGTGAGCACGGGAAGCGACTACTCCGAGGCGAACGTGGACGCCCTCGTCCAGAGGTTCCTGCGCTCCCCCGCCCTGCCGGTAGCCCCGCCCGACACGGTCTCGCGCACCTTCGCCGCCTCCGAGGCGGGCATGTCGGCCTGCCTCAGCGCGGTGGGGTACTCCCCGGACGACCTGGCGATGCTGGACATCGCCAGGTACGGCAGCCGCCCGGTGGCGGTGATGGCCTACCTAGACGGCACGGGGGATCCGACGGCCGACGTTGTGGTGGTGGGAACGGGCTGCAGCGCCAACCAGCCCGACGTCCACCTGCGGCACGTGACCACCCTGGCCCAGCGCGGCGGCGGCTGACCCTGGAATAGGGCCACTGCCTAAGATCGTTGCCACTGCAACAATCTCTTGGAAGAGGGCGTACATGGTCGACGTGCGGAACGTCATCATCATCGGATCCGGACCCGCGGGCTACACCGCGGCGATCTATGCGGCCCGCGCGCAACTGGCTCCCCTGCTGTTCGAGGGAGCGGTCACCGCGGGAGGCGCCCTGATGCAGACCACCGAGGTCGAGAACTTCCCGGGCTTCCCGGAGGGCATCATGGGCCCAGAGCTGATGGAGCACATGCGCGCCCAGGCTTGCCGCTTCGGCACCGAGATGATCACCGACGACGTGACCTCGGTGCAGCTCGCAGGCGACGTCAAGCGCGTCGTGGACGGAGCCGGCAACGAGTACCTGGCGAAGTCCGTCATCATTGCCACGGGTTCCGGCTTCCGCGAGTTGGGCCTCGACAACGAGCGAAGCCTGTGCGGACACGGCGTGTCGTACTGCGCCACCTGTGACGGCTTCTTCTTCCGGGACCAGGAGATCCTCGTCGTGGGCGGCGGCGACTCGGCGATGGAGGAGGCCTCATTCCTCTCGCGCTTCGCCAGCAAGGTGACGATCGTGCACCGGCGCGACGAGTTCCGCGCCAGCAAGATCATGATCGATCGTGCGTTGTCGAACCCGAAGATCGAAGTGGCGTGGGACTCGGTCGTGACGCAACTGCTGGGCGATCCCAAGCTCTCCGGCGCCGTGCTCACCAATGTCAAGACCGGCACTCAGACCACACTGCCAGTGACCGGGGTGTTCGTCGCCATCGGGCATGACCCGCGCTCGGAGCTGTTCCGCGGACAGGTCGATCTCGACGAGGCTGGCTACGTGCTCACCCAGGCCGGCTCGACGGCCACCAACCTGGACGGCGTCTTCGCCTGTGGCGACGTGGTGGACCACACCTATCGTCAGGCCATCACCGCCGCCGGGACCGGCTGCGCCGCCGCGCTGGATGCGGAGCGGTGGCTGGCGGCACAGTCCTGAGCGCATAGGCTTAGGCCGTTCGCCGCGGACCCACCGGACCGCGCGTCCCAAACATCAAGGAGTTGACCCATGGCCGGACCCGTGATCGTGACCGACGCCGACTTCGCAGCCAAGGTGCTGGGCAGCGACAAGCCCGTGCTCGTGGACTTCTGGGCGGCGTGGTGCGGACCCTGCAAGCAAGTAGCCCCCATCTTGGATGAGATCGCCGCCGAGCACGACGGCCTCACCATCGCCAAGATGAACGTGGACGAGAACCCGGTCACGCCAGCCAGCTACGGAATCACCAGCATCCCCACGCTGAACGTCTACTCCGGCGGCGAGCTGGTCAAGCAGGTCATCGGCGCGAAGCCCAAGCAAGTGCTGCTTCGGGAGCTGGCCGACTACCTCGGCTGATCGGGCCGAGTCTCGTCCACGCCCGCCCCGACCCGGCAGCGCCATGACCACCACCCAGACCGTCGCCCTGGGCGACACCGGCCCCGTCGTGGCCGAGGTGCGCTCGCGGCTGGTACTGCTCGGTCACTTGCCCAAGGGAGCGGGCGGCAGCGACTTCGACGACGACGTCGACCGGGCGGTGCGGGCCTTCCAGCAGTCACGAGGCCTGGTGGTGGATGGCCTGGTGGGCGCGGACACGTTCCGTCGCCTGGAAGAGGCTCGCTGGCAGCTGGGCGACCGCGTCCTGTGGTTCTCGGCCGCTCACCCGCACGCCGGCGACGACGTCTTGGAGCTGCAGAAGCGGTTGAAGCAGCTGGGGTTCTTCCGTGGCCGCGTCGTGGGCATCTTCGGCCGGGAGACGGATGCGGCGCTACGTGAATTCCAACAGGAGTACGGAATCATCGCGGATGGTACCTGCGGGCTCAACACTGTGGTCGCGCTCCGACGGATCGAGCCCTCGTTCGAGGGCGGTATGCCCGATCATCTGTGGGACGAGCATGCGCACTCGACCAGCCTGACGGGCATCGCCGACAAGCTGATCGTGGTCGATCCGGCTCACGGCGGCCCGGAGCTGGGCGACGCGGGATATGGCCTGATGGAGGCCTACGTGGCCGATGACCTGGCCCGCCGGATCGAGGGCCGGCTGGCGGCGATCGGCACCCAGGTGCTGCTCACTCGGCCGCCTTCTGACGCGGCTACCGAGTACGTGTCGGAGGCACGCAGGGCAGCCCTGGCAAATCGCGTCAACGCCGACCTGGTGATCTCTCTGCATACCGACTCAGCTCCGAGCGCGCGGCCGCATGGCGTGGCCACCTACTACTTCGGCAACGGTCGCGAACACTCGGTCCTGGGCAAGCGGTTCGCGGAGCTGGTGCAGGACGAGGTCACGCGCCGGACTGGTCTGTTGGACTGTCGATCTCACAGCAAGACGTGGGACCTGTTGCGGCTGACGCGGATGCCGACCGTGCGCATAGAGGTCGGGTACCTGTCACATGCGGGCGACGCCGCCTGGCTTCATCAGCGTCGGTTCCGCAACGAGCTCGCCGCCGCCATCGCCGCCGCTTCGGTAGCTTTCTACTCCCCCGCCACCCTCACCCGCGGCTAGCTGGTCGGCGCGGACCGGCGGGGCAGCAGCAACGCGACGAGGAAGCCAAGCACCACGCCGGCGACCAGGATGCCGACGATCTTCGCCACGTTCTTCATGGTGTTCCTTCCATCCGACCGAACCCAGGTGATTCGCGCTACTGCCACGTGTCGGGGCTCTTCAAGGCCTCAACGATGCGCGCGAAGTCCTCAGGCGAGGAGAAGTCGATGCTGATTCTTCCACGTTTAGCCGACCCGGTGATGACCACCCGGGTATCGAGCTTGTCACCCAGCTCGTCGGCAACGTGCTCGAGACCGGTCGGCTTGCCGGAACGGCGCCGCCGCCGGCGCTTGGGCTCCCCGTCGCCGAGCGAGACCGCCTCCTCCAAACCGCGCACACTCATGCCCTCAGCCACGGCGCGCTTCGCCAGCTCCTCCACCCGCCCCGGATCGTCCACTCCGGCCAGCGCCCGGGCATGCCCGGCCGAGAGCACACCAGCGGCCACTCTGCGCTGCACCGCCGGCGGGAGCTTGAGCAGCCGCAGACTGTTGGTGACAGCGGGCCTGGACTTACCCAGCTTGCGGGCGAGTTCTTCCTGAGTGCAGCTGAACTCTTGCAGCAGTTGCTGATAGGCCGCTGCCTCTTCCAGCGCGTTGAGCTGGACGCGATGGAGGTTCTCGATCAGGGCATCGCGGAGCAGGTCGTCGTCCGCCGTGTCTCGAACCAGCACGGGGACCATCTGCAGCCCGGCATGCTGAGCCGCACGCCATCGGCGCTCGCCTGCCACGATCTCGTAACCGTGGGCGGTCGGGCGGACCACGATCGGCTGCAGGAATCCAACCTCCCGCAGCGAGTGGGCGAGCTCCTCGATGGCCTCGGGGTCGAACACGGTCCGGGGTTGGCGAGGATTGGCCGCGAGGTCCCCGATGGGCACCTCCCGCAAGGTGACGCCCGGCACGGCGCTCAGGCCGGACGCCACCGTGTGCGCGCCGCCGGGGTCCGCGAGCCGAACCGCATCGGTAGCGGCGGTAGCAGTGTCAATGTTTCCCGTGAAACTCTCAGGTGCCGGCATGGCCTGGCCTGCTGCGCCATCACGCAGGTCGACCTCGTCGTGGCTCTCGCCCGGGCGGGCACTGGGCGCGGCGCTCGGCGCGGACGTGGGAATCAGGGCACCCAGACCACGGCCCAGACCAATCTTCGCGGGACTCATCGGCGACCTTTCGTTGACGCAGGCCTCAATACTGCGCCATGGCGCCAGGAACGTCGGTAAACCATGCCGATGTGTGGATAACTCGGCGGCGGCGACCCGCTGCTACTCGGACTGGACAGGACCGCGGTCGCCGAACTCGATCGCGGCTCTGCGGTAGGCGTCGGCAGCGGCCGACGCCGGATCGTAGGTCAGCACGGTCTGGCCGTGCGAGGGCGCCTCCGACAGCCGTACCGCGCGCGGGATCGTCGTGTCCAGAACGGCGTCACCGAAGTGAGCTCGCACCTCCTCGGCTACTTGTCCCGACAGCCGCGTCCGCGCATCTGACATCGTCAGCAGGATCGCCGAGACCTCGAGGGTCGGGTTGAGGTGCGCGCGCACGAGCTCGATTGTCTTGAGCAGCTGGCCCAGGCCTTCCAGCGCGTAGTACTCGCACTGGATGGGGATGAGAATCTCCTCCGCGGCGACCAGGGCGTTCAAGGTGAGAAGCCCCAAGCTAGGAGGGCAGTCGATGAGCACATAGTCGGGCTGGGGACTGTCGCCACCGATCTGGCCGACCATCGCCTCGATGGCCCGGCGCAGTCGATACTCGCGGGCCACAGTTGACACCAACTCGATCTCAGCACCCGCCAAATCGATCGTGGCCGGCACGGCGCGCACCCCGGGGAGGTCCGGGCAGTCGTAGGTGGCGGATTCCAGTGCGCTGCCGTCGATCAGCACCTCGTAGCTGCTCTGCACCCCCACCCGGTGGTCGATCCCGAGCGCCGTAGACGCATTACCCTGCGGATCCAGGTCGATCACAAGCACGCTAGTACCGCGCTCGGCCAAGGCCGCCGCGAGGTTGACCGTCGAGGTGGTCTTACCGACCCCACCCTTCTGGTTGGCGACGGCGATGATCCTCAAGACGAGCCCTCCTCTGCGTTGCGCCCCTGTTCGTCGTGCTCGGTGAGCTGCTCTGTGGGCCACCCCAGGCCCGGTCCCGTGGGCAGGCCCACCGAACCGCTGTCGATCGAGTTCGCACGCGAAGGCGGCAGGGAGGACGGCTGCTGCCGCGGCAGGCCCGCAGGATCCCCACCGCCGCTCAGCACGGGCCAGCCCAGTCCGGCAGCGGCTCGAAACCCGACCTGACCACCGTGGGTTCCCGGCTGTTGCACGTCGTCATCGTCGCGGGCTTCCTCGCGCGCAACCTCGGTCATGCCAACCCCTCTCTCTGCAGTCGGACGACAGTAGCCGCCGGGGGATCGGTGGCTCCGTCGGCGACGATCCGGATGACTTCCGAGTGGACGACGTCTAGCGCTGCAATCGTCTCGCGGGCATCCGACAGTTCCCGGGCCGCCTTCTCCCCTTTGATTGCCAGCACCTGACCACCGGGTCGAACGTGAGGCCAACACCACACAAGCAGCTGTCCAAGCGCTGCAACTGCCCTACTGGTGACAACGTCCGCCGCGAGCGGCTCCACGTCCTGCGCCCGACCCCGTACGACCGTGACCCTCGGACCCAGACCTAGCGTGTCGCTGGCCCACTGCAGGAAGTCCGTTCGACGCTGCAGGGGCTCGACGAGCATCATGTCCACGTCAGGGCGCACGATCGCCCACACCAGACCCGGTAGTCCGGCACCGGCACCGACATCGGCGACGGCAGCCGCCGCGGGCACCAGTCCGAGCGAGGGGTCGGCCGGAGCCGCGCAGTTGAGCAGATGCCGATCCCACAGCCGATCGGCCTCCCGAGGACCGACGAGGCCGCGTTGAATCCCCTCCTCAGACAGAATTCGGTGCAGCGGCTGCAGGTTAGTGCGGCAGCCCTCGAGCCAGGCCTCGTCCGCCGCCAGCTCCCGATCGGCAAACCAGGTCATCGGCGGACACCTCGCTTCCATCCGGTTTCACGTGAAACGCGCGGGCCAGAAACCCAAGCGCAGCGGCCCGCGCGCGGTGGGCGTGCCGTCGACGTCCGCAGACGCTACTGCCCCGCGGACTCGTCCGGGGCATCGGCTTCCGGCCCGGAGTCGCCAGCAGGAGCCGGCAGCACCACCACGTACCGCTCGGGCTCTGCCCCCTCGGACTCGCTGACGAGGCCAGCCGCAGCCACGGCGTCGTGGACGATCTTGCGCTCGAAGGCCGACATCGGCTCCAGCCGCACGGCTCCGTCATTGTCCTTCACCTTGCGGGCTGCCTCGGTGCCGAGCTCCGTCAAGTACTCGCGACGGCGGGCACGATAGCCGCCCACATCGAGCATCAGACGTGACCGCTCACCGGTCTCCCGCAGCACGGCCAGGCGCGTGAGCTCCTGCAGCGCATCGAGCACCTCGCCCGCAGGACCCACCAACTCGCCGAGGTCGTCACCGACGACAGCAACCACAGCCCGACCGGCCTCGACATCCAGATCAATGTCGCCGTCGAGCTCGGCGATATCCAGCAATCCCTCGATGTAGTCCGCAGCGATGTCGCCCTCGCGCTCTAGCGCTGCGATATCTCCGGAATCCATGTGCACCTCATAGCGTCGTCGTCCTGCGTGGTTGGTGATGTGAAGCAGCAGGGGCTAACCGCCGCCGGATTTGCCCTTCTTGCTGCGCTGCGACTTCGACTGCCGCTTCGGCTGCGATCGCGCTGGCGTCTTCGGCTCCACCGAAGGAGCTGCGTCCCCGTCGGCGCTGCCCGGCTGGACCGGTCGTCCCTGGTCGTCAATCACTTCAGGGGCCGATCCCGGACCTGCCCGCCGCTGCGCCTTGGCCGCCGCCTTTGCCTGTTTGCGGGCCATGAAGGCCTCGTGGGCCGGCGTTCCTGGTACCGGGTTGTTGCGGATCACCCAGAACTGCTGCCCCATGGTCCACAAGTTGGTCGTCAACCAGTAGACGAGGACGCCCACGGGGAACCCCACACCCGAGATGGCGAAGATGAAGGGGAAGACATAGGCCATGAGCTTCATCTGCTTGGCCATCGGGTTGTCTGCAGCCGTGTTCTTCATGAGCAGCTGTCGCTGCGTGGTGAAGGTGGTGACGCTCATCAGGATGATCATGATCACCGTGAGAATGCGCGTCGCCAGGGGATTGGGCGTCTCCGCGGCCCGCATGAAGGTACCCCACAGCGGGACGCCGAGAATCGTGGCGTTGTGCGCCTGGTCCACCAACTCCTGCGTGAGCGCACCCACGGGCTGCTGCTGGGCGATGCCGTACTGCAGGACCCGGAACAGGGCGAAGAAGATCGGCGCCTGCAGGAGGATCGGCAGGCAGGAGCTGAGCGGGTTGGTGCCCGTCTCCTTGTACAGCTTCATCATCTCCTGCGACTGCCGCTCGCGGTCGCCGGCGTACTTCTTCTGGATCTCCTTCATCTTCGGCTGGATCAGCTGCATCCCGCGCTGAGCCTTGATCTGCTTGACGAACAGCGGGATGAGCAGGATGCGGATGACGACGACGAGGCCGACGATCGACAGCACCCACGTCAGCCCGCTCGCAGCGCCGAAGATCGGCGAGATGATGAGGTGCCAGAAGTAGAGGATGTACGAGACCGGGATCTCGATCCACTCGATGATGAACACTTGATCAACTTCCGATCGTCAGGCGGCCAGCGAGGAGGGCGGGGGAGTGGCGGCTGTGCGCAGGTCTTCCAAGGGGATCACGGTGCGCCCGTCCGGCGTGACGTCGGGGCGCCAAGCGCCGCGCGGGGGAACGGGGTCGAGGCCTCCAGGCTGCCATGGATGGCAGCGCGCGAGCCGGTACGACGCGAGCGCGGCGCCCTTGATCGGGCCATGCCGCTGCAATGAGGTCACTGCATAGGCCGAGCACGTGGGGTGGAAGCGGCAAGACGCCGGCGTCATCGGGCTGATAAACAGCTGGTAGCCGCGGATCGGAAGGATCAGCACCCACGACAACCCGAACCAGACTCTGCGCAGCAGGGACATCATGGCGCACCGCCCGGAACCCCCGAGGCAGCGCGGGCAAGGGTGGCGGTGCCGACCGGCGACCCCTTGCCAGCACCCGAACCCAGGCGGACGGCCAGCTTGCGACGACCACGGCGCAATTCCCCGGCGAACTCCGCCGACGAGGCGCCAGCGGCGGCCGGCAAGGCTCGAACCAGGACATCACTGCCGAGCTCGTCCCACGCGGCCAGGTCATCGGCCAAGACATGTCGCAGGCGCCGGGCGACGCGATGCCTCACCACAGAGTTTCCCACCTTTCGACCCACTGCAAGCCCGAAGCGGGGTCGGCTGGCAGCGGCAGGGGAGGCGTGCAGGACAACGAGCCGTCCGCCCACGCGGGTGCCGCGGGCGGTGGCGGAGATATCCGCGCTGCGCCGCAGCCGCCGGTCCCCGGGTAGCACCTGTTCAGACCGAGATGGAAGCCCGACCCTTGCGGCGACGGGCCGAAAGGATCGACCGGCCGGCACGCGTGCGCATACGCAGGCGGAAACCGTGCTTCTTGTGCCGACGGCGGTTGTTCGGCTGGAATGTGCGCTTCGACATTGCTCAACTCCGGTGCTGGCTGGTACGTCTGGCCGCGCGCCGGGGAGCGGCTGCTCACCGGCGCGTCACCGACGCCGATGGACGTCGGGGGACACAGTAACCACCGCAGTCTACGCCACCACCAGCGGCGGGCGACGTCTCCCCCCGAAGCGGTGAATCCGCAGGGGCGTGGCGACCGGACGAGTCAAGCCTGACACGCCGCGCGTAGAGTCTGCCGCGGGAATCAATCGTTTGGACTGCCTTGCCAGGGGTGAGCGAACCCACATACCGTGCACGGGTTATCCACAGGCCGCCGCCGCTTCGCAGTTGCTGGCGCGAACGAGAGGAACGCATGGACGACGGGGCCCCCGCGCTCGATGCCATCTGGGACGCCACCCTGCGGGAGCTGCGCGCCGATCCGGAGATGGGCAACCAGCAACAGGGCTTCGTCACGATGACCCGGCCCATACGGGTGCTCGACGACCTCATCATCCTCGCCGCACCCAACGAGTTCACCCGAGACATCATCTCGCACCGCCTCGAGCAGCATGTCCTGCGCGCTTTCGAGGCGGTCCTCCAGCGCGAGGTGCGCCTGGCGGTCATCGTCGATCCGAATGCCGCCCCACCCATCGACGAGGAGACTGCGGACGGCATAGCGGACGGCACCTACGCCACAATCTCCACGCCCGTTCCCGGCGATGCGACGACCTCCGTCGCCGGCAACGGCTCCGCCCTGGGGCGCGGCCAACTACCGGGCGACCTGAGCGAGGACAAGGCCCGCGGGCTCAACCCGAAATACACCTTCGAGACGTTCGTGACCGGAAGCAGCAACAGATTCGCCAACGCTGCCGCCGTCGCCGTCGCGGAGCAGCCAGCGAGGGCCTACAACCCGCTCTTCATCTACGGCGACTCCGGACTGGGCAAGACGCACCTGCTGCATGCGATCGGTCACTACAACAGGACGCTCTACCCATCCGCGCGGGTGCGCTACATCTCCAGCGAGGAATTCACCAACGACTTCATCAACTCCATCCAGGAGAACCGCAACAGCCTGTTTCAGGGCCGGTACCGCAACGTCGACGTGCTCCTCGTCGACGACATTCAGTTCCTGGGCGGCAAGGTCCAGACGCAGGAGGAGTTCTTCCACACCTTCAACACGCTGCACAACGCGAACAAGCAGATCGTCATCACCTCCGATGTGCCGCCCAAGCAGCTGCCCGGGCTTGAGGACAGGTTGCGCTCACGCTTCGAGTGGGGGCTCACCACCGACATCCAGCCCCCCGACCTCGAGACCCGCATCGCCATCCTGCGCAAGAAGAAGCAGATCGAGAACTTCGAGGTGCCTGAGGCCGCACTTGAGTACATCGCCAGCCGGATCGACTCCAACATCCGTGAGCTCGAGGGCGCCCTCATCCGCGTCAAGGCATTCGCCAGCCTCAACCAACAGCCGGTGGACCTGTCGATCACCAAGCACGTCATCGACGGGCTGCTGCCGGACTCCACCGGCCCAGAGATCACATCCGAGGCGATCATGGAGCGCACCGCCACGTACTTCGGCGTCACCCTGGACGATCTGACGGGCCCGTCGCGCACGCGCACGCTGGTGAACGCGCGACAAGTCGCGATGTACCTGTGCCGCGAGCTCACCCAGCTCTCGCTGCCGCGCATCGGCCAGATCTTCGGCGGCCGTGACCACACGACGGTCATGCACGCCGACCGAAAGATCCGTGACCAGATGCAGGAGCGTCGCACGGTCTACAACCAGGTGCACGAGCTCACCAACATCATCAAGTCCGATCCGCGGCGCTGATCCAACGCGGCTTGCTCGGGCGGCTACCGCCCTCCTCGCCATGATCGCCATCGCTCGGCCTGCAATCATCCTTTCGGTTGATGCGGGGTCATTCCACAGGCTGTGGAAAACCTGTGGGTGATTCCTCGCGGAACAGTGGAGTAATCACAAATCCTGGGGAGTCGGACACGATCTGCTGTGGTCTGACTGGGGACGTCGGACCACTCGCCCACACTCCCCGCACAGCACAGCTGCCACCCTCCACAACTCCATCCGCACCGCCTCCTGGCTCGTGACCTGCGCAGATGCGCCTTATCCACACAATCCACCGGCCCTACTACTACGACGAATCCCTCTAGCTAATGTTGCGAAAAGACATCAGAGGCAAAGGTCCGCACCCAGGTGTCCGGGGGCACCGGGGTGGTCGCTGGCCACGGGGCTCGACACCAGGCCGTGGTGCCTACCTACGTCGCCAATCAACAACGGTCCGACTAGGGTGTGCGGCAAAGTGCGCGCATCACGTGCCGCGCGTCGATGGAGGTAGTCAGGTGCAGGTACGGCAGGGCAGCCGCAACATGGATGCCGACGGGATGGGGACTGACGGAACCGGGGTCGACTCCGGACAGCTCGCGCTGAAGATGGACCGCGCGGAGTTCGCCGATGTCGTCGCGTGGACCGCCCGGACGCTGCCGCGCACCGGCACGGTCACCAGCGGCATCGTCGTCGACGCCACCGACGGCACGGTCAGCCTTTCCAGCACCGACTTGGAGGTCTCCGGTGAGGCCGTCGCCGAGAACGCCGTGATCGAGGCGGCCGGCCGCGTCATGGTGTCCGGGCGGCTGCTCTCCGACATCGCCCGCAGCCTGCCCGACGCCCCGGTCCGGATCCTGGCCGACGCCAGCCGCGCGACGATCAGCTGCGGCCGCGCCCGGTTCTCCATCCCGGTGCTGCCGGAGTCCGACCATCCGCACCTCCCGTCCCAGCCGAGGGCGTTGGGACGGGCTCGCGGGGACCTGTTCGCGGCCGCGGTGGCGCAGACGTACGTCGCCACCGCCCGCAACGACTCGTACAACTACATGAACGGCATCAAGCTGGAACTCGGCGCCGACCAGCTGACCTTCGCCGCCACCGACCGGTACCGACTGGCGGTGCGCGAGATCGGCTGGACGTCGGAGTCGTTCTCCGATGAGGTGCCCGAGGTGATCGTGCCCGGGCGCAGCCTCTCCGACGTGGCCAAGGCCCTGGCCGGTGACCCGCTCGTCCAGGTGGGCCTCGACGGCGGGGGAGGTATCGAGCATCGCCTGCTGGGCCTGCAGGGCGAGAACCGGAGTTTCACCACCCGCCTGATCGATGGCAAGTTCCCTGCCTTCCGATCGCTGTTCCCGCCGCAGTTCGAGTCCACGGTGCGCATTGATGTGGCCGAGCTGTCCGACGCCATCAAGCGGGTCTCGCTGCTCGCCAAGTCGGCGCGCAACATGGCCGTACAGCTGACCATCGCCGAGGGTGAGGTCACACTGTCGGTCGGCGGGCCGGAGGAGGGAGCCGAGGAGTCGGTCGAAGGCCAACTCCTCGGGAGCGCCAACGCGATCGCGTTCAACCCGCAGTTCCTGCTGGACGGCCTGCACAGTCTCGGGCGCTCGCAGGTTGTCATCAGCTTCAACCAGCCCTCCACCCCGGTGGTGCTGTCCGGCGCCGACCCGGATGGTGAGCCCGACAGCGAGTACCGCTACCTGCTCATGCCCATCCGCATCTCCTAGCCGCAGCCGTGTACGTGGCCCGGCTGGGCCTGCGGGACTTCCGCAGCTACGCCAGCGCGGATGTCGAGCTGGGCCCCGGCGTGACATTGCTGATCGGCCGCAACGGGCACGGCAAGACCAACCTCGTGGAGGCGCTGGTCTACGCCGCGCGGCAGTCCTCGCACCGGGTCGCCAAGGATGCGCCGCTGATCCGTGCGGGCACCGATCAGGCGATCATCTCGGTCAGGGTTCGGTGGCAGGACCGGGAACAGACCGTGGAGCTCGAGCTCAACGCGGGTCGGCCGAAGCGGGCACGGGTGGCCGGGGCGCCGAGGCGTCCCCGAGAGGCCCTGGGAGTCCTGCGGGCGGTCGTGTTCGCGCCTGAGGATCTGGCGCTCGTCAAGGGCGATCCGGCGGTGCGCCGGGCCTTCCTGGACGACCTCGTCGTCGCGTTGACGCCGCGGATGGCCGGGGTGCTCGCCGACTTTGAGCGCATCGTGCGCCAACGGTCGACGCTGCTGAAGTCATTGGCCGGCACCTGGCGGCGCGACGACTCGTTCCGCGCCACCCTCGACATCTGGGACGAGCAGCTCGTCCGGGTGGGGTCCGAAGTCGCCTCGGCGCGACTGCGCGCGCTGGAGCTTTTGCGCGACCCGCTGCGCGCCGCCTACGCCGCTGTCGCGCCCCACGGCGGTGAGGCCTGGGCCGGCTACGAGTCATCGTGGCTGGATGGCGCGAACGAGCATGTGGGCGCCATAGAGGATCTGCAGCCGGCGCTGCGGCAGGCGCTCGCCGACCGCCAGCGCGCAGAGCTCGAGCGCGGTCTCACGCTGGTGGGACCCCAGCGGGACGACCTGGCCCTGGCAATCGGCGATCTGCCCGCCAAGGGCTACGCGTCCCACGGCGAGTCCTGGTCCTTGGCGTTGAGCCTCCGTCTTGCCACGTTCGAGCTCCTGCGGTCGAGCTTCGACACCGCCGGCGGGGACCCGGTGCTGATCCTGGACGACGTGTTCGCCGAGCTCGACTCCGAGCGCAGGCAGCGCCTGGCCGAGCGGGTGGTGGATGCTGAGCAGGTGATCGTGACGGCTGCCGTGGCCGAGGATGTGCCACTGATCCTGTCGGGTGGATCGTTGTCGGTGACCCGCGACGGCGTCAGCCGGGTGGTCGCATGACCGCCGACCCGCGAACCGAAGGGGACGGGCAGCCCGACGAGCAGGCGCGCGAGCAGCCCGGCGATCTGGCAGCGGACCTGCTGGCGCGGACGACGGGCAGCGGGTCTGCGGCGGTGCCGCCGACGACGAGGCGCTCGGCTCTGGGTCGTGGCCGCCGCGGCGCCGGGCCCGGTGGCCGCACGGCCGCAACGGCGAGGCGCGACGACGAGCCCACGTACTCCGGAGCGCGACCCGATGGGCGTGACCCGATGGCCCTCACCGACGCCGTGGGCGCGCTGATCGATCAGCAGAACTGGCGCGAGCGCACCCGCCTCGCCGCAGCCTTGGCCCGGTGGTCCGATATCGCCGGACCTGACGTGGCGGCCCATGTGGTGGCGGAGTCCTTCGACGAGGGAGTGCTCACGCTGCGCGCCGACTCCACCGCATGGGCCACTCAGATGCGGCTGCTGCTGCCCACCATCCGCACCCGCATCGATGCCGAGATCGGCCGTGGCGTCGTCGCCGACATCAGCGTCAAGGGACCCACCGCCCCCCGTGGTCGGGGACGACTTCGGGTGCCCGGCAGAGGACCGCGCGACACCTACGGCTGAGTGCCGGTCCGGGGCAGACGCAACACTCCCGCCGCGCTGTGGACACATGCCGGGGACAGCAGCGGTGCAAGGTAGACTCGGGGCGAAACCGACCGCAGCAGCAGACCTTCCACAAGCATCAGATCCGCTCCCAGCAGGTCGAGCACGGCAGGCCCTGATCGGTCCCCGCCCCGGCTGTCGCAACCCGTGCCGCCCAAAGCCAACCGCCCGAAGACCGGCACCACCGGCAAGGAGTCCCCGCCCAGTGTCCTACGACGCCAGCGACATCACCGTCCTCGAGGGTCTCGACGCCGTCCGCAAGCGCCCCGGTATGTACATCGGCTCCACCGGTGAGCGTGGGCTGCACCACCTGGTCTACGAGGTGGTCGACAACGCGGTGGATGAGGCCATGGCAGGGTTCGCGGACACCATCACCGTCACGCTGCTGCCGGACTCCCGGGTGCGTGTCGTCGACAACGGTCGCGGTATCCCAGTCGATGAGCACCCGGTCGAGAAGAAGCCGGCGGTGGAGGTCGTGCTGACGGTCCTGCACGCGGGCGGCAAGTTCGGCGGCTCCGGGTACTCGGTTTCCGGCGGCCTGCACGGCGTGGGTGTGTCAGTTGTCAACGCCCTCTCCACCGAACTGACGGTCGAGGTCTGCCGGGACGGCTTCCAGTGGTCGCAGGCGTACGACCACGGTGTGCCGCGGTCGCGGCTCGCCAAGGGCGACGCGACCGAGCGCACCGGCACGACGGTGACCTTCCAGCCGAACGCCGACATCTTCGAGACCACCCGCTTCGACTTCGACATCCTGGCCCGCAGGTTCCAGGAGATGGCCTTCCTCAACCGCGGCCTCACGATCACCCTCAGGGACGAGCGGATTCCCGAGCTGGTCGAGGAGGAGGACCCCGAGGACGCAGAGATGCGCTCGGTCACCTATCACTACGCCGGCGGTATCGCCGACTTCGTGCGGCACCTCAACGCGTCGCGTGGCCCCGCGCACCCGAACATCATCGAGTTCGGCGGCGAGAACGTCGAACAAGGCATCAGCGCAGAGGTCGCGCTGCAGTGGAACAACAGCTTCGCAGAGTCGGTCTACACCTTCGCCAACACGATCAACACGACCGAGGGCGGCACCCATGAGGAGGGCTTCCGCACGGCCCTCACCTCGATGGTCAACAAGTACGCCCGGGAGTGGGGCGTACTGAAGGAGAAGGACGCCAACCTGTCCGGCGACGACATCCGCGAGGGGCTCACAGCCATCGTGTCGGTCAAGCTGCGCGAGCCGCAGTTCGAGGGCCAGACCAAGACCAAGCTCGGCAACACCGAGGCCAAGGCTTTCGTCCAGAAGGTCACGCATGAGTGCCTGGGGGAGTGGTTCGACCGCAACCCGGCCGAGGGCAAGGAAGTCGCCCGCAAGGCGCAGCAAGCCTCCGTCGCGCGGATCGCCGCCCGTCGGGCCCGCGACCTGGCGCGCAACAAGAAGGGCCTGCTTGGTGGCTCTGGCCTGCCGGGGAAGCTCATCGACTGCTCCTCGCACGATCCCGAGGTCTGCGAGATCTTCATCGTCGAGGGCGACTCGGCCGGCGGCTCCGCGCGCAGCGGCCGGGACCCGGCGACTCAGGCGATCCTGCCGATCCGCGGCAAGATCCTCAACGTCGAGCGCGCCCGGATCGACAAGGTCCTGGGCAACACCGAGGTGCAGGCCATGATCTCCGCGTTGGGGACGGGCATCCAGGAGGAGTTCGACCTCAACAAACTGCGCTACTACAAACTCGTGCTCATGGCCGACGCCGACGTCGACGGCCAGCACATCCGGACGCTGCTCCTGACCTTGCTGTTCCGGTACATGCGCCCGCTGCTGGAGCAGGGCCACGTCTACCTGGCGCAACCTCCCCTGTACAAGATCAAGTGGTCGAAGGCGGCCCCGGACTACGCGTTCTCCGACCGCGAGCGCGATGTGCTGCTGGAGGACGGGTTGGCAGCGGGCAAGAAGCTGCCCAAGGACTCCATCCAGCGCTACAAGGGTCTGGGCGAGATGAACGCCTCCGAGCTTTGGGAGACCACCATGGACCCGGAGCACAGGGTGCTGCTGCAGGTCACGGTCGACGATGCCGCGCAGGCCGACGAGCTGTTCTCGATGCTCATGGGCGACGACGTCGAGCAGCGCCGGCGTTTCATCACCCGCAACGCCAAGGACGTCCGCTTCCTCGATGTCTAGTCCCGATCCTGCGCCGCTGCCGATGAAAGGGATGATCAGCCGTGGCTGACGACACCACCACAGTCGAACCGGAGGCCGTGGGCCCGCACGGCCGGATCGAGCCGGTTGAGATCCAGGCCGAGATGCAGAAGTCCTACCTGGACTACGCCATGAGCGTCATCGTCGGCCGCGCGCTGCCCGACGTCACCGACGGCCTCAAACCCGTGCACCGGCGGGTGCTGTACGCCATGTACGACGGCGGCTACCGGCCCGACCGCGGGTACTTCAAGTGCACCCGGGTGATCGGTGACGTGCTGGGCAACTACCACCCGCACGGTGACTCCTCGGTCTACGACGCCTTGGTCCGGCTCACGCAGCCGTGGGCCATGCGCTACCCGCTCGTGGACGGCCAGGGCAACTTCGGCTCCCCCGGCAACGACCCCGCCGCCGCGCACCGCTACACCGAGTGCCGGATGTCGCCGCTGGCGATGGAGATGGTGCGCGACATCGACGAGGAGACCGTCGACTTCACGCCCAACTACGACGGCCGCACGATGGAGCCGCTGCTGCTGCCGGCACGGTTCCCGAACCTGCTGGCCAACGGTTCCGCGGGCATCGCCGTCGGCATGGCCACCAACATCCCGCCGCACAACCTGCGCGAGCTGAACGAGGGCTTCCAGTGGGCTTTGGCCCACCCGGACGCCGACTCTGCTGAGCTACTCGAGGCCCTGATGGAGCGTATCCCCGGGCCGGACTTCCCCACCGGCGCCCTGATCGTCGGCGGCCGCGGCATCAAGGAGGCCTACCGCACCGGCCGCGGCTCTGTGATCATGCGCGCCATCGTGGACGTCGAGGAGGACTCCCGCGGCCGCACCTGTCTGGTCATCACGCAGCTGCCGTACCAGGTCAACCCGGACAATCTGGCGCTGAAGATCGCAGAGCTCACCGACGCCGGCAAGATCACCGGAATCGCGGACCTGCGCGACGACTCGTCGGACCGCACGGGTCAGCGGCTCGTGGTCATCCTCAAGCGCGACGCCCAGCCGCGCGTCGTGCTGAACCAGCTCTACAAGCACACCCAGCTGCAGGACACCTTCGGCTGCAACATGCTCGCGCTGGTCGACGGCGTACCCCGCACGCTGTCGCTGGACAAGTTCGTCACCCACTGGATCCGCCATCAGCTCGAGGTCATCCAGCGCCGCACCCGCTTTCGCCTGCGCAAGGCAGAGGAGCGCGCCCACATCCTGCGCGGGCTGCTCAAGGCGCTCGACGCCCTGGACGAGGTGATCGCGCTCATCCGCGCCAGCGCCACCGTCGACCTGGCTCGCGAGGGCCTGAAGGAACTGCTGGACATCGACGATCTGCAGGCCACCGCGATCCTGGACATGCAGCTGCGCAGGCTGGCCGCGCTCGAGCGGCAGAAGATCATCGATGAGTACGACGAGCTCATGCGCCTGATCGCCGACTACCAGGACATCCTGGCCAGTGAGTCCCGGCAGCGATCCATCGTCGCCGACGAGCTCGGTGAGATCGTGGCGAAGTTCGGCGACGAGCGCCGCACCAAGATCATCCCGGGGGAGGACCTGTCGAGCGACGAGGACCTGATTCCCGTGCGCGAGATGGTCGTCACCATCACCGCCGATGGTTACGCGAAGCGCACGGGCACCGAGGCGTACCGCTCGCAACGCCGCGGAGGCAAAGGCGTCAAGGGGGCTCAGCTCAAGCGCGACGACGTGGTGGAGCACTTCTTCGTGGGCTCGACGCACGACTGGGCCCTGATCATCACGAACAAGGGCCGGGCCTATCGGACGAAGGTCTACACCATCCCCGAGTACGGCCGCGACGCCCGCGGGCAGCACGTCGCCAACACCCTTGCCTTCCAGCCGGACGAGTCCATTGCCACCGTGCTGCAGGTGTCCGACTTCGCGACCGACGAGTATCTGGTGCTGGCCACCAGGTCCGGGATGGTCAAGAAGTCCCGCCTGGCCGACTACGACACCAACCGCACCGGCGGGCTGATCGGGATCAACCTGAAGGACGGCGACGAGGTGATCGGGGCGCGCATCGTCGGAGCCTCAGACGACCTCATGCTCATCAGCCGCAAGGGCATGTCTGTTCGCTTCACCGCCAGCGACGAGGTGCTGCGGCCGATGGCGCGCAGCACGGCCGGCGTGATCGGCATGCGCTTCCGCAAGGGCGACAGCCTGCTCGCCTTTGATGTTGTGCGCCCGGGGGCCTCGCTGGTGACGGTGACCGATGGCGGCTATGCGAAGCGCACCGGCGTGGACGACTGGACCGCCAAGGGCCGCGGCACCCTCGGCGTCACGGCCATGAAGCTGGTCGAGGAGCGCGGCAGCCTAGTCGGGGCGATGATCTGCGACGACGACGACGAGGTCTACGCCATCGCCAGCAACGGCATCGTGATCCGCACCCGGGCCAATCAAGTGCGCGCGACGGGGCGGGCGACGATGGGTGTGGCGCTCATGGACCTGGCGGCAGGGGATTCCATCGTCGCTGTCGCGCGGGCGGAGTTCGACCCCGACCCGGACGGCGACGATCCAGAGGACGATGCTGCTGAATCCGGGTCGTCGCGCGACACGGCGGACACCGATGCCGACGCCGGCGACTCCGATGGGGACAATAGGCACAACCGAGGCGGCGATCCGTCAGGGAGCCCGGCAAGGGCGGAGGAGGAGAGCCGTGAGCGTGGATGAGACCGAAGACGTCGCGTACGACGTGGAGTACACGGAGTACGAGGACGAGGACTACGACGAGGAGTACGACGGTCCTCGTCAGGCCCGGCTGAAACTCTCCCGGCTCGACCCGTGGTCGGTCATGAAGACAGCCTTCGTGCTGTCGATCGGACTGGCCATCGTGACCATCATCGCGGTGGTCCTGGTCTGGGGCGTGCTGGCAGCGCTCGGTGTGTTCAGCTCGGTCAACGACACGATCGAGAGCGTCGCAGGCGCCAGCAGCTCGGTGTTCAACGTGGAGCAGTTCTTCAGCCTCGGCCGTGTCGTCGGGACCGCTGTTGTGCTGGCGGCCCTGAACGCAGTCCTGTTGACCGTGCTCGCCACTCTGTTCGCCTTCATGTACAACCTCACGGTGCCCTTCACGCGGGGAATCGAAGTCACCCTCAGCGAGGGCTGAGGGCGGCCCTTGGGGTAGTCTGATCGCGCGCCGACCGCCATGGTCGATGCGGTTGCGGGCCTATAGCTCAGACGGTTAGAGCGCTTCCCTGATAAGGAAGAGGTCAGTGGTTCAAGTCCACTTAGGCCCACATGAAGAAACTATTGCTCGTTGTAGCGCTCCTCGGTGTCGGTTACGTCATCTACCGCCAGGTCTCGGCCAACCAGGCCGAGCAGGACCTCTGGACCGAGGCGACGTCCGCGCCCGACCTGCGCTGACATCGTCCCTGGGGGCGTAGCTCAACTGGCAGAGCACCGCCTTTGCAAGGCGGGGGTTGAGGGTTCGAGTCCCTTCGCCTCCACCCCTGTCCCGATCCATTGGCGCGGCGCCAAGCCGCTGAGAGTGCGAGGTACCCATGACTGCCGCGACCGACGTAGCCGTGCTTCACACCAACTTCGGCGACATCCGGGTCAACTTGTTCGCCGACCACGCGCCCAAGACCGTCCGCAACTTCGTCGGCCTGGCTGACGGCACCCAGGAGTGGATCGATCCGAGCACCGGCAAGGCCGGCGACGGCCCGCTCTACTCCGACGTGGTCTTCCACCGGGTCATCGACGGCTTCATGGTGCAGGGCGGCGACCCCCTCGGCACCGGCACCGGCGGCCCGGGGTACCGATTCGGCGACGAGTTCCATCCCGAGCTGCAGTTCGACCGGCCGTACCTGCTCGCCATGGCCAATGCCGGACCCGGCACCAACGGGTCGCAGTTCTTCATCACCGTCGCCCCCACCCCTCACCTCAACCGGCGTCACACGATCTTCGGCGAAGTGGCAGATCAGCAGTCGCGCGATGTCGTGGACGCCATCGCGGCGACCCCGACCGGGCGCGGCGACCGTCCTGTGGATGACGTCGTGCTCTCGAGCATCGACATTCAGCCGGTGGCCGGCGGCTGAGCGGCCAGAGTCCTCCCGGCGGGTCCGGTTCCGCCGGTCAGGGGTCGGCCTCGGCCGCCATCCCCTACTGCTACCGACATCCGGATCGCGAGACCTACATCTCATGCAGTCGCTGCTCCCGCCCTATCTGCCCTGAGTGCATGACGCCGGCTCCTGTCGGCTTTCAGTGCCCGGAGTGCGTACGCGCGGGCAGTCAACAGTCCAAACTCACGGTCTTGCGCCCCGGAACCCCGGTCGGCGCCGGCGCCGGCGCCGGCAAGCCGTATGCCACGTGGACGATCGTCGGCATCAATGTGGCGGTGTTCGTCGTGGAGCTTTTGCTCGGTGTGAATGCGGTGGCCGGTCAATTCGGCATGTACCCGGTGGCCCTAGGCCTGGGCGGGGAGTGGTTCCGGCTGCCCGCGTCGATGTTCCTGCACGGCTCGATCCTGCATCTGCTGTTCAACATGTATGTGCTGGTGGTCCTCGGCCCCACCTTGGAGCGCATCCTGGGCCATGTCCGGTTCGTGGTGCTCTACCTGGTGGCGGGTGTAGGGGGTGCCGTGGCCTCATACGCCTTCTCCAGCCCGATGACGGTCTCGGTGGGCGCCAGCGGGGCGATCTTCGGCCTCATGGGGGCGCTGCTCGTGGCGGGACAGCGCCTGCGCTTCGACATCAAGACGATCCTGGTGCTCGTCGGCATCAACCTGGCGATCGGGTTCGTGGTGGGAGGCATCGACTGGCGCGCGCATCTGGGCGGGCTCATCACTGGCGCTGCTCTGGCGGCGGTGATGGTCTCGCCGGCCGGTCGGCCTCGCAAGGTCGTGGAGTACGGCGGGATCGCCGCCGTACTCCTTGTGCTCGTCGCCGTCACGGCCTTCCGCACCGGCCAGATCCAGGGAATGCTCGGGTAGTCATCCCCAAGTTATCCACAACCTGGGGATGAATCACACGGTTGTAAGCAAGAATGTGATTCGCGTTACTTCCACTTGGTGGCGAGCACGAAGCCGACCCCGAAGAAGGCGAAGCCGATGAGCACGCTCCACCATCCCAGGGTGCTGACCACGGGCGCCTCGGGAGCGATGTAGTAGGCCACGATGACGATGAGGCCGAGGATGAACATTGCCACCATGGTGGGCACGAGCCAGCGTGGCGAGTCGAGCCTGACCGGCTTCTGCCGGTTGCGGCGGAAGCGCTTGCGCTCGGCAGTGTTCTTGGCCTGGTGGTAGGACGAGGGCGCAGCCTTGGGGGTTGCGGGGGCCGACGACGTGCCGGCGGATGCGTCGGGTTCTTTGGCCATGGGTAGTGCCCTCCTGTCGTTGGTGCGACTGTACCCGCACGGCGGTGGCGTGCTCGGATGGGTCATCATGGGCGCGTGGGCGCGCAGATTCTGGTGGTGGACAACTACGACAGCTTCGTGTTCAACCTGGTGCAGTACCTGGCGCAGCTCGGCGCCGAGTGCACGGTCAAGCGCAACGACGAAGTCGTCCCCGGCGAGGCGCGCGGGTACGACGGGGTGCTGCTGTCACCGGGACCCGGCGCGCCCGCTGATGCCGGGGTCTGCCTGGAGCTGCTGCGCACCGATGCCGGGAGTGTGCCCATCCTCGGCGTCTGCCTGGGCCACCAGGCTCTCGCCGAGGCCTTCGGCGGGGACGTGGTGCGCGCGCCGGAGCTGCTGCACGGCAAGACGTCACTGGTCTTCCACGAGGGTGCCGGGGTGCTGGCAGGTCTGCCCAGCCCCTTCACTGCGACGCGCTACCACTCGCTGGCCGTGGCCGAGGACTCGCTGCCGCCGGAGCTGCAGGTCACGGCCAGGACCGAGAACGGCATCATCATGGGCCTGCGGCACCGCCGCCTGGACATCGAGGGTGTCCAGTTCCACCCGGAGTCGGTGCTGACCGAGGGCGGCCACCGGATGTTGGCGAACTGGCTGCTGCGCTGCGGCGATCCGCACGCGCTGGAGGCGTCGGTGGGCCTGGCGCCGGTGTCGCCGCGCTAACTGCACCGGCCGACTCTGGTAGCTCCTCTCGAGCAGCCTGGCCTAGGGCGTCGGCGCACCGCCGCCCGTCGCGGTGGCGGTGGCTGCGCCCGTGACGGTGCCGGTCGCCGTCGCCGTCGCGGTGGCGGTCTCGGTGACCGAGGGGGTGGGCGTGGGGGTGGGGGCCTGGGTCTGGGTAGGGGTCGGGGTGGGTGTGGGGGTGGGGGTGAACGGCGGCGCCGTGGCGACAGTGATGGTCACCAGCGTGCCCTTCAGCGCAGTGGTACCGCCTTGCGGGGACTGGGCCAGCACCGTTCCGGGGTCCTTGCTGCCATCCACCTGCTCGACGACGTTGACGTTGAACCCGTAGTTGGCCAGGTCGCTCTTGGCCTGCGCCTGACTCTTGCCGACCACCGACGGGACGGGCACCTTGCCGTTCGAGACGGTGATGTTCACCCGGGTGCCGGCGTCCACGCTGGTGTTGAAGGTGGGGCTCTGCTTGGTCACGGAGCCCTGCGGGGCGTCGCTGTCCTCCTCGGTCACGCTGCCCAGGTTGAGACCGGAGTCCCCCAGGGCCGCGCGCGCGTCCTCGGCGCTGGTCATCCCGATGAGGTTGGGGACCGTCACCTTGGCCTTGCCGGCGGAGATGACGACCGCAACGCCCTGGCCCTGCTGCAGCTGGCCGCCGGCTATCGGATCCTGCTGGATGATCGTGTTGGGCTGCTGGTCGGACACCTTGGTCGACTGCGAGCCGAGCTTCAGTCCCACCTTGTTCAGCTCCGCCGTGGCCTGGTCAGGTGTGAGCCCGACGATGCTGGGCACCGTCACCTTGGCGCCGCCGGAGTCCGAGCGCAGTTGGTTGAACGCGAAAGCCCCACCCAGTGCGAGTAGCGCCACGATGGCGGCCACCGCTACCCACACCCACGGGTTGCGCCGCTTCGACTCGGGCTCTGCGGGGACTGGGGACGGCATTGCGTCATCGCCCGTCGGGACGGGATCGATGACAGACGTGCTCAGGCTGGTCGGCTCGGACCCTGTCGAGGCGATGACCGCAGTCATTCCCTGGGCGGCCGTCACGGGCATCCCCGCGATGGCACGCTCGACGTCGTTGCGGAACTCCGCCGCGGTCTGGTAGCGGTCCTCGCGGGACTTGTTGAGGGACTTCGCGACGATGGCGTCCACCGCCGGCGGGATCTGCGGGTCCAGCGAGCTGGGCAGCGGGGGCTCCTCGCCCACATGCTGGTACGCGACCGACACGGGGGACTCGCCGATGAAGGGCGGCCGGTCGGTCAGGAGCTCGAACAGCACGCAGCCGGTGGAGTAGAGGTCGCTGCGGGCATCGACGACCTCCCCGCGGGCCTGTTCCGGCGATAGGTACTGGGCGGTCCCCATCACGGTGGAGGCCGACGTCAGGTCGCTGCTGGAGTCGGCCATCGCCCGGGCGATCCCGAAGTCCATCACCTTCACGTCGCCGGTCTTGGTCAGCATCACGTTGGCGGGCTTGATGTCGCGGTGCACGATGCCGTGGCGGTGCGAGTAGTCCAGCGCGCCCAGGATGCCGGCTGTGATCTCCAGCGCGCGCTCGGGCAGCAGGCGCCGGCCGCTGCTGAGAAGCTGTCGCAGCGTCACGCCGTCGATGTACTCCATGACGATGTAGGGCACGCGCACCGCGTCGGCGCCGTCGTGCAGGACGTCCTCGCCGGTGTCGTAGACGGCGACGATGTTCGGGTTGTTCAGCGCGGCAGCCGACTGCGCCTCGCGCCGGAAGCGGGCGATGAACTGCGGATCCCGGGCAAGGTCTGGACGCAGCAGCTTGATGGCGACGCGACGACCCAGGCGCAGATCCTGCGCCTCCACCACCTCGGCCATCCCGCCGCGGCCGATCTCCTGGCCGAGCTCGTAGCGGTCGCCCAGCAGCCTCTGCTCGGTCATTGGGCACACTCCCCTCGGCCGGGTGCGGCGGTGGCGGGATCGCCGTCGCGGCGGCTGCTGGCACGTCCTGAAGGCGGACTCATCAGTGAACTCATCGAATCACTGCCTCCATCACCTGTTTGGCGACCGTCATGGCCTCGATCCCGGAGTCTCCACTGTCGGAGCGCTCGATAGTCACCGCTACCGCGACTCTAGGGTCTGCCAGGGGTGCCACGCCCACGAACCAGGACACATCCTGGCGGCCGTCGCCGGTCTCGGCGGTCCCGGTCTTGCCGCCCACGCGGACGCCGGGGATCTGGGCGGCGACCCCCGTGCCCTGGTTGACCACCGACTCCATCATGCCCAGGAGCTTGGTGGCGTTCGTCGGCGTCATGGCGGTGGCGAACTCCTCCGGCGCGGTCGTGGACAGCACCTGCAGGTCCGAGCTGCGGGTGTCGGCGACCAGGTAGGGCCTCATGGTGACGCCGCGGTTGGCGATGCTCGCCCCCACCATGGCCATCTGCAGGCTGGTGCTGGCAACGTTGAACTGGCCGATGGCGCTCTGGGCGGTCTGCGCCTTGTCCAGTCCGGTCGGGTAGCGCGAGGTCGCGGCCGTCAGCGGGATGTCGAAGCTGCTGTTGAAGCCGAATTTCTCGGCCTGGGCGTTGAGCGCGTCGTTGCCGAGCTGGTTTCCCAGGTAGGCGAACGAGGTGTTGCAGGAAATGGCCAAGGAGCGCTCGAGGGTCACGGTGTTGTCGGCGCCGCAGGCACCTCCCCAGGCGTTGGGGATCGACGAGCTGGAACCCGGGAGCGGGTACTCGGCGGGCCCGGGCAGCTCGGTGCTCGGCTCGTAGCCGGCCGCCAAGGCCGCGGCGGAGGTGACGAGCTTGAACGTGCTGCCCGGTGGCTGCAGGCTCACCAGCGGTCGGTTGAGCAGCGGCTGCTCAGGATCGTTCTCCAACTCTGTGTAGTACGCGCTGATCTCGGTCGGGTCGTGGCTGCTCAGCCGGTTCGGGTCGAAGGAGGGGGACTGCACGAGCGCCAGGATCGCACCCGTGCGCGGATCGATCGCAGTGACCGATCCGACCTTGCCGGCCAAGCCGTCGAAGGCTGCCTGCTGCGCGGCCGGGTTGATGGTCAGCGACACCACGCCGCCCTGTACCTCTCGGCCGCCGAACAGCTGCCCCAGACGGTCGACGATGAACTGCGGTCCGCTGCCGCTGAGCACCGAGTTCTCGGCGCGCTCCAGGCCGGTGGCCCCGTAGACCATCGAGTAGAAACCGGTGGCGGGGGCATAGGCCGGCCCCTCGGGGTAGACCCGCAGGTACTTCAGGGTGTCCTCGGTGGTGACGGACTTGGCGACCTGGGCGGACTGCACGAGCATCGGGCCGCGCTCGCGGTCGTACTCGGCGAGCAGCACCCGGGAGTTGCCCGGACGATCCTTGGTGGCCTTGGCCAGCACCACCTGCTGGAACGACAGGTTGACCAGCAGCGCTGCCAACAGCACGCCCAGCACCAGGGCGAGCATCCGAATCTGGCGGTTCACTGGGTCACCGCCGCTGTGGTGCTGGGAGTCGCGAGCGGCACTTGGGCGATGGGCTCCCGCGCCCGGTGCGAGATGCGCAGCAGCAGCGCCACCATGACCCAGTTGGCCAGTAGCGCAGACCCGCCGTAGGCCAGGAAGGGTGTGGTCAGGCCGGTCAGCGGGATCAGCCGGGTCACGCCGCCGACGACGACGAACAGCTGCAGGGCCAGCACCGTTGACAGACCGACGGCCAGCAGCTTGCCGAAGTTGTCGCGCACCGCGATCGCGGCGCGCAGGCCCCGCTCGATGGCGATGGCGTAGAGCAGGAGGATGGCGAACATGCCGGTGAGGCCGACTTCCTCGCCCAGGGCGTCGGCGATGAAGTCGGACTTGGCGAACGGGACGAACTGGGGATACCCGTTGCCCAGACCGGAGCCGAACAGACCCCCGTTGGCTAGGCCCATGAGGCCCTGGGCCAGCTGGTAGGACTCGTCGGTGGCATAGGTCCAGGTGTCCAGCCAGATATTGACGCGCAGCTGCACATGGCTGAACAGCGCCCAGGCGATCAGGGCCCCGGAGATCAGCAGCAGCGCGCCGATCACCAGCCACGAGCGTCGCCCGGTCGCCACGTACACCATCACGACAAACACGCCGAAGAACATGAGCGCCGTCCCCAGGTCCTTCTGCACCGCGAGCACAGCCAGCGCGGCCAGCCAGATGACGAGCAGGGGACCCAGATCCCGGGGACGGGGAATCCCGATTCCCAGGATCTTGGTGCGTACCACCGCCATGGAGTCGCGCTTGAGGACCAGGTAGCCGGCGAAGAAGATGGTCAGCAGGATCTTGGCGAACTCGGATGGCTGGAACGAGAAGGGGCCCAGGCGAATCCAGAGCGTCGCACCGTTGATGTTGGCGCCGAGGCCCGGCACCATCGGCAGCAGCAGCAGCGCCACTCCCAGGAACATCGCGGTATAGGTGACCCGTTGCAGCCGACGATGGTCGCGCACGATCAGCAGGGTGGCGATGAACATGGCCACTGCCAGGACCATCCAGGTGAATTGCACGTTCGCGTCCGCCCGCGGCAGCTCGGTGCCGTTGCGACGTGCGGCGAGCTGGTCCGCCAGGTCGAGGCGGTGGATCATCGCCAGTCCCAGCATGTTGAGCATGGCCACCACGGGCAGCAGGTACGGATCGGCGTAGGGGGCCAAGATGCGCACGCCGAGGTGGGCGACTGCCAGCAGGCCGGCGAACGCGCCGACCTCGGCCCAGAAGTCCGTCGGGAGTGAGCCGTTGATGGTGAGGTCCACGCTGGCATACGCCACTGCGCCGACGATCAGCGCCGCCACCAGCAGCATCGCCTCTACCCCGCGCCGCTTGGGCGCGGTGACTTCGAGCGGCTCGGCCGTCCCGCCCACGGCGCTCATGGGGTGCCGCCAGGTGCGGGTGCGGCGGGCTGCGCCGGTGACGCCGACGTCGACGTCGCGGCGGGGGAGGCGGCGGCCGTGCTGCCCGCCGACGCGCTGGCGCTTGCCGCGGGTTGCCCCGGGCAGCCAGTGGGGGGCTTGGCCGAGGCGCACTGCTGGGCAGCTGCCGCCAGCTTGTTCATGATGCTCAGGGCCTCAGCCGCGGTCGCCGCCGGGATGGTCTGCTCGACCCGAGTGCGCTCGTACTCCGGCAGCGCCGACGTCTGGGTCGCCGATTCCTGCTCGACTGTGGAGAACCCGTGCTCGCCGAATCCCAGCGGGATGCCTTGGAACACCGCCACCCGCCCGTTCAGCTCGCCGACGAAGTACTGGTTGCGCAGCCACTGCCACCCGAGCAGGAGGCCGATGGCCAGGGCGACGACGGCGACGACGGCGAGCGTCCGCGGCCACCAGGATCGCGACGGGGCGGCGTGCTTCGGTCCGCCGTGGCGGCCGCCCGAGTCCGATGATCCGCCGCCGGCCGCGGCTCCCGCGCCGGCCGTCGCAGCCGGATCCGGCGAGGCGACAGTGGCTGCCGAGGGCTGCGGAAGGACTGCCGCGCCGACGAGGTCCGAGGTTCCAGCCGCTGCCGCTGACCCAGTCCGGCCGCCCGCCCCGGGCCCAGGCCCTGTCAGGGCCAAGGTCGGCGACTCGCCGGCTATCCCGCCACCCTCCGCGGCACCGACACCGCGCGCAACTTCGACGGGCTGGCGATCGGCGGGGAAGCTGACGTCCGGCAGACGCTCCCGGTTGCGCTGCTCGAAGGCGGCCCCCACCACTGTGGGGCGAACGGTGGACGCTGCGTCGGCAGGGTCGATATCGATCACATCGGCGACGACCACCGTGACGTTGTCCGGGGCGCCGCGCTGCAGTGCCTCCTCCACGAGCGCATCCACGACCCCGGTGGGGTCGGCCGCAAGGTTGAGGATCTGCCGCAGCCGCTCCGGGGGCACGACCCCGCAGAGGCCGTCGCTGCACAACAGGTAGCGGTCCCCGGCGTGCGCGGGCCGGACGGAGAACTCTGGCTCGACTGTGTTCACGCCGTCCAGGGCCTGGGTCAGCAGGTTGCGCCGGTCGTGGGTGAAGGCCTCCTCCTCGGTAATCCGCCCGGAGTCCACCAGCGTCTGCACGTAGGTGTCGTCCTTGGTCAGTTGGGCCAGCAGGCCGTCGCGCAACAGGTAGGCGCGGGAATCCCCGACGTGGACGATCGCAACCTCGCCATCGAGCCACGCCAACGCCGTCAGGGTCGTCCCCAGGCCAGCGGACTCGGGGGATGCCTCGACGTGCTGCGCCAGGGCGTCGTGCGCCTCGTCCAGCGCCGCCTCCAACACGGCCACCGCATCGGTCGCATCGAGATCCAGGTCGTTGCCCTGCTCGATAGCGGCCATCTTGGCCACCGCCGCGGAGCTGGCCAGCTCGCCGGCGGCGTGGCCCCCCATGCCGTCGGCCACGACGAGGATACGGGCGCCGGCGTAGCCGGAGTCCTCGTTCTCGGCGCGGACGAGCCCCACGTCCGAGCGCGCCGCCGAGCGCAGATGGAGCACCATCGGCATCAGGTCCGCAGCTCGATCACCGTGCGGCCGACGCGTAGCTGCTGGCCGATCGGCAGCACCGTGGGCGTGGTCACACGGGTGCGGTCCAGCCAGGTGCCGTTGGTCGAGCCCAGATCCTCGACCACCCAAGCGCCGTCGTGCGGTGACAGGCGGGTGTGGTGGCTGCTGGCGTAGTCATCCTCAAGCACCACGGTGCAGTCCTGCGAACGTCCGATGGTGACGGGCGTCGCTCCCAGCGGCACGACGGTGCCGGCCAGGCTCCCCTCGACCACGACCAGCTTCCGGGCCGAGTTCTTGGCCCGCCGCCGACGTGATTCCTTGGGCGGAGCCGTGGTGGTGCCTGCGATCGGAGCCTCGGCCGGGGCGGCCAGGTCCCTGCGCAGCGCCGACACGACGAAGAACACGAAGAGCCACAGCAGGAGCAGGAAGCCCAGCCGGAGCAGCGTGAGTGCGAGCTCGCTCATCACGGGCTCCGGAAGGTGATGTCGGTCGAGCCCAGCCTTATGACGGAGCCGTCGGCGAGCGCCCGCCGGGTGATGCGAACGCCGTCGACGATGGTGCCGTTGGTGGAGCCCAGGTCTTCGATGATGGGCTGGCCGGCGAGGGTGATACGGGCGTGCCGACGCGAGACGGCGGGGTCCTCGAGGCGGACGTCCACCTGCTCGGTGCCGCGGCCCAGCACCGTCGTGCCGCGCAACGGGATCTCGGTACCCGCGGCGAGCAGGCGAGCCGGCACTGCGGTCCCGCCGGACACCCTCGCCGCCGGCGTGGTCTTGGTGACGGACTCGCCGGCCGCCGGCCGCTGGCTGCGCCGTTGTGGCGCGCGGCCCGTGGGGCCGGCGCCGCTGGCGGCCGCTCCGCCGGCGCCGCGCCCCGCCGGGGGCACCGATGCCGCCGGTCCGTGGACGGTCTGGCTGGCTACCCGGCACATCCCAGTGTTCAGGTCCGGATCGGCGCGCAGGCGCACCACGATGGGTCCCAGGAACGTATAGCGCTGTTCGCCCGCGTGCTCGGCGACCAGCGAGGCGAGCTCGCCGGTGACGGCATCGGCATAGGTGGACAGCCGCTCGGCGTCCTCCGGCGACACCGACACGGTGAACTCGTTGGGCACGAGAGTCCGGCTGCGCGACACCACGGCCGCGCGCTCGTCCATCTCCTGCTGCAGGGTCGCCGCGATCTCGACCGGCTGCAGCTCGGACTTGAAGGCCTTGGCGAAGGCGCCGTTGACGAGCTTGTCGAGACTCTGTTCAAAGCGGTCGAGAATACCCACGGTGGCACCTCCTCGGCGGTTGGATGACGGCACGGCTGCACTCGCGCAGCGCGTCAGAGTCTACCTGTGCCGCATCCTCCAGAAGTCCCGTTGCACGAGCGCGGGGCGTGTGCCGTCGTCCTCAGCGCACGACGGCCAGCGGCTCCGCGGGATCGGCGAGTCCCTGCACGTGACAGATGCCGTTGACCTCGATGCCCTTGAGGCTGCATTCCGTGAGCCGCCGCTCGATCGTCAGGTCGAGCACCCGGCGCCACTGCCCCGGCGTCAGCAGCGAGCACGCGGTCAGGCCGTTGCGCTCGACCGCGCATCGCAACAGGTGCTCGCACGACCAGCCGGGGAGGTGCTCCCAGATTCGACCGTTGTAGTCGGGGACAGCGCTCACCAGCCGCCACGACGCGTCCAGGAAATCCTTGTCGACCAGCGTGTCCATACTGCCGACGGCAAGGGCCCAGAAGGTGTCCTGGGGGTAGAAGAAGCTGCCCCCGAAGAGGGTCAGGTCGAAGTCGCGCTCGGCGAGGGCGTCGTAGGAGACCGCGTTGAGGTAGTAGAACTGCGCCCGCGCAACCTCGATGTCGAAGATGGACTGCCTCAGGACGACGTCGTTGGCGGTCTTGCAGAGCCACTCGGCGCCGTGTGCCCGGCACCAGTCGAAGAGCAGGTTGTCCAGGTCGGCAGTGCCGATGGAGTGGCCCCGGTTGCCCGGCGAGTCCAGCAGCACCGCGGTGGGGACGTGCTGGCGCCACAGCTCGGCATTGGCCTGGCGCAGCGAAGCAGCATCGTCGGGGCCGTAGTTGGTTGCCACCACGAGGTTCGGAAAGCGGCGCAGGACCGGCAGGTTGAGTTCGATCACCTGTCGCAGCCGTGCGATGTCCGCGGCGGACTCCAGGTACCCGGTGCTGCCCAGCACGCATCGCGAGAGGACCTCAGCGAACCTCACCCGCACCTCCCCCCGAGGCCACGGATGCCGACCTGCGGCTGCTGGCTACCAGGCTTCCCCCACGGACCCGGCCTCGCCCGGGACGGGTGAGCCGATACCGGGCGGACCGTCCAGTCCGCCTGCCACGAGCCTCAGGTCCTCTTCGGCGATCTCGTCGTCGGCGATCTGCGCGTCCTGGGTCCCGTCGGACTGGGTGTCGTCGTCGGCCATGGCGGATCTCCTCGGGCTCTGGGGTGACGGGACCTCCAGCAGGTGCTGCCGAGGGCCGCCCGCCAAAGTTACCCCTGCCGCCGATGCCCAAGCCAGCCCCGGGGAAGCACGCGGATCGGCATACTTGCGCGGACGGCAACGGCGGGTCGAGGCGGTGACGCATGGCGGGCATCTTCCGTGACCGTGCCGTGGCTGGGAGGGCCGCGAGTGAGGTCACGGACCGACCGGTGCGGGTGGCGACTGCCCCTGCCTGGGCAGCGCTCGCCCTGGCGGTCATCCTGTTGGTCCTGCTGGCCGTGTGGCTGTTTGCCGGCACCGTGACGCTGACGACCCAGGGCTACGGCGTGATCGACAACGTCCCAGCCAATGTGGTGGTGACCTCGCAGAGCGCCGGCGTGCTGCGGCAGGCTCCGCCGCCGGTGGGGACCCGCGTGGCGGCCGGCGAGACGGTCGCTGTGATCGGGGGCGATGACCCGCAGACTCCCGCTCTACCGGGTTCGGCGCCCGGGTCGGGCAGCACGACAGTCGCCGCCCCGATCGCCGGGACGGTCGTGGCCGTCGGGCCGGGCTGGGGCAGCTCGGTGGCGGCCGGGGTGCCGCTGGCGACGATCGCCCCGGAGACGACCGACCAGATCGGCTACCTGTTCATCCCCGTCGCCCCCACGCTGCAGGCGCACCCGGGATCGGCGGTCAACTTCAACGTCGACACCGTCGACCCCACCGGCGACGGCCTGCTGCAGGGAACCGTCCGGTCGGTCAGCCCGCTGCCGGTGGATGAGTCCCGCATCGCCTACCTCACCGCCAATGCCGAGCTCACCTCACAGATCCTCGCCAGCGGTCCGGTGGTCGAGGTCCAGGTCGCGCTGACCGCCGACCCCGGGACGCCCAGCGGATGGCGCTGGACGCTGCCGCCCGGACCGTCGCACCGAATCACCTCCGGAACACCCGCCCACGGCACGGTGATCCTGTCGCAGGTGCGCCCCTACAAAGCCTTCCTGGGTTCGCCGTGAGCACGACCTCTGAGCGGCTGCCGTCGCCGCGGCCCACCGGGTCGAGCCCGGCTGAGTCGCCTGAAACCGCGGACCTGTCGTGGACGCGCGGGGTCCGCCGCCGACGGGTGAAGGTCCCGACCGTGCTGCAGATGGAGGTCGCCGAGTGCGGGGCCGCGTGCCTGGGCATGCTGCTGGCGCACTTCGGACGGTGGGTGCCGCTGGAGGACCTGCGCGTGGCATGCGGGGTGTCGCGCGACGGGGCGAACGCGCAGAGCGTGGTCGCGGCGGCGCGCGGCGAGGGGCTGGCGATGCACGGCTTCTCGCGGCGCCTGCGCCAGTTGCCCGACGAGCCGTTCCCGATCATCGCCTACTGGCGGTTCGCCCACTTCGTCGTCGTCGAGGGCGTGGACCGCAAGGGCCTGTGGCTCAACGACCCGGCGCTCGGGCGCACCCGCTGCACGTGGGCCGAGGCCGACCGCGACTTCACCGGTGTGGTGCTGCGGGCAGCACCGGGACCGGACTTCCGCCCCGGTGGCAGGCGGGCCAACGCCTGGCAGGGCATCAGGCGGCGCCTGGTCGGCTTCATGCCAGCGCTGTGGTTCCTGGTGCTGGCTTCGCTGGCCCTGGCGATCCCGATCACCCTGGGGCCGTCAGCCGTACGGGGGTACGTCGACAAGGTGCTGGTGGCGGGTCTGCCGGAGTGGATTCCCACCACGCTGCTCACCCTCATCCTCGGCGCCAGCATGACCTTGTGGCTGTCGTGGTGGCAGAGCTCTGCGGCTCGTCGGCTCGGCTTGGCCTTGTCGGCGCAGCAGGCCGTGTCGTTCGTGACCCATGCCCTGCGGCTGCCGATGACGTTCTACGTCCAGCGCTACGCCGGCGACGTCGCCTTCCGGGTGGGGCTGGTGGACGGCGTGAGCCAGCTTGCCGCGCAGCAACTGATCCCAGCCGCTGTGGCCATGGTGACCGCACTTGCGGTGGGGATCACGCTGTTCGCCTACTCCTGGCCGATCGCGCTCCTGGCATGCCTGGCCGCAGCTTCGATCGTGCTCATCCTCAGGCTGACGGGACAGTGGCGGATCGGGGCTGCGGCCCGCCTGGCCCGGGAGCAGGCCAACTTCTCCGGCTCGCTGTCCTACGGCCTGCGCAGCATCGAGACGGTGAAGTCGTCCGGCACCGAGGCGGACCTGTTCGCCGCCACCAGCGGCCGACATGCCACCTCGGTCAACGCCCTCAGCCGGCTGCAGGTGACCTCGCTCTCGCTGGCCGCGCTGCCGACCCTCGTCTCGGGGGTGCTGACGGCGCTGACGATCTGCCTCGGCGGCCTGCTGGTGATGAACGACTATCTGACGCCGGGCGGCTTCGTGGCCGTCCTGGCGCTGCTGCCGCTCTTCCTCGGCCCGGTGGCCAACTGGGCTGGGCTGGGGGCAGGCGTGCAGCAGCTGCGCGCGTCGCTGGACCGGCTCGACGACTTGCTCGACCACGACCCCGACCCGCTCGGAACGTCGCTGCCCGACGATCGCGGCACTGCCGCTGCCCTCGCCGAGGTCGCCGCGCCCGACGGTGCCGAGGTTCCCGGCCCTGCGGCGCTGCAGCTTGCGAACGTCGGCTTCGGGTACTCACCCGAGGCGCCGATCCTGCACGAGGTGTCGCTGCGGCTGTCGCCGGGGCGTCGGGTAGGGGTAGTGGGCGCCTCCGGCTCGGGGAAGTCCACCCTGGGTCGATTGGCGGTCGGGCTGCTCCTGCCGTCCGCGGGGGAGGTGACCTTGGGCGACGTCCCGCTCGGGCAGCTGCCAGCCTCCCGGCGGGCCGCGCTGATGAGCTACGTGGACCAGGACATCGTGCTCTTCCCGGGCACGGTGCGCGACAACCTGACCCTGTTCGATGCCTCGGTCCCGGACCGGGAGGTGATCAGCGCCGCCCGCGGCGCGCTGATCCATGACGACATCTCTGCGCGTCCGGGTGGGTACGACTCCGCCGTCGCCGAGGGCGGGGCCAACTTCAGCGGCGGCCAGCGGCAGCGGCTGGAGATCGCCCGCGCCATGATCGGCCAGCCCCGCATCCTGGTGCTCGACGAGGCCACGAGCGCCCTGGATCCGCTGATGGAGCGCGAGGTGATGGCGGCCCTGGCGGCGACTGGTGCGGGTCTGCTGATCATCGCCCACAGGCTGTCCACGGTGCGCGACTGCGACGAGATCGTCGTGCTGCAGGAGGGCCGCATCGTGGAGCGCGGCACCCATGAGGAGTTGCTGGAGCTCGCTGGCAGCTACGCCGCGATGGTGACGGTATGAGCCGGGAACGGGGCATCTCGGCGGCGGCCGACGCGGCCCTGCGCGAGATCCTCCAGCCCACCGGGGTCGGCCTGCAACCAGACTCCGGCAGTGCGCTGGTCGATGCTCTGGTCCTGGCGGCGGCCGCCGCCGGCACTCAGGTTGCGCCCGAGCGCATCGCCCAGGTTGCACGCCACCCGTCTGACGAGGTCGACGTGTGCGCGCAGCGGCTCGGCATACCCCTGCGGCAGGTCGAGCTGGCACCGGACTGGTGGCGGGCCGAGACCGGCCCCTATGTGGTGGCGGACGCCGGCGATGGGCGGCCGGCGGCCGCCCTACCCGATGGGGATGGGTACGTCCTCGTGCTCGCCCACCGGACGCTCCGGGTGGGCGCCGGTCTCGCGGCGAAGGTGTCGGCGCGCGCCTGGAGCGTGACCCCCCGGCTGCCTGGTCACCCCGCGGATCTGCGGGCACTGGCTCGCGTGGTCACCACCGGGAGCTTGCGTCGCGACCTGGCTCGGCTGGTGGCCTATGCGATCCTCATCGCCCTGCTGGGGTTGGCGTTCCCGCTGTGGTCAGGTTGGGTGATCGGCGAGCTGGTTCCGCTGGGCTCGGTGTCGCGGACGGTTGCGGCCGGTGCCCTGCTGCTGCTCGTCGCCCTGGCGATCGCCAACGTGACCTATCTGCAGGCGGTGGTGATCCAGCGCGTCGCCGCCCGGGTCGATGCGCGAGCGGTCGTTGTAGTGATCGATCGGCTCTTGCGGCTGCCGCTGCCGTTCTTCCGCGAGCACCAGGCCGGCTCGCTGGTGCAGCGCGTCCAGGGGCTGGACCAGGCCGCCCCGCTGCTGTCCCTGGCGTTCCTGCGGCTGCTGAGCGGCGCCGTGCTGGCGGTGTCCGGGATCGTCGTCATGTGCGTGCTCTACCTGCATCTGGCGCTGGTGGTGCTCGCGGTCGTGGCGGTGGTGGGGGGAGCCGTGTGGTTCATCCTGCACCGGCAGCTGCAGGCGCAGTCCACGTACTACGAACGCAACATCGCCCTCTCGGGGCTCACCCTGGCGATGTTCTCCGGAATCTCCAAGATCCGCGTCGGCGCCGCCGAGGGTCGCGTGAGGTCGCTGTGGGTGCTGCGTTACGCCGAGCAGCAACAGGCCGCGGCGGCGGTTGCGAACTGGCTCCAGCGGCTGTCCTTCGCCGCGGTCGCGCTGCCGGTCGCGGTCACGCTCACGGTGGTCGTGGGTTCGGTGCAGGCCGGCGGCGCATCGCAGCTGGGCCGCTTCACCTCATTCCTGACCGCCTCCGGCCAGGTGTCGACGGCGTGCGCCAGCATGCTCGTGCCGCTATCGGCGCTGGCCGCAAGCGTGCCGGTGATCCGAGCCATGCGCACGGTGCTGCGGGCGACGCCGGAGGCGGCTGGGTTCACTGCGGAGCCGGCGCGGCTGGAGGGGGCCGTGGAGCTCACCGACGTCTCCTTCTCGTATGGGGACTCCGCGATCCTGCGCAACGTCGACTTCCGGGCCGGGCCGGGGGAGTTCGTCGCGCTGGTGGGTCCTAGCGGCTCGGGGAAGACCACCCTGACGCGGCTGCTGCTGGGACTTGAGCAGCCGCGCGCCGGCGAGGTGATGTACGACGGGCGTCCGCTGGACCGCCTGGGAGCGGAGGCGGTGCGCCGCGAGATCGGAGTCGTCACCCAATCGGCGCAGCTATCGACCGGCTCGATCCTGGAGAATATCGTCGGCGCGTCGACGCTGACCGAGGATGACGCCTGGCAGGCCGCGGAGCTGGCCGGGATCGCTGACGACATCCGGGCGATGCCGATGGGCCTGCGAACTCCTGTCAGCGATGGTGCGGCGACCTTCTCCGGGGGTCAGAAGCAGCGGATCCTGCTGGCGCGCGCGCTCGCCCGGAAGCCCCGGGTGCTGATCCTGGATGAGGCCACGAGCGCCTTGGACGAGCCCACCCAGGCCGCCGTCGCCGGCAGCCTCAAGCGGCTCGGCGTCACCCGCATCGTGGTGGCGCATCGCCTCAGCACCATCCGAGGTGCTGACCGGATCTACGTGCTCAATCGCGGGCAGGTGGTGCAGGCGGGGTCGTTCGACATGTTGGTCGGGGCGCCGGGGCTGTTTCGCGACCTGGTGGCGCGGCAGTTGCCGGGCTGACTGGCGCACCGTGTTGCCGCTCAGCCAGGTTCCAAGGTGAGCCAAGCCCGTACGTCGGCCAATTCTCAGAGACAAGCTGGTGCGCGAGGGGGGATTTGAACCCCCACACCCTTTCGGGCACACGGACCTGA
>CAYYRC010000006.1:0-120175 GCA_964474045.1 uncultured Actinomycetes bacterium
CGGCCTGCCAACAGTTCGCTGAGCCGGGTGCCAGCGTGCACGACGGCCTTCGCCATAGGGGCGCGCACCGCGCGCCCGATCCTCTCGATGGGGCCGGATGCCGAGATGGCGGCGCGCACCTGGCCATCCGGACCATGGACGGGTGCGGAGAGGCTGGCAAGCCCCGCCTCTCGCTCCGCGACGCTGTGGGCCCACCCCCGTTTGCGCACCCGTGCCAAGTCCTCCGGGGTGAACCGGGCGTCCCGGCAGGCCCGCGCGATCCGTCCTTCGTCCGACCATGCCAGCAGCACCTGGGCTGCGGAGCCGGCATTCATCGGCAGCAGCGTGCCGGCGGGGACTGAGTCCCTGAGGCCTGACGTCGGCTCGACCGAGGCGACGCACAGCCGTAGGTCGCCGCGGGGGCGATACAGCTGGGCGCTGGCGCCCGCGGCGTCGCGCAAGTCCGTCAACACGGGTATCGCGGCTCGCAGCAGCCAGTCGTCGGCACCCCCCGCGGCAAGCTCGCCGAGCCGGGGGCCGAGGGCGAACCGCCCCTGGTCGTCGCGCACGACATAGCGGCGCTGCTCCAATGCCGTGGCGAGGCGGTAGGCGGTCGGCCGCGCGATTCCGGTGGTGAGCGACAGGTCCGCCAGCGCCAGCGGTGACCGCTCCAGGGCGCTGAGGACGAGGTCGATCTTGTCGAAGACGCCGACGCCTGTAGACTGTTCCACAAGTTGATATTGCCGTCTCACATGCTGGACAGTCAAGCGGTGGGCGTGCGAGTGGATCGAGGAGGACCGATGGGACTGACGCTGGCTGAGAAGGTCTGGCGGGATCACGTGGTCATCGCCGGCGGCGACGGCACGCCGGACCTGCTCTACATCGACCTGCACCTGGTGCACGAGGTCACCAGCCCGCAGGCTTTCGATGGGCTGCGGCAGGCAGGTCGCCCGGTGCACCGGCCCGATCTGACGCTGGCCACCGAGGATCACAACGTGCCGACGCTCGACGTCGACAAGCCCATCGCAGACCCCGTCTCCCGGACCCAGGTGGAGACCCTGCGCGCCAACTGCGCCGAGTTCGGTGTGCCGATCTACCCACTCGGGCACGCCGACCAGGGGATTGTGCATGTCGTCGGCCCCCAGCTCGGCCTGACCCAGCCGGGCATGACCATCGTGTGCGGGGACTCCCATACCTCGACTCACGGCGCCTTCGGCGCCCTCGCCTTCGGGATCGGCACATCAGATGTCGAGCACGTGCTGGCGACTCAGACGCTGCCGCTCAAGCCCTTCAAGACCATGGCGATCACCGTCGAGGGGGACTTGCCCGCCGGGGTCACGGCCAAGGACCTCGTGCTGGCGATCATCGCTCGCATCGGCACCGGCGGCGGCCAGGGCTACGTACTGGAGTACCGCGGCGAGGCCATCCGAAACCTCTCGATGGAGGGTCGGATGACCATCTGCAACATGAGCATCGAGGCCGGGGCGCGGGCCGGCATGATCGCGCCGGACGACACGACGTTCGCCTACCTCGAGGGCCGCGAGCACGCCCCCGGGGGCACGGAGTGGGACCGGGCCGTCGAGCACTGGCGCTCGCTCGCCACCGACGACGACGCCGAGTTCGACGCCGAGGTTGTGATCGACGCCTCGGAGCTCACCCCTTTCGTCACCTGGGGCACCAACCCCGCCCAGGGTCTGCCGCTGGGCGAGCGGGTGCCGGTGCCGGCCGAGATCGCCGACCCGCACGAGCGCGCGGCGGCCGAGAAGGCGTTGGCCTACATGGGTCTCGATGCGGGCATGCCGCTGCGCGACGTCGCCGTGGACACGGTCTTCCTCGGCTCGTGCACCAACGGTCGAATCGAGGATCTGCGGGTGGCGGCCGAGGTGCTGCGGGGCCGGCAGGTCGCCGAGGGCGTCCGCATGATCGTGGTGCCAGGGTCGGCTCGGGTGCGCCTGGCGGCCCAGGCCGAGCACCTCGACCAGGTCTTCCTGGAGGCAGGTGCCGAGTGGCGCGGGGCCGGGTGCAGCATGTGCCTGGCGATGAACCCCGACAAGCTCGCACCGGGTGAGCGCAGCGCATCGACGTCCAACCGGAACTTCGAGGGGCGACAAGGACCAGGTGGACGGACGCACCTGGTGTCGCCCCAGGTCGCCGCGGCCACGGCTGTGCGAGGCACGCTCTCAGCCCCGGCCGACCTCGACCCAGCCAACGCCTGAGCCGCAGCAAACGAGGAGCACACCCATGGAACCCTTCGAGATCCACACCGGCGTCGCCGCGCCGCTGCGCGCCAGCAACGTCGACACCGACCAGATCATCCCGGCCGAGTTCCTCAAGCGGATCACCCGCACCGGCTTTGAGGACGCACTCTTCTTCGCCTGGCGCCAGGATCCAGACTTCGTGCTCAATGAGCCTGCCTATGCCTCGGCGACAGTGCTCGTGGCAGGGCCGGACTTCGGGACGGGGTCCTCCCGCGAGCACGCGGTGTGGGCCCTGCAGTCCTACGGTTTTCGCGCCGTCCTGAGCAGCCGATTCGCAGATATCTTCCGTGGCAACTGTGGCAAGGCCGGAGTTGTGGCGGCCGTGCTGGACCAGGCTGACATCGAGCGGATCTGGGACTACTTGGACAGCGACCCCGGGGCTGAGGTGACGGTGGACCTCGTGGATCGCGAGGTGCGCGTGGGCGGCATGGAGTTGCCGTTCGACATCGACGACCACACCCGGGAGCGCCTGCTCAACGGCCACGATGACATCTCGCTGACGCTGGCCCACGCCGAGGCCATCGGCGAGTTCGAGCTGCGGCGCCCGATGTGGTCGCCGACCACCGTCTAGGCCCGCCGGTCCGTCTGCTTGGGTAGTGCCATGGACGGCGTCGACGCGGCTGATCAGGCCCGGCAGGTGCAGCGGCCCGAGGAGGTCCAGCGTGCCGGGCAGGCGCCGCCGTTGACACCAGCGGACCATGAACGCTTCGCTCTGCCGGACTTCGATCTGCCGCGGTTAGCGGCGAATCTGCGCGGCGTCATGCCACGCCTGGACGAGGAGGCGCGAGACCGGCTCGAGCACGCCTGGGTCGCCATCCTCAACGCCATCAAGCAGCCCAAGGTGGATGCGGCCAGGCTGGCCGCCCGAATGAGCCGGCTAGCCGACGAGCTCGACGTCCTGCGCCAGCGCACGCTTCGCGACGAGGCTGACGAGGACGGGAAGCCTGACTGAACACCCACGTTTCTGCCGACACGCGGTGGATTTCCTTTTGCTGCAATGGTTTCCGGGGACTTCACACCCTAAGTTGTCCGTTGGGTAGCACGGCGGCCGATCGATCGATCAGGCGGCGAAGCGGCGAACGGGAGATTCGATGAACAAGACCCAGTTGGTTGACACTGTCGCCGAGCGGCTGCAGATGAGCCGACGTGAGGCGCACGATGTGGTGGAGGCGGTGATCGCGGCGATCACTGAGAGCGTTGCCAAGGGAGAGCGCGTCGCGATCTCGGGCTTCGGCATCTTCGAGCAGGTGTTCCGGCAGGCGCGGATCGGGCGCAACCCCCGAACGGGGGAGACGGTCCGGATCGGCGCTGTGACGCTGCCGAAGTTCCGGCCCGGGCGGGATTTCAAGAACGTCGTGTCGGGCTTGGGAATAGCCGGCGGCGGAGCCGACGACGCCGAGCAGGCAGCTGCTCCGGCGGCCAAGAAGGCTCCCGCGGCCCGCAAGGCGCCGGCGGCGAAGAAGGCGCCGGCGGCCAAGAAGGCGCCCGCCAAGAAGGCCCCCGCGAAGAAGACTCCGACGGCGGCGAAGAAGGCTGCGACCACCAAGTCTGCGCCAGCGGCCAAGAAGGCCACCGCCAAGAAGGCGCCGGCGGCGAAGAAGGCCACCGCCAAGAAGACCGCGGCCAAGACTGCGTCAGCGGCCAAGAAGGCCACGCCGCCCGCAGACAGCTGACGTTAGAGGTCAGTCAGACCCAGGGCGGCGGCAGTGGCTGTGCCCAGGCCGTACACCTGCGCCAGCGGTAGGTCAGTGGGCTCGTCGATGTCGATGCGCAATCGCATCGACACCTCTATTGCCGTTGCCCCCGAGGTGCGGTGGCGTGCTGCCGAGTTGGGTCCGAATGATGGGTTGAGGGCCGGGCCGGTGGTCGTGAGCACCGTGGTTCCGCCACTGGTGTGGTCGGCCACGAATGCTCGCGGCTGCGTCCGAGCCAGCCGCAACAGTTCATCGATCGTGTCCGATCGCGCCGCGGGAAGATCGGCCACCACCACCGCCACGCGTTCATGACCGCGCCGCCGTGCCTCGCTCTCGCCCGCGGCGATGGCCGTGTTCATGTCCGCGTCGCCGACGTCGAGCACCTCCGCGTCGGCCACCGTCACGCTGCCGTCGCCCACGAGCAGCACGAGTCCGACCGAGTTCGCCCCTGCCGCCGCCGCCACGACATCTACCGCGAAGGCGCGGGCCAACTGCTCGCGCAGAGCGCCCAGCGCGGCCAGTCGGGACTTGGCTCTGGTGGCCGGGCTCATGGGCACCACCACGCACCACTGGGTCTGCCGGATCATGGCCGCATTGTCCCCGATGTCCGGCTGCGGCGCGATGCCGACGCCATATGGGCGGTCGGCAGGACAACTCCGGTGCCGGGCGGCACTATGGGCGCCTGATCAGTCTGGGAGGTTTGGTGGCGGTGAGCCGGCATGGCGGACGCTCGTTGTCGCCCATGTACTGGGGTGCCGTCGTAACCCTCTGGCCGACGCTGATGGCGGCAACCAAGCGTGATTGGCGCGGGGTGGAGAACCTGCAGCGTACGTATCCGCCGGACGACGGGATCGTGGTCGCCGCGAATCACCTCTCCTGGTTCGACCCGCTGCCGCTGTGCCATGTGTTGTGGGATAACGGTCGTCCGCCGCGCATCCTGGCCAAGGACAGTCTGTTCGAGGTTCCGGTGCTCAAACAGATCCTCAACGGTGCGGGGCAGATCCCGGTGAAGCGCTCGACCGACGATGCCGCGCTCGCCGTCGCCGATGCGGTGGACGCCATCCGGGACGGCGAGGCCGTGGTGCTGTACCCCGAGGGGACGATCACGCGCGATGAGCACCTGTGGCCCATGAGTGGGCGCACTGGGGCAGCGCGGATAGCACTGCAGTCGGGCGCGCCCGTCATCCCGGTGGCCCAGTGGGGGGCCCAGGACGTCATGGGCCCGTATCGCAAAGAGTTCCGGATCTGGCCGCGCAAGACGATGCACTTCAACATCGGCGCGCCGGTGGACCTCGACGACTTGCGGGACCGCCCGATCACGGCCGAGGTCCTGGCCCAGGCCACGGGCCGCATCATGGACGACATCGCCGCGCTGCTGGGGGAGCTGCGAGGCGAGGACCCGCCCGCGACCAGGCTCGACTATCGAGCCAGCGGGGACAAGCACTAACAGCCAGCAGCCCGGAACCGCCGGGCGGCGACGAGATTCCTAGGAGTGGACATGAAGATTGCGGTGATGGGTAGCGGATCGTGGGGCACCTCTCTGGGGATGGTCCTCGCCGACGCTGGTGGCGACGTGGCGATGTGGGCGCGGGAGCCCGACGTCGTCAACTCCATCAACGAGCAGCACGTCAACGAGCGCTACCACCCGGGGATCGAGCTGCCCGTGACCATGTGGGCCAGTTCCGACCCCAAGGCCGTGCTGGCGGACGCCGAGGTCGTCATCCTCGCCATCCCGTCGCAGACGCTGCGCGAGAACCTCGCCGTCTGGAAGGACTACCTGGCCCCGGGAGCGATCCTGGTCAGCCTCATGAAGGGCATCGAGCTCGGCACGGTGATGCGGATGTCGCAGGTGATCGGCGACGTCACCGGGCTGCCCTCGGACCAGATCGCCGTCCTCTCAGGGCCCAACCTCGCCCGCGAGATCGCTCAGCGCCAGCCGGCCGCCACCACCATCGCCTCTACCAGCGAGGACGCCGCGCGCAAGGTGGCGGAGGCCGCCACCACCGCCTACTTCCGGCCCTACTACACGACCGACCTGGTCGGGGCCGAGATCGGCGGCTCGGTCAAGAACGTCATCGCGCTGGCCAACGGCATGGCGGTGGGCATGGGCCTGGGCGAGAACACGCAGGCGAGCCTCATCACCCGCGGCCTGGCCGAGATGACGCGGCTGGGAGTGGCCCTGGGAGCGAATCCGATGACGTTCCAGGGCCTGGCCGGCATCGGCGACCTCATCGCCACCTGTACCTCGTCGCTGTCGCGCAACCGGACCTTCGGCGAGAACTTGGGCAAGGGCCTGACGGTGCAGGAGACGATCGACCGCACCAACCAGACCTGCGAGGGCGTCAAGAGCTGCCAGAGCATCCTGGACCTGGCCACCCGCAACGGGGTCGAGATGCCCATCACGGCTGAGGTCGTCAAGGTCGTGCACGAGCAGATGAGCCCGGAGGAGATGCTCGGTCACCTGATGTCGCGCGACCTGCGCGCCGAGCAGGGGCACGAAGGGGCCATCTGATCCCCGGATAGGGCACTTGGTCCTGTCCCGTGCACGCTGCGTAAGGGTCTTTTGTCCCTAGCCCGCCTGGCCCGGCGGGGGCACTCTGACTACATGGACTACCCCGTCAAGCTTCGCGCGACTACCGCCCGCAGCGGGTCGGCGGAGTTGGTCGACGTGAACCTGTCGGTTCTGCCTGGCGAGGTGCACGGGGTCATCGGGCCCACCGGCGCCGGGAAGTCCACGCTGGTCCGGGTGGTGGTGGGCCTGACGCGGCCGGACGGCGGCAGCGCAACCGTGCTGGGCCTCGACCCGTGGACCGATGCCTTGGCGCTGCAGCGCAGGGTCGCCTACGCGGCCTGGCAGGTGGGCATGTGGCCGCAGCTGTCGGTGGCCGAGGTAGTGGGCTTCCTGCACCGGTTCACCGGGGACGTCGATGTGTGGTGTTGCCAGCGGCGCCTGTCCGAGATGGGCCTCGACCCCGGCGCCAGCGTCGGCAGCCTCAACCGCTCGCAGCAGCTGGTGGTGGGCCGGGTCGCGGCACTGTGCCGGCCGGCCGAGCTATTCGTGCTCGACGATGTCTACCTGGGCCTCTCCGGCGCGCTCCGAGATGGTCTGGCCGCCTGCGTGGCAGGCGTCCATGAACGTGGGGCGACAGTGCTGCTGACCGGCAGGGAGCTGGATCTGCATCCGGGCGATGTCGACCGCTTCACCCGAATCGACCGGGGGCTGGTGCTGGCCCCGGTGGCTGGCGCGGCCAGCTCGATCGGGGCCCGCCAGGGCGGGCGCGGGTTCCAGATGTGACGGACATCGCTGCCGGCGCCGCAGCGTGATGCGTCAGCCCGGCCGGTGCGGCAGAATCGCTGCGGCGGCGGACGGTTCGCGTCTGCACAAGTGGAGGCTCTGAATGGCTGACGAAAAGCTCGATCCGATCCGGCTCTCGGGATGGGACTTCGCCACCTGGCGGGCCGCAAGCGAGGACCCGATCATGCGCTCGACCATGATCGGCCTGATCATCATGGACGGTCCGCCCAACTGGGAGCGGCTCGTCGACCGCTATGAGCGCGCCAGTCGAATGGTCCCCGTGCTGCGGCAGAAGGTGGTCGAGGGCCCGGTGCCGTGGGCGAACCCCAGACTGATCATCGACCCCGACTTCGACCTGTCGTTCCACCTGCGCCGCTTCCGCATGGCGGAGGGCTCCACCTGGGAGGACGTGCTCGACGAGTGCCGGCGGCAGTCCATGACCGACTTCGACCGCAACCGGCCGCTGTGGCGGGTGACGGTTCTGGAGGGCCTGCCGGGCGGGCTGTCGGCGTTGATCACCAAGCTGCACCACGCGGTGGCCGACGGCCAGGGCGCGATCCAGCTGGGCGCTGCGCTAGTGGACCTGAGCGAGGAGGGCTTCGACCTCGGGCCGATGCCGCGCGCGCCGCAGGGCGAGCACCTGTCCTCGCTGTCCTTCGCCGAGCTCATGGTGCGCGACAACGTCGACTGGGTGCTGCGCAACCTGCGCACGGCCGCCAGCACCTCGGTTCCCACCGCCCTGCGGTTCCTGCAGCAGCCCAGCGAGGCTGTGCACGAGCTGCTCAACCTCGGCGACTCGTTGGCGCGCTTCATGCGCCCGCCGGCCTCCCAGCTATCGCCGATCATGACCGGGCGCAGCATCAACTACCACTACGGGGCGTTCCAGCTGCCCTTCGATCAGATCCGCACCGCGGCCAAGGCGCAGGGGCATACCGTCAACGACGCCTACCTGGCTGCGGTCGCAGAGGCGCTCGGCGAGTACCACCGCCGCCAGGGCCACCCGGTCGAGCAGTTGAACATGAACATGCCCATCAGCCTGCGCAAGTCCGACGACTTCGGCCAGAACGCCGTGACGATCGCGCACTTCACGGTCAACACCGCTGAGCCGGACCCCAGCAAGTCGATGGACCAGATCGCCGCCAGCGTCGCGCAGTGGCGGGCCGAGCCCGCGCTGGGCTTCGCCGACCAGCTGGCCGAGATCAGCCGCTTCATCCCGTTCGAGGTGATCTCCAAGGCGGCGACCGCCAGCGACGTGACGGCGTCCAACGTGCCGGGCCCGCCGGTGGAGGTCTGGCTGGCGGGCGCCCGCGTCCTGGAGCTGGTTCCCCTGCCGCCGCCGATCGGTGCGGCGGTGTTCGTGGCGCTGTTGACCTACAACGGGCAGGCCACGATCGGCGTCGCCATGGATGACAAGGCCGTGACCGACAACGTGCTGCTGATGGAGTGCATGCGTCACGGCTTCGAGGTCGTCACCGGGCTGCCGGTTCCGGTGTGGAACCCGGTGACGCTGGCCGAGAAGGGCTGACGACCCCGCGTCAGTGCACGGGGTCCATCGCCCGGTTGACCCACTTGTGGATGGCGATGGTCACGACCGCGATCGCGATCGGGATCGTGCCGCTGACGATGAAGGTGTTGACCGGGTCGTCCGCGGTGAACTTGCCGATCTGCCCGCCGATGCTCGTCCCCACCGACACGGCCAGGAACCACAGCGCCAGCATCTGCCCGCTGGCACCCTCCGGGGCCAGCTTGCTGGTGGCCGACAGCCCGGGCGGCGACAGCAGCAACTCCGCCCAGGTCTGCAGCAGGTAGGTCAGCAGCAGCCAGTACAGGGCGGCCTTCTCGCCGTTGTCCTGGTAGGCGGACATGGGGATGACCAGTAGCAGCACCGAGATCCCGACGCCCACCAGGGCAATCGCGAACTTGATGGACGTGCGTGGCGCCCGATCGGCCAGCTTGGTCCAGAGCGCCGCGAAGATGGGCGCGAAGATGATGATGAAGAAGGGGTTTACCGACTGCAGCCAGGACGCCGGCATGTTCCAGGAGCCGATGTTGAGGTTCGTGACCTCCTCGGCGAAGATGTTCAGCGTCGAGCCGGACTGCTCGAACACCATCCAGAAAGACGCTGCCGCCAGGAAGACCCACACGAACGCCCGCACGTGCGAGCGCTCCCGCTGGGAGTAGTCCTTGCGGCGGAACAAGCCGTAGAAGTACACGAACGGCACGATCAGGATGAAGATCGTGATGGCGCTCGCGACATGGTCCATGAAGTCGCCCTCGGCGATCAGGCCCAGCAGCGCGGCGATCGCGATGACAGCCACCACCGACCCGGCTATGACGAGCAGGAAGCGGTTGCGCTCCGCCGGCGTGGCGGGGTTGGGCGCCTTGGCGCCGACGCCGTGGAAGTTCTTCCAGCCCAGGACATACTGGATGACGGCGAACGTCATGCCGAGCCCGGCGATCGCGAAGCCCCAGTGGTAGCCGTGCCGGTCCGCCGCCCAGCCGGTGATGAGGGGGGCGAACAGGGACCCCAGGTTGATGCCCATGTAGAAGATCGAGAAGCCCGCGTCGCGACGGGTGTCGGTCTCGCCGTACAGGTCGCCCACCATCGCCGAGATGTTGGGTTTCAGCGCACCTGTGCCGAGCGCGATGAGCAGCAACCCGATCCAGAACGTCAGCTCGAAGGGCGCCGCCATGAAGTAGTGCCCGAGGGCGATGACGATGCCGCCGTACAGCACTGTGTTGCGCGCGCCGAGCAGGCGGTCGGCGATCCAGCCGCCGGCGATCGGCGTCAGGTACACCAGGCCCGAGTAGGCCCCATAGATCGCGATGGCGGTGCCGTTGTCGATCGCCAGGCCGGCGGGCTTGCCGTTCTCCGACACCAGCGGCGCCGTCAGATAGAGCACCAGCAGCGCGCGCATGCCGTAGTAGGAGAAGCGCTCCCACATCTCGGTGAAGAACAGCGTCGACAGCGCGCGCGGCTGTCCGAAGAAGGCCCTGTCAGATGAGCTCGGCGTCGGGGCGGTTGCGGTTGCCATCCCTGCACCCTAGACCGAGAGCGGGGGTGTTTTCAGGCTTCGCAGCTAGGTCGCGAAGGTGACCATGATGTGGGCTCGAGCCAGGGTGTGGACCGCCAGCTGGAAGCCGCCCACTGTGGGCGGCTCGTCGCCGGTCAGGCCCAGCTCGTCGGTGTCGAGGGCGTGCACGGTGAAGAAGTAGCGGTGGTGGTGGTCGCCGGGCGGCGGGGCCGGCCCGTCGTAGCAGTGGTCGCCGAAGTCGTTGCGCAGCATGACGGCGCCGTCGGGCAGGACCTGTGCGCCGTCCCCGGCGCCGGCGCCGGCCGGCAGTTCCGTGCATGCCGCCGGCAGTCCGAAGAGCAGCCAGTGCCACCAGCCCGACGGGCTCGGCGCATCGGGGTCGAAGACCGTCACGGCAAACCCGCGGGTATCGCCCGGGAAGCCGCTCCAGCGCAGCTGCGGCGACACGTTGTCACCGCCGGCGCCGGTGTAGACGTGCGCCATGGCGATCTGCTCGCCGTTGGCGAGGTCGTCGCTGCTGAGCGTGAAGTCGGGTCGTGGCGGCTGATGGTCGAAGGGCGCCGGCGGACGGCTGCGCTGAAGGTCCATGTACTCACTCTGCCAGCCGTCGCACGGGAAAGCGCCCCGCCGGATCCGTCGGGCGTGGGCTGCCCGGCGCTGCCCCGCCCGCTGTGTAGCCTGGCACGGCAGTCGGCGCGATCGAGCTTCCGGAGGACACGTGAAAAAGGCGGTACTCGCCATCTTCGGTGTCCTACTCCTGCTTCTCGGCATTGCCGCGGTCGTCGCCAGCGGCCTCGTGATCTCAGTGTTCGGGACGAAGGGGGAGAACACCACACCCGTCGCCGTGGTGGACACCGACACCGCCGCCCTGTACGTGCGCTCCTTCAACGTCGAGCGCACCGAGGGTCCGCAGGAATACCTGAATCTGAGCGTCGGCGTGAAGAGCACCAACGGCAAGACGATCTTCGTCGGAGTCACGCCGCCGGACAAGGCCCAGGCATATCTGCGGGGCGTTCCTTATGAGTCCGCGTCCAAGATCTCCGACGGGGCCTTCGAGGTCAAGGCGGTCCCGGGGCTGATCGTGCCTGCCCCGGCGCCCGAGCAGCAGACGATCTGGACGTTGTCGGACAGCGGGACCTCGGCCACGTTGCCCTGGGACGGCCAGCACGGCTCCGACGTCCTCGTCGTCATGAACGCCGACGGCACTGCCGGCGTGCGGGCGGACATCTCGGCGACGCTCACGCGGCCGAACCTGGGGGCCATGACGATCGCCGTCGGGGTCCTTGGGACGCTGCTGGCGGTGTTCGGCGTCGTGATGCTCGTGCTTGCCTTCCGCTCCGGGGGCAAGGCCCCGCGGCCGACCCCTTGACGCTAGCGTGACCTTGTGGAGGTCCAGCAGACTGCGGTGACGACCGACCGGGTCCTGACCATCCCCAACGTGCTGAGCATGTTGCGGCTGCTGGGCGTGCCGGTGTTCCTGTGGCTGATCCTGGTTCCGAAAGCCGACGGCTGGGCGATCGTGCTGCTCGCGGTCTCGGGCTTGACGGATTATCTGGATGGCTACCTCGCCCGGCGGCTGAACCAGATCTCGCGGGTCGGCCAGCTGCTCGACCCCATCGCGGATCGGCTGTACATCGTCGCGACCCTCATCGGGCTGCTGTTGCGCGACATCGTGCCGCTCTGGTTCGTCATCCTGCTGCTGGGCCGGGACCTGGTCATGGTCGTCGTGCTGGGGCTGTTGAAGCGGGTGGGGATCACGGGGCTGCCGGTGCACTTCGTCGGCAAGGCCGCGACCTTCTGCCTGCTGTACGCCTTCCCGCTGCTGCTGCTCGGCGACGGGCCGGCAACGTGGCAGACGGTTTGCCGAGTCGTCGGCTGGGCCTTCGCCATCTGGGGTACGGCCCTGTACTGGTGGGCTGGTGTGCTCTACATCGAGCAGGCGCGGCGAATCCTCGCCGCGCGGCGCCGGACCGCTGTGGCGGTCTGAGTTGGGCGGTCAGGAGGACTACCGATGAAGGCAGTTGTGATGGCCGGTGGCACCGGCACCAGGCTGCGTCCCCTGACGACCTCGTGGCCGAAGCCGCTGCTCCCCGTCGCCGGACGGCCGTTGCTGGAGCACCTGTTGCTGCTGCTCTCGCAGCACGGGGTCAGGGATGCCGTGATCACGGTGCACTACCTCGCACCGCTCATCCGCACCTACTTCGGCTCCGGGTCCGAGTTGGGGATGCGGCTGACGTACGTCACCGAGCCCGAGCCCATGGGCACCGCCGGCAGCGTGAAGCTGGCCGAGCAGGCGCTGCGGGACGAGCCCTTCCTGGTGATCTCCGGCGATGGGCTGACCGATGTCGACCTGACGGCGCTGATGCAGTTCCACCGCGATCGCGGGGCCATGGTGACCATGTGCCTGGCCCGTCGGCCCGACCCGTCCGGGCTGGGCCTGGTCGTCACGGATGACTCCGGCCGGGTGCGGCGGTTCCTGGAGAAGCCCGGCTGGGGGCAGGTGTTCGCCGACACCGTCAACACCGGTATCTACATCGTCGATCCGTCGGTGCTCGCCGGGATCACGACGGGCTCACCGGTGGACTGGTCGCGCGATGTGTTCCCCCGCCTGCTGGCCGATGGCGTGCCTATCTACGGCTACATCACCGACGACTACTGGGAGGACGTCGGCACCCTGGAGGCGTACCGCGCAGTGCAGGCCGATGCGCTCGATCGCCGCGTGCGGGTGGACATCCCGGGCCACGAGGTGGACCCGGGAATCTGGTTCGGGACCGGCGTGGACGTCAATCCCGGCGCCACCCTGACGGGACCGATCGTCGTCGGCGACCACTCGCACATCGGGCCCGGCGCCGTCGTGTCCGAGTACAGCGTCGTGGGACGCAACGCCATCATCGGGTCCCAGGCCAAGGTCGAGCGCGCTGTGCTGCTGGACAACGTCTACATCGGGCCCAGCGCGCAGGTGCGCGGATGCGTGATCGGTCGCGGATCGGACGTGCTGGATAGGGCACAGGTGGAGGACGGATCAGCCGTCGGCGAGGGCTGCCGGCTGGAGGCTGAGTCGGTGGTGACCGCGGGCGCCGACGTCTACCCGCACAAGACGGTCGCCGCCGGCGAGGTGATCACCGAGAGCGTCCTGTGGGAGGCCCGCTCGCCGCGGCAGATGTTCTCCGGCGAGCACTTCGATGGGGTAGTCAACATCGATATCACCCCGGAGGTGGCCGCCCGCGTCGCCGGGGCCTACGCGACGATCCTGCCCAAGGGCGGCTGCGTGGCAGTCGCCCGTGATCACTCGGCGCCGGCCCAGGCGGTGAGCCTGGTGCTCACCGGGGCCTTGGCCGCCGCGGGATTGACCGTCCATGTGCTGGGGACCTGCCCGGTTCCGGTGGCGCGCACTCACGTCGGCCGGCACTGCGACGGGGGGATCATCGTGCGGACCTCGCCGGGTCGGCCAGAGCGCCAGCTGCTGATGTTCCTCGACGCCCACGGGGTTGACGTCGATCTGCGCACCAGGCAGGACCTCGAGCGCGTCATGAACCGGCACGACATCATGCGCTCGGCGCCCGACGAGGTGGGCGAGGTGCTGGCCCCGATGGGCGCGGTGGAGGACTACGTGTCCACGGTGATGTCGGCGATCGACATGAACGGGGTGCGGGAGGCAGGGCTGCGGTTGGTGGTGGACACGGCCGGGGGCCCATGTGCGACCGTGCTGCCGGAGTTGATGGCCAGCCTCGACGTGGACGTTCTCAACGTCAACGCGAGGTTGACACCTTTGCATCCCACCGAGGCCGACGACGAGAAGGAGGAGGCGCTGCGCCGGTTGGGCCAGATCGTGGCGTCCTCCCGCGCGGCGTTGGGCGTCCGACTGAGCCCGACCGGGGAGGAGTTGTCGATCGTGGACGAGACGGGCCGGGTGCTCAGCGACGATCGCGCGCTGCTCGTCGTTCTCGACCTCATCGCCGCCGAGCGCCGCTACGGTGCCGTCGCCCTGCCCGTCACCGCCACCCGGGTGGCCGAGCGCGTCACCAGCTATCACGGGGTGGGGGTGATCAGGACTCCCACGGGGCCGCAGGCGCTGGCCGCCGCGAGCACCGCCGAGGGCCTCATCATGGCCGGCGACGCCGACGGCGGCTTCGTGATCCCCTCCGCCGGGCGCTTCCCGGATGCCATGGCCGCCCTGGTGGCGCTGCTCGGGCTCATCGCCCGCACCCGGATCTCGCTGCGCCAGATCGACACCCGCATCCCGTCGACGACCCTGCTGCGGGCCCGGGTGGCGACGCCCTGGGCGCGCAAGGCGGCCGTAATGGGCCAGGTGCGGCGAGCGGCGGGGGACCTGCCCGTGGACGTCACCGAGGGGGTGCGGGTGTCAGAGCCCGACGACTCCTGGGTGCTCATCTCGGCCGACCCCAGCGACGCCTCGGTGCGGCTCTGGGTGGAGTCCTACGACGACGGTCGCGCGCACGAGCTGATGGAGCACTGGACGGCGGTCGTCCGGGATGCGGCGGCTGAGGACGGCGCCCCGGCGGGGGCGAGCCGCTGATCAGCGGCGGGGCGTTAGGCTGTGCCCATGACGCCAGCGGAGCTTTGGTACACCCGCGAGCACGAGTGGCTCGCGATGCAGGACGACGGCACCGTCCGGATCGGCATCACCGACTTCGCCCAGGACACGCTCGGGGGGATCGTGTTCGTCGCGCTCCCGAACGTCGGCGATGAGGTGGCTGCGGGGGCCTCGTTCGGCGAGGTCGAGTCGCACAAGAGCGTGAGCGAGGTGTACGCCCCCGTCGCCGGGACGATCACGGCCCGCAACGATGTCGTCGAGACCGCGCCGGAGACCATCAACGAGGATCCGTACGGGGCGGGGTGGCTGGTCCAGATCCGACCGGTGGACGAGCCGGCCGCAGCCGACTTCCTCGACGCCGCGGCCTATGACGCCCTGGCCGGCGGCTAGCGCGGCGCGGGATCAGGACTGGACGGAGGACGGGGCATGAATTGTCTGAACTGTGGCGCCGCAGTGGCGCCAGGTGCCCGCTTCTGCAGCAGCTGTGGCGCTCCGTTGACGGTGGCTGACGCCACCGGTCCCCTGCGTGCCGTCACGGGCCTCGAGGACACCGGCGCCCACGACCCCGTCGCGGCCGACGATCAGAGTTATGCGGTGCTCGTGGTCCGCCGCGGACCCGGCGAGGGAACGGCGTACCACCTGGAGCACCCGGTCGTCAAAGTCGGCAGGGGACCCGATCAGGAGGTCTTCCTCGACGACATCACGGTGTCCCGCCAGCACGCCGAGATTCGATCGACGCCGGCCGGCTGGGTCATCATCGATCTGGGGTCCCTGAACGGCACCTATGTCAACCGTCAGCCGGTCACCGAGACCCAGCTGCAGTCGGGCGACGAGGTGCAGATCGGCAAGTACCGCTTCCGGTTCATGTCGGGCGCGCCGGTCGATCGGTGAGCCAGCTCGTCGGGATCGGCGCCGTCATCGCCGAGCTGAGGGAGGAGTTTCCCGAGCTCTCGGTGTCCAAGGTCAGGTTCTTGGAGGCCCAGGGGCTGCTCGCCCCCGTCCGGACGCGCTCGGGTTACCGGAAGTACTCCCAGGCCGACCGCGACCGGCTGCAGTACATTCTGCGGGCGCAGCGCGATCACTTCCTGCCGCTGAAGGTCATCGCCGAGCACCTCGACGCGATGGAGCGTGGCCTGCAGCCGCCGTCGCTGGTTGACCCGGCGCCGCAGCCGCCCGCGGTCGAGCCCAGCGCCACTGGGGCGGCGGATCCCGGCGTTCCGGTGGACGTGCGTATCAGCGAGGCCGAGCTCTTGCGTGTCTCCGGGCTGGCGCCGGCCGAGCTCAAAGAGGCTCAGGAGGCCGGCTTCGTGACGGCGGGCGCCGATGGCTTCTTCGGGATGTCGGACCTGGCCGCTGCGACGTCGGTCGCCGGGCTGCAGTCGTTCGGGCTGACGGTGCGGCACCTGCGGGGCGTGCGGCTGGCGGCAGAGCGCCAAGTCGGGATCATCGACCAGGTCGTGTCAGGTTCCAGGCCTGAGCCGCAGGCGCGGGCCGCTGCGGCCAATGAGGTTGCCGCGCTCATTGGACAGCTAGCCGGTTCGCTCGTCGCCGCCCACGTGCAGCGGGAGTACGGCGCTCCGTCCTGAGCTCGGGCGCAGAGGCGTTCGCCCGTGCCGCCGCGCGGGGGTAGAGTCGGTGTATGGAACCGCTTGAGGTCGTGGGCGTGCGGGTGGAGATGCCGTCCAACCAGCCTCTGGTGCTGTTGCGGGAGGTGGGCGGCGACCGCCACCTGCCGATCTGGATCGGCGCGGTGGAGGCCACTGCCATCGCCTTTGCCCAGGAAGGTGTCGAGCCGCCGCGGCCGCTGACCCATGACCTGCTGAAGGACCTGCTCGTGGCGCTGGGCCGATCGGTGCGCCAGGTGCGCATCACCGACCTGGTCGATGGCGTCTTCTACGCTGTCATCGACCTCGGCGAGGGCGTCGAGGTCAGCGCGCGGCCGAGCGATGCCATCGCCCTTGCCCTGCGCTGCGATGCTCCCATCCTGGGTGACGAGCAGGTGTTGGAGGCCGCCGGGGTGCCGGTGGCCGACGACGAGGAAGACGAGGTCAAGGCCTTCCGGGAGTTCATCGAGAACGTCAGCCCTGAGGACTTCGAGCGGGGCGACGGGTAGCCTCCGAGTTGAAGTGTAAATGTTCAGTTGAGGTTGATAGTTACATCGTGGAGATTTGCCCGGTGTGTCTTGGTCGAATGTCGTTGACGGGCGCGGGTGGGGTGCCTAGCCTGCAGAAGTGCAGGTTGGCCGGGTACCTCCCGGGCGACTGTTGAGGAGGCGGCAGATGACGGGCAGCGACGAGTCGGGCAGCGACGGCACGCTGGGTCCAGCAGCCCTGGGGGTCGATGGCTCCGCCCAGGGGCTCGCCACCGGCACGCAGGAGGTGCTGTTCGACCTCGACGAGCAGGCCGACGACGACATCGGATACCGCGGCGCCACCGCGTGTGCCGCGGCCGGCATCACCTACCGGCAACTGGACTACTGGGCGCGGACCGGACTCCTCATCCCCAGCATCCGCTCGGCCAAGGGCTCGGGCAGCGCCCGGCTCTACTCGTTCCGGGACATCCTCGTGCTTCGGGTGATCAAGCGACTGCTGGACACCGGCGTCTCGCTGCAGAACGTGCGCAAAGCGGTGGACCACCTGCGCGAGCGGGGCGTCGAGGACCTGTCGGCGATCACCCTGATGAGCGACGGGGCGACGATCTTCGAGTGCGTCACCGAGGACGAGGTCATCGACATCATGCGCGGCGGCCAGGGCGTCTTCGGCATCGCCATCGGGCGGGTGCGCTCGGAGGTTGCCGGCACGCTGGCCCGCTTCCCGCAGGAGAACCTCGACGGCGAGGTCGTGCTGCCCGAGGGCGTCACCGACGAGCTCGCCGCGCGGAGGTCCCGCAAGACCGGCTGACAGGTTGGCCGGGCCGCGCCTGCGCAGGGCCGTCAGGGGGTCCGCGTATCCTTGGCGCGATGACTACGCCAGCTCCTCTGCAGCAGACCGCAGCCGGTGCCCCGGCTTTCCTCGACCGCCACCTGGGTCCACGACCGCAGGATGTGGCCACCATGCTGGCCGCCATCGGTGTCGCCAGCCTGGACGAACTGATAGCGGCGGCCGTGCCGGCGGGGATCCGCACCCAGGGACTCGAGCTCCCGCCCGCGCTCAGCGAGGACGAGGCCGCGGCCGAGCTGCGCCGCCTGGCTGCGGCGAACGCGCCGCTCACGGCCATGATCGGCATGGGGTACTACGGCACTCGGACGCCTGCGGTGCTGCGCCGCAACATCCTGGAGGATCCGGGCTGGTACACCTCCTATACGCCGTATCAGCCGGAGATCTCGCAGGGGCGCCTGCAAGCCCTGCTGATGTTTCAGGACGTGGTCGCCGACCTGACGGGGTTGCCGCTGGCCAGCTCGTCGCTGCTGGACGAGCCCACCGCCGCAGCCGAGGCGATGGCCCTGGCCCGGCGGGTGTCCAAGGTGAAGTCGGATCGCTTCGCGGTGGACGCCGACACCCATCCGCAGACGCTGGCCGTGCTCGCGACCAGGGCCGAGCCGATCGGCATCGAGATCGAGCTCTACGACCCCCGCGACGAGGTTCCCCCAGTCGAAGTGTTCGGCGCGTTGTTGAGCAACCCGGGATCCAGCGGCGTCGTCTGGGACGCCGGGCCCGCCATCCAGGCGCTGCACGACCAGGGTGCGGTGGTGGCGGTCGCCACCGACCTGCTGGCCTGTGCAGTGCTGCAACCGCCGGGGGAGCAGGGCGCCGACATCGTGGTCGGCTCTGCCCAGCGGTTCGGCGTTCCCATGGGCTTCGGCGGCCCGCACGCCGGGTTCATGTCCGCCCGCGAGGCGTTCGCACGGTCGCTGCCCGGTCGGATCGTCGGGGTCAGCCTCGACGCCGACGGCCGCCCCGCATACCGGCTCGCCCTGCAGACCCGTGAACAGCACATCCGACGCGAGCGCGCCACCAGCAACATCTGCACGGCGCAGGTGCTACTGGCCATCGTTGCGGGGATGTATGCCGCCTACCACGGCCCGGATGGGCTGCGGGCCATCGCCACGGAGGTGGCGGCGAAGGCGGCCCAGCTGGGCGCGGCGCTCAGCGATCTGGGAGTGGAGCTGGAGCACCACGCCTACTTCGACACCGTGACCGCGGTCGTGCCGGGCGGTCGCGCTGCCGAGGTCGTGCGCGCCGCCCGGGCGCGGGGTGTCGACCTGCGGCTGGCCGACGCCGACCGCGTGGGTATCGCTGTGGACGAGACCACTCCGGAGCAGGCAGTCGCCGCCGTCGCGGCGGCCTTCGCGGATGTGCTCGGCGGCTCGGCGCCGCAGTTGCCGGAGTCGGCGCCCCTGCCGTTCCCGGAGGTGCTCGCGCGCACCTCGGACTACCTCACGCATGAGTGGTTCGCCAGCTACCGCAGCGAGACGGCCATGATGCGGCTGCTGCGTCGCCTGTCCGACCACGACCTCGCCCTGGACCGGACCATGATCCCGCTGGGGTCGTGCACGATGAAGCTGAATGCCGCCACGGAGATGGAGCCCATCACCTGGCCCGGGTTCGCAGACCTGCACCCGTTCGCCCCGGCCGACGAGAGCCGCGGCTATGCCGAGCTCATCGACGCGCTGGAGTCGTGGCTGGCCGAGATCACCGGCTACGACGCCGTGTCGGTCCAGCCCAACGCGGGCAGCCAGGGGGAGTTCGCCGGGCTGCTCGCCATCCGCGCGTATCTCGCATCCCGGGGCGAGGGCGTGCGCGATGTCTGCCTCATCCCGTCCAGCGCGCACGGCACGAACGCGGCCAGCGCCGTCATGGCCGGCCTGCGGGTCGTGGTGGTGGCCTGCGACGAGCAGGGCAACGTCGATCTCGACGATCTGCGGGCCAAGATCGATGCCCATGCGGCCAGTCTCGCCGCCCTGATGATCACCTATCCCTCAACGCACGGAGTCTTCGAGGAGACGGTGCAGGAGGTCTGCGGGCTCGTCCACGCCGCCGGCGGGCAGGTCTATCTGGACGGCGCCAACCTCAACGCGCTCGTGGGCCTGGCGGCGCCGGGGGAGTTCGGCGCAGATGTGTCGCACCTCAACCTGCACAAGACGTTCTGCATCCCCCACGGCGGGGGTGGTCCCGGCGTCGGGCCGGTGGCCGTGCGGGCGCACCTGGCGCCGTTCCTGCCTGGGCACCCACTGCGCTCGGACGCGGGACCCGCGGGTCGCGGTTTCGACGACGGCGGCGTCGGACCGGTCAGCGGGGCGCCGTGGGGCAGCGCCGGGGTGCTGCCCATCCCCTATGCCTACATCCGCATGATGGGAGCCGAAGGCCTGACGGCTGCCACCCGGATGGCGATCCTCTCGGCGAACTACCTGGCCGCGAGGCTGGCGCCCTACTACCCCGTGCTCTACTCGGGGCCGAGTGGCCTGGTCGCCCACGAGTGCATCATCGATCTGCGCCAGATCACCAAGGAGACCGGCGTCACCGTGGACGACGTGGCCAAGCGACTCATCGACTTCGGCTTCCACGCGCCGACAATGTCCTTCCCGGTCGCCGGGACGCTGATGATCGAGCCGACGGAGAGCGAGGACCTCGCCGAGCTCGACCGATTCGTCGATGCCATGGCGGCGATCCGGGGCGAGATCGATCGGGTGGCGGCCGGTGAGTGGACGGCTGCCGATTCACCGCTGCGCCATGCGCCGCACACGGCACGCTGCGTGGTCGGCCCTTGGGATCGGACCTACACCCGCGAGGAGGGAGCGTTCCCGGCCGCGGGCGCGGGTGGGTCGGTGGAGCACAAGTACTGGCCGCCGGTGCGTCGCGTCGACAACGTCTACGGCGATCGCAACCTGCAGTGCGCCTGCCCGCCGCCCGAGGCCTTCCAGGACTCGCCATGAGGCCCGCCGGGATCATCCTGATCATCATCGGCGTGCTGGCTGCGGTCGCTGGCTTCGCAGCCCCGATGGTGGCGGGCAAGCTGGCCATCGACACCGTCAACGCAACCGACACCACCACCAGCGGCCAGGGCGTGCTCGTGCGCAAGCTCAATACGAGCAAGCTGGCCTCCACGCCGGAGGATCCCTACGACACCAACGTGCCGATCCAGAGCACCCGGCAGACCGTCGCCGACACTGAGGCCATGGCGCAGCCGGATGCGAAGAGCGCCGGCGCGACGGTCTTCAGCACCCGCAGCCTGACCAAGCAGACCGACACGGGTGAGGAACTCGCCAGCAGCCAGGCGACCTTCGCCTTCGACCCCGAGAGCAGCGAGCTCATCAACTGCTGCGGGGCCAGCCTGGGCAACAGCACGAATGTCAACTTCTCCGGCGTGATGCCGCTCAAATTCCCGTTCGACTCCCCGCAAGGCGATGTGCAGTTGTTCAACACCACCCTGCTCAAGCCCCAGGCCGCCACGTTCGCCGGGACAGTGGACGCCTACGGCATGTCGCTGTACCGCTATACCCAGTCCATCCCGCCGCAGCAGACCCCGGCGGAGCCGACCAAAGTCCCGGCGGCGCTGGCCCAGGGCGTCGTGGGGCGGCTCGCCCCGACGCTGGCCGACCAGGTGCCGGACACGGGCGATCTGGCCCTGTATGAGTGGTACTCGGCCGAGAACGAATACCTTGTCGAGCCCCTCACCGGCCAGATCGTCGACGGCAAGGTCGCCGACAAGACGACCTTCCGGCTCAACGGCGGCACCCAGGACATCGTCACCAAGGTCGAGACCCAGGCGTCGTCCGCCGAGGTCGAGGAGGGCGCAGCCCAGATCAAGCAGTCCGCGGACCTGTTGGCGCTCGTCTCCTCGTTGAAGCTCTGGCTGCTGGTCGCCGCCGCCGCACTGGTGGTGCTGGGCGTCGTGTTGCTGGTGCTGGCCGCCCGGCGGAACAGCCGCCGCCGCGCCGCGTTCGCCGAGGGTGGATAGCCCCTCCACCGCGACACAGGTAAAGGATCGTTGTCATTGAGCGGGCAAACGCCGCCGCCGTGCACTAGCGTCACTGCAAATCGCAGTCAACGAGCGGAGCAATAGGCATGAAGATAACTGGCATCATCCTCGTGGTGCTCGGCGTCCTGCTGGGCATCCTCGGATTGGTCGCACCCGTGATCGGGGCATCGGTGGCCGTGGGCAAGGTGAACTCCACCGACTCCACCACCTATTCCACGGCCAAGGTCAAGTACCTCAACCAGGAGAAGTTGATCGCCGCGGTGACGGCCAACGACCCGAACGCCGCCTATGACACGGTCAACCTTGAGAGCACCCGCGTCACCAAGGCCGAGTCGGGCAACGCCGATGCCGAGAAGCAGGGCGCCAGCATCTTCAACACCGTCAGCGTGAACAAGCTGGCCGGCACCGACACGGTCTTCACGGCGAGCCCCGGCGGCGAGGCGATCTTCGCCTTCAACCCGAGCGACAGCCAGCTGATCAACTGCTGCGGCGCCGGCACCCGCGCGATCGACCCGGCCACGGGGCAGCCCACCGGCGACTGGAACACGAACATCGACTTCCAGGGCGTCATGCCGCTGAAGTTCCCCTTCGCCTCGCCGCAGGACACCCTGCAGGTCTACAACGGCGACCTGCAGGCCCCCGTCGAGACCAAGTTCGCCGGCGAGGTCGAGCAGTACGGCATGAAGCTCTACAAGTACACGCAGAGCATCCCGCCGACGCAGCTGCCCGGTAAGCCGCTGCTCGAGGTGCCCATGAGCCTGGCCAAGGTCGCCGTGGGCGTGTTCGCCCCGGCGCAGGCGCCGCTGCTGGACTCGCTCCCGCAGGACCAGAACGTCGCCCTGTACCGCTTCACCTCGCAGGAGAACACCTTCCTCGTGGAGCCCCTGAGCGGCCAGATCGTGGACGGCCAGCTGACGAACAAGGACACCGCCCGCCTCAACAACGGTGATGTCGACATCCTCACGGTCGCCGAGCTGGAGGGCCAGAGCGCCAACGTCGAGGAGGGTGCGGCTGAGATCAAGTCCTCGGCCGACCTGCTCGCCCTGGTCGGCATCGCGACCCCGATCCTCATCGGACTCGGTGTCATCCTGCTGATCATCGGCATCATCCTGCTGGTGATGGCGAGCCGGAAGAAGAAGGCCGCGGCCTCAGCCGCAGCGTCCTCCTAGCCGCCGCTGCAACGACCCGCGAGGGGCAACCGGTCCGACCGGTTGCCCCTCGCGGCCGTCTGTACCCCCGCACCCGCTAGACTCACGCGTGCGAGTGCCTGGCTTCGGCCGGGCTCATCTGCGCCTGTCTCCCATATCCTCACCCACCCATCCGGAGTCCCCAACTACATGTCGTCCACCGACCCCATCACCAGCACCCGCGAGATCGCCGTCAACGACATCGGCGACGCCGATGCCATGACCGCCGCCATCGACGCGACGATCAAGTTCTTCAACGACGGCGACATCGTCGACGGCCACATCGTCAAGGTGGACCGCGACGAGGTGCTCCTCGACATCGGCTACAAGACCGAGGGCGTCATCCCCTCCCGCGAGCTGAGCATCAAGCACGATGTCGACCCGACCGAGGTCGTGTCCGTGGGCGACCACGTCGAGGCCCTTGTCCTGCAGAAGGAGGACAAGGACGGCCGCCTGATCCTGAGCAAGAAGCGCGCCCAGTACGAGCGCGCGTGGGGCGACATCGAGGCCAAGAAGGACGCCGAGGAGGTCGTGTCCGGCACCGTCATCGAGGTGGTCAAGGGTGGCCTGATCGTGGACATCGGCCTGCGCGGCTTCCTGCCGGCCTCGCTGGTCGAGATGCGTAGGGTGCGCGACCTGCAGCCCTACGTGGGCAAGGAGATCGAGGCCAAGATCATCGAGCTGGACAAGAACCGGAACAACGTGGTTCTGTCCCGCCGCGCCTGGCTGGAGCAGACCCAGTCCGAGACGCGTCATAACTTCCTCAACACCCTCCAGAAGGGCCAGGTTCGCGAGGGCGTTGTGTCGAGCATCGTCAACTTCGGCGCGTTCGTGGACCTCGGTGGCGTCGACGGTCTGGTGCACGTGTCCGAGCTGTCCTGGAAGCACATCGACCACCCCAGCGAGGTCGTCGAGGTCGGGGACAAGGTCACCGTCGAGGTGCTCGACGTGGACATGGACCGCGAGCGCGTGTCGCTGAGCCTCAAGGCCACCCAGGAAGACCCCTGGCAGCACTTCGCCCGCACCCACGGAATCGACCAGGTGGTGCCCGGCAAGGTCACCAAGCTGGTGCCGTTCGGCGCGTTCGTCCGGGTGGACGAGGGTATCGAGGGCCTCGTGCACATCTCCGAGCTGGCCGAGCGCCACGTCGAGATCCCCGAGCAGGTGGTCCAGGTCAACGACGAGATCTTCGTCAAGGTGATCGACATCGACCTGGAGCGTCGCCGCATCTCGCTCAGCCTCAAGCAGGCCAACGACTCCGGCGCGGGCTCCGACGACGAGTTCGACCCCTACCTGTACGGGATGGCCCCGTCCTACGACGACAGCGGCAAGTACATCGGCCCCGAGGGCTTCGACCCCGAGCACGGCGACTGGAAGGAAGGCTTCGAGGACCAGCGCACCGAGTGGGAGCGCCAGTACAACGAGGCCTATGCCCGCTGGGTCCAGCACAAGGACCAGATCGCGGATGCCCGCAAGGCTGACGCCGAGGCCGCGAGCGCGGTGGCGGCTGCCGGCGGCAGCGGCGGCTACACCGCAGCCGCCCCGGAGCCGACGGGTGCCCTTGCCGAGGATGACAACGAGGCCCTGCGGGCACTGCGCGAGAAGCTCACCGGGGGTGGCGAGGGCTGACCTCGCGCTCGCTCAGGCGATCAGCTTCCGCCAGGCGCGGTCGACCTGATCGGCTAGCGCTGCGAGGTCGCCGGAGTTGTCGATGATCACATCGGCGACTGTCCGGCGCTCGTCGTCCGTCGCCTGGGCGGCCATGCGGCGGCGGGCATCGGCGTCGGTCACGCCGCGGCCGGCGAGGCGCGCCAGCCGCACGGCCAGCGGTGCCTCCACGACGATCACCGCGTCGTAGGCCGGGGCCAGCCCGTTCTCGACCAGCAGCGGGACGTCGTGGACGATCGGCTGGCCCGGCGTCGCCGCGGCCATCAGCTCGGCGGTGTGGGCGGCGATGCGCGGATGCAGGGTGGCGTTGAGCCGGTGCCGGGCAGCATCGTCGGCGAAGGCCACGGCGGCGAGCGCAGCGCGGTCCAGCGAGCCGTCTGCCGCCAGGATCGACGGGCCGAACTCCGCCGCCACCGCCGCGAGACCCTCGCTGCCGGGGGCGACGACCTCGCGCGCGACGGCGTCGGCGTCAATGACGAGCGCGCCGCGGTCGGCCAGCATGGCTGCCACTGTGCTCTTGCCCGAGCCGATGCCTCCGGTCAGGCCGATGCGCAGGGATGTCGACCCAGGTGCTGGATGGTCCGTCATGCCCTGAGCCTAGGACGCTGCGGAGTCGGCCCGGTCGCGCGGCAAGCGTGGCACACACGAGCGTTCGCACCCAGGGGCCGGCAGTACGATTGGGCGATGGCTCGTCCCGTCACCGACCTGCAGCGCCGGGTCGCCCCGTTCCAGGTGATCAGCGAGTACCAGCCTGCGGGCGACCAGCCCGCCGCCATCGCCGAGATCACCCGCCGGATCCAGGCGGGAGAGCCCGACGTGGTGCTCATGGGCGCCACCGGCACCGGAAAGTCCGCGACGACGGCGTGGCTCGTGGAGCAGCTGCAGCGCCCGACGCTGGTGATGGCGCCGAACAAGACGCTCGCCGCGCAGCTGGCCAACGAGTTTCGGGAGCTGCTGCCGCGCAACGCCGTCGAGTACTTCGTGTCCTACTACGACTACTACCAGCCCGAGGCGTACATCGCCCAGACCGATACCTACATCGAGAAGGACTCCTCCATCAACGAGGAGGTCGAGCGGCTGCGGCATAGCGCGACGAACTCGCTGCTGACCCGCCGGGATGTGATCGTGGTGGCGACAGTGTCGGCGATCTACGGCCTGGGCACCCCACAGGAGTATGTGGACCGCATGGTCCGGCTGCGGGTGGGGGAGTCCGTCGAGCGCAACGCCCTGCTGCGCACGCTGGTGCAGAACCAGTACGCGCGCAACGACACGGCCTTCACCCGCGGCACGTTCCGCGTCCGCGGCGACACGATCGAGGTGTTCCCGGTCTACGAGGAGCATCCGGTGCGGATCGAGATGTTCGGCGACGAGATCGAGCGCCTCATGACCCTGCACCCGGTGACCGGCGAGATCCTGACCGAGGACCGCGAGCTGTACATCTTCCCCGCCACGCACTACGTCGCGGGGCCGGAGCGGATGGCGCGCGCGGTCAACGACATCGAGAGCGAGCTGGAGATCAGGCTGGCCGAGCTGGAGCGCCGCGGCGACCTGTTGGAGGCACAGCGGCTGGGAATGCGCACGCGGTACGACATCGAGATGCTGCAGCAGGTGGGCTTCTGCTCGGGGATCGAGAACTACTCCCGCCACGTCGACGGCCGCGGACCCGGCACCCCGCCGAACTGCCTGCTGGACTACTTCCCGGAGGACTTCCTGCTGGTCGTCGACGAGTCACACGTAACCGTGCCGCAGATCGGCGGCATGTACGAGGGCGACATGTCCCGCAAGCGCAGCCTGGTGGATCACGGCTTCCGGCTGCCCAGCGCGATGGACAACCGGCCGCTGCGGTTCGAGGAGTTCGTCGAGCGCGTGGGTCAGACCCTCTACCTATCGGCGACCCCGGGCCCGTACGAGCTGGGGAAGGTGCACGGCGACGTCGTCGAGCAGGTCATCCGGCCCACCGGACTGGTGGACCCCGAGATCATCGTGAAGCCCACCAAGGGCCAGATCGACGACCTGCTGGGCGAGATCAACGAGCGCGCCGAGCGCAACGAGCGGGTGCTGGTGACGACCCTGACCAAGCGGATGGCCGAGGACTTGACCGACTACCTGCTGGACCAGGGCGTGCGGGTGCGCTACCTGCACTCCGAGGTCGACACCCTGCGCCGGGTGGAGCTGCTGCGGGAGCTCCGACTGGGCGAGTACGACGTGCTCGTCGGCATCAACCTGCTGCGCGAGGGCCTAGACCTCCCGGAGGTCAGCCTGGTGAGCATCCTGGACGCCGACAAGGAGGGCTTCCTGCGCTCGGAGCGCAGCCTCATCCAGACCATCGGGCGCGCTGCGCGCAACGTCTCCGGACAGGTCCACATGTATGCCGACACCATCACCGACTCCATGACCACCGCCATCGACGAGACCAACCGCCGCCGTGTCAAGCAGCTGGCCTACAACGCGGAGCACGGCATCGACCCGCAGCCCCTGCGCAAGAAGATCGCCGACATCACCGACCTGATCGCCAGTGAGGCCGCGGACACCGAGGCGCTGCTCGCCGGCGGCGGCCGGGGCGGTCGGGGCAGGGGCACGCCGACCGCGCTGGGCACCGGCCGGATCGCGGCGCGCGCTGGCGACCAGCCGCTGCCGGCGGCCGAGCTGGAGGCGCTCATCGCCGACCTGACCGAGCAGATGCACACTGCTGCCGAAGAGCTGCAGTTCGAGCTCGCGGCCCGCTACCGGGACGAGGTGGGGGAGCTCAAGAAGGAGTTGCGCGCCATGCGCGAGGCCGGCGCCGGCTGATTCCTGCACATGCGGGAACAGCCTGACGCCCGTGACCGTTAGCCACAGGTAAGGTTCACGGGGGTCGCACCGCTTCCCCCGGGCGCCGGCCATGCACGCCAAACGTCAGGAGGGTCCCTACCCGTGGATGTGAGTCTGATGGCCTGGGCAATCACCGTCGCCGCCGTCCTAGCGCTCGTCGCCCTCGACTTCCTCGTTGTGTCCAACAAGCCGCACGAGGTCGGGATGAAGGAGGCCGCCGGCTGGTCGGTCTTCTACATCGCGATCGCGCTGGCCTGGGGCGCAGGCATCTGGTACTTCTGGGGCCAGCAGTACGGCAACGAGTACTACACCGGCTGGCTGGTAGAGAAGGCGCTGTCGGTCGACAACCTCTTCGTCTTCGTCATCATCCTGGGCAAGTTCGCCGTCCCCGCGAAGTACTGGCAGAAGATCCTGCTGTTCGGCATCCTGTTCGCCCTGGCGCTGCGCACGGTCTTCATCCTCGTGGGCGCGGCGATGCTGGAGTACTTCTCGTTCTCGTTCGTGATCTTCGGCGCCTTCCTGGTGTGGACGGCGATCCAGCTGGCCCGGCACCGCGACGAGGACCCGGACGTCGAGGACTCCAAGATCGTCGAGTTCGCCCAGCGCAAGCTGCCGTTCTCCAAACAGTGGAACAACGGCAAGATGCGGGTCGTCGAGGACGGCAAGAAGCTGTTCACGCCGATGCTGCTGGTGATGATCGCGATCGCCTCGACGGACGTGCTGTTCGCCCTGGACTCCATTCCCGCGGTGTACGGCGTCACCAGCGAGCCCTACATCGTCTTCGCGGCCAACGCCTTCGCGCTGCTCGGGCTGCGCGCGCTGTTCTTCCTGCTCAACGGGCTGCTGGACAAGATGATCTATCTGGCCCTCGGGCTCTCGATCATTCTCGGCTTCATCGGCGTCAAGCTCATCCTGCACTGGGCGCACGGCATCTGGCCCTGGCTGCCGGAGATCCCGACGATGTTGTCACTGGCGGTCATCATCGTCGTGCTGGCGGTCACGGCGGTCGCCAGCTGGCTGAAGGTGCGCAAGGACCCTTCGCTGGTGGCTCATGCCGGCACGGTCACCCTGTCGCATCACCCGGAGCGGGACCAGGGTCCGCACACGCTGCCGGAGGAGTAGCGGCGTCAGGTGCGGGGCTCGAAGATCGTCGCGAAGTAGCCGCCCAGCATGGCGTCGCGCAACTCCGCCGGCAGGCCCTCGATCAACGCCTGCACCCCGGCGGCCTCCTCGGGCAGCCAGGGCTGTCCGCCCGCGTTGAGGCCGGCGAACGTCGTGAGGTTGCGGATCGTCTCGAGGTCAAGCGCCGCGACGTCGACGGACTCGGCCGCCGCCTGCAGTTGCGGGTCAACCGTCGCCGCCGGCAGCCCCCGCGCCTCCGCTGCGGCCTGTCGCAGCGCCTGCAGGAACTCGTCCAGCATGGTGGCCGTCGTCGCCTGCACCGTCAGGTGCGCGCTGCGCGGCAGCCCCGCGAACGCCGGCTGGGCCTGGATGACCCACCCCAGGTGCCGCATCCGGTCGACGAGGACGAAGGGGTCGATGCCCGCGCCCGACGCCGCGCCGGTGTCAGTGGGGTCCGCGCCGAGGGCCAGCAGGGTGGAGCCGGGGGTGGCGAGCACCCGCAGACCCGGGATGCCCTCGACCGCTGCGGCAATCGCCAACGTGGCCGAGCGGGCCTGGGCGACGAGCTGCCGGTACCCGTCGGCGCCGATGCGGCGGGCGACGGCCCAGGCGGCGGCCATGGGACCGGCTGACTTGGTCGACTGCAGCGTCGTGTTGACCACCGGGTAGCCCGGCCAGTCCGAGAACGTGAAGTAGGTGCCCAGCCGGTACTCCTGATCGGAGAACAGCAGCAGCGAGCTGCCCTTGGGGGCGTAGGCGTACTTGTGCAGGTCCACCGACAGGCTGCGCACCCCCGGCACCGACAGGTCGAACGGCGGCACGTCCTCGCCCAGCTGCGCCATGAACGGCAGCACCCAGCCGCCGATGCAGGCGTCCACGTGCACCGGCACCCCGGCTGCGCCCCCGAGCGCGGCGATCTCGGCCACCGGGTCGAGGACGCCGTGGGCGTAGGACGGCGCCGACGCGACGACCAGGCACGCCCGCGTCCCCAGCTCGGCCAGGACGGCGGCTACCTCGTCTGCCCGCACAGCCATCGTCATCGGGTCCACCCCGACCCGCACGAGGTCCACATCGAGCAGCTCGGCAGCCTTCGCGAAGGCAGGGTGGCCCGTCGTCCCCAGCACCAGGGCGGGTCGGCGCGGGTCGTCGGGGTGGCGGGCGCGCCACTGCGAGCGGGCGGCCTTGACCGCTAGCGTGCACGATTCCGTGCCGCCGGACGTGACCGTCCCGACCGCCTCCGGCACGGCGGGGCCGCCCAACAGCGACAGACCCCAGCCGACCAGGTCGTTCTCGATCGCGGCGACGCTGGGGAACACGGTCGGGTCAAGTGCGTTCACGCCGCTGAAGCGCGCCAGGGCGCCGTGTGCCACGCTCTGCAGGTCGGCGATGCCGGCGTCGTAGACGTAGGCCAGCACCCGCCCTCCCTCCGACGGGGCGTCGGACTCGCGCAGCCACTCCAGCTCCGTGCGGATCTGTGCCGGGGCGGCGGGCGCGTCGGGCAGGCTCATGTCGGCTCCTCGGTGGTCGGGGCGTTCTCAGTGGTGGGGGGCAGCCGCGGGACGTCGGCCTCGGTCAGCGGTAGCCCTCCATAACGGCGCAGGAAGAGCAGGCTGATGAGCATGAGCGCGACCGGCAGCACGGTGAAGGCGAGCAGGACCCCGGTGACGGCCGAGGCCGGCTGCTCCGCGACTGTGCCCGCGCGAGCCGAGACGAACCCCGTCACGCTCAACACCGCCAGGGCCAGCGAGGGGCCGATGGCGAAGCCCAGGGTCTCGCCGGCGGTCCAGTACCCGGTGAACGCACCGGCCTGGGCGCGCCCGCGCGCCGCGGCGTCGGCGGCGATGGTGTCCGGCAGCATTGCCAGCGGGAACATCTGCATCCCCGCGTAGCCGCAGCCGCAGGCCGCCACGAGGACCAGCACCACCGGCAGCGGCAGCATCGGGGCCGCGAGGAGTGCCAGCGCCCCGGCCATGAACATCACCGACGCCGCCTGGTAGCCCCGCTTCTTGCCGCGCCGGCGCGCCACCTTGGCCCACATCGGGACGAAGATGATCGCGGGAGCGACCAGGCACACGAACAGGACGTCGCTGATCCCGGGACGGTGCAGGATGTAGGTCGCGAAATAAGGGATGCCGGCGAGCATCGCGCTGGTGGCCAGGGCCTGGATGGCGAAGGTGCCCAAGAGCGAGGTGAAGTCGGTGCTCCGCCGGGCGGCGTCGAACTGCTGGCGAAGGCTGGGTCGGCTCTCGGGGCTGCGCCGCACGGTCGCCCGCCGCAGGCCCCACCAGCAGGCGAGCATCCCGAGGCCGATGAGCGCGCCCACCACGATGCCCATCACCAGGTAGCCGGTGGCCGCATCGGCGAAGGAGTCGCGCAGCGCCGGTGAGCCGGCGCCGAACAGCAGGATTCCGAACGACAGCATGCCGACGCGCCAGGCCATAAGCGTCGTGCGGGCCTGGGGCGAGTCGGTGATCTCGGCCGGCGTCGCGATGTACGGGACCTGGAAGAGCGCGAAGGCCGACGCGGCGCCCAGGAAGGCGACGAACACCCAGGCGGTCGCCACGGCCGTCGAGGCGCCGGCGGGCACCGCGAACATCAGGGCGAACAGCGGCGGCAGCAGCAGCGCCCCGGCCAGCAGGAACCGACGGCGATTGCCGTGGTGCTCCAGGTAGCGGTCGCTCCAGCTGCCGACCAGCGGCAGGAACACGACGTCCCAGGCCTTGGGAAGCAGCAGCACGAGGGCCGCGATGCCGGCGGCCACCCCCAGGCTGTTCGTCAGGTAGTAGGCCAGCAGCAGCCCGGGCACGGTGCTGAAGCCGGCGGTGCCGACCGAGCCCAGGGCGTAGGAGAGCGTGATGCCGCGGTCCAGTTGCTGGGCCGATGGTTGCGGCTGCGCCTGCGCGGCCTCAGCGTCCTCGGTGGTCATGGCCGATCACCAACCCCTGGCTGCCCATTCCCCCAAGTGCGGGCGCTCCGCGGCCAGCGTCGTGTCCCAGCCGTGCCCGGGGTACACATGCGCGTCGGGGAAGCGGTCGAAGAGCCTGGCGGTGACGTCGCCGAGGAGTTGCCGGAAATCCGCGGCGTCGGTTGTCCGGCCGACGCCGCCGGGGAACAGCGAGTCGCCGGTGAGCAGGTGGTGGCTGCCGTCGGAGGCCACGATGTGCACGGCCACCCCGCCGGGGGTGTGCCCGCGCAGGGCGATGATCCCGACCTCGGCCCCGCCGGCAGCAGGGTCGCCGACAGCCACGGTGTCGCCGTCGACCAGCTCGACGTCGGTGGCGACGTCGAGCCCCGGCGCATCCTCGGCCCCCGCCAGCGTGCGGGCACCGGTCGCGGCGACGACCGCGGCGAGCGCCCGCCAGTGGTCGCCGTGGCGGTGGGTGGTGAGAATCCCTGTCAGCGGCCCGTCTCCCAGCAGCGAGAGCACGCTGTCGGGCTCGTCGGCGGCATCGACCAGCAGCTGCGAGCCATCCGGGGCACGCAGCAGGTAGACGTTGTTGTCGAGTGGGCCCACCGCCAGCTTGGTCAGGGTGACGGTGCCCAGGTCGATCGTCTGCGCCGGGGCGCCAGGCGCCGTGCGGCCCGTGTACGACATGGCTGCAGCCTAGTGGCGCCAGCCCGCGTTGGGCGAGGTTCATGTCCTGTCGGGGGCGGCGCATAGGCTTGGCGCGTGTTGGATCGCCTGATCGTCCGCGGTGCCCGCGAGCACAACCTCAAGGATGTGTCGCTCGATCTGCCCCGCGACGCGCTCATCGTCTTCACCGGCCTGTCGGGCTCGGGTAAGTCGTCGCTGGCGTTCGACACCATCTTCGCCGAGGGCCAGCGGCGCTATGTCGAGAGCCTCAGCGCCTATGCCCGGCAGTTCTTGGGCCAGATGGACAAGCCCGATGTGGACTTCATCGAGGGCCTGTCGCCTGCGGTGTCCATCGACCAGAAGTCCACATCGCGCAACCCCCGGTCCACCGTCGGCACCGTCACCGAGGTCTACGACTACCTGCGCCTGCTCTATGCGCGGATCGGCCGTCCGCATTGCCCGGAGTGCGGTCGGCCGATCACCCGTCAGCACCCGCAGCAGATCGTCGACCAGTTGCTCGCCCTGCCCGAGGGGACCCGGTTCCAGGTGCTGGCGCCAGTGGTGCGGGAGCGCAAGGGGGAGTTCGTCGATCTGTTCCGCTCGCTGCAGGCGCAGGGGTACTCCCGCGCCCGGGTGGATGGGACGACCTATCCGCTCACTGATGTGCCTGCCTTGAAGAAGCAGGAGAAGCACTCCGTCGAGGTTGTCGTGGACCGGCTGGCCGTCAAGGCGTCGGCGCAGCAGCGGCTGACGGATTCGGTCGAGACGGCGCTGCGGCTGGCCGGCGGGAACGTGGTTCTGGATTTCGTGGACCTGCCCGAGGATGCCCCGGATCGCCTTCGCACCTTCTCCGAGCATCTGGCCTGTCCGTACGACGGGCTCAGCTTCGAGGAGTTGGAGCCCCGGTCCTTCTCCTTCAACTCGCCTTTCGGGGCCTGCCCCGAGTGCACCGGGCTGGGCACCCACAACGAGGTGGACCCCGACCTCGTCGTCCCCGACCCGGAGCTGTCGCTGGCCCAGGGGGCCATCGCACCGTGGGCGTCCGGCGCCAGCGCCGACTACTTCGCCCGGCTGCTGGGGGCACTGGCCGAGGACCACAGCATCGACCTGGACGCACCTTGGCGGACGCTGCCAGCCAAGGCCCGGGCCACGGTGCTCAACGGCAGCGGCAGGTCGGTGACTGTCAAGTACCGCAACCGGTACGGGCGCGACCGCTCTTACACCACCGGCTTCGAGGGTGCGATCCCCTACATCCAGCGCCGCCATGCCGAGGCCGAGTCCGACGCCAGCCGGGAGCGCTACGCGGGCTACATGCGCGAGGTGCCCTGCCCGGTGTGTCGCGGGGCGCGGCTCAAGCCCGTCAGCCTGGCAGTGACGATCGGCGAGAGGTCGATCGCGGACGTGTCGGCGCTGCCCATCGGCGAGGCGATGGTCGCCCTGCGCGCCCTGGCGCTCGACGAGCGGGATGCGGCGATCGGCGCCCGGGTGCTGAAGGAGATCGACGAGCGGCTGCAGTTCCTGGTCGATGTGGGCCTGCACTACCTGTCCCTGGACCGCCCGGCCGCCACGCTGGCCGGCGGCGAGGCCCAGCGCATCCGGCTGGCGACCCAGATCGGATCCGGGCTGGTGGGCGTCCTCTACGTCCTCGACGAGCCCAGCATCGGCCTGCACCAGCGGGACAACCGCAGGTTGATCGAGACGCTCGTGCGGCTGCGGGACCTGGGCAACACGCTCATCGTCGTCGAGCACGACGAGGACACGATCCGCGCCGCCGACTGGGTGGTGGACATCGGGCCCGGCGCCGGGGAGCACGGCGGTGAGGTGGTGGTCAGCGGCCCCGTCCGGGAGCTGCTGGCCAACAAGCACTCGATCACGGGCGCCTTCGTCGCGGGCCGCGAGCAGATCGAGGTTCCGGCCTCGCGGCGGGCGCCGGAGCCGGGCCGGGAGCTGCGGGTGGTGGGAGCTCGGGAGCACAACCTGGACGGCGTCGATGCCACCTTCCCGCTGGGCTGCTTCGTGGCCGTCACCGGGGTCAGCGGCAGCGGCAAGTCAACGCTGGTCAACGACGTGCTGTATCGGGTGCTGGCCCGCGAGCTCAACGGAGCTAGGACGGTTCCGGGCCGGCACACCCGGGTGCACGGCCTGGAGCACCTGGACAAGGTGGTCCACGTCGACCAGAGCCCCATCGGCCGCACGCCGCGATCCAATCCCGCCACCTACACCGGCGTGTTCGATCATGTCCGCAAGCTGTTCGCAGCCACGGAGGAGGCCAAGGTCCGCGGCTACCTGCCGGGCAGGTTCTCCTTCAACGTCAAGGGCGGCCGCTGCGAGGCGTGCACGGGGGACGGCACCATCAAGATCGAGATGAACTTCCTGCCCGACGTCTACGTGCCCTGCGAGGTCTGCCACGGCGCGCGCTACAACCGCGAGACGCTGGAGGTGCACTACAAGGGCAAGACCATCGCCGAGGTGCTCGACATGCCGATCGAGGAGGGGGCGGAGTTCTTCGCAGCCGTGCCGGCGATCTCCCGGCACCTGCGCACGCTGGTCGACGTGGGACTCGGCTATGTCCGCCTGGGCCAGCCCGCGCCGACCCTCTCCGGCGGCGAGGCCCAGCGCGTCAAGCTTGCCGCCGAGTTGCAGAAGCGGGCGACGGGCCGCACCATCTACGTCCTGGACGAGCCCACCACCGGCCTGCACTTCGAGGACATCCGCAAGCTGCTCAAAGTGTTGCAGCGGCTGGTGGACACCGGCAACACTGTGCTCGTGATCGAGCACAACCTCGACGTCATCAAGACCGCCGACTGGCTCATCGACATGGGGCCGGAGGGCGGCTCCGGTGGCGGCACGGTGGTGGCCACCGGAACCCCCGAGGACGTCGCACTTGTGTCTGATAGCCACACCGGCGCCTTCCTCGCCGACATTCTGGCAGCCAACCCCATGGAGGATTCATGACCGAGGCCCGCGAACAACTCGACGCGGCTGGTCCCACCGCCCTGCCGCGGCGGGTCGTCCTCGCCGCCGGAGCCCTGGGCGCGGCCGGCGCCGCCCTGGCCGCCTGCGGCGGGTCCGGAGCGGGCGGCTCGTCGTCGGGCGCCACCTCGTCGGACGCTACTTCGTCGGGTGCTACTTCGTCGGGTGCCGCCTCTACAGGCGCCGCGCTCACCGCGGCCGGCCCCGCGTCCGAGGTGCCCGTCGGCGGGGCCGTGATCGTGCCCGTCGGCGAGACGGCCTACGTAGTCGCCCAGCCCACGGCGGGCAACTACGTTGCGCACAGCGCGATCTGCCCGCACCAGGGCTGCCTGTGCAACGCGGTCCAGTCCGGCAAGGCGATCTGCCCCTGTCACGGCAGCGAGTTCAACGTCCAGACCGGCGCGGTCGAGAAGGGCCCGGCCAAAGAGGGCCTGGCACCGGCGGCGGTGCAGGTGGAGCAAGGCAATCTGCTGTTGCCCTCGTGACCCACGCCGGGGTGGGCCGCTAGTTCGTTGACTGGGCGCGCCGTCGGCTGAGCAGGTAGAGGCCGGCAGTCACGGCGCCCAGTCCTGCGCCGACCCATCCCTGGGCGCCGATGCCGTCCAGGTAGGCGCGCTGCAACGACGCGCCCACCACCTGCACCTCGGAGGGCGGTACCGCGTACGAGGTTGAGACTTCCTGCACGGAGGCGCCTGCCCGCAGTTGCTGCGCGATCTGGCTCGCCTCGGCGGCTGGCACGTCGGCGGCGTCCAGCTGGGCGGTGATGGACGTCGAGAAGGCGGCGTAGACGACGGTCGAGAACAAGGCGATCCCCGCGACCGACCCCACGCTGATCGCCGCCTGCCGGTAGGCCGACGGACCCCCCTGGGAGGCGGCGCTGGCAGCGTCCATCAGCGCGTTCGTCATCGGCACCCCTGCCGCTACGGCGGCGTAGCTGTACCCGCACGTCACCAGCAGCGGCCACCACAGTGGCGAGTCCACCCGGAATGTCGCGCACAGCGCCATCGCGGCCGCGGACAGCAGGAGCAGGGCTGCGCCCGGCGCCGTCAACCCCCAGCGCCGCACGATCGGGCTGGCCGTGCGGGCGCCGATGGCCGCACACGCCTGCGCCGGCACCATGAGCAGCGCCGTCTGCAGGATGCTTCGGTCGTAGACGTACTGGTAGGTCAGGGTCATGTAGTACCAGAGCTGGATGAAGCACCAGAGCACAATGGCGCCCAGCAGCAGCACCACCCCGGGGCGTCGCAGCATCGTCACGTCCAGCGACGGGTCCCGAGTCCGGCGGAGCACGATGACCAGGGCCACGCCCGCCAGGACGGTGATGGCCACGCGCAGCAGCGCCGCGCGCGACATCACGCCGTCCGTTGATGCGTGCGAGATCGCCTGGACGAGTCCCACGCAGGCCAGGCCCGCCAGCGTCGGCGTCCACCACTCGCCGCCCCTGCCCCCACGCCCGGCGCGCGGCGACGTCGGCAGCGCCCAGCGACCGGCCAGCAGCGCGATCAGCCCGCCCAGCACCCAGACTCCTGCCACCACCCGCCAGGTCCACCGCTCCATGAGCGCCGCCGTCAGCACCGGCAGCAGCACGAACACCAGTGGGCTCACCATCGAGAACATGGCGAAGGCCCGCGTGCGCGCGTCGCGGTCGGCGAACGCCGCCCCGATCGCCGCGAGCGGGACCACCATCAGGATGGTGCCGCCCACCGACTGCACCGCCAGCCCCACGGCCGCCGCGGTCACGTCCGGGGACGCTGCCACCAGCGCCGAGCCGAGGGTGAGCAGCAGGGCGCCGGCGGTGATGATGCGACGGGCTCCGAACCTCGTCGCCAGCAGCGCAGATAGGAAGATGACCAGCAGCGAGGCGATGCTGGGAACCTCGCGCAGGACCGCGCCGCTGTCCTGGTCCGCGCCGAAAGTGATGAGCATCGGGGTGACGATGTAGCTGATCGTCGCGCCCTGCATGTAGGCCGCACCGGCGGCGACGCAGACGCCGGCGAGCAGCCGTGATGAGCCGCGACCACCGTCGCTCGCGCCGCGCCCGTCGGAGCCGGCCATCTGGCACCTCCTCGCCCTCATCCCAGGCTAGAGCCAAGGGCACTCCGGGCGGCCTGGGTAGGCTCGGAGGGTGGCGGACCCGCGCAGCTACCGGCCCGCGGCCGGCTCCATCCCCGACGGACCTGGCGTGTACCGGTTCCGCGACGGCGAGGGCCGCGTCATCTACGTGGGCAAGGCCAAGAGCCTGCGCAGCCGCCTGAGCAGCTACTTCGCCGACCTGTCGTCTCTGCACACCAGGACCGCCGCCATGGTCACCACCGCGGCCTCGGTCGACTGGGTCACAGTCGGCACCGAGGTCGAGGCGCTGCAGCTCGAATACTCCTGGATCAAGGAGTACGACCCTCGCTTCAACGTGCGCTACCGCGACGACAAGTCCTATCCGTTCCTGGCCGTGACGATGTCCGAGAAGTTCCCGCGGGCCTCGGTCATGCGCGGCGCCAAGCGCAAGGGCACCCGCTACTTCGGCCCGTTCGCGCACGCCTGGGCGATCCGCGAGACGGTCGACCTGCTGCTGCGGGTCTTCCCGGTGCGCACCTGCACCAACGGCGTCTTCCGACGCGCCGAACAGGTCGGGCGCCCATGCCTGCTGGGCTACATCGAGCGCTGCAGCGCCCCCTGCGTCGGGCGGGTGGACGAACAGGAGTACGCGCTGATCGTCGATGGCTTCGTGGCCTTCATGGCCGGCGGCACGCAGCCGGTCATCGACGACCTGACCGCGCGCATGAGGGCCGCCGCCGCCGAGCAGGACTACGAGCGCGCGGCCCGGCTGCGGGACGACCTCGGGGCACTCAACCGCGTGCTGGAGCGCAACGCGGTCGTGCTCGGCGACGGCACCGACGCGGACATGTTCGCGCTGGCCGCCGACGAGTTGGAGGCCGCCGTACAGGTCTTCCACATCCGGGCCGGCCGGATCCGCGGCCAGCGCGGCTTCATCGTCGAGCGGGTGGAAGAGGGCGACCAGGCCCAGCTGGTGGCGGCGATGCTGCGGCAGTTCTACGGCGGTGAGAGCGGCGAGGCGGTGCCCCGGCAGGTGCTGGTGTCGCACGAGCCGGACGACCCCGAGGGCATGCGGGCCTGGCTCAGCGACCATCGTGGGTCGAATGTCGACGTCCGATCCCCGCAGCGCGGGGACAAGGCCAAGCTGATGGTCGAGCTGAGCCGCAACGCGGAGCAGACCCTGGCCCTGCACAAGACGAAGCGATCCGGCGATCTGACCACCCGCAGTCAGGCCATCGCCGAGCTGCAGGAGGCCCTCGAGCTGGCCGACGCGCCGCTGCGCATCGAGTGCATCGACGTCTCGAACCTGCAGGGAACTGACGTTGTGGCGTCGCTGGTGGTGTTCGAGGACGGCCTGCCGCGCAAGTCCGACTACCGTCGGTTCAACATCCGCCAGGCCGGCGACGACACCGCGGCGGTCGCCGAGGTGGTCCGCCGACGGTTCAAGCGCTACCTCGCCGAGCGGCATGAGGAGACCACGCCCTCGGCGTTCGCGTATTCCCCGGGGCTGCTGGTGATCGACGGCGGCGCCCCGCAGGTGCGGGCGGCGAAGGCGGCGCTGGACGAGCTGGGTATCGACGACATCGCCGTCTGCGGCCTGGCGAAGCGGCTGGAGGAGGTCTGGCTGCCCGGCGAGGGGGACCCGGTGATCCTGGACCGGACCAGCGAGGGCCTGTACCTGCTGCAGCGCGTGCGCGACGAGGCCCACCGGTTCGCCATCGCCGGCCACCGGGCCAAGCGCGGCGCGCGGATGACGGCCAGCGCGCTTGACGACGTGCCGGGCCTGGGGGACGTTCGGCGGAAGGCGCTGATGCGTCGCTTCTCCTCGCTGAAGAAGCTCAAGCAGGCCAGCGCCGAGGAGATCGCCGAGGTCCCGGGGATCGGCCCGGCGACCGCGTCGGCGATCATCGCCGCGTTGGCCGGGCAGCCGGCGGCCCAGGCTGTCAATATGACCACGGGGGAGATCATCGAGCGCATGGGAGAGCAGTGAACGACGACCCGGAACTGCTGCTCGTCACCGGCATGTCCGGGGCGGGCCGCTCGACGGCGGCCCGGGCGCTGGAGGACCAGGGCTGGTTCGTGGTGGACAACCTCCCGCCCACGCTGCTCGACGCCACCGTGGACCTGGTGGGCCAGCGCGAGGACGTCGATCGCTTGGCCGTCGTGCTCGATGTCCGCTCGGGACGGTTCTTCGGCGAGCTGCCCGCGCTGGTGTCGCGCATCAGGGCTGACGGCGACGACGTCCGGCTGCTGTTCCTGGAGGCCTCGGACGAGATCCTGCTGCACCGTTTCGAGTCCAACCGGCGACCCCATCCGCTGCAGGGCAGCGGCACGCTGCTGGACGGAATCGAGGCCGAGCGGGCCATCCTCGCGGACCTGCGGGCCCAGTCGGACCTGGTGATCGACACCTCCGAGCTGAACATCCACGACCTGCGGCGCCGTATCGACGCCGCCTTCGAGCGGGCCGACGACACCCAGCTGCGGGCGACGGTGGTGTCCTTCGGCTTCAAGCACGGCATCCCGGCCGACGCCGACCTGGTGGCCGACGTGCGGTTCCTGCCCAACCCCTACTGGGTGCCCGAGCTCCGAGACAAGACCGGCCTGGACGCGGACGTCAGCGACTACGTGTTCGAGTCCGAGGAGGCCCGCGCGTTCCTGGACCAGTACTCCAAGCTGATCGACATCGTCGCCGACGGCTACCTGCGGGAGGGGAAGCGCTTCGTCACGGTCGCCGTGGGCTGCACCGGCGGCCGGCACCGCAGCGTCGCCATGGCCGAGAACCTGGCGGCGCGCCTGGTGAAGAACGGGGTCGAGAGCATCGTGATGCACCGGGACCTGGGCCGGGCCTAGCCGATGGGAGTGGGACGCAGCGGTCCGGGCGCCTTCGGCCCGTTCGGACGCGGGCCGAAGGTCGTGGCGATTGGCGGTGGGCACGGGCTGTCGGCCAGCCTGTCGGCGCTGGGCCGGCTGACGGACAACGTCACAGCCGTGGTGGGGGTGGCCGACGACGGCGGCAGCAGCGGCCGGCTGCGGGGGGAGTTCGGCATCCCGCCGCCCGGCGATATCCGGATGGCGCTCGCGGCGCTGTGCAGCGACGACCCCGCCGGTCGGACCTGGGCCTCCGTGCTGCAGCACCGCTTCGGCGGCGAGGGTCCGCTGGCCGGGCACGCGGTGGGCAACTTGCTGCTGGTGGCGCTGTGGGAGCAGGCCGGGGACATCGTCGGGGGCCTGGATTTCGTGGGCGCGCTGGTCGAGGCGCGCGGGCGCGTCCTGCCGGCCACGACCTCGCCCATGGAGCTCGTGGCCACGGTCCGGCGCGACGGCGTCGAGCAGGTGGTGCGCGGACAGGCCAGGATCGCCCACAGCGACTCGCGGGTGCGCGACATCTGGCTGGAGCCCGGCGGCGCGCCGGCGTGCCCGGAGTCCCTGGCGGCCATCGCGGAGGCCGATCTGATCGTGCTGGGCCCCGGCTCGTGGTTCACCTCCGTGCTTCCGCACTTCGTGCTGCCCGGGTTGCGGGCCGCGATCGCGGAGTCCCAGGCGCAGCGGGTGATGGTTCTCAACCTGCAGGCCGATACCGGCGAGACCAGGGGCTTCCGTGCCGAGACACACCTGCAGGACCTGCGCGAGCGCTACCCCGAGGTGCGCCTGGACCTGGTCCTGGCCGACCCGCGCGCGGTGGCCGACCACTCCGCGCTGGAGGACGCCGCGTCCAATCTGGGGGCGGCGGTGGCCTACGAACCGCTGGCCGCACCCGCGCGCAGCGTGACGCTGCCCGGGCATGCCCACAATCCGGATCTGTTGGCCGCGGCGTTCGCGGCCGTTGTGGAGCGTGGCAGGATTCGGCCATGGCGATGACGGCGGCGGTCAAGGACGAGATGAGCCGGGTCGAGGTAACCAAGGTCTGCTGCCGCAGGGCAGAGGCGGTGGCCATGCTGCGCTACGGCGGGGCGCTGCACCTGGTCGGCAAGAAGATCGTGATCGAGGCGGAGCTGGATACGGCGGCCGCCGCGCGTCGGCTGCGGGCCACGATCAAGGACGTCTACGGTCACGAGTCCGAGCTGATCGTGCTGCAGCCCAGCGGCATCCGCAAGGGAACGCGCTATGTCGTCCGGGTGGCCGAGGGCGGTGCTCAGCTGGCGCGCCAGACGGGGCTGATCGACGGCGCCGGGCGCCCCGTGCGCGGGTTGCCTGCCAGCGTCGTCGGCGGCGGGCTGTGCGATGCCCAGGCCGCCTGGCGCGGCGCCTTCCTGGCACATGGCTCGCTCACCGAGCCGGGCCGATCCGGCAGTCTGGAGATCACCTGCCCCGGCTCCGAGGCGGCCCTGGCCCTGGTCGGCGCGGCCCGCAGGATGGGGATGGCGGCCAAGTCCCGCGAGGTGCGAGGCGTGGACCGCGTCGTCATCCGGGACGGCGACACCATCAGCGCGATGCTCACCAGGCTGGGCGCACACCAGTCGCTGCTCGAGTGGGAGGAGCGGCGCATCCGGCGCGAGGTGCGCGCCACGGCCAACCGGCTGGCCAACTTCGACGACGCCAACCAGCGCCGCTCGGCCGATGCCGCGAAGGCGGCCAGCGCCCGCGTGCGCCGGGCGCTGGAGATCCTGGGCGACGACATCCCGCCGCACCTGGCCGAGGCCGGGCGGCTGCGCATGGAGCACGAGCGCGCCTCGCTGGAGGAGCTCGGGGCGCTGGCCGACCCGCCGCTGACGAAGGACGCGATCGCCGGCCGCATCCGCAGGTTGCTGGCGATGGCCGACAAGGCGGCCCGGGCCCAGCGCATCGACGATACCGAGGCCGCCCTCAGGGAAGACCTCTACCTCTCCTAGCCTCGCGGTCGCCTCCCGGCGTCACCGTCACCGCCCGTGGAGCGGCGACGCCCGACTGCGTTTCGGTAGGGTAGGGGCTGATCCCGGGGATTCGGACCCCGGCTGGCGGTGAGGAGACCGATCAACGTGGCTATTCGTGTTGGCATCAACGGCTTCGGGCGCATTGGGCGCAACTACTTCCGGGCCATCGAGGACTACGGTCGCCAGCAGGGCGCCGACATCGAGATCGTCGCGGTCAACGATCTGACCGACAACAAGACACTGGCCCACCTGCTCAAGTACGACAGCATCCTGGGGCGCCTGGGCAAGGAGGTCACCTACACCGACGACTCGATCATCGTCGCTGACAAGCCCGTGAGCGCCCTGGCCGAGCGCGACCCGGCGGTGCTGCCGTGGGGTGACCTGGGAGTGGACATCGTGATCGAGTCGACGGGTCACTTCACCAAGGCCGAGGACGCGAAGAAGCACTTGGAGGCCGGCGCCAAGAAGGTCCTGATCTCGGCCCCGGCCAAGGGCGAGGACGTGACGATCGTCATGGGCGTCAACGAGGCCGAGTACGACCCCGCGACCGACAACATCATCTCCAACGCCTCCTGCACCACCAACTGCCTGGCGCCCATGGCCAAGGCGATCGACGACAACTTCGGCATCGCCAAGGGCCTGATGACCACCATCCACGCCTACACCAACGACCAGGTGATGCTGGACTTCCCGCACAAGGACCTGCGCCGGGCACGGGCCGCGGCCATGAACATCATCCCGACCTCCACCGGCGCCGCCAAGGCGATCGGCCTGGTCATGCCGCAGCTGCAGGGCAAGCTCGATGGCTTCGCCATGCGCGTCCCGGTGCCGACGGGCTCGGCCACCGACCTGACGCTGCTGCTGGAGAAGGACGCCACCGCCGACGACATCAACGCCGCAGTCAAGGAGGCCGCGAGCGGCCCGCTGTCCGGCGTGCTGGTCTACACCGAGGACCCGATCGTGTCCTCGGACATCGTCACCTCCAGCGCCTCGTGCACCTTCGACGGGCCGCTGACCAAGTCGATGGGCAACTTCGTCAAGGTCATGGGCTGGTACGACAACGAGTGGGGCTACTCCTGCCGCCTGGTGGACCTCACCTCGTACGTCGGCGAGCGCCTGTGAGCGTCGCGCAGCTGACCGACCTCGAGCTCGCGGGCAAGACCGTCCTGCTCCGGGCCGACTTCAACGTCCCCCTCGAGACGGTCGACGGCAGCAGCCGCCGCATCACCGACGACGGTCGGATCGTGGCGGCGCTGCCGACCATCCGGGCCCTGCGGGACGCGGGCGCGCGGGTGGTCATCGCCGCCCACCTGGGTCGGCCGAAGGGCGTCGCCAGCGATGAGCTGAGCCTTGCGCCGGTGGCGCAGCGGCTGTCGGAGCTGCTCGACAGCCCCGTGCTGCTGGCGGCCGACACCACCGGCGACTCGGCCAGGGCCGTGGTGGAGGCGCTCAACGACGGCGAGATCGCCATGCTCGAGAACGTCCGCTTCGACCCGCGCGAGACGTCGAAGGACGCCGCCGAGCGGGCCGAGCTGGCCGCCGAGTACGCCGCGCTGGCCGATGCCTTCGTGTCCGACGGCTTCGGCGTGGTGCACCGTCGGCAGGCGAGCGTCACCGACGTCGCGGAGCTGCTGCCCAGCGCAGCGGGCTACCTCGTGCTGAAGGAGGCCAACGTCTTCGACCGGGTTCTGGCCGACCCCGACCGGCCCTATGCGGTGGTGCTGGGCGGCTCCAAGGTGTCGGACAAGCTCGGCGTGATCACCAACCTGCTGCCCAAGGTGGACAAGCTGCTCATCGGCGGCGGGATGTGCTTCACATTCCTGGCCGCGGAGGGTCACGACATCGGCACATCGTTGTTCGAGCCCGACCAGGTGGACACCGTCCGCGGCATCATCGCCGACGCCCGCGAGCGGGGCGTCGACCTGGTGCTGCCGTCGGACGTCGTCATCGCGCAGGCGATCGACCCGGACGCCGAGACCCAGGTGGTCTCCGTCGCCGAGGGCATCCCCGCGGGGTGGATGGGCCTGGACATCGGCCCCGCCACCTGCGGCCAGTTCGCCGCCGTGCTCTCGGAGTGCCGCACCATCGTCTGGAACGGCCCGATGGGCGTGTTCGAGGTGCCTGGTTTCGACGCCGGGACCAGGGCGGTGGCCCAGGCCCTGGTCGACAACGACGGCATGACCGTCATCGGCGGCGGCGACTCCGCGGCCGCATTCCGCGTCTTCGGCTTCGACGAGGGCGACGTCACGCACATCTCCACCGGCGGGGGTGCCAGCCTGGAGTTCCTGGAGGGCAAGACCCTGCCCGGGATCGCCGTTCTCAGGAAGGACTGACCCGTGGCCGAGTCACGCAAACCGCTGATGGCGGGCAACTGGAAGATGAACCTCAACCACCTGGAGGCGACCTCGACCATCCAGCGCCTGGCGTTCTCGCTCAAGCCGGACGACTACGAGGCGTGCGAGGTCCTCATCTGCGCGCCGTTCACCGATCTGCGCTCCATCCAGACGCTGGTGGACGCAGACCGGCTGAAGATCCACTTCGGGGCCCAGGATGTGTCCCAGCACGACAAGGGCGCCTACACCGGCGAGATCTCGGGCGCGATGCTGGCCAAGCTCAACTGCACCTACGTCATCGTCGGTCACTCTGAGCGGCGCGAGTACCACCACGAGACCAACCACGACGTCAACGCGAAGGCCTTTGCGGCGCTGCGCAGCGGGCTCACCCCCATCATCTGCTTCGGCGAGCCGCTGGAGGTGCGGGAGAAGGGCGACCAGGTCCTGCACGCGCTGGACCAGGTGTCGCACTGCCTGGCGGAGTTCACCTCCGAGCAGGCTGCAAAGGTCGTTCTGGCCTATGAGCCGATCTGGGCCATCGGCACCGGCTTGACGGCCTCCCCGACGGACGCGCAGGAGGTGTGCGGCGCAGTGCGAGGCTGGCTCGCCGACCGCTTCGGTGCGGCCGTCGCCGACAAGGTGCGCATCCTGTACGGCGGCTCGATGAAGGGCAGCAACGTCGACAAGCTCATGGCGCAGCCGGACATCGACGGCGGCCTGGTCGGCGGGGCGGCGCTGGACCCGGACGAGTTCGCCTCGATGGTGCGCTACCGGCTGATGGAGCAGTGACCGGCTCGGCACGGGTGGCGCTCCCGCAGCAACGGGTATGGTGGGGCCCGGTGGTGCCCACTGACGGAAGGTCTGCCCCGTGATCCTTGCTCTCGAAATCCTGCTGGTGGTGACGAGCATCCTGCTCATCGCCCTGGTGCTGCTGCACAAGGGCAAGGGCGGCGGCCTGTCGGACATGTTCGGCGGCGGGCTGTCGTCGACGGCCAGCGGTTCCAGTGTGGCCGAGCGCAATCTCGACCGGATCACGGTGGCAGTCTCGCTCATCTGGGCCGCGACGATCGTCGGCCTGGGCATCATCGTCGCGCGGAGTTGAGCCGCGGGCCGGGAGCTCGGACAGGGATTCGGGCCGCGTATTTCGGGGTATCGGCGTTCGGTGCCGGTACCCACAGCATAGAGTCGGGGGAGTAGTCGGCGGAGCCTTAACCTGGTCCGTCGAAGTCACGGCGATAAGGAGTCGAAAGTGGCTGGAGGCAGCGCAATCCGCGGCACGCGGGTCGGCGCCGGTCCGATGGGCGAAGCGGAGCGCGGCGAGGCGGCACCACGCAGGTTCGTGTCGTTCTACTGCGCTGACGGTCATGAGACGCGGCCGAGCTTCGCCAGCGACGCCGTGATCCCCGACGTGTGGGACTGCCCCAACTGCGGGTACCCCGCCGGCCAGGACCAGGCCAATCCGCCGCGCCCGCCGAAGGTGGAGCCCTACAAGACCCACCTGGCCTACGTCAAGGAACGTCGCTCCACAGAGGAGGGCGAGGCCATCCTGGCCGAGGCCCTCGAGCGCCTGCGAGCCGAGTAGCGCGGCGGCGCTAGCGCCGCAGGCCGGACGCGGCGACCTTGTCGATGAGCGCCAGGGTCTGCTCAGTCCCGTGCACGAGGCCGGCCGGCACCTTCGACTGGCCGGGCGGCGGGTTGAGCGCCTCGGCCAGCGCCTCGATCTTGGTCTCGCCGTCGGCGACGAGCCACACGGCGCGGGCGGTGTTGATGGTCGCGAGGGTGAACGAGAGCCGGTTCGGGGGCGGCTTCGGGGAGTCCAGCACGGCGATCACCGTCTGCGGACCGGTCGCGGTCATTCCGGGGTTTCCAGGGAAGAGCGAGGCCACGTGGCCGTCGTGGCCCATCCCCAGCATCGCCACGTCGAACCGGGGCAGCGTCCCCGTGCCGGGACCTGCCGCCGCGGCGAGCTCATCGGCGTAACCCTTGGCCGCGGCGTCGATGTCATCGCCGTAGGGTCCGCCGCGCCGGGGCATGGGATGCACCTTTGCGGGATCGATCGGCAGGTGGTCGAGCATGACCTGCCGGGCGCCGGTCTCGTTGCGCAGATCGCTGCCCTCGGGCTCGAAGCGCTCGTCGGACCACCAGAAGTCGACCGCCGTCCAATCGACGGCGCCCACCGCGGGAGAGGCCGGGACGGCGGCCATGGAAGCCGTGCCGATGGTGCCTCCGGTGAGCACTACATGGGCCCCGCCGTGGCGTGCCTGCGCGTCCAGGATGGCGGTGATGAGCCGCGCGGCCACGGCCGCCGCCAGCGTGTCGGGATCCGGGTGCACGACGACGAGGTCGGGCGGTCGGGTCATGGCGGTTTCCTCCCTAGTCCTTGCCCACTGGTGCGGAGGCGTTGACCTCGCCGACGGCCGAGTCGCCCATGCCCTCCTGGCTGACGATGGCCGCGTCCTCCCCGCTGGGCCGCGTGTAGTCCTCGCCGACCTCCGACGGCGTGCTGCCGTCGGAGAGGTCGTCGGGGTCCAGGCGCGCCACGTCCAGCTGGCGCATGGTGTCCTCGAACGGCTCGTCGGGGTCCAGCCGGCGCAGCTCCTCGCTGATGAGCTCCTTGACCTGGCGGCGCGGCAGGAATAGTTCCTTGACCGCGATCCCGCCGCGCTCCACGGTCGCCATGTGGCCGTCCGGGCGCGTGATGGTGATGTCGCCGTCCTCCGTGTGCAGCACGATCTGATTGATGGCTGGCCCGCGGCTGCTCAGGTACTTCACCGGGACGCCCAGGCGCCACTCCAGCCAGGTCCGCATGAGCGGGGCGCTGGGGATGGGCTCGGAGTGGATGGTGGCGCCGGTGATGGGCGCGTACGGCTGATCCAGCGTCGCAGCCAGGGCTGCCCGCCAGGGGGTCAGGCGCGTCCACGCCAGGTCGGTATCGCCGCTGGCCAGGTTGTCGCGCAGGGTGCTCAGGGCTGCGGTGAAGTTCTCCTCCGAGGCCGAGTCCACGATCCGACGGCTTGCCAGCCGCCCCAGCGGGTCGTTCGCCAGCGAAGCGGGGTGGGCGCCGGGCCACCACACCACGCACGGGGTGTCGGACAACAGCAGCGGCAGCACGACTGAGTCGGCGTGCTTGGACAGTGAGCCGCGCAGGCGCATCCGGACGAGCTCGCCGGGCCCGTCGGTACTGTCCCCGACGCTGATGTTGGCGTCCAGCCGCGGCTCCTCGCGGCTGGGCCGCGGGATGACGGTCAAGATGCGCATCGGATGCTCACCAGCGGAGTACTGCGCGGCGGCGGTGGCGTCGTTCTGATGCTCCTCGTCGGACACGATCACCAGGGTCATGACCATGCCCGACGCCGTGGCGCCCTTCTGATGTCGCTCCGAGGCGATCGCGCTGGCGATGGCCCCGGCATTGGTGTTCTCCAGTCGCAGGCTCATGGCCTCCTCCAGACCCGGCCGTCGCGGGCCAGCATGTCGTCGGCGGACTTCGGGCCCCAGGAGCCGGAGGCGTAGCCCTCGGGCTGGCCGCTGGCAGCCCAGTGGTCCAGGATCGGGTCCAGGATCTGCCAGGACATCTCGACCTCCTCGTGGCGCGGGAACAGCGGCGCCTCGCCCAGCAGGACGTCCAGGATCAGGCGCTCATAGGCCTCTGGGGAGTTCTCGGTGAAGGAGTCGCCGTAGGCGAAGTCCATCGTGACGTCGCGGACCTCCATCTGCGTCCCCGGGACCTTGGAGCCGAACTTGATCGTGACCCCTTCGTCTGGCTGCACGCGGATGACAAGCGCGTTCGAGGTCAGCTCCTGGGTGTCGGTGGCGGCGAAGGGCAGGTGCGGCGCCCGCTTGAAGACCACGGCGATCTCTGAGACGCGCCGTGCCAGCCGCTTGCCGGTCCGCAGGTAGAACGGCACTCCGACCCAGCGCCGGGAGTCGACCTCCAGCTTGATCGCCGCGTAGGTGTCGGTGATGGAGTCCGGCGGGATGTTGTCCTCCTCCAGGAAGCCCTTCACCGGGATGCCGCCCTGCCAACCCGCGTCGTACTGCCCGCGCGCGGTGTGCGCGTCCAGGTCCGCCGGCAGCACCACCGAGCGCAGGACCTTCTCCTTCTCCAGCCGCACCGAGCGCGCGTCGAAGGACACCGGCTCGTCCATGGCGGTCAGCGCCATGAGCTGCAGCAGGTGGTTCTGGATCACGTCGCGGGCCGCGCCGATGCCGTCGTAGTAGCCGGCGCGCGAGCCGATGCCGATGTCCTCGGCCATGGTGATCTGCACATGGTCGACGTAGTGGTTGTTCCAGATCGGCTCCCAGAGCGTGTTGGCGAAGCGCAGCGCCAGCAGGTTCTGCACCGTCTCCTTGCCCAGGTAGTGGTCGATGCGGAAGATCGAGCCGGGCGGGAACACCTCGCCCAGGATCGCGTTGAGCTCCTTGGCCGACTCCAGGTCATGGCCGAAGGGCTTCTCGACCACCACCCGGCGCCAGGCATCCTCGGCGCTGTGGGAGAGCCCGCTGCGCATGAGCTGCTTGACCACCACAGAGAAGAAGCGCGGCGGGATGCTCAGGTAGAAGGCGTGGTTGCCGCCAGTCCCTCGGACCTCGTCGAGCTCGGCCAGGGTGGCCGCGAGCTGGTCGAACGCGGCGTCGTCGGTGAACTCGCCGGCCACGAACCGGAAACCCTTCGACAACTGGTTCCAGACGTCCTCGCGGAACTCCGTGCGGGCGTGCTCGCGGACCGCGTCGTGGACCTCCTTGGCGAAGTCCTGGTCGGCCCAGTCGCGGCGGGCGAAGCCCACCAGCGCGAAGCTGGGCGGCAGCAGGCCGCGGTTGGCCAGGTCGTAGATCGCGGGCATGAGCTTGCGCTTGGACAGGTCGCCGGTGACGCCGAAGATGACGACCGAGCAGGGTCCGGCGATGCGGGGCAGCCGGCGGTCCTCGCTGGAGCGCAGCGGGTTGGCCCCCGGGACGTAGGTCTGTGCCATGAGGGGGTCAGTCCCGTCCGGCCTCGGCGCGTGCCGAGGCGAGGGCGGCGGTCAGGTTGTCGAGCAGGTTCTGCCAGGCGCTGATGAACTTGGCCACGCCGTCGGTCTCGAGCTCGTCGAAGATCGCCGGCAGGTCAACCCCGACGGCAGTCAGGTCGTCGAAGACCTGCTGCGCGGCCGGGCCGGTGCCGCTGACGGTGTCCCCCTGCACGTCGCCGTGGTCGCGCACGGCGTCCATGGTCTTCTCGGGCATGGTGTTGACGCACCCCGGCGCGGCCAGGTCCACCACGTAGCGGTCGTCGGCGTAGTCCGGGTTCTTCACGCCCGTCGAGGCCCACAGCGGCCGCTGCGGGTTGGCGCCCTGGGCGGCGAGCGCCTGCCAGCGGTCCGAGGCGAGCACCTCGGTGTAGGCGGCCCAGGCCAGCTGAGCGTTGGCGATGCCGGCCTTGCCGAGCAGCGCCAGCGCCTCAGGCGTGCCGATCGCGGTCAGGGCGGCGTCGATGTTGGAGTCCACCCGGGAGACGAAGAACGAGGCCACCGAGTGGATGCTCGACAAGTCCTTGCCGTTCGCCAGGGCCAGCTCCAGGCCGGACATGTAGGCGTCCATGACCGCGCGATAGCGCTCGACGGAGAAGATCAGCGTGACGTTGACGCTGATGCCCTCGCCCAGCACCGCTGTGATGGCGGGCAGGCCCTCCTTGGTGGCGGGGATCTTGACCAGCAGGTTGGGCCGGTCCACCAGCCACCAGAGCGCCTTCGCCTCGGCGATCGTGCCGTCGGTGTCCGGGGCCAACCGCGGGTCAACCTCGATGGACACCCGGCCGTCGGAGCCCGCCGTGGCCTCGTACACGCCGGTGAACAGGTCGCAGGCCCAGCGCACGTCGAACGCGGTGAGGGCGCGCACGGCCTCGCCCACGTCGACCCCGCGGATCGCGAGGTCGCGGATCTGCTCGGCGTAGTCGGCCGCCCCGGTGGTGATGGAATGGTCGAAGATCGCCGGGTTGGTGGTGACGCCCACGACGTGGGAGCCGTCGATGAGCTCGACCAGACCACCGGAGGTGAGCCGGTTGCGGTCGAGGTCGTCCAGCCAGATCGACACCCCGATGTCGGAGAGTTCGCCCAGACGGTCGGTCATGGTGGTCAGCCCTTCTTCGCGGCGTCGATGGATTCCTTGGCGGTGGCGACGATGTTCGGCACGGTGAAGCCGTACTCGGTCATGAGCAGGTCGCCGTCGGCGGAGGCGCCGAAGTGGTCGATGGCGACCGGGCGCCCGGCGTCACCCAGCAGCTGGTACCAGGGCATGGCGACGCCGGCCTCGATCGAGACCCGCGCCCGCACGCCCGGCGGGATCACCGCGTCGCGGTAGTCCTCGTCCTGCTCGAAGAACCACTCGAAACAGGGCAGCGACACCACGCGGGCGGCGATGCCGTCGGCGGCGAGCGCCTTCTGGCCGTCGAGCGCCAGCGGCACCTCCGAGCCGGTGGCCAGGAGGAGCACGTCGGGCGTGCCGTCGCAGTCCGAGACCACGTACCCGCCCTTCGCGACGCCCTCGGCCGACCCGTACACGGAGCGGTCGATCGTGGGCAGCGTCTGCCGGCTGAGGATGAGTCCGACGAGCTCGCTGCGCTCCATGATCGTGCGCCAGGCGATCGCCACCTCGTTGGCGTCGGCGGGACGCACGATGGCGATCTGCGGCATCGCCCGCAACGAGGCGAGGTGCTCGATGGGCTGATGGGTGGGGCCGTCCTCGCCGACGCCGATCGAGTCGTGGGTCCAGACGTACGTGACCGGCACCTTCATGATCGCGGCCACCCGCACGGCGCCGCGCATGTAGTCCGAGAAGGTGAAGAAGGTGCCGCCATAGGGCCGGGTGAGGCCGCCGATGGCCATGCCCGACAGGGCGGCGCCCATCGCGTGCTCGCGGACGCCGAAGTGCACGAGGCGCCCGAACGACGACGAGTCCGGCACGACGTCCATCAGGCCCTCGGGCTCGAAGGACTTGGCGCCCTTGATGGTCGTGTTGTTGGACCCCGCCAGGTCCGCCGAGCCGCCCCACAGCTCGGGCAGCACGGCAGCCATGGCGTTGATGACGACGCCGGAAGAGGCGCGGGTAGCCATGTCGTCGCCGGCCTCGAAGACCGGGATCGCCTCCGCGAACCCGTCGGGCAAGCGGCGCTCGGCCAGCCGGTCGAACAGCGCCGCGCGGTCGGCGTGGGTGGCGCGCCAGGCGGCGAATTGCTCGTCCCACGCCTGGTGCTTGGCCGCGCCGCGATCTTTCAGGGCGCGGGTGTGGGCCAGCACCTCGGGCTCCACCTGGAAGCTCTTGTCCGGGTCGAAGCCCAGCACCTCCTTGGTGGCGGCGCACTCGGCGGGGCCGAGCGCCGAGCCATGGGAGCCGGCGGTGTTCTGCTTGTTCGGGGCGGGCCAGCCGATGATCGAGCGCATCCGGATGATGCTCGGGCGGTCGATCTCCTTCTGCGCCCGCCGCAGCGCCTTGTACAGGCGTTTCACGTCCACGTCGCCGTTGGGCAGCATGTCCACGTGCTCGGTGTGCCAGCCGTAGGCCTCGTAGCGCTGCAGCACGTCCTCGGTGAAGGTGACGTCGGTGTTGCCCTCGATGGTGATGTGGTTGTCGTCGTAGATCACGATGAGGTTCCCGAGCTGCTGGTGGCCGGCCAGGCTGCACGCCTCCGAGCTCACGCCCTCCTGCAGGCAGCCGTCGCCGACGATCACGTAGACGCGGTGGTCGAACGGGCTCAGCCCCGGGTCGCTGGCCTGGTCCAGGGTGCCGCGCACGAACCGGGCGTCCATCGCCATGCCCACGGCGGTCGAGATGCCCTGGCCAAGCGGGCCGGTGGTGGTCTCGATGCCCGCGGTGTGGCCGAACTCCGGGTGGCCGGGGGTGAGGCTGCCCCAGGTGCGCAGCGCCTCGATGTCGCTGAGCTCCAGGCCGAAGCCGCCCAGGTACAGCTGGATGTACTGGGTCAGGCTGGAGTGCCCGTTGGACTGGATGTAGCGGTCCCTGCCCACCCAGTGCGGGTCGGACGGGTCCACGTTCATGACCTTCTGGTAGAGCAGGTAGGCCGCGGGGGCCAACGCCATCGCGGCCCCCGGGTGGCCGTTGCCCGTGCGCTGCACGGCATCCATCGCCAGCACCCGTGCGGTGTCCACTGCTCGGCGGTCGAGGTCGGTCCAGTCGAGTCCCACGGGCGGAGTCCCTTCGGCGGCGGGTCGGATTCGTCGGGAAGCCTATAGGCCGCGGACTCAGGAAGGGCGGTCGTCGGACTACACTCGGGCGCGAGATGGAACCGGTGCGATCGACGTCGGCGGCCGCGCGCCGCGACCAGGGCGGAAGGTGGGATGTGACAGCCGCCGAATCATCGGGTCCGCAGGTGGTGGCCCAAACCGCCGCCGAGGTGGGCGCGCCCGCGGCCCGCAGTCGCTTCGGCGCCTATCTGGGGCTGACCAAGCCACGGATCATCGAGCTGCTGCTCGTCACCACAGTGCCCACCATGTTCCTGGCGGCCGGCGGCTTCCCGCCGGTGTGGACGATGGTCGCGACGCTGGTGGGCGGTGCGCTGGCCGCCGGTGGCGCGAACACCCTCAACTCCTATATCGACCGCGACATCGACGCCAAGATGGTGCGCACCGGCCGTCGCCCGCTGGTGACCGGGGAAGTGAGCCCGCGCAACGCGCTGGTGTTCGGCTGGGTGCTGTCGGTGCTGTCGGTGCTGTGGCTGGCGCTCACCACGAACGTCCTCAGCGCGGTGCTGGCTGCGGGGGCGATCTTCTTCTACGTCGTGATCTACACCCTGGGGCTCAAGCGCCGCACCCCGCAGAACATCGTCTGGGGTGGCGCTGCCGGGTGCTTCCCGGTGCTCATCGGCTGGTCGGCGGTGACCGGCACCGTGGGCTGGGCGGCGCTCGTGCTGTTCGGGATCATCTTCTTCTGGACCCCGCCGCACTACTGGCCGCTGTCGCTGCGCTTCCAGGACGACTACGCGGCGGCGGGCGTGCCGATGCTGCCGGTGGTGGCCTCGCAGCGACGGGTGGCGATCGAGATCATCGTGTACTCGTGGCTCATGGTCATCACCTCGCTGGTGTTGGTGCCCGTGGCGCCGATGGGGTGGTTCTACACGGCGGTCGCGGCGACACTCGGCGTGCTGTTCCTCTATGAGGCCCACGCGCTGCTCTTCCGGGTCCGCAAGGCCGCGCACGGCGGGCCGCAGAAGGCCGCCGACGTGAAGGCGATGAGGCTCTTCCACGGGTCGATCAGCTACCTGGCGCTGCTCTTCCTCGCCATCGCGATCGACCCGTTCCTGCACTGAGCGGAGGCGCTGCTGCGCCCGGCTTCACGGCGCCGACGGTGCCGCGCGCGCGCAGCGACAGCGGGACGCGCACCAGCGCGATCCACAGCAGGCACGCCGCCAGCATGTGCAGGGCCACCAAGAGCCACGGCACGCCGGTGAAGTACTGCGTATAGCCGATGACCCCCTGGGCCATCGAGATGCCGAACACCCACCACACCGCCCGCACGGCGCGGCGCGGGACGTCGGTGACGGACAGGGCGACCAGCAGCCCGACGGTCAGGCCGACGAACAGCAGCACCACGTCGGCGTGCAGCCACGACACCGTGCGGACGTCGAAGCCGAACCGCGAGGCCGCGTCGGCGTCCCCGGAGTGCGGCCCGGAACCCGTCACGATCGTCCCCAGCACGAGCACCGCGAAGCCAACCCCCACCAGCACTCCCGCCAGCACCCGCACCGCCGGGGGGGCGAAGCGCACCACCGGCTGGTCGCCCGGCTCCCGTGATCGCCACACCAGCACCACCGTGCCGGCCACGATCGCAGCCGACAGCAGGAAGTGCAGCGCGACGGTCACCGGGTTCAGACCCGTCAGCACCGTGATGCCGCCGAGCACCGCCTGGGCGACCGTGCCGGCCAGCGGGATCACCGACAGCCACAGGATGGGCCGCCGCCGAACTCCGGAGCGGCGCCGCCAGACGATGGCTCCCACGATCGCAGCGATGGCCAGCAGCCCCAGGACGCCCGTGAGGGTGCGGTTGCCGAACTCGACGTACTTGTGCCACGCCTCGGTCTGAGTGGCGGTCGGCACCAACGAGCCCTCAGTGCACTGCGGCCAGGTGGGGCAGCCCAGGCCCGAGCCGGTGACGCGCACCAGGCCGCCGGTCAGGATGATCGCCGTCTGCGCGACCAGGTTGGCCAGGAAGATCCCGGTCAGCCATCGTGGCGCCGCGCCACTGGGCGGGGTGACGCTGGGGGCGGCTGACGGGGGCGAGGAGGTGCTGGGCGCGACGGCGGTCATGGCTCGATGGTAGGTCGCCCCGGTGCGGGCGCCGCGGGCCTACTCCCACTTGAACGTGCGTGCCGCCAACACGAAGCCCACCACGGCCCAGACTGCGAGCACGATGCACGGCATCAATGGCAGCGACTGCCCCGCGATGAGCACGTCGCGCAGGCCCCCGGCGAGCGCCCCGGACGGCAGGTATCCGACGACCGTCGCCCAGACCGAGGGCAGCGAGGACGCGGGCACCACCACGCCGCCGCCGAGCATGAGCAGCACGAAGATGCCGTTCGCCACCGCCAGCGTCGCCTCCGCGCGCAGGACGCCGGCGACGAAGGCGCCCCAGGCGGCGAAGGCGAGGGTCCCCAGCACCACCAGCAGCACCGCCGCAGCCGGGTTACCCGCCGGCGACCAGCCCAGGGCCAGCGCAATGGCGACGATGAGGACGATCTGCAGGACCTCGATCGCCGCGACGCTGAAGGCCCTGGCCCAGATCAGCTCGGCCCTGGTCAACGGGGTGGTGCCCAGCAGCTTCAGCGCCCCCGAGCGCCGGTCGAAGCCGGTCGCGATGGCGAGCGAGGTGAAGGCCGTCGACATCACCGCCAGCGCGATGATGCCGGGCGTCGCCTGATCCACCGCGCTGCTCGACTCCGATCCTGCGCCGAAGGGGTCGAACAGGCTCAGCGCCAGCAGCAGCGCCAGCGGGATGATGAGGGTGAGCAGCAGCTGCTCGCCGTTACGCAAGGTGCTGCGCAGGTCGAAGCCGGCCTGCGCCAGGATCCGGCGCGGCCGCTTGGCGGCCCCCGGACGCGGCGTGAACGTGCCGGCGGGATAGGTACGGTTGATGCTCATGCGGTGGGCTCGGCGCTCTCGGCCTGGTCGGCAAGCGCCAGGAAGACCTCTTCCAGGGACTTCCGCCCGACCTGCAGCTCGCGCGGGGCGACCCCGTGCTGCGCGCACCAGGCGGTAACCGTGGCAATGGTCTGCGGGGTGACCTCGCCGGCGATGCGATAGGCCCCGGGCCGGGTCTCCGCCACGTCCACCTCGGCGCCCAGCACCACCTCCAGGGACGTCAGGTCCAGGTGTAGCGGGCCGCCAAACGTCATCACGTCGCGCTCGTCGCCGACGAGGTCGGCGAGGGTGCCGCTGGCCACCGCCCGGCCGCCCTCGACGATCACCACATGGTCGGCGAGGGCCTCGGCCTCGTCCATCTGGTGCGTTGTCATGACCACCGTGACGCCGTCCCGGCGCAGAGCCCGCAGCAGCTCCCACATGCCGCGGCGCGCGGCCGGGTCGAGGCCGGCGCTGGGCTCGTCGAGGAACACCAGCTGTGGCCGGCCGATGAGGGCCGCGGCGAGCTTCACGCGCTGCTGCTCGCCGCCGCTGAGGCGGCGGAAGGGGCCGCGCACGTTTCCCAGGCCCAGCCAGTCCAGCAGCTCGGCGGGCTCGCGCGGACGCAGGTAGAAGGCGGCCAGCGTGCGCAGCAGCTCCGCGGGCCGCGCCATGGCCGGGATACCGCCGTCCTGCAGCATGACGCCGACCCGCGGCCGAAGCGCCTGGGCATCGGCGAAGGGGTCCAGTCCGAGGACCCGCACCGAGCCCGAGTCCGGCCGGCGGAGCCCCTCACAGACCTCGACCGTGCTGGTCTTGCCCTGGCCATTGCGCCCGACGATCGCCGTGATCGCGCTCGCGGGGGCGCTCATCGACAGCCCCGCCACAGCATGCACGTCGCCGTACGAGACGTAGAGCTGGTTGACGGTCAGCGCCGCGCCGACGTGGGTGGCCACGCGCGGAGTCTATGCGCTCCCCGCGCGGCCAGGCAGGCCCCCGGTGGACACTGGCTGGCGTGGAACCCGACACCCCCCAGCCGATGCCCGCAGACGAGGCGCGCCAGGTCGTCCTCGCTGCCGCGGCTTCCGGCGACCCTGCCGCCATGTTCAACGCCGGCCTGCTGGCGCGCGAGGCCGGGGACGCGGCGGAGGCCGCGCGCTGGTGGCGGCGGGCGGCCGAGGCAGGCCAGCCCGACGCGATGGTGGAGATGGGGCTGCAGCACCAGCGCGACGGCGACCACGAGGCTGCCCGCCAACTGTTCGCCGCTTCCGCCGAGGCCGGTGATGTCGCTGGAATGAACAACCTCGGCATGCTGCTGCGCCAGGAGGGCGACGACGCTGGTGCCAGGGTGTGGTTGGAGCGGGCGGCCCGGAGCGGGTCAGCCGAGGCCATGAACAACCTGGCCTTCCTGCTGCGCGACGCGGGCGAGGCCGATGCCGGGATCGCCTGGCTGCGCCGGGCCGCCGGCCACGGCAACAGCGATGCCATGTTCAACCTGGGTGTCATCCACTGGGCCAACGGCGACGAGGACCTGGCCCGGCAGTGGTGGGGCGCGGCGGCCGCCGACGGACACCTGCTGGCGATCCAGAACCTGGGCCGGTTGTTGCGGGGTGCCGATGACGCGTGAAACGGTCTGGCCATGCGGCTGATTCCTCGGAGCTGGCACCTGGAGGGTGCCTGGTGCGCCATGAAGGGCCACGTGGCGCCGGGCGCGACGGTGGCCGAGGTGCGGGCGCAGGACGCCCAGCTCGTGTTGGCCACCGGCCCGGGCGTCCGGTTGAGCCGCTGTCTGCGCTGCGACGGCTGGGTGCGCGGCGCCGATCCCACGACGGCACAGGTCACCTCGCAGCACCTGCCGCCGCCTGGCCAGCTGCCGACGCCGCTGCGGGGGAAGGCCCTCAGCGAGCTGGTCGTGGTGCGGATCATCGCCATCGACCGCTGGCTGCATGTGGTCTTCTTCGTGCTCCTCGCGCTGCTGCTGATCGGGGTCACGATCGGGCTGCCGGCGATCCGCGAGACCGCCCAGCAACTGTTGGACGGCTGGCAGGTGGCCGCGAACGAGGCCCGTCCGTCATCCAGGCTGCTGGCCCGGATGCTGGCCGAGGTCGCGCATCTGGACCGCTCCCACATCGGGGTGCTCATCGCCGTGTCCCTCGGCTATGCCGTGCTGGAGGGCGTCGAGGCGTTCTACCTCTGGCGGGGTCGGCGCTGGGCGGAGTACCTGACGGTGCTGGCCACCGGCCTGCTGCTGCCGTTCGTCGTCAGCGAGCTGATCGACAAGGTGACGATCCCGCGCATCCTGGGGCTCATCGCGGATGTGGCGATACTGGCGTACCTGATCTTCGCCAAGCGGCTCTTCGGCGTGCGCGGCGGCGACAAGGCCCTGCGCGCCGCGCTCGCGGCCGATGTCAACTGGCCGGAGCTCCACTCCACGGCTCCACTGGCGGGGCCGGGCCAACTCGGCGAGCGCGCCGAGCCGGAGTCGACTCCCGCCTGAGCCCAGGTGAGGTTGAGGTCAGGTCCGGTAGGCCCCAGCGAGCACATCGGCGGCCTCGTCCGCACACGCAGGGTCGCCGGGCGGGCGGGTCGTGGCCGCCGATCCGCCCGAGAAGCCGACCAGCACAGGGCGCGACACCAGCGCCGCCAGGTCGTAGAACTCGGTCCAGCGCTGGGCGGGGGAGTCAGCCACCTGGAGCACCTGAGCGGTCGGCCACCACGGTGCGGGGTATTCCAGGAAGACCTTCTCCAGGTTGCCGGTGGTCAGTGATCGCAAGGCCGCAACGACCTCACCCGGTGGCTCTGGGAGCTTGGGCGAGTTGGCCTGCAGCAGCGGCAAGGGCACCGCCACGACTGCCGCCTGCATCGTCAGCGGCCCCGTAGATGTGACCGCCGTGAGGGCGTCCAGCCGCCCGGAAATCTCCTGCACGGTCGTCCCCAGCCGCACGTCCAGCTCGGCGGCGAGCAGTTGGGGCACCTTGCTGAAGCCGCCCGCTACCAGCGAGTCGCCGCCCTGGTAGTCCTCGCCCTCGCCCAGCGCCTGCGCCCCCAGGCGGTCGATGTCCAGGCCGTACTCCTGCACGATCTCGGTCGCGGCGGCGAACCGGCGATCGGGGGAGTCTGGAGTCCAGCCCGCGCCAGCGAGCGCGTCCTGGACGGACTGCTCGGCGGGCAGGTCCCCGGCCGCGAGTTGGTCGACCAGGTCCAGTAGCTCGGTGGCGGCGGCTTCGGCACCGGGACTCGGCGCGCCGCTGACATAGCTGTGCGTCTGGGCGTCGTCGAAGTCCGTGGGAACCAGGGCCAGTCCTGCCTGCGCGACCAGCGGCACGAGCGGGTTGCCGGTGACGCCGTGCACCCAGGCGGCGCCGAACTCCAGTGGCACGCCCCACTCGTAGTTGGTGTGGATTCGGCCGCCGAGCCGGTCACGCGCCTCTGCGACGATGACCCGGCAGCCGGCGTCCTGCAGGTCGCGGGCGGCCGCCAGACCGGCGATGCCGGCGCCGACCACCAGTACCTGCGCGGACGAACCGACCGCGGCGAGCACCCTGCCCGCTGCCCGGCGGCCGGAGTTGTAGGCGCCGTGGACGGTGCTGGGGTAGTCGGTCGCCGTGTACTCGCCGGCTAGGAGGATGGAGCCTGCGATGGTCGCGTCGGCCAGCACGCGGCGGGCCGATCCGTCGGCACCTGCCGGCAGCGCGGAGTAGGAGCCGCGGGCCCAGGGGTCGGTGTCCCACCGCGTCACGAGCGAGCGCGAGAAGGGGACCGGACTCGACTTCTGATTAGCGCTCCGCGCTGGCGACGTCTGCTCGGTGACTCCGCAGGCGCTGGCGACCGCCCCCACGCCCATAGCTGCCAGCCCGGCGGCCCCGGTCGCCAACAGACGCCTCCGGCTCATTGGTTGGCCCCGGGCCGGGCGCCCCACGTGTTCGCGACCATCCATGACAGCCCCCTTACGAGTCGGCTTGCCCGGAGGCGGTCGGACGAGAACTTGCGGCCCGACCCCGCCGCCTGAGCATCGCGTTCTCGGCCCAGCCGAGGGGGAAGAGGCCGAAGAGGCCGAAAAGGGCGACCGACGAATCCCAGAGCCCCACCAGGGCCAGCAGCAGCATGTAGACCGCGGTGATACCGGCCCAGAGCGCCTGGCTCCGGCTGGGCAGCCGGTCTTCCTCGACCAGATCCGGGTGCCGAAACAGATACCAGAGGATCGCCAGCCCCGAGGCAGTGATCGCCGCGAGCGTCAGCAGGTAAAGCGTCGCCGTGCCGGGAGCCTCCGATCGCCCCAGCATCTCGGTCGGGAACTGCAGGAACACCACCAGCGCCAGCCACACCCCGTTCAGCGCCAGCAGCGCGGGAGTGAACGACATGAGCCCGTCGAACATGCGGTGGTGGCGCCGCCAGTACAGCAGCGTGATGACGAAGGAGAGACCGAAGGCCAGGAACGAGCCCGAGTTCTCGTGCATGACGTCCCAGACTGACTCGCCGCCGCTGGGCGGCTCGATATCCACCAGGGGCAGCACCAGCAGCGTGATCGCGATGGCCACGACCGCGTCGGAGAAGTTCACGAGCCGTGACACCGACTCCGCCGTCGGCGGCTGGTCCCACATCAGGTCCTTGCTCATGCCCGCGCCTCCCGGTCGTCTGCTCCTGTCGGCCACTGCCGACGCCACGCTAGTGCAGGTGCTGTTCCGGGACCCAGAGGTTGCGCTCGGCTCGAAATACGCAACAATGATGTTGTGAAAACAGCGGACGACACCTTCGGCGGGGCGACCGACGCCCCGCAGGATGCCGTGTCCGCGGCCCCGACGGCCGCCCTGGGGGAGCCGCGCGGGCTCAGCGAGGCCACGGCTCGGGTGGCGCGCACCCTGCTGGAAGTCGGCTCCGCCACGGCGACCGATCTCGCTGGTCGGCTCTTCCTCACGCCCACCGCTGTCCGCCGCCACCTCGACACGCTCATCGAACGTGGGCTGGTGTCGGCATCGGATGAGCCGCAGTTCGGCCCCGCCCGCGGTCGCCGCGGCCGCGGCCGGCCCGCGCGCTACTACGCGGTGACCGCCGCCGGTCGGGACGCCTTCGAGTCGTCCTACGACGATGTCGCCCTGGCAGCGATCGATTTCCTGGCCGAGCGCCTGGGCGACTCCGCGGTGGACGATTTCGCGCGGGCGCGGGCAGGCGAGCTCCGCAGCCGCTACGCGGCCGCTGCCGCTCCCGCAGACCCAGCGGAGCGCGTCGCCGTCCTGGCCGAGCTGCTGTCGTCTGACGGCTACGTCGCCAGCGCCGAGGCAAGCCCACACGGTCTGCAGCTGTGCCAGCACCACTGCCCTATGGCGCACGTCGCCGAGCGCTACGGGCAGTTCTGCGAGGCTGAGCGCGCCGCCTTCGCAGAGCTGCTGGGCGTGCATGCCACGCGTCTGGCGACCATCGCCGGCGGCTCCGGTGTGTGCACGACGCTGATCTCGGAACCGCGCCTTCCAACCGACCCCACCAGTCCGCACGACAGCGCCGATTCCGCATCCCCCGCAGAGAGGAACCCCGCATGACCGACCTGCACCCCGAGCTCGACGGCCTCGGCACCTACGAGTACGGCTGGCACGACCCGGACGTCGCCGGCGCGGCGGCCCAGCGCGGGCTCAGCGAGGCCGTGGTGCGCGACATCAGCCGCCTGAAGAATGAGCCGGAGTGGATGCTCGACCTGCGGCTCAAGGGCCTGCGGCTGTTCGACCGCAAGCCGATGCCCGCGTGGGGTTCGGACCTGAGCGGCATCGACTTCGACACCATCAAGTACTTCGTCCGCTCCACCGAGAAGCAGGCGACCACCTGGGACGAGCTGCCCAGCGACATCAAGAACACCTACGACCGCCTGGGCATCCCCGAGGCCGAGAAGCAGCGCCTGGTGGCGGGAGTGGCCGCGCAGTACGAAAGCGAAGTTGTGTACCATAAAATCCGCGACGACCTGGAGGAGCAGGGCGTCATCTTCCTGGACACCGACACCGCCCTGCGCGAGCACCCGGACATCTTCCGCGAGCACTTCGGCACCGTCATCCCCGTCGGCGACAACAAGTTCGCCGCGCTCAACACCGCGGTGTGGTCGGGAGGATCGTTCATCTATGTTCCGCCGGGCGTGCACGTGGACATCCCGCTGCAGGCCTACTTCCGGATCAACACCGAGAACATGGGACAGTTCGAGCGGACCCTCATCATCGTCGACGAGGGCGCCTACGTGCACTACGTCGAGGGCTGCACGGCGCCGATCTACTCGACGGACTCGCTGCACTCGGCGGTGGTCGAGATCATCGTCAAGAAGGACGCCCGCTGCCGCTACACGACTATCCAGAACTGGTCGAACAACGTGTACAACCTGGTGACGAAGCGCGCCGTGGCGCAGCAGGGCGGCACCATGGAGTGGGTGGACGGCAACATCGGCTCCAAGGTGACGATGAAGTACCCGGCCGTCTGGCTCATGGGTGAGCACGCCAAGGGCGAGACCCTGTCGATCGCCTTCGCCGGCGAGGGCCAGCACCAGGACGCCGGGGCCAAGATGGTGCACGCCGCGCCGCACACCTCGTCCTCGATCATCAGCAAGTCCGTGGCCCGCGGCGGCGGCCGCACCTCGTACCGGGGCCTGGTGCAGGTGCAGGAGGGCGCGCATCACTCCGCCAGCTCGGTGCGCTGCGACGCCCTGCTCATCGACGACATCTCGCGCTCGGACACCTACCCCTATGTCGATGTCCGCGAGGACGACGTGGCAATGGGCCACGAGGCCACGGTCAGCAAGGTCAGCGAGGACCAATTGTTCTACCTCATGAGCCGGGGCCTGACCGAGGAGGAGGCGATGGCCATGATCGTGCGCGGTTTCGTCGAGCCCATCGCCCGTGAGCTGCCGATGGAGTACGCGCTGGAGCTCAACCGCCTGATCGAACTTCAGATGGAAGGAGCCGTCGGCTGATGTCGGCCACAACCACCGTCCCCGCCAAGGCTGCCAAGTCCGCCACGCCGCCGCCGAGCGACCGCGCGGGCGCACTCGCGGCCGACCGCGCGGCGAGCTTCCCGATCCCCAGCGGGCGCGAAGAGGCCTGGCGCTTCACCCCGCTGGAGCCGCTGCGGGCGCTGCTCGAGGGCACTCCCGCCAGCGGCCCCGAGCCCTCGCTCGATTGGACCGCAAGCGGGGATGCCGAGGTCGGCGTGGTGCCGCTCGACGACCCGCGGGTCGGATCGGTGCTCGAGCCGGTCGACCGGATCTCGGCCGTGGTGGCCGAGCGCGCCGAAGACGCGCTGGCCGTCACGGTCCCGGCCCAGGGCGAGGCCGAGGTGGTCGTCCGGGTGACCGGCGACGGCGGTACCGGCTATGCCTATGCGCTGATCGACATCGGCGCCGGCGCGACGGCGACGGTGGTCCTCGACCACTCCGGCGCCGCGACCATCGCCGCGGACGTGGAGATCCGCGTCGGCGACGGGGCGCGTCTGACCTTCGCCAGCGTCCAGGACTGGGCCGACGGGGCGGTGCACGTCAGCCACCATCACACCCGCGTCGGCCGGGACGCCGAGTTCACCTCGGTCGTGGTCACCCTGGGCGGCGAGCTCGTGCGCATCACGCCCACGGTCAGCTACGACGGCCCCGGCGGCAGCGCGGAGCTGCTGGGCGTGTACTTCGCCGACGCCGGGCAGCACCTGGAGCACCGGCTTTTCGTCGACCACGCCGAGCCGCACTGCCGCTCCCGCGTGACGTACAAGGGGGCGCTGCAGGGGTCGGGCGCACACACCGTCTGGATCGGCGACGTCCTCATCCGGGCGGCCGCCACCGGCACCGACACCTACGAGCTCAACCGCAACCTCGTGCTGTCCGAGGGCGCCCGCGCCGACTCGGTGCCCAACCTCGAGATCGAGACCGGGCAGATCGAGGGTGCCGGCCACGCCAGCGCCACCGGCCGTTTCGACGACGAGCAGCTGTTCTACCTGATGTCGCGCGGGATCCCGGCGGCCGAGGCGCGGCGCCTGGTGGTGCTCGGCTTCTTCGGCGAGATCATCGACCAGCTTCCGCTCCCGGCGCTGCGCGAGCGGCTGCTGCGGGCGGTCGCGGCCGAGCTGGGCTACGAGTACACAGAGGAGGACGACGCATGACACTGCAGGACGTGTACCGCCTGGGCGACCTGGTCGACGGCCAGGCGGTCCGGGTGGTGGTGGGGGCGCAGCCGATCGCGCTGGTGCTCACCGACGGCGAGCTCTTCGCCGTGGACGACCGCTGCTCGCACGCGGACGTGTCGCTGTCCGAGGGCGAGGTGGAGGGCTGCCTGATCGAGTGCTGGCTGCACGGCTCGCAGTTCGACCTGCGCACCGGCCAGCCCACCTGCCTTCCCGCCAACGCCCCCGTGGCCACGTTCAGCGTCGCGGTGTCCGGCGAGGGCCCGGACGCCCGAGTCCTCATCGACGTCTGACCCTGTCTTCCACCTGACCGCACCCCTTCCCGACGAGAGAGCGACATGAGCACCCTGGACATCCGCAACCTGCACGTCAGCGTCGTCACCGACGCCGGCTCCAAGCCGATCCTGCGGGGGATCGACCTGACAGTGGAGTCGGGCCAGACCCACGCCATCATGGGTCCCAACGGCTCGGGCAAGTCCACGCTGGCCTACTCCATCGCCGGCCACCCTCGCTATGAGGTCACCGAGGGCACCATCACCCTGGACGGCGCCGACGTGCTCGACATGTCGGTGGACGAGCGCGCCCGGGCGGGTCTTTTCCTAGCCATGCAGTACCCGGTCGAGGTGCCCGGCGTCAGCGTGTCGAACTTCCTGCGCACCGCCGTCACGGCGGTCAAGGGCGAGGCGCCGAAGCTGCGCACGTGGCTGAAGGACATGAAGACCGCCATGGCCGAGCTGGACGTGGACCCCGAGTTCGCCGGGCGCAACGTCAACGAGGGCTTCTCCGGCGGCGAGCGCAAGCGCCACGAGATCCTGCAGCTCGAGTTGCTCAAGCCCAAGATCGCGGTGCTGGACGAGACCGACTCCGGCTTGGACGTGGATGCCCTCAAGGTCGTGTCGCAGGGCGTCAACAAGGTTCGCGAGCAGGACGACACCGGGATCCTGCTCATCACCCACACCACGAGGCTGCTCAAGCTCATCCCGGCCGACCACGTCCATGTGGTCATGGACGGCCGCATCGTCGCCTCCGGCGGGCCCGAGCTGGCCGAGCGGATCGATTCCGACGGCTACGAGCAGTTCGCCTCCGCCGCGGCGGCGGCACGGAGCTGATCCCGTTGCCCGCTGCCCCTGCGCCGGTGGTACCGCGGCTGGACGTCGCCCGCATCAAGGCGGACTTCCCGCTGCTGGCCCGCACCGTCCGCGACAACCGCCCGCTGGTCTACCTGGACAGCGCCGCGACCTCGCAGAAGCCGCTGTCCGTGCTGGACGCCGAGCGGGAGTTCTACCTGCGCCACAACGCCGCCGTGCACCGGGGCGCGCACCAGCTGGCCGAGGAGGCCACCGACGCCTACGAGTCCGCCCGCGCCACCATCGCCGGGTTCGTGGGCGCGATGCCGCCGGAGCTGGTGTTCACCAAGAACGCCACCGAGTCCATCAACCTCGTCGCCTACGCCTTCAGCAACAGCAGCGACATGGCGCGTTGGGGTCACACCGTGCATCCGCGGTTCGTGCTCGGCCCGGGCGACGAGGTGCTCGTGACGCAGATGGAGCACCACGCCAACCTGGTGCCGTGGCAGCAGCTGGTGGCGCGCACCGGGGCGACGTTGCGCTGGATCCCGCTCACCGACGAGGGCCGGCTGGACCTGACCGACTTGGATGCGCTGCTCAACGAGCGCACCAAGGTGGTGTCGGTGGTCCACCAGTCCAACATCCTGGGCACCGTCAACCCGGTGTCAGACATCGGCGAGCGGGCCCGTCAGGTGGGCGCGCTGTTCGTCGTCGACGCCTGCCAGTCGGTGCCGCACATGCCCATCGACGTCTGGTCGCTGGGCGCGGACCTCGTGGCCTGGAGCGGGCACAAGATGCTGGGACCCACCGGCATCGGGCTGCTGTGGGGCCGGCCCGAGGTGCTCGCGGACATGCCGCCTTTCATCTCCGGCGGCTCCATGATCGCCAACGTCACGATGGAGGGCTCGACCTTCGCCGCCCCGCCACAGCGCTTCGAGGCGGGGGTGCCGATGACGGCGCAGGCGGTCGGCCTGGCAGCGGCCTGCGACTACCTCGAGCGGATCGGCATGCCAGCGGTCGCGGCCCACGAGCACCGGCTCACGGGCCTGGCCCTGGACGCGCTTGAGGCCATCGAAGGCGTGCGCATCGTGGGACCCGTCGACAACGTCGATCGGGGCTCGGCGGTCAGCTTCGAGGTCGCCGGCATCCATCCGCACGACGTCGGCCAGGTGCTCGACGACCTCGGGATCGCGGTGCGCGTGGGCCACCACTGCGCCTGGCCGGTGTGCCGCCGCTACGGCGTCCCGGCGACCACCAGGGCGTCGTTCGCGGTCTACAACGATGACGCCGACGTGGCCGCCCTGGCCGCAGGAGTGCAGGCGGCGCGGGAATTCTTCCGGGTGGCGTGATGCAGCTGGAGCAGATGTACCAGGAGATCATCCTGGACCACTACCGCAACCCCCAGGGCAAGGGGCTGCGGGAGCCGTTCGAGGTCGAGGTCCACCACATCAACCCGACCTGCGGCGACGAGGTCACCCTGCGGGTGGCGCTGGCGGACAACCCGGCCGACGCCGCCGACCCGCTGGTGTCGCTGTCCTACGACGGGCAGGGCTGCTCGATCTCGCAGGCGTCGCAGAGCGTGCTGTTCGAGCAGCTCGACGGCGTGCCGCTGAGTGAGGGCATGGCCGCGGTGGACGAGTTCCTGGAACTGCTGCAGGCCGGCGTGCACGGGTACACCCCGGACGAGGACGTCCTGGGCGATGCGGTGGCGTTCAGCGGCGTGGCGAAGTACCCGGCGCGGGTCAAGTGCGCGCTGCTGGGGTGGATGGCATGGAAGGACGCGGTCGCCCAGGCGCTGGCCGCGCGGGAGCCCGCCGGGTCGCAGGCCGCACCCGGCTGGAGTGAAGGAGGAGGACGAGCATGACTGCTGCGGAAGCCGAGGCGGCGGATCGGGAGGCGGTGTTCGAGGCCATGCGCGACGTGGTCGACCCCGAGCTGGGGATCAACGTCGTGGACCTGGGCCTGGTGTACGACGTGCACGTCGAGGAGGATGCAACAGTCACCCTCGACATGACGTTGACATCGGCGGCCTGCCCCCTCACGGATGTCATCGAGGACCAGACCCGGGCTGCGCTGGACGGCGTCGCCCCGGACTACCGGATCAACTGGGTGTGGATGCCGCCCTGGGGCCCCGAGAAGATCACCGACGACGGTCGGGAGATGTTGCGGGCCCTAGGCTTCAACGTGTGATCAGCGTCCACGATCTCGAGCTGCGCGCCGGTGCCCGGCTGCTGGTGTCGGAGGCCTCGTTCCGCGTGGCCGCCGGCGACAAGGTGGGTCTGGTCGGGCGCAACGGGGCGGGGAAGACCACGATGATGCGCACGCTGGCGGGCGAGACCCAGCCCGCTGTCGGCGACATCCGCCGCAGCGGCAGCGTCGGCTACCTGCCCCAGGACCCGCGGACGGCCGATCCCGACCAGCTCGTGCGCGACCGCATCCTCTCCGCGCGGGATCTGCACGACGTCGTGCGCCGCATGCGCGCCGCCGAAAAGCGGATGGCCTCTGCCGACGATGGCACCCGCGACGACGCCATGCGCCGCTACACCCGCGCCGAGGCCGAGTTCACCGCCGCCGGCGGCTACGCGGCCGAGTCTGAGGCTGCTGCGGTGGCGGCGGGCATCGGCATCGATCAGCGGCTGCTGGACCAGCCGTTGGGCACGCTGTCCGGTGGGCAGCGCCGCCGGGTCGAGCTCGCTCGGCTGCTGTTCGCCGGCGACGACACCCTGCTGCTCGACGAGCCCACCAACCACCTGGACGCCGACTCGATCGTCTGGCTGCGCCAGTTCCTGCACAACTATCCCGGCGGCGTGATCGTCATCAGCCACGACACCGGGCTGCTGGACGCGACGGTCAACAAGGTCATGTACCTGGACGCCGCCCGCGCGCACCTCGACGTCTACAGCCTGGGCTGGACGGCGTACCTGGCCGAGCGCGAGGCCACCGAGCGCCGCCGCCGCCGCACGGCCGCGACTGCGGCCAAGCAGGCTGGTGCCCTGCAACAGCAGGCCGAGAAGATGCGGGCCAAGGCAACCAAGGCGAAGGCCGCACAGAACATGTTCCGCCGCGCCGACCAGCTGCTGGCCGCCGCGGCCGCGGAGGGGCCGCACGACAAGGTCGCCCGCCTGCGCTTCCCGGAGCCCGCGCCCTGCGGCCGGGTGCCGCTGACCGCCCGCGCCCTGAGCAAGTCCTATGGCTCGCAGGAGGTCTTCATGGATGTCGACCTGGCCGTGGACCGGGGCGCGCGCGTTGTGGTGCTCGGCCTCAACGGCGCCGGCAAGACCACTCTGCTGCGGATCCTGGGCGGCGTCGAGACGTCGGACACCGGGGCGGTCGAGGCCGGGCACGGCGCGCGCGTCGGCTACTACGCCCAGGAGCACGAGACCCTGGACCCGGACGCCAGCGTGCTGCTCAACCTCGTGCACTCGTCGGCGGCGCTCGGCGAGCAACAGGCCCGCGACGTGCTGGGCTCGTTCCTCTTCTCGGGCGCCGTGGTCGACCAGCCCGCGGGCACGCTGTCCGGCGGCGAGAAGACGCGCCTGGCGCTGGCGATGCTGGTCGTCTCAGGGGCGAACGTGCTGTTGCTGGACGAGCCGACGAACAACTTGGACCCGGCCAGCCGGGACGAGGTGCTGTCGGCCCTGGCGAGCTACGAGGGGGCGGTGGTGCTCGTCACCCACGATCCGGGCGCCGTGGCCGCCCTGGCGCCGGAGCGCGTGCTGCTGCTGCCCGATGGCGATGAGGACCTGTGGCGCGACGACTACGCAGAACTAGTCGAGCTGGCCTGAAACGCCTGTGCCGGATACGTGCCGCGCACAGGCATCACTCTGGGTTATCATTCGGTTGTTCAGTTACGCCCATGGGTACTCGACGGGTGGCGCGCAAGCCTCGCCCGTCCCCATCGGCATCGTCTGGAAGGACCCTGCGGGGGGTCGTCGCAACTTGGCGGAGGGCTACATGGCATCGGATAACTCTGGACGGCGTATCGTTGGCGACGAGCGCCAGTCCCTAGCCGAGCAGTACCAGCAGCAGTACCAGGCCGGACAGAGCATCCGCGCGATCGCGGAGGCTTCGGGGCGCTCGTATGGATTCGTCCACCGGGTTCTCAGCGAGAATGGCGTCGAGCTTCGTGCGCGCGGTGGCGACACGAAGCGGAGGACGTCCTGACAAGCGCAAACACCCAACACCTGCTCTCGGCGGCCGGGGTAGTCGCCACCGCCGACGGACCCATCCTGCGGGTGCGGCTCGACCGTCCCGACAAGCACAACGCGCAGACGCCGTCCATGTGGGCGGCACTGGCCGCCCTCGGCGACGACCTGCCCGAGGGGATCAGGGTCGTCATCCTCAGCGGGGCCGGGCAGTCTTTCTCGGCTGGGCTGGATCGCCGCATGTTCGTGGAGGGGCTGCCCGGCGAGGCGTCGCTGGTCGGCCTCGCGGAGAAGCCCGCCTCCGAGGTGGAGGACATCATCGCCGGCTACCAGCGCGCCTTCACCTGGTGGCGCGAGCGCCCGGTGGTGACGATCGCGGCCGTGCAGGGGCATGCCATCGGCGCCGGTTTCCAGCTGGCCTTGGCCTGTGACCTGATGATCGTGGAGGCCACGGCGTCGCTGTCGATGAAGGAGATCCAGCTGGGTCTCGTCCCCGACCTCGCCGGTACGTTGCCGCTCGTCCGCGCGGTGGGCTATCAGCGCGCCCTGGAGCTCTGCCTGACCGGCCGGGCCATCAGCGGCGACGAGGCGGCGGCCATCGGCTTGGCGATCACCGCCGTGCCGGAGGGCCAGGCGGCCGCAGCCGCGGACGATTTGGCCGCGGGCATCACGGCCGCCGCCCCGAACGCGACCACGGCGGTGCTCGGCCTCATCCGCGGCGCGCACGGGCGCGACCTGACCGAGCAGACCGCCGCCGAGCGTGCCGCACAGTACGGCCGGATCACCGAGCTCGCCGCCCTGATGCAGCGCTAGGCACCGCCGTGTCGATGCACGGCGGGCCGATGTCGACCCTGCGGTCGTTCACGCGCGACTCCTCGGTCACCCAGGTCACGCTGAAGCCGGGCACGTGGCGTCGGATCCTCGGCTACGCGCGCCCGTACCGCAGCCTGATCTGGGTGTTCCTGGTTATCCTGGTGATCGACGCCGGGCTGACGGTGGCGCAGCCGCTGCTGTTCAAGCGGATCATCGACCAGGGCATCACACCGGGCAACAGCGCCGTCGTCACCACCACGGCGATCATCGCCGGTGTGGTCGCCCTCGTCGACGCCGGCCTCGGCCTGCTCAACCGCTGGTACTCGGCCCGGATCGGCGAGGGGCTGATCTACGACCTGCGCACCGAGGTGTTCGGGCATGTGCAGACGCAGTCGGTCGCGTTCTTCACCCGGGCCCAGACCGGGGCGTTGGTGTCGCGGCTCAACAGCGACGTCATCGGCGCCCAGCAGGCCTTCACCTCCACCATGTCCGGGGTGCTGGGAAACCTCATCAGCGTCACCGTCGTGCTCATCACCATGTTCCTGCTGGACTGGCGCATCACCCTGGTGGCGCTCGTGATGCTGCCGCTCTTCCTGCTACCCGCCCGTTGGATGGGGCGCCGGCTGCAGGCTCTGACCCGCGAGCAGATGACGCTCAACGCCGACATGGCCTCGCAGATGACCGAGCGCTTCAACGTCGCGGGAGCGCTGCTGGTCAAGCTCTTCGGCGACCACGACCGGGAGGCCGGCCAGTTCGCCGCGCGAGCCGCCCGGGTACGCGACATCGGCGTGCGCATCGCGATGTCCAACCGCTACTTCTTCACCGCTCTGTCCCTGGTCGCGGCGCTGGCCACCGTCATCACCTATGGACTGGGTGGCAACGCGGTGATCGCCGGCGCGCTCACGCTCGGGACGCTGATCGCCATGACCGGGCTGCTGGCGCAGCTGTACGGGCCGCTCACGGCGCTGTCCAACGTCCGGGTGGACGTCATGACCGCCCTCGTCAGCTTCGACCGCGTGTTCGAGGTGCTGGATCTGCCGCCGCTCGTGCGTGACGCCCCCGACGCGCGACCCCTGCCCGAGGGCCCGCTGGCGATCCGCTTCGACGATGTGGGGTTCAGGTACCCAGCTGCCGATGAGGTCTCGCTGGCCTCGCTGGAGTCGGTGGCTCGGCTGGAGGCCGCCGCTCCGCACACGGTGCTCAAGGGCGTCACGTTCGATGCCCCGGCGGCCGGCATGACCGCGCTGGTCGGCCCCAGCGGCGCCGGCAAGACGACCATCACCGCCCTGGTCGCGCGGCTGTACGACGCGACCGACGGAGCCGTTTCGGTGGGGGGCATGGACGTGCGCGAGGTGCAGGGCACGTCGCTGCGGGCGGCGGTCGGCTATGTCACGCAGGAGGCTCACCTTTTTCACGAGTCCATCCGCGAGAACCTGCTCTACGCGCGCAACGACGCGAGCGAGGAAGAGCTGTGGGGCGCCCTGTCTGCGGCGCAGATCTCGGGCCTCGTGCGCTCGCTTCCCGAGGGTCTGGACACCGTCGTGGGGGACCGGGGACACCGGCTGTCCGGCGGTGAGAAGCAACGGCTGGCGCTGGCGCGGCTGCTGTTGAAGGGTCCGCGCATCGTCGTGCTGGACGAGGCCACGGCGCACCTGGACAGCGAGAGCGAGGCGGCCGTGCAGCGGGCGCTGGACAACGCGTTGGCGGGCCGCACCTCGCTAGTGATCGCTCATCGGCTGTCGACGGTGCGCCAGGCCGACCAGATCCTGGTGGTGGACGACGGTCGGGTGGTCGAGCGGGGCACGCATACCGAACTGCTGGCCCGCGGCGGGTTGTACGCCGATCTGTACGCGACCCAGTTCGACGAGAGCCGATACCAGGCCGGTGCCGCGCGGGACGTCGTCGGACCCGCGGACTAACCCGGGCCGAAGGTCGTGCCGCCGTCCACCGGGATGAGCGCCCCGGTGATGTAGCTCGACGCCGGCGACAGCAGGAACGCCGCAGCCGCGGCGAACTCCGAGGGCTCGCCGTAGCGGCGCAGGGGGATGCGCGACTCGCGCTTGCGCCGCACCGATTCCGGCGGACCGTTGCGGGCGTCGAGGGCGAAGACCCGGTCGGTGGCGATGTTGGCTGGGGCCAGCCCGTTCACGCGGATTCCCCGCGGCCCCCATTCCCCCGCGAGCTCGTGGACCAGGTTGGCCAGGCCCGGGCGCAGGCCGTTGCTGAGCGCGAGCTCGGGCAGCGGCTTGTAGATCGACGTGCTCAGGACGAAGACGACCGAGGTGTCCGGCGCGCGCCGCCCCGGGTGCACGGTGCCACCGGCGGTCGGGGGCGGAGCCGGTTGGTTCGGCGGCGATGGCGGGGCGCTGTGGTGCTCGATGGCGGCCGCGACCGAGCGGGCCAGCCGCAGCGGGCCGAGGAACACGGTCTCGAAGGCGTCCCGCCAGGCGTCGTCGCCGGTGGCGCTGACGCGGCTCGGGGGAGGGCCGCCGGTTCCCACCAAGGCGCCGTCCAGGCGGCCGAAGCGGGCGGCCGCGGCGGCGACCGCGCGGGGGGCCAGATCGGGGTCGCGCAGATCGCCGGGGATGGGCACGCAGCGATCGTTGCCGACGGCGGACATGAGCTCGGCCAGGTGCTGCTCGAACCGGCCGACGGCTACCACCCCGGCGCCGGCGGCGACCAGGGTCTCGACCGTCGCGCGCCCCAGGCCGCGGGAACCGCCCGACACGACGTACACACGGCCCGCGAGTCCCAGATCCACATGCGGATTCTGCCTGAGCACGCAGCGTGATGCGTCGCGGGATACAGGAAAGCCCGTATTGGCGCTCAGGCTCCGCCCGCATGTTCCTCGGCCGCCCGGGACCCGGGGGACTCCTCCCGGCCGGTGCGGACCTCTCGGCGGACCAGGATCACCCAGCCGATCGGGAGCATGAGGGCGAACGCGAGCCACTGCCAGGCATAGGCCAGGTGCGGCCCCAGCCCGAGTTCGGGCACCGGCACGGCCTTGACCCCGGAGTCCGGCGGCGTGCTGGACATCGCGACCAGGTAGGCGGGATAGACGGCGGTGCCGGGGTTGAGCGCCGTGGGGTCGAGCGCGGTCACCTGGCCCGCGGGCAGGTCCGCGGGCGTCGGCTGGGTTGCGCGCTCGGACTCCTGCAGCCAACCCGTGACCGTCACCGTCCCTGCCGGCGGCGCCGGGACCGGGGGCGACTGGCGGGCATCGGCGCTCTGCGGGACCCAGCCCCGCAGCACCTCCACGATCGGGCCGGCGTCGGTCCGCAGGGACGCGACCGACCAGTAGCCGGCGGAGCCGCCCAGGCTGCGCCGGCGCACAAGGGCGGCGGAGTCGGGCAGGTAGGTGCCGGTCGCCGTCGCTATCCGGTAGCGCCGATCGGGTGGCAGCGCCGCATCCGCCGAGGTGAGCTCGGACAACGGTGCGGGGGCGGTCGCGGAGTTCGCGCGGATAAGGGCGTCGGCGGCGCTGCGGTGGACGTGGCGCGAGTACTGCCAGTTGGCGGCCAGCAGGCACAGCGCCACCCCGACCGGCACCAGGAGGGTGAAGGCGATCCACTTGGGCTGGCGCAGGAAGGAGAACACGGTTCGGGAAGCAGTACCGGCGCCGCTAGTCGACCGGTGAGTCCTCGAGCCGGAAGCCCACTTTCAGCGTCACCTGGAAGTGGCGCACGTCGCCGTCGCGGACGTGGCCGCGGATGTCGGTGACCTCGAACCAGTCCAGATGCCGGATGGTCTGGTGGGCCCGGCTGACGGCGTTGCGGATGGCGTCGTCGATGCTCTCCGGCGAGGTTCCGACGATCTCTGTGAGGGCGTACGTGCGGTTGGCCATGCGAGCCTCCGATGCCTGGGCGGGTCTGCGGTGGTGCATCGACCGGGTCGGCCTTACGGTATGCCTATGCCGAGCCAGTCCCAGGTGTATCGAATCACAGACGCCCACGTGGGCCTGTCGGAGGACCAGCAGGCGCGCACCCGTAGGTACTTGATCTCGATGGCGATCCGCACGGCGTGCTTCCTGGGGGCGGTCTTCACCGAGGGATGGATTCGCTGGACCCTCGTCGCGGGTGCCGTGCTGCTGCCCTACGTCGCTGTTGTGATCGCCAACGGCGGCCGGGAGCGCAACCACGACGGCGAGGACGTCCGCGCCATCTACGTGCAGCCGCAGGCACAGCCTGAGCTCCCCTCCTGGCACCCGGACACGCGGGCCTGAGAGCGCGCCCGGGCGGCGCGACCGCTCAGATCGCCGCGGAAGGCGTGGACAGCCCGAAGTCGCCTACCACCAGCGGCGGCATCGAGGTCCGGCTGAAGTAGTCGGCCCACTCGCGCGGCAGGCAGCGGACCGGGTCGCCGGCATCGACGATCCGACCCAGCAGGGCCATCGGCGAGTCGTTGAAGCGGAAGTTGCCGGCGCCGCCGACGACCCGCCCGTCGCGCACGAGATAGGTCCCGTCGCGGGTGAGCCCGGTGACGAGCATCGCCTGCGGGTCGACGTCGCGGATGTACCACAGGCTGGTGATGAGCAGCGCGTCGTCGGTACGCGCCACCACGTCGGCCAGGCTGCCCCAGCCGTCCGCGTCGTGCAGCGCCAGGTTGGCGGCCGAGGGTGCGAACGGCAGGTCGAGGTCCGCGGCCCCCGCGCGGGTGGTCATAAGCGCGGCCAGCTTACCCTCGGCCACCCAGTCCACGGCGTCGATCGGGGCCCCGGTGTCGAACACCGTGGCGGCGGCGCCGCTGGTGGGGGTCCACAACCGATCGGTTGCCTGGATCCCGGCGGCTTGCGGGTCTGAGCGCAGCGTCAGCGGTCGCGGCGACAGCGCCTCGCCCAGCATGGTCGGCGCCGCACCGGGGCCGCTGAACGGGCTGCGGCCCTCGGCGGCGTCACGCGCCACAGCGGCCCACCAGAACACGATCATCAGGTCCGCGACGGCCGACGGCGTCAGGATGACCGTGCGCGGGGCTGCTGGGACGTCGACGCACTCCGCCTGCAGCCGCAGGCCCTCGCGCACCTCGGCGATCGCCCGCGGCACGTCGATGTCGGTGAGCAGGTCCGCGGCGGCGCCGCTCCAGGCGGAGCGGCGCCGGCCCTGTGACTTCGCCGAGACCTCGAAGCGCGCCGAGCGCTCCACCGCCCGCCAGCGCGCCCCGGCAGAGGTGCCGATGTGCTCGGTCAGCACGGACTGCTCGGCGTAGCCGAAGAACTCAAGGGGTCCCTCGCTGCTGCCGCCGCCGCCGCCGTCGGCGAAGGCGTCGGCGAGGGCAGGCAGTTCGGGCAGCATCGTCGGGCCGGCCGCGGGAAGGTCGAAGTCGGCGCTCCGGGCGCCCGTCGGCAACTCCGACTCCTCGCCGGCGGTCTGTCCTGCTGCCGCGGCCGCCGCCGCCGCTGCCTCCGCCTCGGCCAGCACGTGCGGCCAGTCGTCGACGGGGCCGCTGCGGGTGGCGATCGACTTGCCGCTGGTAGTGCTGCCGGGCGCCCCGACCACGTCTGCGATGGCTGTGATCGTCACCGTGCAGCTGCTTGCGAGGCCGTTCGTCGTGGCCATCGACAGCGCCCAGCGCAGGTTGGCCTCGTGTGCAGTCTCGACCGCCACCACCGTGGCCGACCCGCTCGCGGCGGCCAGCACCTGCTCGACGACCGTCGCCGGCGACCCAGTCATGATGCCTCCCCGGATGCCGTGCGCAGCACGTTGACGCCACTGAAGACGGCCGCCGGGCAGCCGTGGCTGACCGCCGCTACCTGCCCGGGCTGGCCCTTGCCGCAGTTGAGCGCCCCGCCCAACTCGTAGGTCTGCTCGCCGCCCAGGGCCACGAGACCGGCCCAGAAGTCCAGGGTGTCGCTCTGGTACGCGATGTCCTTGACCTGTCCCGCCAGGTGCCCGTTGCGGATGCGCAGGAAGCGCTGGGCCGTGAACTGGAAGTTGCGCCTGCTCATGTCGATCGACCAGCTCTTGTCGCCCACGACGAGCAGACCGTCGGTCACCCCGGCGACGAGGGCTTCCAGGTCGCCGCCCCCGACGGCCGGCTGCAACGACACGTTGGGCATCCGCTGGATCTGGACGTGCCCCGCGTCATCTGCGTAGGCACAGCCGTTGGACGCCCCTGCGCCCAGCCGCGCGGCCCCCCAGCGGTCCAGCTGGTAGCCCACGAGCACTCCCTCACGCACCAGGTCCCATCGCCCCGCCGCGACGCCCTCGTGGTCCCAGGCGACGGTGGACAGCCCCTGCGGCACTGTGCGGTCGCCCGTCACATGCATGAGCTGCGACCCGTAGCGCAGGCCTCCCAGCCCGTCGGGGGTGGCGAACGAGGTGCCCGCGTAGTTGGCCTCGAAACCGACCGCGCGGTCGTACTCGGTGGCGTGCCCGACGCTCTCGTGGATCGTCAGCCACAGGTTCGACGGCGCGATGACCAGGTCGTAGCGGCCAGGCTCCAGCGCGGGGGCGGCGACCCGCTGCGCCAGGTGGTCGCCGAGCCCGGCGACCTCGGCATCCCACGCTGGCTCGAGGGCGTACTCCCACCCGGCGCCCCTGGGCGCCAGCGTCGTGCGCATGTCCTCGAAACCGCCGTCGGTCACGGCGATCGCGGTGACCTCCGGCTGACAGCGCACCCGCTGCTGCCGGGTCCGCGCCCCGGCCGAGTCGGCGTAGAACAGCTGTTCCTTGGCCGCGCTGAAGGCGGCGGCGGTGTGGTGGACCGCGGGGTGCCCCGCGCACGTCCCCGACCACTCCGCCAGCCGCGAGAGCACCTGCCCGTCGCCGACCTCCGTGGGGTCGCAGTCGTAGTCGCTCACCCAGGTGCCGACATGTGCCGGCTCTGGGGCCAGCTCGACCGCCGGGCCCCCCAGCCTGGCGGTCGACCGGGCGAGGCCGATCGCCCGCACGACGCACGCCACCGCGGCGTCCGGGGTCAGCTCGGAAGTGGCTGCGAAGCCCCAGGCGCCGTCGGCGATGACCCGTATCCCGATGCCGGCCGAGCGCGAGGTCATGGTTACCTCGGGGGAGCCGTCGCGCAGCTGCACGTGCCGCTCCGACATCACCTGGACCCGCACATCGCACCAGCTGGCACCACCTTCCGCGGCGCCGGCCCCGGCCGCGGCCGCCGTCAGGGCGGCGTCGGCGATCGCGTCGAGCGGCAGCGCCGCGAAGGAGTCGTCGATCGGCCTCATGCGGCGAGCCTAGTCAACACCCATGGGGGTCGCCTTTCCGTCTACTCTGCGGCCATGCCGACACTCGTCCTGCTGCGTCACGCCAAGTCCGCCTGGCCGCCCGGGGTGCCGGACGACCAGCGGCCGCTGAACGTCCGCGGGCGCCGCGACGCGGTCGCGGCCGGATTGGTGCTGGCGGCACGGGAGTCGATCGACCTGGCCCTTGTGTCCCCAGCCCAGCGGGCGCGCGAGACCTATGCGCTGCTCGCGCCCACGTTGGGCGACGCGCCCGCCCCGACGTACGACGAGCGCATCTACGAGGCTGACCCCGCTGACCTGTTGGACGTCCTGGGGGAGGTCCCGGCCGGCATCCGGCGGGTGCTGATGGTCGGGCACAACCCGGGGATCGAGATGCTCGCGCTCCGGCTGTCGCAGCCCCAGGAGACGCCGGACTTCCTGCAGATGGTGACCAAGTACCCCACGTCGGGGATCGCCGAGATCGAACTGACGGGGGACTGGTCGCAGATCTCCACCTCGGCCGGCCAGGGCGAGCTGGTCAGCTTCGCGGTGCCGCGCGGCTGACGCCTACCCGGGTTAGCGTCCGTCAGCCTCGTCGATCTCCTCGCGGGTGATGCCCAGGACGTAGAGCACAGCGTCCAGGTAGGGCACGTTCACCGTGGTGTCCGCCGCCGCGCGCAGGGCCGGTTTGGCGTTGAACGCGATCCCCAGCCCTGCCAGGCTGATCATGTCCAGGTCGTTGGCGCCGTCGCCGATGGCCACGGTCTGCTCCAGCGGGATGCCGGCATCGGCCGCGAAGCGGCGCAGGGCCTCGGCCTTGGCCCGCCGGTCCACCACCTCGCCCAGGACGTTGCCGGTCAGGACGCCGTCGCGCACCTCCAGGGTGTTGGCGAGCGCGTAGTCGACCCCCAGCTCCGCGGCCAGCGGCTCCACCACGTCGGTGAAGCCCCCACTCACGACGGCGATCCGGTAGCCCAGCCGCTTGAGCGTCCGGCACAGGGTGCGGGCGCCGGGGGTGAGCCGCACCGTGTCGCGCACCTGGTCAAGGGCGCTCGTCGGCACGCCGGCCAGCAGCGCCACCCGCGCTCGCAGGCTTTGCTCGAAGTCCAGCTCGCCGCGCATGGCGGCCTCGGTGACCTCGCGCACCTCCTCCTCGCAGCCGGCGTGCGCGGCGATCAGCTCGATCACCTCCTGCTGGATCAACGTCGAGTCGACGTCCATCACCACCAGATGCGTTCCGCGCATGGCGAGGGCCAACGGCTGGACGGCCACGTCCAGGCCGCTGGCGGCGGACTCTGCGGCCAGGGCTTCGCGCAGATCCCGCTCCTCGGCCCCGGACACGGTCAGGCGCAGCACCACCAGCGGGTAGCCGGCCACCCGCTCGATCCGGTCGATGTTCCCGCCCAGGCCCGCGATCCGGCGGGTGACGCTGCCCAGGGCTGCTGTTCCCAGCGGCTCGCCCATGACGGTGACGAGGATCCGCCCGCGCCGCCGTGCGTCCTGCAACGACGGTTCCTCGTCCACCGACATCGTCATGTCGTGCTCCGCCGCGGTGCGCTGCACCGCCGCGACCGCCGTCGCGGGATCGTCGGCGTCCAGCAGCAGGCACAGCACCAGCTCGCCGCGGATGACGATCTGCTCGGCGTCGAGCACCTCGGTCCGGGTGGCGCGCAGGGACTCCAGCAGGTCGGCGGTGACGCCGGGGTGGTCGCGGCCGGAGAGGGTGAGGAGTACGGGGTTCATCGACATCGCAGCCTAGTGGCCGCCCAAGGCATCGCCGACGGTCGCGGTGCTGGGTTAGCCTCGCCGCATGTCCGATGTGAGGCCACCGGGACGCTGGCCGCTGGTGCTCGCCGCGGTGGTCGCCCTGGTCGTGGCGGCCGGCCTGCTCGGCTACCGGCTGGTCGCAGGCGGCAGCGGCGGCAACGGCGGCGACGAGGTGTCCAGGTCAGCCGGGGGACCTGCGCCAGCCGGACTCGACTGGCAGGCCTGCGCGGACGCGCCCGATCAGCAATGTGCCTTCTTGGTGGTTCCCGCGTCCTGGTCCGACCCGTCGGGCCGCACCTTCCGACTTCATGTGCGGCGGTTGCCGGCGCAGCCGACCTCGACCGCGGAGCCGGTGCTGGGGAGTCTGGTGATCAACACCGGCGGTCCCGGGATTCCGTCGAGCGCGTACGCGTTGGGGTCGCTGTCCGCGGCCGCGTCGCCGTTGCGCGCCAAGTTCGACCTCGTCTGGCCGGACCCGCGCGGGACCGGACTGTCGGAGCCGACGTTGGTCACCTGCCCGCAGGAGCCGCTGCTCACTCGGCAGGAGCCGGCCGCCGGGGCGTTCACCTGGCCGCAGGTCACGGGTTTCCGGATCGGGCAGGAGGCGCCGCTCGGGGCGGAGTGCATGCGCCGCAACGCGGTCGACGGAAAGCTGTTGGGCACCCGGGAAGTGGTGCGTGACCTCGACGCCTTGCGGCAGGCGCTCGGCGACGACCAGTTGACCTTCCTCGGCTATAGCTACGGCACCCGCATCGGCACCCAGTACGCGCAGGCGTTCCCCGATCGCGTGCGAGCCATGGTCCTCGACGGCAGCGTGGACCCCAGCGGCACGGTCATGGGCCTCGGGTCGACGTTGGCGGCCGGGGGTGTCGAGTCGTCGCAGTTCGTCCGGTCGTCGTTGCCGCCGGGCATGCAGGGCGTGTACGACGAGGTCGTGCAGCGGCTGCGCACCGAGGTGATCGACGTCGACGGCGCGGTCACCACGCGGTGGACCTTCGGCTGGGACCTGGCCGCCCTGGCCGGCGGCCAGCCCAGTGCGGCGGCGAATGAGCAGATCTCCCAATTGCTGTGCGACCTTGCCCGCGCCGCGTCCTCGCCCCCCGGCCCATGCGCCGAACGCGGGCCCGTCGTCGAATCGTCGGCCGGCGCCTCGGATCCGCCGGTGTCGCTCAGCGACGTGGACGAAGTGTCCGGCGCCGGCGGCACCATGACCGGTGCGCCAGCAGAGCCCATGGCGCTCTCGCCGGCCAAGCAGTTGATCAACTGCGCGGACCTCGCCGGGCGCCCCGACGCCGCGGCGCTGGCGTCGTTGATGCCGCCGGCCGATCAGCCCGACACCCCGCTGCCAGCCTCGGTGGTGCTCATGTACGTGCCGATGTGTTCGGGCTACCCCGAGGCCTGGGCCCCCATCGGGCCCATGACCCCGGCGGTGGACGGTCCTCCTCCGCTGTTCGTCAACGGCACCGCCGACCCGGCCACCCCCATCGATGGCGCCCGGGCGATGCAGGCGTTCTTCCCCGGTGCCCGGATGGTCGCCCTGCCCACCGCGCAGCACGGGGTGTTCCCGGCCGCGGGATCGACGTGCGTCAACGCTGCTGTGACGAGCTACCTGCTGACGGCGGTGTCGCCCCAGGCGGACGTGAACTGCCCCGCGACCCCCTGACCCACCGTTCACTTGGGGGTTCAGGGGATGGCGGGGACGGATCAGCGCGGATCAGCTCCAGCCCTTGGTCATGTGGAGCTCGAAGTTTTTGAAGTAGTCCGAGTCGCCGTGGCGCTTGCCGGTGAACGCCGCGCCCGCGATGGGGGACACGTAGTGGTGCACGGTGCCGACCCAGTAGGACTTCGACTGGTAGCTCACCGACAGCCAGGGACAGCCCCAGGCCGGGTTCTCGCCGTCCACCTCGATGGCCTTGAAGACGCTGTTCTCCTTCGCGTCCTCGGCGCTGCGGAAGACGCGCAGCTGCACGTCGTCCACGCCGGCGAAGTTGCCCGTGTAGGCCTTGGACTGGCCGGGCTGCAGGGCGGTGGCGCTGAACCAGCTGGTGAAGACCTCGTGTTCGCGCACCCAGACCGTGCTGCCGGTGTCGTTGCGGAAGGTCACTCGGGTCCCCTTCGTGAACGAGGCGTCCGACTCCGTCTCGGCCGCGGGCGTCGCCGGTGCGGGCGCCGTGGCCGCTGGTGCCGGAGCGGGCGCCGTGGCCGCTGGCGCCGGAGCGGGCGCAGCTGGCGCGGCGAAGGCCGGGACGCTGGCGAGGCCGGCGATGGAGCCCGCGGCGAGCAGGGCCGCAGCTGCACGGCGTGCGAATCGCGTGGTCGTGGTGGTGGTTGCCATGGGGTACTCCTCGTTGGTCGCTTCAGTGGTTGCTGCGTCCAATGTGAGGGCGCCCCGAACCGACTTCAATGCCGTGCGAACCGAAACCGTTTTCGACTCTGGTGGAAACCGATTTCACGCTCGGGAGCCCCTCCTGACCACCGGACATGACGTCGGTCGATCCTCGGCCGGCAGGGCTTGACGGGATTGCTGTCCGTTCGGCTGACACCGGAGTCCCCTCCCCGGCCGGCGATGCGAACGAGAGCTGCGCGGGGACATCTACCCCGGGGTAGGTGCGGATCGTGGGTGCCAGGTCCGAATCCTCTTGGGGCAAGGCGAGACCTACCCGGTGCTGGACCAGAATGGAGGTGTTGGACCAGGTTGGAGTTGCTGTCGGCCGCTGAGAACTCGTCAGCGACGAGTTCGATGTCAGTGTCGTGAGGTTGGAGCAGGCCATGGAGCATGGTCACGCGGTATCGCGCCGGTCGGCGCTCAAGCTTGGGCTGGGCGCCGCGGGGGCCACGCTCTTGCCGGGGGTCGCCGGCTGCGCCACTGCCGCGATGCCTGGTGGGGCCGCCTCGTCCGGGGCGTCCGGGTCGTCGGCAACCGGCGTGGCCTCCCAGGGCGGTGAACCCGCGGTCCCGGGATCGGTCCACGACGCCGAGCAGGCGGCCCAGGTCGCGCTCGCCATGGCTCGGCTGGCGGCGAGCGCCCAGACCTTCGCGGTCGGCGGGGCCATCATCGAGAACAGCAGCGGGCGGGTCATCCACGCGCTGCAGAACCGCGTGCTGCAGGATCTCGGCACCGGCCTGGGGCCCCTCTCGGACACCCCCTACACCCAGGACCCGACGGCGCACGGCGAGCGCCAGCTCGTCTACTGGTACTTCGCCAATCGCGAGTCCGGCCTGTTGCCGCCGCCGCAGGAGCTGACGGTGGTCACGTCGCTGGATCCCTGCGCCATGTGCGCCGGCTCGTTGACGTCGGCGGGCTTCCACACCGCGGTGGTGGCCCTGGACGACTTCGCCGGCGTGAACTTCAACGGCAAGACGGACTTCGCCGGGTATCCCACCGGAGTCGGCGACGCGCTGCGCGGCACCTTCGGGTACTACGGCGTCGACGGCGGGCGAGCCTTCGCCGGCGCGCCCAACACGCTGTTCGCGAGCACGGCCGTCACCGCAACGACGGCAGCGGCCTGCGGCGACGTCTTCGGCTCGACCGCGGATGGCGTCCGGGCCGCGAGCAGCGGATCGGGCCTGGACCCCGCCAACCCTGACAACAACATGTCCGATCCGGCCAACTCGTCGATCAGGGGGCCGTACTCGCTGAGCTTTCCCGACGCGTTCACCATCCGCCTCGCCGACTACCGACGGCCCGACGCGGTCCTGCGCGATTACCTGACCGGGCTGGTGGAGCGCACGCCTGGCGCCCGCAACGCCGTTGCGCTGATCGACTTCTACGGCAACCTGCTGATGGCCTCGGCGGACCGCTTCGACATCAATCCCATCGCCACCGCCTTCATGACCACCACGCAGGAGTACGCCCGCCTGCGCTTCGCGCTGGTCGACGATCCGGTCACCAGCGCGGTCGCGCAACGCACGCTCACCAGTCCGGCGCACGGCACGTTCGTGTTGCTGCACGCCCTCGACGGCGTGAGCACGCTGGGATTGAAGGATCTGGGGGCCTACGGCTCGAGCATGGAGGGCAAGATCCCGGTCACGCAGCCGAGCAACTTCCAGTACTTCGAGGGCCCGCTGCAGGGGACCGTCGCCGACCTGACCGCCCTGATCGCCGCGATGCCGCCGTTCTACACGAAGCTTGTCGGCATCGACCCGCAGCAGGTGGTCCTGGACTGAGCGCTGGCCGGCTTGGCCCGGCCGTGACAGGTTTGTGCCCGAAAACGGCCCGCCGGTGGTGGTTTTCGGGCACAAACCTGACGCGAGAGGCTGCAACCGGCATTAGCTGCGATGCTCGACACCCGGTGTCTTTCGCCAACGCGCCGCCGCGGCGATGGCTTCGTCTCGCCCGCTCACGTCCAGCTTGCGGTACAGGCGTCGCAGCCGGGTCTTGATGGTGTTGGTGGAGACGCCGAGCTCCGCGGCCATCTGGGCCTGTGTTGCGCGACTGGGCAACCGTGCCAGCAGCTCGACCTCACCTGGGCTCAGCCGCGGCCCATCCGGGTCTCGCGGCGCGGCGAGCGGTCGCAACGACAGGGGATCGCCGTCCTCGCCGGGTCGCTCCGCCCCGTCCCTCGCACTAGTCGCCGCCGGCAGAACCACCCCTTGGTCGACCGCCAACTGCCGGAATCCCGGATGCTCTGCGAACACCCCGGCCAGACCGTGCCGCCGCGCGATCTCGACGGCCCCACGCACGTGCGCCGCATCATCCTGACTCGCGGCTGCCAGGCTGCTTGCCTGAGCCAGCAGGATGCGGCGCTCCAGGGCGCTGCGCGGTTGCCCGGTGGACAGCGCCCCCAGCGCTCGCGCCACCTGCGTCGGTCGTCGTTCCAGGAACGACCAGGCTGCCAACAGGGTCCTGTCCGCCGACGGCGGCAGCTGCCTGATCACCGCCTCGGCGGACTCGGCATCGCCTGCGACGAGCAGAGTCCGCGCGTGCGCTCGGTTGACCTCCGGCCACAGGCCGCTTTCGGGGTTGACCGCCCGTAACTGCGCTCGGGTCCGATGCAGGATGTCGAAGGCGGAGTCGATCTGTCCGGCGCGCACGTCGACCGCGCACCTTTGGAGTCGGGCATGCGTCAGGCCCCCCGTCGACGCGCGTCCCGAAGCCACCGCCTCGGCCCGCAGCAGCAGGTCCCGCGCCTGCGCGAGCTCGCCCTGTTCGAGCAGCACCCCGGCCTGCGCCACCACGAGCGTCAGGTGAGAAAGGGCCGTCGTCGTCGCGCCGCGCGACTCGAGGAAACGGCGCGCGCCTTCGAGGTCTGCGGCGGCCTCATGCATGTGTCCCTGCCGTGCCGCTGCGCCCGCCCGTACCGCCCGGAAGGACACCTCCCGGATCATGTCGTTGGGCATGTCTCCGACCCGAAGCCGGGCCAACTCCGCAGCAGCCTCCTCGGTTCGGCCCTCCCACAGGAGTCCGCGTGCGACGACGACGGGCGCGAGCTGGTGGGAGTTGGCCGTGTAGTCGTCGCCGAAGGCGGCTACCGCGGACCGGGCGGCGGCGATCATCCCGGCGGTGTCCGCCATCGCCCCGGCCAGGCACGCCGACAGCAGCTGGACCTCGCCCCGCACGGCGGCGCGCTGGGCGGCCTCCAGTTCCGCCGCGATGGACGACACCAGCCAGGCTTCCAGGCGCGCGAGGCACTGTCGGACCATCGTGGTGTCCCCGCCCCACAGGGAGGCCCAACCTATCCGCAGCTCGTGCTCTGTGGAGCTGGCCCACGTGGTGGGGGGAAGGTCGGAGTACCAGGTGAGCGCCAACTCGGCCTGGCCCGTGGTGATGAGGTGTACCTCGACGTCTCGCAGCTGCTCGCCAGCCTCCTGGTATCGACCGGCCTCGATCAGGTGGAAGATCGCGGATTCGACCTCGCCGCGCTCGACGTAGTGCTCGGCCACGCGCTGATGGGCCTCGAGCCTCTCGCTGCGGCTGCCCCCGCCGCCTCGCGACGCCAGCGCCGCCGTCAGCAGTCGGTGCCTACGCCAGCGCGGTGTGGCGTCGGTCGTGACGTCGCGGCAGAGCAGGCCCTCGCTGCGGGTGATGCTGCGCAACAACTGCTGAGAGTCATCGGCGTCGCGGACGACGTCGCACGCGGGCGCATCGAGCCGATCCAGCATGGCGGTCTCGCGCAGGAAGGCCTGCTGCGCCGACGTCAGCGATCTCCACCACGGCGCGACCGCGACCTCGGCGCCGTGCTGCCCCAACCATCGGGCCACCGCCTCGGTCCGCGCGGGCCCTTCGGACACCCGACGCAGCCGGGACGCCGCAAGCACCAGCGGCGCCACCCAGCCCTCGCTCAGATCGATGATGCGTGCCACCTCCGGCGCCTGCGGTGATCCCGGGGCGAGCAGCTCCAGCACGGCATGGGCCTCCTCGTCGGTGAAGGCCAGGTCGGATCGGTCGAGCAGGATCGATCCCGGGAAGCGCAGCGTGACCTCGTCCAGCGACTCCTGCGAGCTCATGATCAGCCCCGACCAGATGGCGACGTCCTCAATCAGCGCGGCGCGCGCTTCCTCGGCTTCCGAGCTCGACGCCACACCGTCGCAGTCCACCAGCACGTAGCGGATCCGGCCTTCGCCCCGGGCATCCTCCAGGCGCCGCCGCAGTCGGACCCACGCGCCCGGGTCGTCGGCCGCGACGCTCACCAGCTGCGCCGACTCCGGGCCGGCCCTGGCCGCGGCCTGCCGGAGCGCTGTCGTGCGGCCGAATCCCGTCGGTGCGCTCAGCAGGCACGGCGCGTGGGGCGCCGCCGCCAGCATTAAGTCGGCCAGCCTCGACCGCACCAGGGTGGTGGGGCCGAGGACGGCCGACTCTGCGTTCACGTGCGGTGCGCCTCCGCCACCAGGTCGTAGTCGTGGTTGTTGATCTGACGGTACGCCATGGCGAACTGCGCGATCGCCTCGTCGAACTCGTCACCGCTGCCCAGGTAGCCGCCGATGAGGCTGGCATCGCCGGTGCGGGCGTGCGCCCTGGCCAGCACCGCGCCACAGACCCGGCCGTATCCGCGCAGGGCGCTGGCGTCGAGCATCTCCGGCTCGATCGCACCCTTGAAGTCCTTCAGCTGCCGTAGGAAGTACTCGTGGTCGCGACCGCTGGACCAGCCCAGGAACGGGTCGCCGCTGGCCTGCATTGCCTGCGTCCCCAGCACCACCCGCTGGCCGTGGTGGTCCAGCGGCGACTTGCCCAGGTAGCGCTCGAGCACCGACTCGCTGGCCTGCTTGATCTGCAGCAGCAGCGGCTCGCCGTCGCCGGACTCCAGCAGCACCACGAGCGCCCGCGTGCCCACGCTCCCGACGCCCACCACCTTGTGCGCGACGTCCACGAACGAGTAGCGCGCCAGCAGCGCCAGGCGGTCCGGGGCGAGCGTGGCCAGGTACTCGGCGTACAACGCGCGCAGTCGGGCCACGACGTCATCGCGATGGTCCTCGGGAACCCGCACCAGCACGGGTGGCTCGTCGCGGAAGATCCGCCCTGACGGCGTCATCGTCGTCATCTTCATGGTGGCGGTGTTGGCGGTGCGGCCGAGGGCCTTCTTGCGGGCTTTCTTCGTGGCCTTCGCCAGCGATGACTTGCCCTCGGCGTCCACCAGGTTGTCCACGTCCAGGCGCGCGTACCAGACGTCCAGGGTGGGCATCTCGGCCAGCTCGGCGATGGTCTCGCGGTAGGCGGCCGCCGCGCCTTGCGCGGCCCTGCGACCCACCTTGTCCGGAAGCTCGAGCGCCGTGGCGGCCACCGCGAGGCTTGCGGCGAGGCGCTTGACGTCCCACTCGAACGGCCCGGGCAGCGTCTCGTCGAAGTCGTTCAGGTCGAACATGAGGCCGCGGTCGGGGGCGGCGAACATTCCGAAGTTGGACAGATGCGCATCCCCGCAGAGCTGAGTCCGGATGCCGGTGGCCGGGATCAGGGAGAGGTCGCTGGCCATCACCGCCGCCGCACCGCGCAGGAACGTGAACGGGCTGGCAGTCATCCGCTCGTAGCGCAGGGGCACGAGTGCCTGCTCGCGGTTGGCGTCCTGTTCGGCGAGGAGAGCCACGGGGTCCCGACGGGCGTCCGGAACGGGTACGTCCGCGTGCGTCGCGAGCGGGACCGCGTCCCGCACTGACTCGCCCTGGGCGGCCCTCTCGGCGCGGCTGCGGCGGGGACTGCTGAAGAACGACTGGGCAGTGATCGGGGAGGTGGGGGGCTCTGTGGTTGGTGTCTCGGTCACGTGGCCATGGTGACCTCCGGTTGGGGCGCGCGCCAGAGACGTCACCCTCGGCGGGTGACAAGCGGCGGCGCCTGAGCCGGGACCGGCGTCGCCCGCACGGCCGGGAAAGGTTCGTACCCGAAGACGGTCCGCCGGGTGGCGTCTTCGGGCACAAACCTTGACCGGGTCGGCCTCAGGTCAGCTCCAGCCCTTGGTCATGGTCAGCTCGAACTGCTTGTAGTGCGACGTGTCGCCGTGGCGCTTGCCGGTGAAGTGGGCGCCGGCGATGGGGGACACGTAGTAGTGCTGGGTGCCCACGCTGTAGTACTTGGACTGATAGCTGACCGAGAGCCAGGGGCTGGACCAGGCGGGGTTCTCGGCGTCGACCTCGATGGCCTTGAAGACGCTGTTCTCGCGGGCGTCCTCGGCGCTGCGGAAGACGCGCAGCTGTACGTCGTCCACGCCGCCGTAGTTGCCGTGGTAGGACCTGGTCTCGCCCGGCTGCAAGACGTCGGAGGCCCACCAGTCGGTGAAGGCCTTGTGCTCGCGCACCCAGATAGCGCCGCCGCTCGCGTTGCGGAAGTACACGGACGTCCCCTTCGTGAACGAGTTGTCGCTATCTGCAGCGGGCGCGGGCGCCGCGGGAACGGCGCCGACCTCGGTGGCCGGGGCGGGGGCTGCCGGGGCGGGGGCTGCCGGGGCGGGGGCCGCCGGCGCCGGGGCCGCCGGCGCAGCGAGGGACGGCACGGCGGTGAGGCTCGCGATGGAGCCGGCGGCCAGCAGCGCCGCCGCTGCGCGGGCCGCGAGTCGGGTCGTCTTGGTGGTCATGGGGTGCTCCTCTTCGGTTGCATCAGTGGTTGCTGCGTCCAATGTGCGGGTGCCGCGATGGGAGTTCAATGCCCCTCGAGCCGAAACCGATTTCGACCTGACCCGAAACCGTTTTCGGACGTCGGGTGGCGACGCAGCTCGGGGTCGGGACCTGTCGCGGCGCCAGTGAAAAGTGGATTCGGAGTTCGGCTGTGGTGAGTCCTCGTAACCTGCTGTCATGAGAACCAGTCACCGTCCCGGCTACGGGCCGCCGAGCGTGCTTCGCGTTCGCGATGCGCCGGTTCCGAGGCCGGCCGTCGGCGAGGTGCTCGTGCGGGTGCACGCGGCCTCGGTGAACCGAACGGACAGCGGCATCCTGCGCGGCAAACCCTTCATCTTCCGCTTCTTCGCCGGGTTCCCACGACCGCGCTTCAGCGCCACCGGCTGCGACTTCGCGGGCGAGGTGGAGGCCGTCGGCGACGGGGTCTCCGGGTTCGCTGTCGGTGATCGGGTCTACGGGCTCGACGACACTGGGCTCGGCTCTCACACGCAGTTTGTGGTCGTGCCGGTGGCGAAAGCCGTGCTGCACATGCCAGCGGGGTTGACGTTCGCCGACGCTGTGGGCTGCACCGAGGGCGCGTTCTACGCGGTCAACTTCCTCAACAAGGTCGATCTCTCCCCGGGCCAGAGGGTGCTCGTGATCGGCGGCACGGGGGCCATCGGATCAGCGGCGATCCAGCTGCTCGCCGCCCGCGGCATCGAGGTGGATGCCGTCTGCCCGGCAGAGCATGCGGACTTGGTGCGCTCGCTCGGCGCCGCCGCCGTATTCGATGCTGACCGCCGTGATCACCTGGTGCCGAGCGAGCCTTACGACTTCGTGTTCGACGCCGTCGGCAAGAGTCGGTTCTCGCTCTGCCGGCCGATCCTGACCAGTCGTGGGGTCTACGTCTCGTCCGAACTCGGACCGCGTGGAGAGAACTTGGCACTGCCCTTGGTCACCGCCGTCGGCAAAGGACGGCGAGTCGTCTTCCCCATCCCGCGCGACCCGGCGGGGTCGTTGCGCATCGTCCGCGATCTGGTGGCCCGAGGCGCCTTCCGAGCCGTCATCGACCGCAGCTACGCCCTCGACGACATCGTTGCGGCGTTCGAGTACATGGAGAGCGGCCAGAAGATCGGCACCGTGGTGCTCGACCCCTGGGCCTGAGGGTGCAGTCCGGTCCGAGCTGATGGAGGAGGCGTTTGACAGCGCCGCCACGTATCCTGCGCAGTTCCGGGGCATCGTCGGCGCAGCTGCGACGGCCCTCGGCCGCCGGACCCTGACGAGGATGGACACCATGGACTTGGCGAGTACGTCTGCCGACGGCGAGGACACGGACGGAGTGCGGCCCGACCCGCACGGTTCGTCACCATCCGGGAGCGGGACGATCCCCGGGGTCAGCACGGATCGGCGCAGGTGGAGCTGGCGGAAAGCCGCGGGGACTGCCGTGGCCGCGCTGCCGCTGTTGGCGTTGACGGCCTGCGGAGTCGACGGTAACGCTGCGTCGGCGAGCACCGCGCCGGCCGCGGCCTCATCAGCGCCGCCCGCCGCCACCGCCGCCGCTGCCGCGGCGTCCAAAGGCGCCCAGGCGGCCCAGTACGCCTGGGTCCAGCTCATCGACGGCGGCCGGGTGTCGGTCCGGGCGGTCTCGTCGGGAGCCTCGTGCCCGACCATCACGGTCAACGGCTCCGCATCGGCCATGCCGGTCAGGGCCGCAGCAGGGGGCGCCGACTTCCCGGTCGCGGTGTGCGAGCAGGTGCTGACAGCGCCGGCCACCTCCATCGACGTCGCCGGCATCAAGCTGCCGATTCCGCTGGCCAAAGGTGCCCCGCTGGATCGGCTGGCGATCCTCGGCGACTCCGGTTGCCGACTCGAACCCCCCAAGCCGATGCAGGATTGCAACAACTCGAACGGCTGGCCGGCCCATGAGGTGTCGGCGGAGGTGGCCACGCGCAACCCGGCGCTGATCATCCACACCGGCGACTACTACTACCGAATGGTCCAGTGCCCGGCGGCCGACCAGGCCAAGTGCGGCGGCAGCCCCCACGGACCCACGTGGGACACGCTGGAGGCCGACTTCTTCGAGCCCTATAAGTCGTCGTTGGGAGTGGCTCCCTGGATCTTCTTGCGCGGCAACCACGAGACCTGCCAGATGGCGGGCGACGCCTTCCTCAGGCTCTTCGCCGCCGGACCCTACACGCCCGGTGCCTGCAGCAACTTCCTGCCGCCCTACGCGGTGGACGCCGGCGACCAGCGCTTCGTGGTGTTCGACGACTCCGACGCCGCGGACGACAAGGTCGACGCGGCCCAGGTGAGCACGTATACGCCGCTGATGCAGTCGGCGCTGGCGCTAGCCGCGGCCGGACCGCAGCCGACCTCGTTTCTGCTGCTGCACCGTCCGATCTGGCTGGAGGAACCTGCCGGGAAGAACACCGAGACGATCAACCTGACCATGCAGGAGGTGGCCAACAAGGTGGGTGACACCCTTCCCGGGGTCGAGATGGTGGTGTCCGGGCATATCCACGGACTGGGCTACTTCTCGTTCGCCCACCGGCCCACTCAGGTTATCTCCGGCGGCGGCGGCGCGGAGAAACTGAGCAAGGACGCCGACTTCGCGGGAACCTCGATCGCCGGCGCCCAGGTTGCGCAGGGCCTGCTCAAGTCGGACTACGGCTACACGATGGTCAAGAAGCAGCAGCAGGGCTGGTCGGTGGACTTCGAGACGGTCGGCGGCGGTGCGACGCTGAAGTGCACCGAGGTCAACCGGTTCCTGAAGTGCTTGTGATGAACACCTCGGCGAGTTCGTCGGCGCTCAGCGGCGCGTAGCCGGCGAGTTGCCCGGCCAGCACCGTGAGGTCGGCCTCGGAGGCGTCCGGACCCCGGGTGCGAATCCGCCGTTGGAGCTCCGACAACGGGGCCTGGCAGTGCAGGATGCGAAAGTCGGCGCCGGCGCGCTGAGCAACGGCCCGCATCAGGTCGCGCTGCCCGGGTTCCAGGAAGGTGGCATCCGCCACGACCGACCACCCCGACGCCAGCAGCACCTCCGACATCTGCGCCAGCCGCCAGTAGGTGTCGGCGGTGGCGGACTCCGAGTAGATGCCCTGATGATGCGGCGAACGGCTGTCCTCGTGCGGGTTCAGGCCGTGCAGCCGCTTGCGCTCGACATCCGAACGCAGCATCACGGTCGCCGCGCGGGGGTCCGCGAGGATCAGCTGTCTGGCGGCCGTGGACTTCCCCGACCCGGAGAGCCCGTGAGTGATGACGAGTCGCCGACGCACCGGCGCAGCCAGGTCGGCGGCGATGGCGAGGTAGCGCTCGGCGTCGGAGGCACGATGCTCGAAGCCGGACACCATCGCGCGGACCAGCGCCCGGTAGCAGCCGTAATAGCGCACGAGCGACACCGCCTCGGCATCGCCGCGCAGGGTGAGCCACTCATCGATCAAGGTGCTGGCTAGCGCCGGCTGGCCGTGGTCGAGCAGGCCGATGTAGGGGAACGCGAGCTCGTTGGCCACATCCAGCCAGCGCAGCTCGTCGCTGAACTCGATGCCGTCAAAGGGGGTGACGACGCCGTCGAGCAGCAGCAGATTGGCCAGGTGCAGGTCGCCGTGGCCCTCCCGGATCAAGCCCGACTCCAGCCGTCGCTGCAGCAGCGGGGCCAGCCGGTCGTGCTCGCGCGTCAGCCAGGCCGCGATCGGGGGGAGCCTCGGGTCATCGGCTGCCCCTGACTCCGCGGCCGTAGCCAGGGTGGTCGCCACCCGGCGACCGATCGTGGCGGGGGAGCCCAATGGGCCGTCGGGCGCCGCGGATGGCGCATGCTCGTGCAGCGCGACGACGGTCGACACCAAGTCGGCGATGTGGGCCGGGCGAAGGTCGCCCCGCCGGCAGACATGGTCGAGCCGATCCGCCTCGTCGAACCGGTTCATCACCACGGCCGGTTCGTCGGTCGGACCGAACGTGCCCACCTCCCGGTAGAGCGCCGGGGCGAAGCGGGAGTTCAGCCGCAGTTCCTCCTCGCAGAAGTACCGGCGCCGGGCCTCAGTGCTGTAGTCCAGGAACTCGAAGCGCACCGGCCGCTTGAACTTGTAGACGGTGTCCTCGGTCAGCAGCAGCCACGAGATGTTCGTCTCGATGAACTCGGCGGACCACTGGGCGCGCAGCTCGGTCAGCCAAAGCGGCAGCCGGGCCTCGTCTGGGGTTGCCTGCTGCTGACGGGTCACCCCTCCATCTCACCACCGGGGTGTGGCCCCGGGTGCGCGGGCCCGATCCCGCTGTTGTGCGGGGCGGGGGCGAACCGCGGGCGGCTGGAACCCCTGCCCGCTTCGGTGGTGGCGGACTCACCGGCGGCCTCTGTGGTCGCAGGTCCAGGCCACGCTTGGGCAGGTGCTTCCGGCGTCGATCGCTAGGCGGGACAGGCTTGTGCCCAAAGACCGTCTGCCGGTGGTTGTTTTCGGGCACAAACTCGACGCGGGGCGTCTACCGGGCCGATGGCCCCGGCGGCGGCAGGTCCACCGGCTGAGCATCGGGGAACCACGACCGCGCGTAGCGAAGGCACTCGTGCAACAACTCGACCTCGGCTGCGCTGTAGATCGGGTGCAGCTGCGCGAAGTACGCGGGCACGTCCTCGCCGGCGAGCACCGTCACGCCGGGCGGGCGGCTCTTGATCCTCAGCCGGCCGTCGGGACCGACCAGGATGACGATCACCGGCAGCACCGTGACGTGCAGGCCGGAGGCGAACCGCAGCCGGTTGGTCGCCGTGTGCGCCTCTTCCTTGGCCTGGTGCGCGTAGTCCTTGGGATATCGACCGACCCAGATCGTGTCGGCTTTGACGTCCACCCGCTGCCCGGCGTGGTGCTTGGTGTTGATCGTGAAGACCCCCGGCGGACCGACGAGGACATGGTCGATGTCGCCGCCGTACTCGGTCACCTGGACGGAGTTCAGGACGCGCCAGGCAGTCCGGGTGAGCGGCTCCAGGCGGGCGGCGACGTCCTGCTCGCCAAGGATGCCCTTGGCGTAGGAGTTCGGTTGGGGCGGTTCGGCCGGGTCGGCAGGGTCGCCCCACTTCGCGAGCTGGCGCAGGCCCTGCCCGGCCTCGTGGGCGGCGAGGTCCTCGTCGGGATCTACCGGCTTGCGGTAGGGCCGCCACGTCCCCTTGCCTCGTGCCATTGGAACCCCTCCCCACGTGCCGGTGCCGCAGCCATCGGACTCGCGTCGGAGCCTGCCTGCGGTGGAACTCGGCTGAGGATCGTCACTTCGTGAGTCGGCCTGGGGGCGGTTGCGCCAATTGGGTGAGCGACTTCGATCGGACCGGGTCGCGTCCAACATCCACCTCGTCCAGATTCCAGCCGGCTACCGAGGCAGGCGGCGGCGCGAGGCTTGGCGCGGCACTCGTTGGACGCCCAGCGGCACTTGCCGGACGACCGTCGGAAGCACATCGTCAGGCGCCTGGGCAGGTGTGGACGACGCTGGGACGGGCACGAAGTTCGACGTAGCATGACGCCATGACCACCGACTTCGTCGCCTACGACGATCTGCCGCGGGCCGACGAGGAGTCGCTCCGAGCTCGCGCTTCCGAGTTGATCGCACTTGCCGAGGGCTTGGGTTTGACGAACCTGCGATATGCGTCGAGCAACCGCATCGTCGTGACGCTCACCGAGCACGTGGAGACCTTGGGGGAGTATCGCTTCGCCGAGAAGGCGAGCTACCTTCTGGGACTTCAGGTCCGCGTCTACGATGACGCGGTGCTGAGAAACCCGGGCGTCAGCCCGGACCTGCTGGCGGCAACGCCGCTGTAGGCCTGGGCGGATGGATCGCGAGTACACGCGCCAGGAGTTGCTGGTCGAGGTCGTCGCCGCAGCCAGCAGGCTGCGCGAGCTCGGCGCCCGCGGGGACCTGCGGCGCTTCACCGATGACGAGGTCTTCCGCTTCGCACTGGCGTACCTGTGGTTGCGGCTTGCGGAACCCGCGTGTCAACTCGTCACGCGGCGCCTGGTCGGTGAGATGTCGATGGCCGTCTGGTCTGGCCTATGCCCCATCCGAAACGCCCTCGCGCACGAACGAGACGAGGACATCAACTACCAGCGGCTGTGGGTCAATGTGCCCGCCGCGGTCGAGGCGTCGCTTGGCGAGGCGGATCGGCTGCTGGCTTCGACCTGAGGGTGTCAGGCGAAGGTCGGCTCGGCCAGCGGCGATCTGACTGCCCGCTGGCCAAGGAACTTGCAGCCACCCAGCCCAGCCAAGTTGAGCCGAGTTGCCGACGCTCGCCCGACCTGTGCGACAGGCGATCCTGCCCTTCGCATCGTCGTTCCGGCGCCTGAGGCCGGCGCAACCCCCACTCGGGTCACCCCATGGCGATACTGAATCCCGTGACGCGCCGGCTGATCTTCCTGACGTGCTCAGTGCTGCTGCTGGAGTCGTTCTTCTCGGCTGTGCTCACCCCGATGGTGCCGGCGTTCCGGCAGGAGCTGGGACTGTCTGAGGGGGCCACCGGAATCCTCGTGGCCGCCTATGCCGCCGGGTCGCTGATCTTCTCGATGCCCGCGGGGTGGTTCGCGTCGCGCTACAACCCGCGGACGGCGGTCGTCGTGGGGCTGCTTGGCGTCGGGTTGTCCAGCGTCGCCTTCGGCTGGGCCGGGCACGCCACCATGCTCGAGGCGAGCCGGTTCCTCCTGGGTGCCTTCGGTGCCTTGATGTGGGCCGGCGGTATGAGTTGGACCATCTCGGCGGCCGGGGTGGACGGCCGGGGACAGGTCATGGGGACGCTGCTGGCCGCCGCGGTAGCCGGCGAACTGATCGGCTCACCCGTCGGGGCGGTGGCCGACCATCTCGGCACGGAGTATGTGTTCACCGGGCTGTTGGTGCTGTCGATCCTGCTGGCCGGTCTGGCCCGGACCGTACCGCCCGTCGCCGAGGAGGCCGGCCAGACCGCGCGCGAGGCGCTGTCGGCCGTGCGGGAGGCGGGGGTGACGCGGTGGGTCTTCGCCCTCGTGGCCGTTGTGGGGCCGTCAATCGCGCTCGGATCAGTGCTCGTGATCGTGCCGCTGCGGGTGGAGGCGCTTGGCCTGTCGTCGTGGATTCTGGCCGCCGGTCTACTGGGGATGTCCGTGGTGGAGATGGTCACGGGTCCCCTGGCCGGGCGCTGGAGCGATCGCGTGGGGCGCAAGACGCCGTTCCTCATCGGGCTGGCGATCATGGCGCCTTGTGTCGTGGCGTTCGCGGTGATCCCCGCCTTCGCCGGGATCGCCGCGGTCTTGGCTGTCTACGCGGTGGGGTCGGCGTTCGCGTTCACCACCTCGATGACCTCTCTGGCCGACCTGGCTACTCGCGCCGGACTCAACCAGGGGTACTCATCAGCCACGTCGTCCATCGGCTGGGCGGGGGGTTTGATCGTTGGCGCCCTCGTCGGCGGCGCCATCGTGGGGCGCGTCGGGTACCTGGCGGGGGGACTGGCGGTGGCGGGGCTGCTGGGGGCCGTGGGGGTGGTGACCTATCGGGTGGCTGCAGGCGACAGGAACGTGGGGGCGGTGGCGCGGGAGGGGTGATCGTGCTGGGCCGGATTGGCTTCGGCCGTGCCTCGACTCCGCCCGACTCGTCATCCTCGCGTATCCCACCATCGCGAGAGGTGAGCCGCACTCCGCGGGTAGCTCGTACTCGGCGGAGGACCGCGCCAAACCCCCAACCCACAATTGGCCGGGTCGCGGCGCTGGGAAATTCGCGGCTGCGGCCGCAACCGGCTCAGGTTTCGGTAGATTCGCCCGTAGCCGCCTCGCACCTTTCACGGAGAGGATTCCGGCCTTGGCCCGCATGATTCCGCCGGTTGTGGATGGCGATGCCCCGCCTGGTGAGAGGCGGCTATACGAACTCCTGGCGACAGCTTCCGATACAGACGACTGGATTGCCATTCACGGGCTTCACCTTGCGGACCATCCCAACCAGCAGCGTGGCGAGACCGACTTCGTCGTGATCGCCCCAGAGCGCGGGGTGCTGGTGATCGAGGTCAAATCGCATCGGTCGGTACGACGTGACAAACGAGGAATGTGGTTGCTCGGATCCCAGGCACCCACTGATCGCAGCCCGTTTGACCAGGCTGACGACGAGATGTTCGCGATCAAGACGTACCTTGCACAGAGGATGGGGCTCAGTACGACCCACATCGAATCCTGCGTTTGGTTCACCCACGCGCCAGCCAGGCGTGAGTTCGTCGACGCGATCGAGTGGAGCCCGTGGCGCCTGCTCGATTCGGGGGATCTGGTGGACGTGCCGGGGAGGATCGCGCACGTGCTTGCCGAGGGGCGTGAGCATCGGGCCAAGGCCGGACATTCCTGGCCTGCCGTGGTCGGCCCGGACAGGGCCACTGCGGAGAAGATCGTCTCGGTGCTGAAGCCTGCCATGCATGCTCAGCCCAGGCCCGCGGACCTCCGGCGGGAACGGGCCAACGAGCTCGCCCGACTGCTTGAGGAGCAGGCGGAGGTCCTCGATGGTCTGTTGGAGAACGACCAGGTCCTGGTCACGGGTCCGGCCGGCTGTGGGAAGACCTTCCTGGCACTGGCCGCAGCGCGAAGGGAAGCTGAGAACGGCAAGCGTGGTCTGCTGGTCTGCTACAACCATGCGATTTGTGACTTCCTCGAGGAACAGGCTGATGGTATCTCCGGCCTCAGGGTGGCGACCCTCCATGAACTGATGCGCGAAGTTGCGGATGTCCCAGCGGGTGAGATCACGGATCGCGACTTCTGGGAGCAGGAGTTGCCCGCAGCGGCGTTGGAGGCGCTGCTGTATTCGGACGACGAACCGGTGGACTACCTGATAGTCGACGAGGCACAGGACATTTGCCGACCGAACTATCTCGATGTACTCGACCTGGCGGTCAAGGGGGGACTTGCTCAGGGACGCTGCATGTTTTTTGGGGACCTCGATGACCAGGCTGTGTACATCGACTCGCCAAGGACACATCTGGAAGACGCCGCGGGTCGCGTTGCGAAGTACAAGCTGAAAGTCAACTGCCGGAACAATCCCGGTATCGCCCGCGCCGCTTCGGAATTCGGTGATGCCGTCAACCACTACTCGCGGTGTAGCCGCAGCGAAGGCGGCAGCACCCCGGCGGTCTTCGAGTACGCCACCATGCCGGAGCAACAGGAACTGCTCCTGAACTCCGTCCAGGGTCTGCGCGAGGAGGGCTTTGACCTGCACGAGATTGTCGTTCTCAGCCGCTACCGCGAGCGCGCGGCCGCCGCGCAGGCGACGGATCCCTGGCTGAGGCAAGTATTGGTGGATTTCAGGCGTGGTGGCCAGATTCCCAAGGGACGCATCCGCTACTCGACGATACATTCATTCAAGGGTCTGGAAGCGCCCGCGATCATCCTGACGGACGTGACGGCGTCCGGGCGTGGTCCCTACTTCGATCTGCTGAACGTGGGCATCACCAGGGCTCGAGACCGCCTGGTGATTTTCGGGACGGCCGACGGCCTGCGGCAGCACCGAGGGTGAAGACCGCACATCGAAGTGCGCGAATGTAGTCGGTGGCGAACCAACCATCCGTAGGCTGCCCGGGTCAGGCGTAGATCCCCGGAATTGGTCTGATCCCGAGCCGCCAGACTGATGACGTGGCCGTTCTTGGCAGCCTGTGCGAAAGAGCCTCTCACCCCAGCTCGTCGCTCGGGTCCTGCAGCACGCGTCCCAGCTCCGGGTGCTCCACCGCGTCGTAGCCGTGGTCGTCGAGCCAGGCCAGCACGGCGTCCACCCGGTCCCCGGGGAACCGGACGAAGGGCCCGTCGAAGATGGTGTCCTCCGACACCCCGAGCGTGTCGATCAGGTCCCTCGGCAGCCGTTGGTCCATTGCCCGTTCCGGTGGCGGGGGTAGGGCGCCGTCCTCGTAGGCGGCCAGACCGGTGAAGTCGAAGTGGTCGCCGGCCCACTCGGCATCCTCTGCGTAGTCGCGCAGCTCGGCCTCCAGTCCCGGTGCCACGTGGCGCACCTCGGTCCATGTGGTGCAGGTCATGACATCCCGCCACGCGAGAGCGTGCCGGGCGGCGCCGGCGGGCAGCAGAACGAGCTGGTCCTGCAGGTCCTCGGACTGCCAGTCGACGTTCGTCCGGGCCCACCAGATGGGTTCCTTGGGCATGGGTGAAGCCTCCAATCGGCCGCTTTGGGTACTAGCCACGAGAGTGCCAGAGGGGTCCGACACGATGGCTGGCCTACAGTCAATCGCCAGTCGGAGCACTGACCTCGCCCTAGCCCGGCTATGCCCCGACAGCCCCGCTGAACGCCGCCGCCAGCGCCTGCCGGCCGGCCGTCGCCAGCGGTCGCAACTCGGGCATGAGCTCCGCCCGCCGCATAGGGTCCCCGTCCAAGCCCTCCGCAGCCGCGTCCACGATCGCCAACAGCGACGCGCTGCGGCGCGCCAGCTCCACGGCTGCCGGCGCGCTGCCCGACGGCAGCGGCACCTCCTCCAACAGCCGCAGACGTTCCCGCAACCCGGCATCGGACATCGGCCGGCCGCCCGCAGACTCCGCCAGCCCAACGACGCGGGGGAGCAGCTCCATGATCTGCAGCCGAGCCGTGCGCAGGTCGGTCACCAGCGCGGCCGGCGCAACGTAAGCGCGCTCCATCCGCCAGCGGGCCATCGCCCGGTCGCCGCCGGTAGCCGGGAACAGCACGTAGTGCGGGTCTCCCGGCCGGCCGTCGCTCAGCACCGCGACCTCGCCGGACTCGCGCGCCGCTCGGGCCTCGGGCGGCAGCCCCGCCGGATCGCCGGGAACCGGCAGCAGCGCGGTGGCGCGCAGCCGCGTCCCGTACTCGGCCACGAGCAGCGCCAGCGTCTGCCCTAGGGGTTGCAGCTGCGGCCCAACAGGTCCGCGCGGCAACTCGGGCGCACTGCTGGCAGCTCCTGCCCCCGCGCCCACCTCCGCCGACACCGCCGCGGCCGGGGACACCGCGGGGCACGACGCCAGCCCGTCCACGTCGCCGGCCGCCCAGGCGTTGACCCATGCCGTCAGGATCGCGGCGCGCGGGTACGGCGCATCACTGGCGGGCATGGCGGCAAGGGTACGCAGGGTAGGGTCTGATGCCGTGGCGGCGGTGATCGACTTCTCGGGCGTAGGGGTGGACCTCGGCGGCGCCGAAGTGCTCCACGACATCGACTGGACCGTCGCCGACGGCGAGCGCTGGGCCGTGCTGGGGCCCAACGGAGCGGGCAAGTCGACGCTGCTGGAGCTCGCCGCTGCGCGCCGGCACCCCACCCGGGGCACCGCCGAGGTGCTGGGGGAGCGCCTGGGCGCGGTGGACGTGTTCGAGCTGCGCCCCCGCATCGGCCTGGCGTCCACCACCGTCGGCAGCCGCATCCCCGGCCGCGAGCGGGTGCTGGACGCCGTCGTCACCGCCGCCTGGGCCGTCACCGGCCGCTGGCGGGAGGACTACGACCCCAGCGACGAGCAGCGCGCCCGCGAGCTGTTGGACCTGCTCGCCGTCGGCCATCTGGCCGAGCGCCGGCTGGACACGTTGAGCGAGGGCGAGCGCAAGCGCGTGCTCATCGCCCGCGCGCTCATGACCGACCCGGAGCTGCTGCTGCTCGACGAGCCCGCGGCTGGCCTGGACGTCGGCGGCCGGGAGGACCTGGTCAGCCGCCTCGGCTGGATCGCCCAGGACCCCGCCGCGCCCACGACGGTGCTGGTCACCCACCACCTGGAGGAGATCCCCGTCGGCTTCACCCACGCGCTGCTGCTGCGCGACGGCGGCATCGTGGCCGCCGGGCCGATCGCCGAGGTGCTTACCGCGCCCCACTTGACCGACACCTTCGGACTGCCGCTGGTCGCGGTGGTGGACGGCCAGCGCTGGTCGGCGCGCACCTGGCGCTGACGACCTGATGCGCGTGGTGCGGGTCGGCGCCGACGATCCCCGGGCGGCCGAGTACGCCAACCTGACCGACGTCGGCTGGCGGCAGCAGATGGAGCCCGCCGGCGGGTTGTTCCTGGCCGAGGGCGAGAAGGTCATCAGCCGTGCGGTCGTCGCCGGCTGCGTGCCCCGCAGCGCGCTCCTGACCGAGCGCTGGCTGCCGGGGCTGCGCCCGATCCTGGAGCCGTTCGATATCGATGTGATGGTGGCCGACGAGGCGACGCTGCGGAAGGTGGTCGGCTTCCGGCTGCACCGGGGCGCGCTGGCCGCGTTCAGCCGCCCGCCGCGGCCGTCGGCGGCCGATGTCCTGGCAGGCGCCCGGCGGGTGGTGGTGCTCGAGGACCTGGTGGACCACACCAACGTCGGGCTCATCTTCCGCACCGCCGCAGCGCTGGGGATAGACGCGGTGCTGGTGTCGCCCAGCTGCGCCGACCCGCTGTACCGCCGCTCGGTCAAGACCTCGATGGCGGCGGTGCTGTCGATGCCCTGGGCGGTCGCCGAACCCTGGCCTCAGCTGCTGGGCGACCTGCGCGCCGACGGCTGGCGGGTGGCGGCCCTGACCCCGGCCGCCGACGCGGTGCCGCTGCCGCAGTTCGGGGCCGCGCCAGAGGACCGGATTGCGCTGGTGCTGGGTACCGAGGGCCCCGGGCTGACTCCGGTGGCGATGCGCTCGGCCGACCTGCGCCTGCGCATCCCGGTCACCGACCGCGTGGACTCCCTGAACGTCGCCGCCGCGGCGGCGATCGCCTGCTACGCGCTGGCCCTGCCGGTGGTCTGACCTCGGCCGCAGGCCAGCCGCTCGCGCGATGCATATGTCGGAGGCCTGTGACATGGTGGCGGCATGTCCCAAGGTTTGATCTTCCTGCTGCGCCACGGCGAGACCGAGTGGAGCAAGTCCGGTCAGCACACCGGACGCACCGACATCCCGCTGACCGCCAACGGAGAGGCCCGGGCGGCGCAGGTGGAGCCGATGCTCGACGGAGTGGAGTTCGGCCTCGTGCTGTGCAGCCCGCTGTCGCGCGCCCGGCGCACGGCCGAGCTCGCCGGCCTGCAGCCCGACGACTACGTCGACGACCTGCTGGAGTGGGACTACGGCACCTACGAGGGCCGCACCACGGCTGATATCCGCAAGGAGAAGGACCAGCCGGACTGGGTGATCTGGAACGATCCCATCCCCGGCGGCGAGACGCCCGAGGACGTCGCCGCCCGCTGCCGCCGGGTGCTGGCGCGCTGCCAGCCCACGACCTCGAAGGGGCAGACCGTCGCCCTTGTCGCCCACGGGCACCTGTTGCGCATCCTGACCGCGACCTACCTGGGGCTTGAGGCTGTCGACGGCAAGCTGTTCGCACTGGACGCCGGCGGCATCGGCGTGCTCGGGCATGAGCGCGTGCAGCCGGTGATCGCGGGGTGGAACATCACGCCCGACGGCCTAGCCGACCTGGTGAAGTGATGGGTGCTACCGCGAGCAAGCCACGCCGGCGGCATCAGGTTTCCGCGCTACGCCTGCTGCTCGCGGCCGTGGCCGCGACGCTGCTGCTGGCGTCCTGCTCCGGCTCCTCCGGCGCGAGCGGCAGTGGCTCGGGCGGCAGTGGCTCGAGCGGCGCCAACGCCGAGTCGAACAGCGCGAACACGTCCTCCGGGCACGGCAGTGGCGATTCCGCCGCCGACGGCCACGATGCCGCGGCCTCCGCTTCCCCCGTCGGCCTCGACCCCGTCGCTGGTCAACAGATCGTCACGCTCACGCTCCCCGGCGGCAGCTACACGCCGGCTCCGCCCAACGGCGGCACCGACGACTACCGCTGTTTCGTGCTTGACCTGCCCAATGACGCCGGCGGCTTCGCGACCGGTTTCGCCGTGCTGCCCGGCAACCCAGCGGTCACGCACCACGCGATCCTGTACAAGGTCAGCCCGGAACAGGTGGCGACGGCGCAGGCCAAGGACGCCGAGGACCAGCAGACCGGCTACGAGTGCTTCGGCGGCTCCGGGCTGGCGGGCGCCCAATCGCTGGGCACCTCGGACTGGATCACGGCCTGGGCGCCCGGCGGCGAGCCGTCCAACACGCCGGCGGGCTACGGCGTGGAGCTCGCCTCCGGCGGCAAGGTCGTGCTGCAGATGCACTACAACACCCGCAAGGGGATCCAGCCCGACACAACGGAGGTCCAGCTCCGCCTGGCACCCGCCGACTCCGGGCTGAAGCCGCTGTACTCGGTGCTTCTACCCGCGCCGGTCGAGGTCCCCTGCCCGGAGGGGCAGACCGGCCCGCTCTGCGACCGTTCCGCCGCCGTCGCCGACGTGGTGAACAGGTTCGGCGACAAGAGCACCGTCCTGATCAACGGGCTCAACGGCATCTGCGGGCAGGACCCTGCCAACCCGGTACCGTCGAACACCTCGACCTGCACCCGCACCATCAAGCAGTCCGAGCTCGTCTTCGCCGTCGCCGGGCACATGCACCTGCTGGGCAAGAGCATCAAGGTAGACGTCAACCAGGGGACGGCGCAGGAGCAGAACATCCTCAACATCGAGCAGTTCGACTTCGACCAGCAGGGTGCCGTGCCGCTGGCGACGCCCGTGCAGCTCAACGCCGGCGACAAGGTCACGGTCACCTGCACCTGGGACCCCACGCTTCGGGGCAAGAACCCGGAGATCCCCACCGATCCGAGGTATGTGGTCTGGGGCGAGGGCACAACTGACGAGATGTGCCTGGGAGTGATGATCGTCGGGCGGGACTCCTAGCCCGCTGCGGGTACGATCTGCGCCATGCGACCAGGGATGCGCCGGGTGCTGGACGCCATGGCGAACCGTGACTTCACCGAGCGCGCCGCCGCGTTGGCGGCGACGCTTGCCGTGGGCCAGAGCTTCGCCCCGAGCCTGCTGCCGCGCACGCCTGCCCAGCAGGCCGCGCTGACCGGTATCAGCGCAAGCCTGGTGTACTCGATCACGCGGGCCTCCCAGTCCTTCATCGAGGAGCTCGCCGAGCGCATCGCCCCGCGCGCGGACGCCAAGTCGTTCAACCAGCGGCGGGCTCTGTCCGCGGTCGCCAACGGCGCAGCCCTGGCCACCGGCCTGGCGGTGCAGCGGGCGGCCGCGCCGCAGCGGGGCGAGCCGGTCAAGCGCGCCATGGTGCGCACCGCGGGATGGGAGCTGTCCGCCATCGGCTCGCTGGGCCTGGCGGTCACCGGCATCAACGCCGCCGTCGATGCCGGCATCACCCGCACCGGACGCGTGCCCAGGGGGGTCGTGCCGGCGGGCTTCATCATCGGCGCGGGCGTCGCCGCGGCCGAGATCGTCTGGTACCGCCGCCGGATGTCGGACCCGCCGCCCGCCATCACGGCCCTCGCCCAGGGCGCGGCGGTGATGACCGGGGTGTCGGTGCTGGCCATCGGCGAGCGCAAGGCCGCGCATGCGGTGGCGACCTTCGTCCGCCGCAACGCCCCGGGCTTCGCCGGCCTGGCCGAGCCGATCGGCCACCTGGCCACGCTCGGCCCCGTGGTCGGCCTGCTCTGGGCGGGTCTGCAGTACGTGTACCAGCGCACCGAGCACGGCGGCTCCGCGGTCGAGCAGGCCTACAGCACCCCACCCACCGCCCGAACCATCAGCGGCGGCCCAGCCTCCACCGTCGCCTGGGACACCCTCGGCCGCGAGGGCCGGCGCTTCGTCAACATGGCGCTGACGGCCAAGTCCATCACCGCCGTCACCGGCCGCGCGGCGCAGACGCCCGTGCGGGTGTTCGTCGGCCTGGACTCCGCACCCACGGTGGACTACCGCGTGTCCAAGGCGATGGACGAGCTGGAGCAGCTGGGCGCGTTCGATCGCTCGGTGCTGTGCCTGGCCTCGCCGACCGGCACCGGCTACGTCAACTACGTCGTGGCCGAGACGCTGGAGTACCTGACCGAGGGCGACTGCGCCACGGTGTCGATGCAGTACTCGCTGCGCCCGTCGTTCCTGTCGCTGGACCGCGTGTACCTCGGGCGGGAGCAGAACCGGGCGCTGCTGCACGCCATCAACGGCCGGCTGCGGGCGATGCCGGCGCACAGCCGTCCCCGATTCGTCGCCCTCGGCGAGAGCCTAGGCGCCTTCACACTGCAGGACGCCTTCCTGCACGAGGGCACGGCCGGCCTGGAGCGTGCCGGGATCCAGCGCGGCCTGTTCATCGGGACGCCGGCCGAGAGCGAGTGGGCCCAGCAGTGGCGGCTGCAGCCAGAGGACAACGACCCGGAGCACCGGGTGGTCGAGGTCGCCTCCTACGAGGAGTGGCTGGCACTGCCAGAGGAGGCGCGCAAGGAGGCCCGCTACATCCTGCTCAGCCACCACGACGACCCCATCACGGTGTTCGGCCCGCCGCTGGCGGTGCAGGCCCCCGACTGGATGTCCAACGGGCCCGAGCGCAACCCCGTGATGCCCGACGGCGTCCCCTGGCGCCCGTTCACGACCTTCCTGCTGACCACCGTGGACGTGCTGAACGCCTCGGAGGTCACCCCCGGACAGTTCGCCGCGCGGGGGCACGACTACCGCGCCGACCTGGCCCGGTTCACCCAGCTCGCCTACGACCTGCCCGCCGACGACGCCCTCATGGCCCGCGTCGAGGCCGCGCTGCGCCAGCGCGAGCTGCGGTGGGCGACCCGCCGCATCGCCGGCGAGCAGATGGCCCGCGCGCGGGAGTCCATCCAGCGCCAGATCAAGTCCTGGTCCGCCGCCGACGCGGGCGCCTAGGCGGCGCGCGGGCATGGCTGCTGCTGGGGTCTCGGCCGGCGATGAGGCGCTGCTCGGGCGCTTCAACCTCGTCGTCGCCGGGGCGGGCGGCCCGGCATCGGCAGCGGTCGTGTCGGCTGTGTTCGGGACCCGGACCCGGGTGGCGGGCCGGCTGCCTGCCGCCGCCCCGACCATCCTGTACCGGGTGCACCCGGACGGTTACGCGGGCCTGTACGACGTGCGCGGGCTGCAGCGCGGCACGACCGAGGACCGCACGTTCGCGGCGCTGGAGCAGATCCTTGCCGACACCTCGGTGCGACCGCTGCCCGACCAGCTGCACGCGGTCTGGTACCTGATCGCCTGGCATGGCGAGGGGTCGCAGCTCGACGAAGCCGGCCTGCCGCGCCTGGACGCCGATGACGAGCGCCGTGTGCGGGAGCTGGCACGGCTGCTGCCGGTCGTAGTGGTGGTGGCTGGGGTGCCCGCCAACATGGCCGGGCGGCCAGACCCGCGGGCCGTGCGCTTCGCCCGTTACGTGCAGTCGCTGCAGCTGCCGCTGGCCTCGACCGGCGCGGTGGTGCTCGTCAACGGCCGCGCCGACGCCGCTGTCGGTCCGGTACACGGCGTGGCCGAGCTGCTGACGGCCACCTTCAACGCGGCGCCGGAGGCGTCCCGGCGGGCGCTGGCGGCGGCACAGGCCCAGCGCTCGGCGCGGCGGGCCCGACCCAGCGCCACGGACCTGCTCAACGCCGCCAGGTCGGTCATCGCCGACCGCCTGCGGCCGAGGTAGTTCCTCGGCCGGCCCGCGGCCGCGGCAGCCGGTCTCAGTCCCCGACCGTGGCGACGATCTGGGCGAAGGACTCCCGGAAGCAGTCGAGCAGCGCGTCGGGATGCTCGACTGCCTCGGTGTCGATGTTGATCCCGATCTCCGCCCGGCCGTTGTAGGACATCAGGCCGACGTTGATCGCCGCGCCGCCGCGGGGGGCGAACGGGATCATCCGGGTCACCCTCGAGCCCACGATGTATACCGGGATCGGCGGCCCGGGGACGTTGGTGGCCACGAAGTCTGTGCCCTTCATCAGCCCGCCGGCGATGCGGGTGGTGATGGCCCGAGGCAACGTCATCAGCACCTTGTAGACGGGGTCGGAGATTCCCAGCGCGGGCTCGTTGCGCGCCTGCGCCAGCAGCGGGTGCAGCTGGCGGATGCGCAGGCCGGCATCGGCCTCGTTGAGCGGTACCGGGAACCGCGCGGGGATCCAGTGATTGCCGCCCTGCGCCGCCTCGTCGGCCGTTCGCAGGTTGACGGGCATGTGGATGCGCAGCTCGTCGGGAAGGTCGCCGAACTCCTCGTGGTAGCTGCGCAGCGCGCCGATCACGCCCGCGACAAAGGCGTCGTTGAGCGTGCCGCCTGCCGCCTTGGCCGCGGCCTTGAGGTCGCTCAGGTCCAGCGAAAGCTCCACCAGCCTGGTGCCCAGCGAGCGCTTGGTCCACAGCGGCGACAGGGGAGTCGAGGCCGGCGCCAGCACCCGCGAGGCGCTCGACACCAGCTCCTGCGCCGCCAGCAGGCTGCCGCCGGGGTCCGCGACGACCTGTTGCCCTGTGCCGAGCAGCGCCTTGGCGGCTCCGACCGCGCCGTCGGCGATGGACTTGAGCTGGAAGTCCGTGCCCTGCGAGAGCCGGTCGCGCCAGCCCGCCTCGTCAGGGTCGGGGGCGTCGGGCAGGTCGGTCGGGTCGTCGGCGTCCGGCGTCAGGTCCAGCAGCGCGGCGGCCAGCTGCATGCCGCCGACGCCGTCGGTGATGGCGTGGTGCAGCTTCAGGGCAATCGCGCCGCGGTCGCCCTGAAGGCCGATGAAGTACGCCAGCTCCCAGAGCGGCCGGGCGCGGTCGAAGTCCTGCGACGACCACGAGGCGGTGTGGGCCAGCAGGTCGGTCATATTCCCCTCGGGCAGTACCACCTGGCGGATGTGGTAGTCCAGGTCGAAGTTCTCGACGGTCTCCCAGCGCGGCGGCACGAGCGACATCGGGTTGCCCACCACGCGCTGGCGCAGCTTGGGCAGCAGACGCGTCAGGCGGTCCATCCGGAACCGCAGCCGAGCCAGGTCCGGCGGGGACTCGGTCTCGACCAGCACCACGATGAACGAGCGGAGGGTGGGGTCCTCCTCGACGTCGTACATCACCGCGTCGAAAGCTCCCATGCGTGGGTCCATCGTGCTCCTCCTGGCTGGTGCGCCACCGCCCGTCGCGGAGGACTCGCCACCGCGACGACAATAGACGCAACGCTGGGCCGATGGGATCCCCCGGCGGCGGCTAACGTGGTGGCGTGACGGTGTCCGACGGGAACGGCTGGGTCCAGTGCCGCTGCGGGTCCAGGCACTGGGGCAAGCTCGGCGCGGCGGGGCTGCTGCTCGTCCACGCCGACCTGCCCGAGCCGCAGGTCGCCGCGGCCCGCCGCGGACCGCTGCCCCCGGATGCCCGCGTGCTGCTGCAGCACCGCGCCCCGTGGTCGCACCAGGGGGACACCTGGGGCCTGCCCGGTGGCGCCCGAGACAGCGGCGAGAGCGCGCGCACCGCGGCCCTGCGGGAGGTGCAGGAGGAGGCACAGATCGACGCCGCGCCCGCGGAGTTCCTGGGCGTGCAGGTGACCGACCACACGGACTGGAGCTACACGACGGTCCTGATGCTCGTCGCGGCCGCGGAGTCACCCACCCGCAACCGCGAGAGCAAGGAGCTGCGCTGGGTGCCTGTGGAGCACGTGTGGGTCTCCCTCACCGACGACGGGCCGCTGCGGCTGCACCCGGGCTTCGCGCAGAGCTGGCCGCTGCTCGCCGGACCCCGCACGCGGCTGCTGGTGGATGTGGCGAACGTGATGGGAAGCCGTCCGGATGGCTGGTGGCGCGATCGGGCGGCCGCGGCGCAGCGGCTGGTGGCGCAGCTGGAGCCCCTGCCGGGTGCGGTGCTCGCGCCGGATGGCTCGCTCATCGACGTCGTGCACGCGGCGATCGAGGGCAAGGGGGTGCACGCCAGCACCGACAACCCCGCCTTGATCGTGACGCGCGACGGCACCGCTGACGATGCCTTGGCGGGCGTGGCCCGCCCCGGTGACCTGGTGGTGACCGCCGACCGCGGCCTGCGCGAGCGCGTGACGGCGGTCGGGGCCCAGGTGATCGGCCCCAGCTGGCTGCTGGACCTGATCGACGGTCTGGGCAGCGCGTGACCGAGCCGCGACGCCCCCTCGAGGAGCTCATGCACCCGTCATGGGCGGCGGCCCTGGCCGACCAGGCCCAGCGGATCGCCGAACTTGGCGACTTCCTGCGCGCCGAGCTGGCGGCGGGGCGCGGCTACCAGCCGCCCGGGCCGCAGGTCTTCCGCGCCTTCGGCCTGCCGCTGGACGACGTGAGGGTGCTCATCGTCGGCCAGGACCCGTATCCGACGCCCGGCCACGCGGTGGGCCTGTCGTTCGCCGTGCCGCCCGGCACCGTCCCGCTGCCGCCCAGCCTGGTGAACATCGGCACCGAGTTGCGCGACGACCTGGGGTGCGACCTGCCCGACGACTTGGCTGCCTGGAGCGCCGCAGGGGTGCTGCTGCTCAACCGGGTGCTCACCGTGCGCCCGGGTGCGCCGGGCAGCCACCGGAACCAGGGCTGGGAGGTGGTTACCGAGGCCGCGGTCACGGCGCTGGCCGCTCGTGGCGGACCGCTTGTGGCGATCCTCTGGGGCCGCGACGCGCAGGGGTTGCGGCCGCTGCTGGGGCCGAGGACGCCGGTCATCGCCAGCGCTCACCCCAGCCCGCTGTCCGCCCGCCGTGGCTTCTTCGGCTCGCGTCCCTTCAGCCGCGCGAATGCTGCCCTGGCCGCGCAGGGGGCCGCACCGGTGGAGTGGTGTGGCGGGGGTGCGGCCATCGGCTGATCGGCTAGTGTTTCGGCGTGCCACGCTTCGAGACCGGTATCGACATCGCGTCGTGCCGCGAGGTCGTGTGGCTCCTGATCACCGACGCCGCGGGCTACCCGAGGTGGAACAGCGCCGTGCTGCGCGTCGACGGCGAGATCGACCCTGGCGCATCCATCAGCGTGGTGACGAACGCCGACCCCACCCACGGCCATGGTGCCAAGGTGGTCGAGTACGAGCCCGAGAACCGCATGGTGTGGCGCGAGGGTTTGCCGTTCGGCCTGTTCACCGCCAGTTGGACGTTTCTGCTCGGGGACTCGGACAACGGGGTTCGCTTCGAGATGTACGAGGACTACTCAGGTCCGCTGGCCTTCGTCATCGGCCGCACCCGCCCCGACCTGCAGGCGATGTTCGACTCGTTCGCCGCTGACCTGCGGGTGGCGGCGGAGGGGCGCGGGTAGACCCGGGCTTCGCCGGGAAGAGGCCAGCTACTCGTGCGACGGCTCGACATACACCGGCCACGAGGTCATGGCGTCGATGTACATCTGGCGAACCTCGGCCACGTGCTCGTCCAAGTCGGCGACGCTCCAGTCCGACGTATCGATCGGCGGCAGCACCCGCACGTCCAGCCGACCCGGGGCCATGAAGTAGGCCTTGGGCCGCATGAGCTCGCCGGCGTTGCGGATCACGATCGGCACGATCGGCACACCTGCCTGCATCGCAATGTGGAAGGGACCCTTCTTGAACGGCAGGATCTTGTCCGTGGGTGAGCGCGTGCCCTCCGGGGCGATGGCGATCGATCGGCCGTTCTGCAGCGCCTCGACCACGGGGCCGAGGGCCTTGCGGGCCTCGGAGCTGTTGCCGCGGTCGATGTAGGCGATGTCCATGAGGTACCCCACGGGGGCGAACATCGGGTCGTGCGAGGCCTCGATCTTCGCCACGCCGGTGAAGTCCTGCCGCAGCAGCGCACCCAGGATCAGCACGTCGAGCTGGCTCTGGTGGTTGAACAGGAAGACCGCCGGGCGCGCGGCCCACAGGTTCTCCTGGCCGATGACGTTCAGGTTGATGCCGCCGGCCGCCAGCGCCAGGTCCGAGCCGACGCTCGCTGCCAGGTTCGCTCCCGCCCGACGGCTCTGGTTGGCCACCGCTGTGCCCACGCCGACGGCCACGCCGAAGCCCAGCGCGCCGTAGGACAGCAGGCTGCGCGCGACGTCGGCCGGTCCGATGGACTTGGGCTGGAACAGCCGCGACACCGGCCAGTCCCGCTCGCCGGCGATCTCCTCCAGCTTCTCGTCCGGGTTGAGCGGACGGGGGCGCCCCACGACCTCCAGGAAGGGCAGGTCCTCGGCGCCGTTGGAGTAGCCGAAGGACTCCGACAGGTCCACACCGTGCTCGGCCGCGAAGTCCTCGACCGCCTGGGACTTGCCCACGCCCCAGCGGATCTCGCCGTCCACCTCGCCGGTCAGCTTGCCCTCGTCGTCGACGGCGAACTGGGTGGCGATGATGTTCGTGATGCCCAGGTCGTCGGCCGCGGGCACGATCTGCGGCGGAGTGGCGGACGAGGCGATCACGATCGTGTGCCCCTTGGCGGCGTGGGCCTCGACCAGGGCGCGGGCCCCGGGGAAGATCATCCCGGCGATCTTCTTGCGGAACAGCTTGTCCGCCGCAGCATCGACATCGTCCAGGGTCCGACCCTCCAGGCCGGACACCGCCACGTTCATCAGCCGGCTGATGTCGGCGCCGCGCCGCTCCACCCGGGCGCTCTCGACCACCGTCCGCATCAGCTCGCGGAAGCCGATGTCACGGTTGCGCAGGCGGTCGGTGAAGAACGCCTTGGCCGAATAGCCGTCGATCAGCGTGCCGTCGAAGTCGAAGAACGCGCCCACCTGCGGCCCGTCCGGCGAGTTCGACACGTCCTCCAGCAACCATCCCAGATCGGTCACGGTTTGGGCTCCTCTCGGGCCAGGCCCTCGCGTTCGTTTGCCATACGTCGGATCACCTGCACGCGCCGGACGGCGCCGCTGAGCTCGTCGGCGAACGCCTTGCGCCGCTCCCGCAGCTCCTCGCCGCCGGTGCCCAGCAGGTCGCGGTTGCCGGCCAGCTGCATCGCGCCGGCGAACAGGTTCTTGGAGATCGACTCCGGCGAGTGCAGCTGGCGCTGGTACCACCACTGCCGCGCCACGCCGATGCACTCGTCCAGGAACTCCTTGCGGTCCACCGGCCGGCTGGGCGCGCGGTTGGCCAGCAGGATCGCCACCACCTCGTAGGCCTCCAGGAACGGCCCGATGGTGCGGTGGGCGACGTGCATGGGGGTCTTGCGCAGCGTGGTGAGGATCGTCTTGGGATCCCACTGCTCCTGCTCCCAGTCGGGCACGACCAGCGAGACCTCGCGGGCCACGGCCTCGGCCAGCTCGGAGCGGGTGGGGAAGAAGAACTCGTACTTGAGCAGGTCCTCCAGCTGCTTCACCTCGCGCCAGGTGTCCCCGACGACGTCTGTGGAGCCCTCCTCGCCGACCTTCACCAGGGCCAGTTCGACCATGGCGCGCGTCAGGAAGTGATGGGCGATGGAGTTGCGGTAGAACCCGGCCTCGTGCATGCGGTCCGCGGCGATGCGGAACACCGGCTCGGTGCCGCCGTCGTAGCGCTCCACCACGCCCTCGCGGACCAGCCGCTTGATCGACTGGTAGAGACCGCCGGTGGCGGTGGTCTCGACGTCGGAGGTCAGCGGCAGGCCGCGCTCCGCGATGTAGTCGAGCACGGGGGACAGCACGCTCGCGCCCTCCTCCACCGTCAGCGCCCGGTCGTCGTTGTCCAGCAGGGCGAACGTCACCAGCGAGGTCGGCGTGATCGGCGTGACCTGGTTGATCCTGTGCATCAGCTCGAAGGCGATCTTCGGCACCGCGTAGCGGTCCAGGTCGATCGGCACCGGGGTGCCGTCCTCGGCGGCCTTCAGCACCTCGGCGTCGCGGACGCTCGTCATCGCATCGCCGATGGACAGCGGCTCGCCGAAGCGCAGGTGCACGCGGCCCAGCCGGCGGGACTGGTCCCCGGCGAACTGGAACAGCCACTTGACCGACTCCGGCGACTTGCTGGCGCCCAACTCCTCGGCCGAGATGGCGCCGATCTCATGCTGCTGGTCGTAGGTGATCGACACCGGTACGCAGTAGGCGGTCTCGTCGCCGGCCGAGGTGAACGCGTCCACCACGTAGCTCAGGATCCCGTAGCGCGGCGGGCGCAGCTTGCCCGAGCGCGACCGGCCGCCCTCGATGTACCACTCCAGGTTGGCGTTGTTGCCCATCAGGTAGGCCAGGTAGGTCCGCAGCGTCTTCTTGTAGACCTCGTCGCCCTTGAACTCGCGGCGGATGAACACGATGCCGTTGCGGCGGGCCAGCGGCGCCATCGGCCAGAACGCCAGGTTGTCCCCGCCCAGCACATAGTTGCCGGGGAACCCCCACTTGGACAGCGTGGACCGCAGGATGATCGGGTCCAGGTAGGACTTGTGGTTGGGGAGGAAGATCAGCGACGCGTCCTGGCCGAGCGTGCGCAGCTCGGACAGGCCGAAGTCGTCCACGTCCACCTTGTAGGACCTGGTCATGTAGCTGCTCAGCTTGCGCCAGATGACCTGGGAGCTCTGCGTCGTGCTCGGCTGCACGCACATCTCGTCCAGGCAGGACTCCACCTGGCCCGTCATGGACTTCGTGCTCGTCCCCATCTCGGCCGCGAGGGCGTCGATGAGCGCCTCGAACTGCGGGGACTTGATGACCACGCCGGGCGGCTGCGGCTGGTGGCGCGGATCGCTGTCAGGATTGGCTGACACGGGCACTCCCGAGGGGCGGCGGAGACGGCTGCGGACTCGGGTCAGCGTAGCCCCGCCGACCCCGTGTGTCGCAGGATCGCCAGGCGCGCGCTCAGTGGCCGAGCAGGCCCAGCTTTCGGCCCTTGCGCTCCAGGTCCTCGCGCGCCATCGGGTGCGCCGCCCGGTCGATCAGCTCGCGGGCCTGCTCGGACTGGCTGCGCCCCCACAGGTGCGCCATGCCCTGCTCGGTGACGACCGCGGTCTGCTGGAAACTCGTCACGCGCACTGCCAGGCGCCCGACGATGGTCGAGGTCTTGCTCTTCTCGTGCCACGAGGGCAGCGCGATGAACGCCTTGCCCTCCGGGGCGTGCATGGCGCCGACGATGAAGTCGGTCTGACCGCCGATGCCGGAGTAGATGCGGTCCTTGATCGTGGACGCGTTGGCCTGTCCGAACAGATCCACCTGCAGCGCGGAGTTGACCGACATCATCCGCGGGTGCCGCGCGATGATCGCCGGGTCGTTGGTCTTCTCGGTCCGCAGCAGGCGCACGCGCGGGTTGCGGTCGACCCACTCGTACAGCTCCTGGCTGCCGAAGATGAAGCTCGCCACGATGGGTCGGACGCGATCCAGCGCACCCTCCTGCTCCAGGCGCAGCACGCCGTCGGAGAACATCTCCGACCACAGGGTCAGGCCGCGGTGCCCGTGCAACGAGTGCAGCACGGCGTCGGGGATGGACCCGATCCCCAGCTGCATAGTGGAGCCGTCGGGGATGTGCTCGGCGACGTGGTCGCCGATCCGCTGGCTCTGCTCGTCGGGCAGGCCCGGGTTGATCGACGGCAGCTCGTCGTCGACCTCCACCAGGTAGTCGAAGTGGCCCACGAGCACCTCGGCGTCGCCGTACAGGTAGGGCATGTTGCGGTTCACCATCCCGACCACCAGGCCGCCGCTGGCGCGCACGGCCTCGATGGCCGCCGGCAGCACGTTGACCTCCAGGCCCAGGCTCACGCGCCCGTCCCGGGGTGCCGAGACGTGCAGCAGGACGACATCGACCGGGAGCGGGCCGGCGAAGAGCAGCGGCACCATCGACAGTCGGCAGGGCACGTACTGCAAGCCGGGGCGGTCGCGCATGCCCGGCCCCACGAACGTGGTCTCCAGCGTCACGCCCTCCCGGTTCGGCAGGTCGCCGTGCGCGTTGAGCATGTGCAGGGTGTAGACCTCCTGCGCGGCGTCGAACGCCCGGATGAGCGGCATGGGCGTGGCGAAGTTGCCGGAGGCGACGACGCGCGCACCGGGAGCCAGGCGGGAGAAGACGTCGGAGAGCTGTTCCAGGGTGACGTGAGCCATGTTGACCATTGTCTCGCATCGGTTGCTGCGCGGCCTATGGTGGCTGCATGGCCGGATCCGGGGGACCGCGGATCGCCTTGGTGGTGGCGGGGTCCCGCGGCGACGCCCAGCCTTTCGTGGCGCTGGCCAAGGAACTGCAGCGCGCCGGTGCCAGGCCGGTACTGCTGACCCATGCCGAGCACGCCGGGCTGGCGGCGGAACACGGCGTGGCGTTCCGCACCATGCCCGGCGACCCGCGCGAGCTGCTGGCCACGCAGGCCGGGCTGGAGCTGCTGGAGTCGCGCAGCCAGCTCCGTGCGCTGCGCCGGCTGCGGGACCTGGGCGCCCACCTCTTCGACGACGTCACGGAGGCCCTGGAGCGCGAGTTGCCCTCGGCCGACGCGGTCGTGTTCTCGACGCTGGCGGTGAGCGCCTACCACGTGGGCGAGGCGTTGGGGATCCCCGCGATCTGGGCGGTGCTGCAGCCGGTGTCGCCGACGCGCGCGTGGCCCTCGCTGCTGGTGTCCCCAGGGCGGGATCTCGGACCCTTGAACTACCCGTCGCACTACTTGCTCGACATCATCGGCTGGCGGCTGTTCGGCTCGAGCGTCGCCGCCTACCGGCGGCGCGCGGGGCTGGCGCCGCTGGGCTGGGTCGGGCCGGGGCGCAAGGTGCGAGCGGAGCTGCCGGTCGTCGCGGGCTGGTCGCAGGTGCTGGCGCCGCGCCCGAGCGACTGGCACGACCACATCCACGTCACCGGCGCCTGGCAGCTGGCCTCGCGAGCGGCGGTGCCGACGGCGGTGGAGCGGTTCCTGGCCGATGGGCCGGCGCCGGTGTACATGGGCCTGGGCAGCGCCACGGTGGCGCGGCCGGAGGAGCTGTCGGCGGCGCTGCTCGGCGCTGCCCGCGACGTGGGCGTTCGGGTGCTGCTGTCGGGCGGTTGGGCCGGGCTGCGCCCCGGCGCCGACGGCGGCGGCTCGGTGCTGGAGGTGGGGGAGTTGCCCCACGACGCGGTCTTCGGGCGGTGCGCCGCGGTAGTGCACCATGCCGGCGCCGGCACTGCGCAGACCGCATTGGCCGCCGGGGCGGTGTCGGTGTCGCTGCCGCTGTGGGGCGATCAGCCGTTCTGGGCCCGTCGGCTGCAGGCGCTCGGGGTGGCTCCGCCGCCGGTGCCGCGGGCGCGTTGGTCCCGGGCGGCGATCGGTGCCGCGCTGGCACGTGCGGTGGGCGAGCCCTGGCGGCGCGAGCGGGCGGGGATGGCGGCTACCCGGATGGCCGCGGAGGGCGGTGCCGCCGGCGCGGCTCAGACAGTGCTGAGGATCGTCACAACCAGCCGAGGTCGCTAGCTCCGAGCAGGGCGAGGACGACGCCGCTGGTGACGAGGAAACCCGGGACGATGCTCGCCGAGTACTTGACCAGTTCCTTGCGCGCCCAGTCCAGCGGCCGGTCCAGGCGGTGCCCGAGCGCCAAGACCAGCAACGAGATGGCGATGAACGTGATGCTGGCCGCGATGGCCCCGATCGCCACCAGCGCCGCGTCCTGCGGCAGCTCCAGGCGGGCGCGTTGGATCACGATGGCCATCCCTGCCCAATAAGGCAGGTTCGTGGGGTTCACCAGCGCCGTGCCGACCGCCATCGACGCCGCCGACCTTGGGCCCGCCTGCGCGGCACGCTGCAGGAAATCGCGGGTGTGGGCGCCGGCACGCGACGACGGGTCGCGCCGCTGTCGCAGGTACACCACCCCGGCGGTCACCACCATCAGGGCGCCCACGATGAGCATGGCCCAGCCGAGGTCGCGCTTGACGCGCGTGGTCAGGTCGATGCCGGCGAACAGCCCGCCCACGGCGGTCAGCGCGCACACCGCCACGACCTGGCACGCCAGCCACGTCCCGGTGAAGGCCCACGCCGTGGTCCGAGCCCGGTCCGACAGCAACATGACTGCCAGGCCGGCGATCGGCAGCGGGCTCGTCGCGATGCCCCATCCCAGGTACGCCACCACAGCTGCGGTGGCCCAGAACGAGTGCACAGGCGCAGGCTAGTGCGTCGCTGCGTCGGCCTTGCAGTTGAAGCCGCGTTCACGTGCCGTTTTCCCCTAGTCTGCATCCGCACTATCAGGCGCTGATGCGGAGGAACCCATGCCGGAGTGGATCCGGGCCAAGTTCGGCGAGATGCAGCCGCGCAACTGGTTCACAGTGGGCAACCTGCTGGCCGGTGTCGCGGTGGGCGCCTACTTGATCCCACAAGCCATGGCCTATGGCAGCCTCGCCGGCGTCGGCGCCGCGGTCGGGCTCTCGACGGCCATCATCCCGCTGCTGGCCTACGCCCTGTTGGGCAAGCACAAATGGATGTCGGTCGGCCCGGAGTCCACGGTCGCGCTGATGGCCGCGGCGGCGGCCGCGCCGGCGGCGGCCGCCGCGGGGATGGAGCCGGCGATGGTGCTGCCCATCATGGCCGCCATCGTCGGCATCGTGCTGGTGCTGGGCCGGCTGATCAACGCGGCGTTCCTCGCCGACCTGCTGTCGCTGCCGGTGCTGGTCGGGTACCTGACCGGCATCGCGGTGCTGATGGTGATGTCGCAGCTGCAGAAGCTGACCGGCATCGACGCCAACACCGACAACCTGTGGAAGCTCATCACCGAGACCCAGTGGACGATGCCGAACTTCAAGACCCTGGCGGTGGGCCTGCTCGTGGCGGTGATCGCCTGGGGCATGCCGAAGTTCACCACCCGCATCCCCGGCGCGGTGGTGGCCCTCGCGGTGGCCATCCCGCTCGGCATCCTGCTGGGCATCCCCACGATCGGCCCGGTCAGCTCGTCGCTGCCCAAGTTCGCCATCCCGGACCTGAGCATGAACGCCCTGCAGGCACTCATCTGGCCGTCCATCACGGTCGCCGCCGTCGCCTTCACCGATGTCATGATCACCTCGCGCGCGATCAGCGACGGCACCCGCTCAGACCCGGACCGCGAGATGGTCGCCCTCGGCGGTGCGCAGTTCGCCACCGGCTTCTTCGGCGGCTACCCCGTGTCCGCGTCGAGCTCCCGCACGGCGCTGGCCAAAGTCTCGGGCGCGACCAGCAAGCACTACGCGGTCGTCGTGGCGGGGATCATCCTCATCGCCCCGCTCATCCTGGGCGCCGTGCTGGCCAAGATCCCGCAGGCGGGCCTGGCCGGGATCATCCTGTACGCCGCCTTCACGCTGGTGGAGGTGCCGCAGTGGCGCAAGCTGCGCCGCCTGCACCGCAACGAGTACGCGATCGCGGCGATCTGCACCCTGGCGGTGCTCTTCTTCGGCATCCTGCCCGGCATCGGCATCGCCATCGCGCTGTCGATCTTCGCCTTCCTGGCCCGCATGGCGCGACCCACGGTGTCGGTGCTCGGCTTCACGCCGATGAGCGCGAGCATGCACGGCATCGACACCCACGAGGACTCCGACACCGTCCCCGGGCTGGTGGTCTTCCGCTACAACGCGCCGCTGTTCTTCATCAACGCGCCGGACTTCTTCGACGAGGCGATCGACGCCATGGACGAGGACACGGAGGTGTTGCTGGTCAACATGGAGGCGTCGCCCAACCTGGATACGACCAGCCTGGACACGCTGCAGGAATTGGCGGTCGCGGTCAAAGATGCCGGAGCGGAGCTCTGGCTGGCGCGCACCCGGTACGAGGTCGAGGAACTCATGGAGAAGCACGGCGTGATGGACATCATCGGGCGGCAGAACCTGCACGAGACGCTGGGTTCGGCGGTCGGGGTGTACCAGGCCAGCCGGCTGATGTGATGCTCGGCGTGGACCGGGTGGACACGGACTGGCTGCGCCACCAACTGTTCTACTGCGACCCGGAGTGGAGCGCGGACGCCCCCGACGGCTTCGACCACTGGCCCTACTTCCTGCGTCAGCGGGTCACGATCTCGGCGTCGCCGTGGCCCCCGCCCAGCCCCGACGACGGCCAGATGCTGCGGCACAGCGCCACCTGCGACATCGTCACCGGGCTGACCGACCTCGACCGCGCCACCGCCATCTGCACGTCGCTCAACCGATTCTCCGCCGGGTGGGCCTACGTCGTCGAGCCCAGCGAGGGGCGGATCGTGGCCCACACGTCCGTGGACTGCCCGGCGCAGTGGCAGCTGCCGATCCTGCGGTGGATCGACGCGGCGCTCATCAGCATGTGGCACGCCACAGCCGTGGCGCCGGCGCTGGCCGACGCCGTGGGAGGCGAGGTGGCCGTGAGCTTCCCCGAGGGCGCGGCTGGCGCGCGCACCGAGCCCCACCACCTCATGACCTACGCCGACTCCCTGCGGGCACGACCCGAGTGGGTGCTCGCACCCCTGGATCGGCGCTGGGCCGACCTCGGCCAGACCGCGGCGATCCTGACCGGGGCGCTGGATCGCCCCGACGACGCCGACGACGCCGACGAGGGCCGCGGCTTCCAGATCCCGCTGGAGTCCATGACGCTGACGGGCCGCATGCAGGAGCAGCTCGGTCTGGGCCACGGTTTCGAGGCCCGCGCCTGCCGGGCTGCGCCGGCTGACCCCGACACCGACTCCGACGCCCTGGCCAACGCCCTCAACTGGCTGATCCTGGCCGGCGAGGCTCCTGGGGTCGCCGGCGCCTGGACGGTCGCCGAGCACGGCGAGCTGGTGTTCCGGGCCTTCACCATGGACTTCGCCCTGGAGCACATGCTGGCCGCCGGGGTGGTCGAGGGAGCGCCAGAGGTGCTCGCCACGATCGCCTTGGAGGTCGCGTCCGGCGCGGCCGAGATGCCCGAGGGGCTGTTGGCCGACGCCCCCGTGCAAACCGAGCCCGAGTTGTTCCAGCGCGACCCGACCGCGTCCGAGCTGACGGCGATGGGTGTGCTCGCATCGCTCTGGCAGCCGTCGATCGACGCCGTCCTGACCGCCATGGACGGCCAGGTTCCCGCGGGGAGCGATCGACGGCTGCTCCTGCTTCCCCGACCCCATCCCGGCAGCGGTGTGGAGCCAATCGTCACCTGGGGGAGCCTGGATGGCGGTGACGGTGCCCGCCTGACCACGCTCGCGCTGGTGGGCACGGCCGAGGACGATGCCCGGCTGCTGGTCTGCCTGCAGCGCTCCCCGTCCCAGCCGGACTACCGCATCCGTGCCGGTGTCGCGCGCGGCAGCTCGCCGGCGCCTGCCATCACCGACGCGATCGCCGAGCTGGCGTGGGATCCGCCCATCTTCGTCGACCTGACCGGTTGCCCCGACGCGCTCCTGCCGACAGTGCGCGAGGCCTTCGCCGCGACGGCGGCGGAGGCCACAGCCGGCTCGGCCGAGACGCTGCCCGCGGAGTGGTTGGACGAAGCAAGCAGCCCCGCGGCGGTGAGCGCAGGAGCCGCCCAGCTCCGATCGGCCTGGAACGACGTCAGCTACGACTAGCCCCGCAGCCGGAGGCTGCCGCCGAGCTGCAGCATGATCGCCACGGTGGCGGTCCAGCCGGTCTGGTGGCTGGCCCCCAGGCCGTGCCCGTCGTCGCCGTCGAAGTACTCGTAGAACGGCACGAGGTCGCGCCAATGGGGGTCGTTCTGGAAGTAGTCGTTGTCGCCGAACACGACGCGCCGGCCGTCCTCGCCGCGCACGAAGATCGAGCACATCCGGTCGCCCAGGTCCGTCACCACGTCGTAGAGGCGCTTGGTCTCGCCGCTGCCGACCGGGTACTCCACCTTGAAGGTGTCGCCGAAGAACGAGTCGTAGGCCAGCAGCGACTGCATGAGCAGCAGGTTTATGGGGAACCAGATGGGTCCCCGCCAGTTGGAGTTGCCGCCGAACATCCAGTCGCGGGACTCGGCCGGCCAGTACGGCAGCTCATGGCGCTCCTTGCCCACGTAGTACACGTACGGGTCGTCGCGGTAGGCCGCAGACATCGACCGGATGCCGTGGTCGCCCAGCAGCTGCGCCGGGTCGAGCATCCGCTCCAGCATCCGCTCCAACCGCTCCGGGCGCACGGCGGCGAAAAGCATCGCGCTGCCGTCGCCCTGGTCGGGCGTGAGGGCGACCGAGCCGCGGAACTCGGGGTGGTGGGCCAGCACGTGTTGGCGCAGCGCGATGAGCTCGGGCGCCAGGCCGTAGCCGCTCTCCTCGTCCGATCCCGGCTGCGCCACCTGCACCGTCGCCACGGCGAAGAGTGGGATGAGCGCCTGCATCGAGATCACGCCCAGCTGTGACTGCGACCCGTCGGCCTGCACGATGGCGTCGCAGTAGAAGCCGACCTCGTGGTTCCACAGGCTCACCCCGTCGCGGCCGTGCTCCAGGGAGTCGGTGACGATGGCGAAGTCCAGCAGCATCTTCTCGATGTCCTGTGGGTAGCCGGGCGCGTGGCGGTTGAGCTCGAGGGCGATCTCGGCCATCTGGATCACCAGGTGAGCGACCCACGCGGTGCCGTCGGACTGCACGAGCTGGCCGCCGGTGGGCAGCGTCTCGTCGCGGTTGAAGATGCCGATGTTGTCCATCCCCAGGAACCCGCCTGCGTACAGGTCCTTGCCCAGCGGGTCCTTGGTGTTGAGCCACGAGCTCAGGTAGGTCAGCAGCTGGCGGTACGCGGTGGCCAGGAATCCGAGGTCGCCCTGACCGTCGGCGCTGCTCGCCGCATCCAGCAGGTAGATCTGCCATACCGCCCACGCCAGCACGGGTGGGTTGGCATTGCTGAAATCCCACTCATAAGCCGGGATCTCGCCGTGGGGGTGCTGGTAGAGGCTGGACAGCATGAGCAGGCACTGGCCCTTGGCGAACGCGGGGTCGATCATCGCGATGGTCACGGCGTGGAAGGCCAGGTCCCATGCGGCGTACCAGGGGTACTCCCAGGGATCGGGCATGAGCAGCACGTCCTCGTTGACGATGTGCTTCCAGTTGCTGTTGCGCCCGTGCCAGCGCTGGGCCGGCGGGGGAGGGGCCGTCGGGTCGCCGCGCAGCCAGCGGGTGACGTGGTAGTTGTAGAACTGCTTGCTCCACAGCAGCCCGGCCAGCGCCTGGCGCTGCACCAGCAGCTCGTCCGGGGTCAGCGTCGAGCGCTGCCACGACGCGTAGTAGTCGTCGGCTTCGGTTTTGCGGGTGGTGAGGATGGTGTCGGTGTCGG
>CAYYRC010000007.1:0-8038 GCA_964474045.1 uncultured Actinomycetes bacterium
GGCGAGACCGGCAAGCACGGCGGCCACTCGAACTCGCAGCGCGACGATCGACGCGGCGACTCGCGCCGGCGCAGCGGTGGTGGCAGCAGGAACGGCCGTTCCGGGGGCGGGCAAGCCAAGAGCCGCGACACATCGAAGGACGGCGACAAGCCGTCAGCGCGCAAACCGCGCAAGCGCCGCCGCACCCGCGGCGGCCAGGAAACCAAGCCCAGCGGCGACAGCTGACGCGCCTGGGCACAGGCCCGCGGCCCGTGGGTTAGCGGCCGATGACGACCTGCAGCCACCCGCGCTCGCCGCAGGCGGGACATTTGATCCAAGCGCGGTGGCCCCGCTTGGGCAGCGGCGCGTGCACGCCGGTCGTGGACAGCTTCATCAACTGCGGCAGCGACACGATGGTGCGCCGCCCGCACTTGGGGCAGTCCAGCGCCGCACTGCCCAGCGACGGCGGCTGGTCCACCGAAGTTGAGAACAGCACCTGCTTGCCCAGCGGGTCGCCCGTCGGCGGACGCTCGCTGTCCTTGCTCCGGATGCGATCGAAAGTGCCGGGCTTCGGACGCTGCTGCCGCGGCGCCGCGGGGCTCACGGAGAGGACTCCGCGATGCGCTGGGCAACCTTCCGGTACGCCTGGGCACCCCGCGAGCTAGAGGCCGTGGACAGGACGCTGCGACCCGCCGAAGGCGCCTCGGCGAAGCGCACAGACTTCGTGATGGGTGGCCGGATCACGGTCAAACCGTACCGCTCCTCCACATCGGCCAAGGTCCGCCGCGCGAGGTTGGTTCGACCGTCGTACATCGTCGGCAGCACGCCCAGGACCGACAGCTCACGGTTGCACAGCCGCTGCACGTCCTGCACCGTGTCGAGCAGCTGTCGCACGCCGCGGTGCGAGAGCGTCTCGCGCTGCATCGGGATGAGCACCGAGTCCGCGGCCGTGAGCGCGTTGACGGTGAGCACGCCTAGCGATGGCGAGCAGTCGATGAGGATGTCGTCGTAGTCGCCCTCCACCTCCTCCAGCGCGGTGCGGAGCACGTATTCCCGCCCGGTACGGGTGAGCAGGTGCGCCTCCGTGCCGGCGAGGTCGATCGTGGCAGGGAGCAGGTCCGGACCCTCGTCAGTCGGGGTGATGACCAGACGCACATCGACGCGGCCGAGCAGCACGTCGTGCATCGAGAACTCGAGGTCCTCCGGGTCGAGCCCGAGGGAGTAGGTCAAGCAGGCCTGCGGGTCGAGGTCGACGAGCAGCACCTTGCGTCCGAGTTCCGCCAGGGCTCCGCCCAGCGAGGCGACGGTGGTGGTCTTGGCCACTCCGCCTTTCTGGTTGGCCACGGCGATGGTACGAGTCACGGCGACTATTGTGCAACGCGTGAGTATCCCGGCTACCCTTGCCCTCCCCTCGGGTGCGGCAAGGATGGCGATCGCCGTCGATCGGGGCCGGATCGCGACCCTGCGGCACCCTGGTGCCGACACATCTGCGGGGCCGGCCGCCGGGCGGGTGCTGCTGGTGCCGGGGTTCACCGGTTCGAAGGAAGACTTCCTGACGATGCTCGAGCCGTTGGCGCTGGCGGGCTACGACGTCGCGGCGATCGACCAGCTCGGCCAGCATGAGTCGCAGGTAGCCGCCGACTGCGCGGCGGCCTGGGGCGAGGACGACGCCGCCGCCGCGGACCTGCTCGCCTCGGAGCTGCACCAGGTCAGCCTCGCGCTGTGGCCGCGCGGGCCACGTCCGCACGTCGTCGCACACTCCATGGGTGGCCTCATCGCGCGTCGGGCGGCGATCGCGGACCCTGACTTCCTGTCCTCGCTCATCCTGCTCGGCAGCGGCCCGGCGGCCATTCCGCAGCACCAGCGCCCACCGCTGGAGCTGCTGCGGCAGCTCCTCCCCGACGTCGATCTGGCAGACATTTGGCAGGCGAAGCGGCTGCTGGACGCGCAGAGCGGCGCGGTCGAGCCGGCCGCCGAGATCCAGGCCTTTCTGGAGCGCCGTTGGCTGGCCAACAGCCCGCACGGGTTGCGGGCCAAGGCCGGCATCCTGCTGGCCGAGCCGGACCTCACCGACGAGTTGCGCGCCAGCTCGGTGCCAGTCTCCGTCATGTTCGGCACTGACGACGACGTCTGGTGGCCGCAGCTGCAGCGGGAGATGGCGGCTGGCCTGGGGGTGGGCGTGGAGGTCTTCGACGGTGCTGGGCACTCGCCCAACACCGAGTGTCCGGCTGAGGTCGTAGCAGCGTTGACGGCGACCTGGCAGGACCTGGCGACACATCGGACGTGGGTTTAGCCGGCCCGAGCGGCGGGAAGGACTCTCACGTGGAACCGCCGCTGCAGACCGCGTTCGACGCCGACGACCCCAGGTCGGCGCGGCGGGCGGCCGCGCAGGTGTTGACGGACTGGGGGCTGGGACCTGTCGTCGCCGATGCCGAGCTGGTGGTGGCCGAGCTGACGGCCAACGCGGCGTTCCACGGCGGTGGCATCACCGGCATCAGGCTCGCCTACGACCGCGGACGCCTCCGGGTCGAGGTGGCCGATCGCAGTCCGGATGCCCCGAGATCCGCAGCACCAGCCGCCGGGACCGGCGGCCGCGGCCTGCGCATCGTGTCGGCCCTGAGCAGCGAGTGGGGCTGGAGCCCCAGGAATCGCGGCAAGGTGGTCTGGGCCGAGCTGGCCCTCCCGGCCCCCGACCCCGACCCCGGCCTGGGGATCAGCCCTGCGACGACTGCGGTGCCTTCGGCGGCAGAGCAGCCAGCACGTCGCTGATGAACTGGCAGTCATCGAACTGGCCCTTGCGGAACGTCCAGCCCAGCCTCACGACGACGGCATCCCGGGACGGCACCATCGCCACGATCTGGCCCCAATGGCCCTCCATCGCCAACGTGTCCGCGGGGACCCCCGCCGTGTCCTTGCAGGCTCCCTCAACCGGGTCGCCCAGGCGCCACGTCTGCGCCCCGTAGCCCAGCCCGGGTCCGCTCGACATGGCCGGCGTTCCCGCCAGCTGCCACCAGCCCGAAGGGATCACCTGCTGGCCCTGCCACACGCCGTCGGCCAGCATGAGCTGCCCGAACTTGGCCCAGTCGCGCACGCTGGCCCACTGGTAGGAGGATCCCACCCAGGTGCCCGCAGTGTCGGTCTGCAGGGTCGCGGACTCAGCTCCCAACGGCTGGAACAGCGCCGAGTTGGCGTACTGGAGGTACTGCTCGTCAGTTGCGAACAGGCTCCGGGTGACGGCGGCCAGGATGTTTGACGTCGCGCTCAGATACTCCCACTGCGTACCTGGCTTCGACTCCAGCCGATGCTCAGCGGCCCACCCCGACATGTCGGGCTCGCCGTAGAGCATCTGCACCACGTCGTCCGTCGGGCCGTACCCCTCGTTGAGGTCCAGGCCGTCGCGCATGAACAGCAGGTCCGCGACGGTGATCTGGGCCCTGCCGTCCTGCTTCCACTGCGCCACCCAGCTGGGGGCCCGGTCGGCCGGGATGGCATCGACGACGGGCAGGCTCAGGTCGAGTCCGACCTCTTGGGCCTTCTTGTAGAACAGCATCGCCGCGATCGTCTTGGTCATGGACCAGCCGTGCAGCGCCACGTTCGGATCGAACCCGGGCGCCTCCTTGGCGGCCAGCAGTTGACCGCCCTGGACCACTGCGACGCCGCGAGCATTCGCCGCCGCGGGGTCGCCGGCGCCCTCGAAGGCCGCATCGACGACCTGTTCGAGCGCGGCCGACGCTGCGCCGGGCGTTGCCGCATCGCCGGCAGGCCAGGGCGCGGGGTCTAGCGCTGGCGGCTGGTAGCCCTCGGCTGTCGGGTCCGGCGACAGGTCGAGCACGCAGCCGCGGTCGGGCGCCAGCGCCGCGGTGCGGCCGAAGAGGCCCAGGAACCTCGCCGAGACGGTCTTGTTCTGCTCGTCGATCTCGGTGCTGATGGCTTTCAGCACGCCACTGGCCGGCAGCACGTCGTCGGCCATGATCTGCTGGGCGTCTGGCTCGCGTCCCGCGACGAAAGTCGCCGCGCACACGGTCTCGGCGGCCATCCCCGCAGCGTTCTGCGGGATGTTGAACCACATGAGGACCCCGACGGCGAGCACCACGAGGGCGACAACCACAGCCACAAGACCGAGGAGAATGCGCTTGAGCACCTTCATGCCGTCACCTTCCGAAGCATTCCGGCCGTCGAGCCGGCAAGCCGTGCCACCAGGGGCGCCCTGCGCGCCCGCTGGCAAGGGACACTAGCGGCAGCGGCGTCCTATTCGCCCTGTTCGGCGCCGGCGGTGCTGCTCGGCGCGGCGAGCAGCTGCCGGGCCTGGCCAATGTGGCTCGGGTCCACCAGCACCTGGTAGCTGGAGGCGACGAGCTGGCTGCGCGACACGAAGTCCCGCTTGCCCCCGGTGAACCCGTAGGAGACCAGCCCGAAGACGATTCCGAAGGCCGCGCCGTAGAGCAGCCCCAGCAAGATCAGCGTCAGCGTGCTGCTCTGGGCGCCGGCGAAGAGCGACACGAAGAGCCCGATCAGCAGCCCGAACCAGGCTCCCATCGCCAGACCCGAAACCGCGGCACGTCCCCAGCTGAGTCGGCCCAGGACCGTCTCGACGCTGCGCAGATCCACGCCCACGATCGACACGTGCTCGACCGGGAAGTGCTTGTCGCTCAGGGTGTCGACGGCCTCCTGGGCACCGGCGTACGTGTCGAAAGCCTGCAGCAGCACCCGGGAGTTGAGCTGGTCGGCAGGTGGAATCCCCGCGGGCATAGCAGCCTCCAAGCCTCCGCCGGTTCCGGACGGCCCGACCCCGGTGATCCCAGGCTAACCCCGCAGCTTGTAGTCCTCGAGCAGCCGCCGGGCAATAATCATCCGTTGGATGTCAGCGGTTCCCTCACCGATCAGCAGCATGGGCGCCTCCCGGTAGAGCCGCTCGATCTCGTACTCCTTGGAGTAGCCATAGCCGCCATGGATCCGGAAGGAGTCCTCGACGACCTCTTTGCAGTTCTCACTGGCCAGGTACTTCGCCATGCCGGCCTCGAGGTCGTTGCGCTCGCCGGAGTCCTTCTTGCGGGCGGCGCGGACCATCATCTGGTGCGAGGCCTCGACCTTGGTGGCCATGTCGGCCAGCCGGAAGCCGACGGCCTGATGGTTGGCGATGGTCTTGCCGAAGGTGGTGCGCTGCTGGGCGTAGGCGACGCCGAGCTCGAAGGCCCGCGCGGATAGTCCGCAGGCCCGCGCCGCCACGTTGACCCGGCCGACCTCGACGCCGTCCATCATCTGGTAGAAGCCCTTGCCGGGCACGCCGCCGAGGATGGCCGAGGCGGGCAGGGCGAAGTTGTCCATCACCAGCTCGGTGGTGTCGACGCCCTTGTAGCCCATCTTGTCGATCTTGCCCGGCACGGTCAGCCCCGGCAGCACCTCGCCGAAGCCGGCGGGCTTCTCGATCAGGAAAGTGGACATCTTGCGGTAGACCGAGGCGTCCTCAGGTGCGTCCTCGTCGGTGCGCACGAGCACGGCGCACAGGGTCGAGGAGCCGCCGTTGGTCAGCCACATCTTCTGGCCGTTGAGCACGTAGCCATCGCCCGCGTGGGTGGCCCGGGAGGTGATGGCCGACACGTCCGAGCCGCAGTTGGGCTCGGACATCGAGAACGAGCCGCGCAGCTCGCCGGCGGCCATCCGCGGCAGGTACTCGGCCTTCTGCTCGTCGGTGCCGTGCTGCATCACCATGTAGGCCACGATGAAGTGCGTGTTGATGATGCCGGAAACACTCATCCAGCCGCGCGCGATCTCCTCGACCACCAGCGCATAGGTCAGCAGCGACTCGCCCAGGCCGCCGTACTCCTCCGGGATCATCAGACCGAAGATCCCCATCTCCTTCATGCCCTCGACGATGTCCGTCGGGTAGGTGTCGCTGTGCTCGAGGTCCTGCGCGACCGGGATGATCTCGTTGTCCACGAAATCGCGGACGGCGTTGAGGATGTCCTGCTGCGTCTCGGTGAGGCCCTCTGTCTCGAGCAAACGACCCATTGTGCGTACCTCCGCGAATCGGCCCCGCTCGATCAGGCGGGGGTGCTGGGAAACATGTTACCGGCCAGTAGGTATCGCGCATCCGCACCCCTACCGTCGCCGCCGCCCCCTCACGCGTTTGCGCCACTTCGGCGCGTTGGCGGCGAGTAGACCGGGCGCAAACGCTGCCAAGCGGCGCAAACCAGGCCCGGGGAAGGCTGGGGTCAGTGGTGCAGCTGCGTGGCCAGGCGCAAAGGGCCGCCGGCGATGAGGCCGTGGTCCTCCCAGCACCAGAGCTCTGACACGACCGCGCCGACGAACGCCCAGGCCAGCAGCCGCTCGTTGTCCCAGCCCGTGCCCTCGGCCAGGATCCGAGCCCTTCGCCGGACCAGCCGGGCCGGCGTCGGGTGGTCAGCGAGCACATCCGTCGGGTTGAGCAGGAACGCGGCGGCGTCGAACACCGGATCACCGACCCAGCCGTGAGGATCGATCGCCCGCCAGCGATCTGCGGCGTCGCCCAGGCCCGCACGCAGGATGTTGCCGTGGTTGAGGTCGCCGTGCAGCGCCGCGTCCGCGGCCGCGGGAGCCGTCAGCTCCAGCGCCAGGCGTTCGGCGGACCGCACCAATGCCGGCGGCAGCGGATGCTCGGGGCCACGCCAGTAGCGCTCGAAGGTGGCGGCGAGCATTGACAGGTGCGGCAGCTCGTCCCAAGCGCCCCCGCCAGCCGTATCCAGCCCTAGGCGGGCCCCCGCTGCCCGCGCCGCCCCCGTCACCCCCGCCGCCCCCTGGAGTTCGACCATGAGCGATGCCGCCAAGGCCGTGGCCGCATCGTCGTCGCGACGGGCCAGGGGCCGCAGGTCATCGCCGAGCAGCACCCGCTCTAGCAGCAGCGCCCCCCGCTGCTCGTCGTGTTCCAACAGGAGACACACCGGCGCTCCCCGGCCGCCGCCATAGGCACGCAGCGCCGCCGCCTCCCGCCGCCGCGCGAGCGGATCACCGACTTTGAGCACGACGTGCTCGTCACCGCGGCGGGCGAACCAGGTTTCCGAGTAGCGAGAACCCGCTGGACCGGCAAGGGTCAGGCCCCACCCGTCTGCGATCTGGGCGATCGCAGCGGATGGGGCCTGGGGGTCCATCGGCTCGGGTGCCGGCGTCACGCCTCCGGCGGCGTGAAGGACTTGGTGCGCTTCATCCCGGCGGCGCGACCCTTGGCCGAGATCACCAGGGCCATCTTGCGCGAGGCCTCGTCGATCATCTCGTCGCCGAGCATGACCGCGCCCAGGGCGCCGCCCGCGGCTGAGGTGTAGTAGTCGTAGGCGTCCAGGATCAGCTCCGCGTGGTCGTAGTCGTCCTGCCGCGGCGAGTAGACCTCGTTGGCGGCATCGACCTGGCCCGGGTGCAGCACCCACTTGCCGTCGAAGCCCAGCGCCGCCGAGCGCTCCGCCACCCGGCGGTAGGCCTCGACGTCGCGAATCTGCAGGAAGGGCCCGTCGATGGCCTGCTTGTCGTACGCGCGCGCGGCCATGAGGATGCGCATGAGGATGTAGTGATAGGCGTCGCCCTCGGTGTAGCCCGGGGGCTGCTCGCCGACCACCAGCGATTTCATGTTGATGCTGGCCATAAAGTCCGCCGGGCCGAAGATGATGGTCTCCACCCGTGGGGAGGCCGCTGCGATGGCGTCGACGTTGATCAGGCCCATGGCGTTCTCGATCTGCGCCTCGATGCCGATCCGGCCGACCTCGAAGCCCATGGACTTCTCGATCTGCGTGAGCAGCAAGTCCAGCGCCACGACCTGGTCGGCGGTCTGCACCTTGGGCAACATGATGCAGTCCAGGTTCTGGCCGGCGCCCTCGACGACCTCCACGACGTCGGCGTAGGTCCACTGGGTGGTCCAGTCGTTGACGCGGACCACGCGCACCTTGCCGTCGTAGCCGCCCTCGTTGAGCGCAGCCACGATGTTCTTGCGGGCATCGGGCTTGGCGATCGGGGCGACGGCGTCCTCGATGTCCATGAAGATCTGGTCGGCCGGCAGGCCCTTCGCCTTCTCCAGCATCTTCGGGCTGGAGCCGGG